>SWDP01000039.1:100459-126151 GCA_005116885.1 Nitrospira sp.
AATGAGGCCAATACTCCGGTCGCATTTTGAGAAACCCTACTTCAAACGCGTTGACGATTCGATCCACATGCTGATCGAGTCCGGTCTTAGCCGTCTTCACCGACACACCTGCCTCATGTGCATTGGTGACAATCGTCACACGCTTCCCAAGCCGGCGAAGATATTGCAAGAATTCTTCCGCCCCCGGTAGGAACCCGATCATGTGATCTAACTCACGATGCAATGCCACCACATCGATTCCCACTCGCTGCGTCCAATAATGCAGATCGGTCCAGGCTAATTCACCTTCAACCGAGCGATACATCGCCATGAGGGTGTCGCGAGACTCTTCGAGCTGTAGGCCGTGGAGCGCGGCATAACGACGCGGCAACTCCTCTTCGAAAAAGAAATTGTCGAAATGGCGATCGAGTAACGTTCCGTCCATATCGAGCAGGACATCGTCGATCTCGTCCCAATTGATCAAGTGCTGAGGGCTGCGTGCTGTGTGCTGCGTCATTGGGAAAGTATATCGGAGGTCGACTGAGAAGACGAGCTGGTTGTGTTTGCCAAAATTCTTATGTTACGGTCGATCTATAATCTCCCATGCCACGCACCAAGAACACCCCCATACAGACAGCACCGGCGCCGTCAGTCTCAACGGCTCGCCCCCCCATTGTGGCCATTATCGGTCGGCCGAACGTCGGCAAGTCGACGCTCTTCAATCGCATGCTCGGCAAACGCACGGCCATCGTAGACGACGTCCCCGGTGTCACGCGGGACCGTAACTATGCCGACGGCACCTATCGAAATCGGCCGTTCCGCCTGGTGGACACAGGAGGCCTGGACCCGTCGGCCTCGGAAGGTATGCTGGCCCTCATCAAACGTCAATCGGAGCTGGCCATTGCAGAAGCGGACATTTTGGTCCTGCTGATGGATGGCCGGACTGGGTTGACGACCCCGGACCAGGCAGTGGTCCGTCTCATACGCGGAACGCCGAAGCCGTTGTTTGTCGTGATTAACAAGATCGACACGCCCAAAGTCGAAACGCTCGTGGCAGACTTCTATCAATTGGGCACCGACAGGCTATACCCTATCTCCGCGGAGCACGGGATCGGTGTCTCCGAACTCCTAGATGATATCTATCCGCTCCTCCCTGACCCAGGTGAGAACCCTGAGCAGTCGACGATACCCCGCATTGCCGTGGTGGGGCGGCCGAATGTCGGCAAATCCACGTTGGTAAATGCCGTGCTCGGAGAAGACCGTGTGGTAGTCAGCGATGTGCCGGGAACCACCAGAGACTCGATCGATTCAATCGCCCTTCACCAAGGACGGCGGTATCTCTTCACTGATACGGCAGGTATCAGGCGGCGCGGAAAGATAGACCGGGGGATCGAAGGCTATAGCGTGGTCCGATCGCACTTAGCCATCGGCCGATCCGACCTCGGGATCTTGCTACTCGATGCCACGGAAGGCGTGACTGAGCAGGACACGAAGATCGCCGGGATCATCATCAAGCAAGGACGGGCCTGCTTCCTGCTGGTAAATAAATGGGACCTCCGAGAAGGCGACAGCCAGGCCCGGCAGGAAGTCGAGCAGGAACTTCATCGACGCTTTCCCTTCCTGACTTGGGCTCCCGTCCTCTTCGCCTCTGCGGCGAACCCTGGCTCGTTGAACCAGCTCTTTCCTACTATCGATCGGGTATTTGCAGCGTTTTCAAAACGAATCCCGACCGGAGCGTTGAATAAGTTCCTCCAGGAGATCCTCGCCACCCACCCTCTGCCGGTGCGGAAGGGCAAACCGACGAAGATCACCAAATCGGCCTTCATGACCCAAGTCGCCACACACCCGCCGGTCTTTGCCTTATTCGTCGGTCATCCGGACAACATTACCCCCGCCTACCTCCGCTTTCTCGAGAACCAACTCCGTGAGGAATATGGATTCGAGGGAACCCCGATTCGTATGCTCGTTCGCAAAAAGTAGCCGGTTCAATTTCTGCCACCACCATACCGGTTTTGTGCGCAATCTCACTCACGGCGTCATGTTAGAGTCGGTATCTGCAGGATAATCACACTTCCTAAAGCACTCACTTCGGTGCGACTCTTGCACAGTCCCAAGACCACTTCCGCGAAAGGATATCCGTGCCACAATCGCCTCAGCAAAACCGGGATACCTTCTCTCAGAATGCAGTTTCCGGAGCAGAGATGAGACAGGCCCCTCTCCTCTCTTCCTCCGACTCAGGCATGATCGTGCTTTCCTCATCCGCTCGCATTCTGCACATGAATGGACCGGCCCGCGCACTGATGGCGTTGTTTGGGACATCCCATGAACACTGGCCGCAGATGGCGCCAGAATCCACGCCGTCGATTATCACGGAATTCTGTCTCGACGTGCTGGCACAACTCCGGCGTCGAATCGAGGCCCAGGACTGGACACAATTCGAAATGCGCCGCATCTGCCACATGGTCACACCATCCCTCCTCCTCACAGGATTCGGAGTTCCGAGCGCATCGAATAGTGAGATCCGTGTCGTTCTGACCCTCACTCCCCTGTTCTCCGCTCCTTACGCAGCTGCGAATGCACGGCTTTCCCATCTCCCCACCGACGTCTATCCTTCTGCCAGTGACGTCATGTCGTAAGGACAGGCCTCCAACCCGCTGTCATAGCGGCTTGCACCTTGACTCCCTCGCGGACATCATGCTATTCGCATCACGCTGATGATGCGTTCCACTTATAGAGAAACTCACCCCGCGACAGGTCGCGGCAACTCTCAACCCAGCAGGTTGCACAATTTCTCACTTCGCTCCTTGCTGCGATGTGCGATCGGGTCTTTCTGCACCCTGTTAGTCGTCGGCACTCTTATCAGCCCCGTCCATGCCGAGGAGCCACCAGAACAAACAGAAACGCTTCCGCTCCCAACCGCTGAAACCCCTGATCCGACTCCTGGCCCGACTTCTGATCCAATCCCTAATCCACCCCCTGATGCTCCCGTTGCCTCCGTAGCCCCAGTCACCATCGATCCTTTCATAAGGCTCCGGGGATCGGTCTGGCGAACCAAGGCCGGGATCGTCTTCCTCAAGACCCCGATCGGACTGCTGAGTCTCAGTTCCAAAACCACGCTGAAAGATCTCAAGGCCTCGCAGGAAATACGGTTTTGGGTGCATGAGCGTCATGTCTTCGTCGAGATCCGTAAGAGAGGGGACGATACCTTGGTCCATCGCTATCTTAGCGGGCCCATGACACCCGGAACCAATGAGCCAGGAACATTGCATTGGGGGGGGCCCGACGGTGACCTGACGGTCCATGCCGGGAAACTGGAAGAACACCTCACCAGCTATCGCGAAGGCGAACCGCTGACCGTGGAAGTCGATGAGACCAATACCATCAGTGGAGTGCACGACTTGCAATTCGACCTGCAGATCAGCCAAACCCCGCCGGCCGGCTCAGACGTACAACTCCTCCTCTCAGGAACCGTTTCGAAACTGAAATCCAACTTCGTCTTTGTCCGCACCCCTGTCGGCCTGGTCATGCTCAATTCAAAGATCGGAGTCCCCCGTGTGAAAGTCGGACAACCGATCACGGTGCACATCGACAGTGGACACGTCACCGTCACACTTCCATCCGCTGAAACAGCCACTCCCCGACACAGTGCTTCACCAACCCCCTAACCGAAAGCCATACATATAGATAGATAGCGGCCCTGCTCAAGCAGGATGCTCAAAAAGGCCGTTCAGCAAGGCCGCAGCGAGCGAAGAGGCGAGGCGTACGCTTCGGTACGTTGAGCCTCTGAGCGATGCGAGAACGACGCTGGCGGACTTTTTCAGCATCCTGCTAGGTTTGCTTGACAGGCCTCAGCCGACCCCCTAGACTTCGCCTCAGCCATGCGCGCCATTGCTCCAAAAACGCCTCCCCAACACCCAACCAGGCAAGATCCAGATGGATTTGACAGGCTGTATCGAGACCATGTCGATTTGATGTATCGATACGCCTATCGCCTGTGCGGCGAGGCGGAAGCGGCAAAGGATCTCGTTCAAGAAACCTTTCTGAATGCCTACCAAGGACTCAAAGATTTCCGAGGCGACGCGCGAGTCTCTACCTGGCTGTACACCATCGCCTCGCGGGCCTGCATACGGATGCGGCGCAAACGCAAAGGGCAACCGGAACACGAGCTATCGATGGAAGAGTTCGTCCCCACCTCCGAGGGAGAGTTTCGCCTTCAGATTCCGATCGACGGACTCAGTCCCGAAGAGGCGCTACAGAACAAGGAGCTTCGGAAGGCCCTCGACCAGGCGATCGAGCAACTGCCCCCCAAATATCGGATGGCGCTCGTGCTTCGAGATATGGAAGGATTAAGCGCCAAAGAAGTGGGGGCGATCATGGGCGTGAATGAGCGCGCGGTGAAATCTCGATTGCACCGGGCACGGTTGTTTGTGCGGCGAGAGCTCAGCGCCCGCGGCATCACCCACCACGACGGTCACAAGCCCGGGAGCTTGCACTCATGACGAAGAAGAAAACCACGACGCCGAGAAAACAGTCCCAGACATCGACTCACGGCCATAGCCATCGTCAGGGCGATTGCGTGGATCTCCTCCGGCAATTATCCGCCTATATCGACGACGAACTCCCTTCCGACGTGTGTACGGAGATACGACGCCATATGGGAGCCTGCCCGAACTGCGAAGTCTTCATCGCCTCTCTCCAACACACCGTCACGCTTTGCCGACATCGTCCGGCCCCACAGTTGACGTCGGTCGACCGGAAAAATATGCGCCGCGCGATCCTCGATGCGGCCAATGCACAGTGAAAGACACGCTCTGGGTCATAGGCCTTGCGCTTGTGCTCGCAACCCCCACCGCTACGCTCTCAACTGAATTCGAGATGGAGCCGGTCACCATAGAGATTCGCTCACGGATATTCATTCCCCAACAGATCCACCTGCATCAGGGTCGCAAGACCGTGCTGCGGTTCCGTAACCACGATACAGAACTCCACACCGTCGTCGCCAAGGAACTTTTCCTGAGCGACGACCTCAACCTGGCCGGCAACGGAGCCCCGGAGTTCGGTCCGGAAGGACTCAAGAAAGTGATCATCCCGCCTGACGGCCTCATCGAATTTCAGTTTACGCCGGCACGCACCGGAACCTTCTCATACCTATGCGACATGCCAGGTCACAACATGCAGGCCGTCATCGTCGTCGAATAACTAGCAGGCTGTTGAAAAATCCCGCCAGCAGGGGAGGGAGTGGCCAGGTGCCCTTCTTGCTCGCAGAACGCGCACATTCAGAAAGTGCTCGTTCGATGCGCGCAGTAAAGGGCAGCCTCGACCACTCCCTTGAGCAGGTGTTTGGAACCGAGGAGGAGATGGAGCCCGAGGATCTTCTGTGCTCGCGCAACGCGCGGCCTCAGAAGGCCCTCGTTGAACGCGCGCAGGTGAGATTCAGCCTCCTCACCCCGTGCAGTGATTGTGTAATGAAGAAGCGCTTGCCGAGTCGAAGAAGCGGTTACCAATCAACGCACATGCCGAGATTTGTACCGACCTAACGGCCTGGTTCACGGACGGCGGCACCACAGCGCCGACATCCCGTGGAACCGGTAGTTAGGTTGCGATTGTTGGCTTGCCATTTTCGGTAAGTATTGGCTGCCAATTCTTAAACCATCCGGTGGATTCATTGTCCCATGGCCAGATACCTTGAGTAGATGGGTACACAAACTGAATGACCTCAAAATCTGTTCCTTTATACAGCCAAATGTCCCAGCCAAAATACTCTCGGTAATGCTTTTTATGAACTTGCTCGATATAGCAGTCGAAGCCTTCGATAAAACCAGAGTAGAATTTACCAACTGCAAATGTTTCTCCGGCCTTGAGGCGTGAGTTGTACTCGTTAATGACAAACATTGCGATTGGATGTTTTAGGCCAATAACGATCGCCTCGGGCCTCTGGGTGGATTGTTGAATTCCCACAGAGTAGGAGAACTCTGGTTGCTCACCCTCAGCCAAGACGTTAATGATATGGCACCCGTGCGTTGCAATATCATCGAGTGCTTTCTGCTCCCCTGCGTCCATGGTTTTCGCAACCTAACTATGTATTATCTGGTTCCGTATAAGATCCAATTGCCTTGCGACGCTGGATAGGACCCATGCAGGATCTTGCCAGGATTGGGATCTAAGTCCAAGTGGTTTCTTCGTGGTTCGCCTCTGGATCTATTAACGTGGTGCCTGGCTTGATCACAACTGCGCACGTCGAACGACCACCGTTTCATCGTGGGGGTTCCGTGAGCAGTTGTGACCAAGCTAGGCCGCTCTTCTCTTTCCTTCCTCTCTCAAGCCGCTGAGTGACAAAAACAGGAAGGGCGGCTGTTATGCTCTCACTGCGCGCGACCAACGAGGGCCTTCCCAGGCCGCGCGTTGCGCGAGCAGGAGAGTTTGGCAGACGTCCTTCCCCCGCTCTTCACGCATGAACCACGTCAGCGAACATCTTCACTTTGATTTTTTTGGATCGTTCTTCCACCTGGGCCGCATCATACTGAAACTGCAACCGCATCCATCCTTCCGGCGTACTGCCAAAGGCCTTGGCTAAGCGAATAGCCATATCCCACGACAGGTCTGCACCCTCGTTCACCAGATGACTCAAGGCAGACCTCGACACACCGAGGATCTTTGCCCCCTCGGTCACACTCAAGCCATGCGGCTCCAGACAGTCCACACGCACCGAAAACCCAGGATGGGGTGGATTCTTCATTTTTAAAGTCTTCATACCATTCTCCTTATCAAGGGTAGTCCTCTAAATTAACCTCGATCGCATAACCCTCCTCAAACCGGAAGGTCATGCGCCAGTTCGCCCTCACCGTTACGCCCCATTCCCCTTTCCGGCTTCCCTTCAAGGGATGAAGCCTGTAGGAATGGACATTCATATCCTCAATCACCTCCGCTTGATGCAGCCGCGCCAGAATTGCCTTAATTCGGTCGACCATGTCCGGCGGCAGCTTCCGAGAATCACCCTCCTCGAAAAACCTTTTAAGCCCCCTGTGCCTGAAACTCGCTATCATGTTTCAACTGTAGCGTGTAGCGCATCACCCGTCAACTGATTCGTTTGAGAAAAAGATGGAACATTCTGAATTTCAACGGCCTCTATGCAATGTCCCTGCAGCGTCGTGCGGCCTCGACGATCAAGAAGGATGGTCTGATTGCTTCCTTTACATTCTTCTCATGCCGCGCGCGCGCAAGCACAGAACCACACCAATGCCCTTCCTTTCTTATACCGCTGCGAGATCAATAATAGGGAGGGCGGGTGAGAATATTCGCGTTGCGCGAGCAGACCTCTCTGCTTCTTTCTCTCCCAACCGCTGCTGAAACCACAATAATAGGCCGACGGACGGAAACGGAGATCACCCTCACCGGAGAGGGCGGGACACAACTTGTCCCGGCTCGCGGCCGTTGCTCTTTGTGAGCAACGGCGAAGCGCATACTGTTTGAGTCGCTTTGGACGAGTTTACGAGCTTCGAGCGAGCAAGGGCTAGTTGGGCGCCCTCGAAGGTGCAGGCGGCGGAGTTTCTGCCCGTTGGCCTACTTTCCGAATGCTTTTTTCAGCAGCGGCTCTATCTCGCCTTTGGCCGCCATCGGATCCAGCACATCGGTGTCGCCGTAAAACTGCCCATCAATGAACACCTTGGGAAGGGTCGGCCAGTTGGTCATTTTTGCGAGCGCTTCTCGCTTGGTCGGTTGAGACAAAACATCGATGAGTTCAAACGGGTACCCGTACTTATCGAAGAACTGTATCGTCTCTCTCGTGAACCCACACATCGGCATTTGTTTGGTGCCCTTGCCGTAGATCAAAATCTTGTGCGTGGCGACTTCTTTGTCAATTTCCTCTTGAATGGGATCTGCCATGGCTCGGCCTCCTAAGCTTCATCGGTTGTTTTAGCGGTAATTTCGAGCGCATGAATCCGCCCGTCTTTCATCGGGGCATCCAACGCCTGATAAATCATTCGATGTCGATCCAGCAAATTCTTCCCTGCAAAGGATGCCGAGATCACCACCACTTTGAGATGATTCATCGTGCCCGTCCGGTCCGAGACCGTGACCGCGGCATCCGGCATCGTCTTGCGCACATATTCTGTCAGGATATCTGGCGTAATCATCACCCCTCCAATCTCATTGCATCGTCAGAATACTCCAGCCTTCACCCCAAAGGCAATTCGGCTCCAGGGCAACCAACCAGCTTTCGCACCGTAATAGTACGGACCCTGAAGCTGGTGGTGGGTTTCAGCACATGATGGTGGATATCGACCATGTCTGAATGCACCGCTTCACCATGAGGCTCTTCTTTTCAAGGAAATACGACCTATTTGTCCCTGAGCATCCTGGCACGCGCATTGCGCTTCAGGTGGGCAAGAACATGTGAGCCGACCATGACGCGACCACATCTACCTATCAACCAAGGAGGGTGCCATGGATGAGTTCAAATCTGGGTTTTTCATCGGGGGCGAGGCCTGCGAGGGACGAGTGCTCGTAGTAGACGACGAACCCGATATTCGCAAAGTCGTGAAGATGACGCTGCAGAAAGCCGGCTATGAAGTCCTTGAAGCGGAAAACGGTGAGAAGGCGATCGAGGTCATTAATTCTGGCGAAAATCGGCTCCTCCTCGACGTCGTCATCTGCGACATTCGTATGCCGAAAATCAATGGAGCCGAAGCCGTCGCCTACTTCCGAAGCAATTACCCTCGCGTTCCGCTCATCGTACTGACTGGCTTCCCGGATACCGACATGGCGACCTCCTTCCTCCGGCAAGGGGTCGTGGATTATCTCGTCAAGCCGGTCGAAGGAGAGAAACTACGATCAGCCGTCGCGCGAGCCATAGAACAGAGGGAACTTGCAAAGCTGTGACAATGAGCCTCCATCCTCTCTGTCCCGGGGAGAGACATCCCTCTCCATTATCTCCTCAGAACAGAGGGGCACGACCTTGCCACAGGGAGACCGCCTGAATGGAACGCTCTGACTCTACCAAGGTCGCCATTCTGGGAGCGGGGCGCGGTGGTCACGCGCTAGTCGATTTGCTGCACCAAATCCCTTCGATTGAGATTGTCGGCATTACAGACCGTAATCCTGCTGCACCAGGGCTCCAGCGCGCACGTGAGCTTCAGATTCCTGTGACTACCAATGTGCCGGATCTGATCAGGAACCACGGCGTAACCCTGATTTTGGATGCCACTGCTGACCCGGAGATGGAAGCATATCTGCATGCCCACAAACTCCCTGGGGTCAACATCCTCAGTGGGTCGGCCTCCCGGCTACTATGGAAACTGATTCAGCATGAAGCCAAGCTCGAAGCCGAACTCCTTCAATCAGAAAAGCTTGCAGGAATCGGCTCGTTCGCTGCGGGAATCGCGCACGATATCAATAACCCTCTGCAACTTATTTTAGGCCTGGCGGAAAACCTCGCAGAGGAACGCGACCTGACCACCGTCCACGAGCAAGCCCAGGACATTATTGAAGCCGTCAAACGGACGAGTGCCATCTGTCGGGACCTCACTCGCTACTCACGGCGCGCATCTCCCCATCAAGATGTGCTGGTGCCTGTCAACGAAAAGCTCGACGAGGCGCTGAAAATCGCACGCTACGCGTCAAGTCTTCACGATATTGAGATGATCAAACAGTACCAACCAGGCGCAGCCGTCAAAGGCAACCCGGATGAATTACTGCACGTCCTCGTCAACCTCATCACCAATGCGGTCCATGCCATGGAGCGCGGCGGCGGCACACTGACGCTTGAGACCGCACTCCACGACGGACAGGTCCATGTCCGGATCTCCGATACGGGATGCGGAATCGCCCTGAGCAAGCTCGATGAGATTTTCGAGCCATTTTTCACAACAAAAGCCCCCGGCAAAGGCACGGGGCTAGGACTCTATAACGTCAAAACCATTGTCAATAAAATGCACGGCGCCATCGCCATCGACAGTCAAATCGATCGGGGAACGACCTTTACCTTAACCTTTCCCAAGGCCGAGCCCGCCGGACAAGGATATCTGTCATGAATCCCGCGCGCGCCCCATCTCGCTCTGACACGAGGTGGGGGCTCCAACCCAAACTGATTCTCTCCATGTTGCTCGTGGGAGTGGTACCACTCATGATGGGTCTCGGTCTCGCCTTTTGGCAAGGCTCTCGCGAAATCCAGGTTGTCAACGGCGAAAACTTCAAAGCCCTAGCCGAAGAGACGGCACGGAAAGTCGATCTCTTAATGTCGGATGAGGTCGGACGCACATCACGAATCGCGACAGACCCCTCGATTATCTTCGAGCTTGAGCAACGGCGCGATGCCCTACTGAGCATGACAGAAGATCAGCGTCGCCTGACCGTGGACAGACTCAAGAGTGGGTGGGAGGCGAAAGATCCCGCAACAGTCCGCACGATCACAGAAGGGAAAATTGCCGGCACGATTCAGGACTATCTTTCGGGAGCCAAGAACGAGGCCGATCAACTGATCCCGCAAGTGGTCCGGTCTGCCACCAAAATGCTGTACATCACCGACAGTGAAGGCAACTTGATTGCCTCGTCGACCACGCTGCCACCTTTTGCCAATAAAGACACAACCTGGTGGAAAGGGGCCTCCCATCGCGGGGTCGGCCAGTTGTTCATCGAAGATGTGCACTTCGACGACCGTGTCCAGAGCTATGTCATCAGCATCTCGCTTCCCATTATGGATCGCATTCGCTATGAGGCCGTCGGTGTGCTCCATCGCGTGATCGACGCCAAAGAGTTGATCTCGCCCTCGATCTCGCCCATTCGCTTCGGCAAGACCGGGCATGTGATGCTGATCGACCATCGCGGCATCGTCCTGAGCTGTCCCATTCTGCCGACCGGGGTTCCCCTCTCGGATGCACAGCTCATTCCGCTCGTCACCCCATTTCAGCCGGGCTGGGTCAGCGCGCCCAGCGATGGTCACGGCGGACAATCAACCTCGCTCATCGGATTCGCTCCGGTGCCTGAAACCAGCCGTGCGACGAACGACGATCGAGGCAAGGGCTCCTGGCACACCTTCGTCTGGCAAGCCTCTGACGAACTCTTCGCTCCAATTCGTCACCTTCTTACCTGGATGGCCGTCTTCAGCCTCGTCGCCGTCGGACTCATGACGACCCTCGGCTACCTTGCAGCCCATCGTATCGTCAAGCCAGTGCGTAAATTACAAGCCGCAGCACAGTTGATCGGACGCGGTGAACTTCAGCAGCCCATCGACATTCAGACCGGCGATGAGATTCAGGATCTCGCCGATGAATTCAATCGAATGAATCGCCAATTGGAGGCCGCCTTTGCAGGACTGACCGATCAAGTGACCAGTAAAACTCAACAAGTGGAGTCCCTGCTCCACTCGACGGACGAGATTCTGGATGCAGTCCCAACCCCGATCATCATGGTCAATCACGAGGAACAACTGCAGTACATCAATCAAGTCGGACGCACGGCCTTTCATTCCATACTTGATTCGGCCCCATCAATCCCGCTGTTCGATGTACTCCCCGTCGATGCGGCGGTGCGAGAGCACCTGCGAAAAGAATTCAGACGTGCGGGGAACGGAGAACATGCCACGACGGCATCAGGAAAAGAGGATGCCGCGGTCACCAATACTGCCCGTGACCCGTTGGCCCCTCTAGTGGGTGCGGCGGGACCAGGTCACCGACAAGAAATTCAGATTGGCCCCCGACGGTATCACTATCAGTGGTTCCACATGGCAGGGAGAAATCAGGGAGAGGATCGGATCGGCCTTGTCTTCAGGGATACGACGGACGAGAGCCGCCTCCAAGACCAACTCATCCAGGCCGAGAAATCAGGCAGCCTTGGAACCCTCACGGCCGGAATTGGGCATGAGCTCAACAATCCGCTTTTTGGAATTCTCGGACTGGGAGAAGCCATCGAAGAAGAACCCAACCTTGACCGTGTCAGATCCTATGCCCGCGACATCGTCCAGCACGGGCGTCGAATGGCCTCGATCATTCGAGACTTCACCGGCGTCACCGCTCGCGAGACAGCAGACCAGCGGCAACCGGTACACCTCGAACAAGAACTTGATCGGGCCATCACCACACTCACAGACAGCATGGACACGGCAGAACTTGTCATCCAAAAAACCTACACGGGAGACACCTGTGTGTCAGCTCTCCCCGATCAGCTTAGACAGGCCTTCACAAATCTGTTGACGAATGCCCTTCAGGCGATAAAGGGCCGAGGCACCTTGCGTCTCTCGACCTCCCTGGCCGATGCATCCGTCGTGACCACGATCGCGGATTCAGGCCCCGGTATTCCCCAGCAGCATCTGTCGAAAATTTTCGACCCGTTCTTTACCACCAAAGGCCAGGGCGAGGGATCCGGACTCGGCTTGACTGTCGCACGCCGCATTTTCAAGAAATTCGGAGGGGATATCAGAATCGAGAGCCAGGAAGGGAACGGCACCTCCTGCATCGTCACCCTCCCGGTCATCTCTCACCGGCCACCCACACAGGAGGCTTCATGCACCGAATCAACGTCTGGCTCGGCACCACAGCCCTCATCGTCCTAATCTCTGGGTTGTGGTGGGATCCCTCCATCCTCTCCGCAAAGGAACGCGCAGCCTCGCCCGGCATTCCTCCGGAGAAAGCGGCGGCCTATATCTATGCCGTCATCAAGGCCGATCGCACGCTGTACACGACAGAAATCGTTAATCGACTTCAGGCAAAAGGCGTCACGACCGCGTCTGAACATTGGGAGCTGGAAAACACCCTGATGTTGCCGGCCCAATTTCTCCAGCATTCGGGCAAGCTGGCAGCCGAGAGCGGAAGCGGAGTTCGGTTTCGATTGATCGGTCTCTGGCCCATTTACCGACGTAACGCTCCGGCGAGCGACCTGGAGCGCAGCGCACTGGAGTCTCTCAGAAAGAATCCAGACCTACCGGTCACTGGAATCGTGAACAGTGGGCAGAAGCAATACTTTCAGGCGATCTATCCCGATCTTGCCGTCTCACAGGCCTGTGTCGACTGCCACAACGGACATCTGCTCAGCCCGAAACGGGACTTTAAACTCAATGATGTGATGGGCGGGATCGCGATTACGATTCCACTGGAATGAACATATCGAGAGAGCAGGGACACCCTCGTCACTCATGAATCGTCGTTCGCAGACAGAGAACTTCTCGGCTTGCGAGATACGCTTCACGTTTCACGAATGACGGTTTTTCTGAACTATGACGGCGTGGCTGGACCAGATGGTGTACCGGTTTCAGCTCCGTGATATTCCTCCCGGTAAATCTGGATCGTGGTCATCAACAAACTGACCAGAACCGGCCCGATAAAGAGTCCGATGATGCCGTAGAGTGCCAGTCCGCCTAGGACGCTGAATACGAGGAAGAGCACTGGGATCTGGACCGCTTGCCCGATCAGCCAGGGTCGAAGGAACTGATCGATCATCGACACGACGCCGATTCCCCAGCCCAGCATGACCAGCCCTTTCCACATCGGACCGACCGTGAGGAAGTACAGGACAACAGGCCCCCAAACCAATGCAGTCCCGCCAAAGGGGAGCGGCGCAAGAATCACTGTCACTGCCGTCAATACGACGGGAAACGGCACTCCGAGGACCCCATAGGCCAGCCCCGCGAATAGACCTTGAATAATCGCGGTCACGCCTATCCCCTTCACCACGGCACGAATGGTCTGATCCACACGATCGACAATTCGCTGCTTATGGGACGTCTCCAGGGGAATCACTTCCTGGAGGGACGCCAACCATTGCTTCCCATCCTTGAAGAGAAAAAACAGGGCAAAGAGCATGAGAAAGAAATCGGTCACGAGCAGAAATGCATTCTTCAGCAGATCGCCGACCTGATCAAGAAAGAAACGACTGAGGAACGTCGCAGCCGAGAGAAGCCCCTGCTCCAATGAATCTGGCGTCAATAATACTCTGTCATTGAACTGCTGAAGGAGCCCTCCGATAACCGGCCATGTGCGTAATTGCTCCGGCAGCCTTTGGAGTGCCCCGCTTGCGACCCACTCGCGAATGGCCTGTTCTGCCGTACTTGCTTCACGTGCCAGCAATACTCCCATCATTGAAATCGGAACCACCACGAGGGCCAACACTAGGAGGGTGAGACAGGAGGCTGACACAACCTCCCGGCCACGCAGGAACGAGGTGAACCGGACATGGAGTGGATAGGTGAGATGGGCAAGGAGCGCAGCCCAGAGGACGGGAAAGAGAAACGGCCGAAACATCAGAGCGATCTGGTACAGCAGCAACAGAAGGAGAGCAAAAAACACGGCAGTGAAGAGCTGCGGCTTCGTCATGGGTCGGACACGAAAAGGAGAGGACCGGCAGACCTATCGCCGTGCGTCTCCGCTGGACTCTTTCTCGAGCACCACAACCTGCTTCGCTCGATGTGCGGAGAGATCACTGACACCACCCGGCAATTTGAGAAGCTCGTCGGACCAAGCAGCCACCCCCATATCCGTCGAACCCTGGAGCTTCGCGCCGTCTTCCATGATAAGGACCGGCGTCAAGACTTCTCCGATGAGCGTCGACGTCTTCAATAACTGGACTCGCTCATTCGCCGTCACCTTGGCCTTGATGCGGCCGCTGCTGTCGATGGTTCCAAACTGCTAGGAGAATCCAAATGTATGCCGCAGACGTTCCCATATCCCCTCGCCATGCACTTCACAGTAGACGCCGGGCTCTGTCCCCTCGATGAACACCTCCGAGATCTGCTCGGGGCACTGCGACGTCGCCAACTGCCCGGTCTTCGGATCAATGGCGCGGACGACGACACCCGGCGGCGCCACAAACGCGGAAACCGTGGGTGGAATGATCCGGCTCGCGAGATCCATCCAAATGGGCAACGCCGCCTGCGATCCTGTAAGACGCAACGGTCGTTCATCGTCGAACCCCACCCACACCCCCATCACCACGTCAGGCGTGTAGCCGACAAACCATGCGTCACGATACCCATCGGTGGTGCCGGTTTTTCCGGCCACTGAACCTTGAAATCCCAGAACATTGGCTTTTCTCGCCGTGCCTCGCTGGATGACGCCTTCAAGAATGGAGGTCAACACATAGGCCGCTTGAGGCGATGCGGCCTGTTGCCGATCCTGCACGCCATTCCACACCATGTCACCTTGTCGATCCCTGATTGAGCGCACAGCCGTCGGCCTGACGGCAATCCCTCCGTTCGCAACGGCTCCATACGCCGAGGTGATCTCCATCAACGACACGGACGAACTGCCTAAGGCCACTGAGGAAAGATCGTCGCCGATGACGCTTGTCACGCCAAGACGATGCAGCAGCTGTACGATCGGCTTCGCCCCCAGCATCTTGGCGGCGCGTACCGCCGGCACATTGAACGACTGTTCCAACGCGCTCCGTACCGTCACGGGCCCATGAAATTGTTTATCGTAGTTCTGCGGGGACCACGAACCGGTCTCCGATTCAAAGGTGACCGGCTCGTCCGATAACAAACTCGCCGCGGTCAGCTGACCCACTTGACTCTCGCGGGCCGCTTCCAATGCGGCAAGATAGACGAAGGGTTTGAAGAGCGAACCCGGTTGCCGCCGCGCCTGAATCGCACGGTTGAATTGACTCCGCCGGTAGTCTCGGCCCCCCACCAACGCCAGCACAGATCCGGTCTTGGGATCGAGCACCACGACCGCCCCTTGCACGACTGATTCCAGTGACGGTGTGAGGTGGGAATGCGCGGCCTCTAATTTGGCCAGTCCCTTCTCCAACGATTGAGCGGCCGCCTGCTGAATCATAGGATCGAGTGTGCTGTTGATCCGCAAGCCTTCTGGCAAATGGGCCACACCAGCCTCTTCCACCTCCCGAAGCACCGCATCGACGAAGTAGGGCGCATCGGTCAGGAGATCCTCTGACGGAGTCACGCGCACCGGTTTCTTCGTGGCACGTGTCCACGTTTCTTCCGTCAGAATGCCTGTCTCCCTTAGCCGCCGCAACACCACATCGCGCCGCTGCTTCGCCGACTCAGGATGTTTCGTCGGCGCATAGCTATTGGGGCCCTTGACCAGGCCTGCGATCATCGCGACCTCTTCGACCGTCAATTCCTGAAGAGTCTTGCCGAAATAGCGATGGGCGGCTTCGCTCACTCCATAGATCGAAACGAATCCCGCCTGCCCGAGATAAATTTCATTCAGATAACTTTCAAGGATGTCCTGTTTCGTATACTTCACCTCTAAGACCATCGCGGCCAGCGCTTCCTTGAATTTTCTCCCCATCGTCCGCTGCGGCGAATAAAACAAATTCTTCGCCAGTTGCTGAGTGATCGTGCTGCCGCCCTGCACCACCCCGCCCTTGATGAAATTGGCCCAGAGCGCCCGCCCAACCGCAATCGGATCGATGCCGAAATGGGAATAGAACCGGCGATCTTCGATGGTGAGGATGGCCTCGACGATCGATGGAGGAATCTGTGCCAACGGAACCCATTCGCGTACCTGGCGCGACTCGCCACGTACTCCGCTCAAGAGTTCCGGTTCCAAAAAAATAGGGAAGAGCGACGATCCATCGAGCGGAGAAAGCACATCCGTCACTCGTCCCTGATCCAGCGGCAACATGACCCTCGTCGCATCAACATGGCCCTCCGGCTGTGGATGAAGATAGACCGTCAAGGCCTTATCAGTGACCTGATAGTCGCCGGGAGTCTGCACCGGAACGGTCACTCGTCGGTAGCCCAGCCGTTGCAGCCGCTCAAGTAGCTGGCTGTGCACAATCGAGAGATTGGGTTGCAGCAGGAATGGCCCACTATACAGACGCAGTGGCGGGTGCTCATCACTCTTGGGCAGAGCGAGAAATGTGGCCAGATACGCGCCATAGGCCACAACGATGAGGCCGAGCACGGCAAGAATGCCCGCGAAGGCGACGCTCGAATATTTGATCCATCGGTCAGGTCTACTCATCGCTCAAAAACCTCGACACAGCATAACCGAAAAACAGGCAAGTTCACCTGGATTATCTGGTTAGTCCGTCCAATCAAATACACGAGACACACCAAACACACCAGAAGAACCAATCGGTTTTTATGCTTCATGCACTCCGACCTTCTGAGGCAGAAGCGAACCGGCGACCATCCCCATCGCTGCCATGAAAAAACCGACCAGTTGTGGGTGCCAGATCGAGCCGAAAGAGCCGAACAGTTCCAGCCCCGTCCAGGTTATCAGCCCAGCCGCAAGGGCGCACAAGGCTCCCTGCGTCGTCGCTCGAGACCAAAACAGTCCGGCACAGAGTGGAACGAATGCTGCTACCAACGTCACCTCGTAGGTACCCACTACCAGCTGGTAGATGCTGGAACTGGAGATCAGAGCGATCGTCAAAACCAAGGCGGCAAAGACCACCACGACCAGCCGCATGACGCGAAGAAACTCTTGGTCACTGAGGTGCGGCAGCATCCCTTTAATCACATTTTCGCTCAGCATCACCGACGGCGCCAACAACGTCGCGCTGGCGCAGCTCATCACCGCCGAGAGCACGGCTCCGAAAAATAGGATCTGTGCGAAGACCGGTGTGTGGCGCAAAATCAAAGTCGGCAACACCTGCTGAGAATCCTGTTCGAGCAGCGTAGTGAACAGAGCCGGATCGATCAGCGTCGCCGCATAGGCCAAAAACATCGGGACAAAGCAGAAACAGAAGTAGAGTGTGCCGCCCAGCAGCGATCCACGGACAGCCGTGCGTTCGTCTTTCGCCGAGGTGATGCGTTGAAACACGTCTTGTTGGGGAATCGACCCCAACATCATCGTGATCCAGGCTCCGATGAAGGGTACCCAAGCCGCGAACGTAGCCGGCGGAAATAAATCCAGCTTGCCGGCTTGGGCGGCATGGCTAATGACCACATCCACACCTCCGGCCAACCCGCTCACCACGGAGGCAATATAGAGCAGCCCTCCCATGATCACAGAGATTTGGACAAAGTCCAGAATGGCGACGGAGAACATGCCGCCGAACGTCGTATAGACCAGGACGATCACTGCACCGATCACCATCCCGACCGGCTGACTCACGGCGCCCTCCGTGACCGTGTTCAGCACGAGTCCAAACACTTTGAACTGCGCAGCCACCCATCCGAGATAGGACATGGCAATACACACGGCACAGACAACCTCGACGACGCGGTTGTACCGCAGACGATAGAAGTCGCCGACGGTCAAGAGATTCATCCGATAGAAACGGGGGGCAAAGAACAACCCAACCAGAATCAGGGCAAGGCTCGACCCAAAGGGATCGGCGACAACGCCGCGTAACCCTTCCTTCACAAATGTGGCTGAAATTCCGAGGACGGCTTCTGCGCCGAACCAGGTTGCAAAGACCGTTGCGATGACGATCGGGAGCGGTAAGCTTCGACCGGCTACCGCAAAATCCTTCGCGGTATGGACTCGCCTGGCGGCAGCCAGTCCGATCCCCACCGAGAGGAGCAGATAGAGGATGACGAACCCAAGAATCATGCAGGCAGTTTCGACATAGGTGTGGGAGAATTCTAACGAGGCTTCGGCAAGGGCGCAACGACAGATGCAAAATGACGCCAATGGCACGGCTGAGTCGTCATCAGGCTTTTTGCACTCTCAGTCGTAACTTTCCGGAATGCCGGCAGACTTTTTCAGCCTCCTGCTTGCACCCCTGTTCCCTTGAACGATTGCATGTTAGTCTAATATTCGTTGCTCGCAAGAGAGGAAACCTATGAGGGATCTTCCAATCTATCGGCTAAACTCTCCTCAGAAAAGTGTAGGGCTGTGGTCCCAGCTCTTCATCGGAGCGATAGGACTGGGAATAGTGTTGGCTGGACTACCGGCTCAGGCGGACGAGTCGCACACACCGTGGGAATGTTCAAGTTATACCGGTGACGCCCACACTCGCTGTGTGGAGACCTTCGCGGAATGGCAGCGCGACGAGATCACGGCACTCCAAGGAAAGGTACAAGCACAACAAGAGACCCTCAACCTCTTAAAAGGTCAGCTCGACCGCCAGGCTTCCACGACTGCCGAGCTGCAACGTCAACTGGCACGACCGCCCGTCGTTGTGCAAACTTCCCCTCCCCTTTACACGTATCCCTCTGTAGGCCTCAGCTTTTCCTTGGGTAGTCCCTGGATCTACGGATCTCCATTTTTTGATGGCCCATACATCTTCGGCCCACGCTACTATGGACCGCGCTACTGGGGCCACCGCTGGTAACAGAGACCTACTGACATCGATTCGTTTTCTTGGATATAGCAGGTTGAGGGAAAACCACGACGACCAGCAGGATGCTCAAAAAGACCGTCCAGCAAGGCCGCAGGCGAGTCGAAACCGGAGGCGTACCCTCAGGGGTACGTTGAGGATTTCGATGAGCCGAGAACGAAGTTGGCGGGCATTTTCAGTATCCTGTTAAGAATAATTGTCTTGAGCCCCACCGCAATATCGCATACCCTACAGCAGTCTTACGCGTTACAATCTCATGTCCATCTTCGTCACACATCAAAGAAAGGGAACCTCATGCGCGTTATTGTCTCCTGTTTGATCACCCTGCTCTGCCTTGGGACCACTGCGGCATTCGCGACGGCCCAGGAGCCCACAACCGACGAACAAAAAACCCTGTATGCCTTGGGATTAGCTATCAGCCAATCGCTCGGAACGTTCAGCCTGAACGAGTCTGAACTCGAACTTGTAAAATCCGGCATTGCCGATGGGGTCTTCAAAAAGACCCCCAAGGTAGACCTCCAGACGTTCGGCCCGAAGATTCAACAGCTGCAACAGGCTCGCGCCTCGGTCGTTGCAGATGCGGAAAAGAAGGCGGGGGCCGCATTCCTCACAAAAGCTGCAGCAGAATCTGGCGCCAAAAAAACTGAGTCCGGCGCAATCCTTACGACCATCAAGGAAGGGAAGGGCGCGACCCCGAAAGTCACGGATACCGTGAAGGTACACTACCACGGAACTCTGACCGACGGGACAGTGTTCGACAGTTCCGTCAAGCGGGGCGAGCCGGCCACGTTTGGATTGAATCAAGTGATCAAATGTTGGACGGAAGGGGTCCAGCAGATGAAAGTCGGCAGCAAAAGTAAGTTGGTTTGCCCATCCAGTATCGCCTATGGCGACAAAGGCGCGCCTCCTATGATCAAGCCCGGTGCGACGTTAGTGTTTGAAGTCGAACTCCTTGAAATCGTGACCAAGGAAGCCCCCCACTGAAGTCTTCACGAGGCCGAGCGGGAACATATCCCGCTCGGCCTCGTGCCCCTTTCCGCGCACGTCAAGCAACCACATTCTGCCGTCTTCTCTCTTAAGGGCGAGCGAGGCAGCCTTCGCTTCCCCGAACTGACAAATTTGTCTTGATCCCCATGCACAACATCGCATAACGTATCGGGCTTCAGGTCTTGCAATATCAAGTCGGGCGCAGTCACACACAAAGAAAGGACAGCTCATGCGTTTCGTTGTCTCCTGTTTGGTGACCCTACTCAGCCTTGGGACCACTGCATCATTCGCGGCAGCCCAAGAGCCCACGACCGATGAACAAAAAACCCTCTATGCGTTAGGACTCGCCGTCAACCAGTCGCTCAGCAACTTCAGCCTAAGCGAGCCTGAATTTGAAATTGTGAAGTCCGGCATCACCGACGGGTTTTTCAAACGGCCTGCCAAAGTGGACCTTCAAGCCTTTCACGCGAAGATTTCACAACTGCAAGAGGCTCGCGCAGCGGTCGTCGCAGAAGTGGAGAAAAAGGCGGGAGCCGCATTCCTCGCGAAAGTCGCAACAGAACCCGGCGCCAAGAAAACCGAGTCCGGCGCGATCCTCAAGACCATCAAGGAAGGGAATGGGGCCACCCCGAAAATCACAGATATGGTGAAGGTACACTATCAAGGAGCGCTGATCGATGGAACCCTGTTTGACAATTCCACCAAGCAAAGCGAACCTGCCTCGCTGAGAGTGAATGAAATGAGTAAGTGTTGGGTCGAGGCTATACAACAGATAAAAGTCGGCGGCAGGAGCAAGTTGGTATGCCCGTCGAATCTTGCCTTTCGCGACAAAGGCCTTCCTCCTCTCATCAAGCCAGGCGCTACGTTAGTATTCGATATCGAACTCCTGGAAATCATCGCTGCCAAGTAGCTCGCACTGTGGTCTCCACACCGTCGAGCGGGACATTCTCCCGCTCGACGTCGCACCCTACACAGCATCTTCCTAGCGACCTTTAGGCATCTGATTGATCCTTCCAAGCTTGCGCGTTATGTCTCTAGGGATGGGGGCTGATGGATCTTCCACTGCGCGCGACCATTCGTACCTCTTTTCCAGCTCAGTACTCAGCCAAGCAAGGACATGAGAAGCTTTCGACTGCGGCCGTCGAGCGAGGCCCTTCTGAGTTTTCAATCTCTTTAGAGGGATTAGGCAAACCGTCCTTCACTGCGCGTATCCTCCCAATCCCCTATTTCTATTTGAGGGTGGCCTAGTCGATCCTCGAATACGCGCGTCGAACGAGCACCTTCCGAGCGTGCGCGTTCCGCGAGCAGGAGGACGACCAGGCTACCCTCCCATCCCCTCTTGCAGTTCTCCGGCCCACCCCGTACACTAGTAATTTCACGATCCAGCCTGGCCTGAACAGTCCTGCCTGATCGTTTATCAACTGATCACTCATGTCGTCATTCATTCGGTAGAGCTATGCCACCTACAATTCTGTTGAGTTGCGAGTCCATCAGCAAAAGCTACGGGGTAAAACCGCTGTTTACCGATCTATCGATCGGGTTGGCCGAAGGCGACCATGTTGGATTGGTCGGACCTAACGGCTCTGGTAAATCGACCTTGCTGAAGATCATGGCAGGGCTCGAAGAACCGGATGAGGGCACTCGATCCATGCGCCGACAACTCCGCATCGGCTACGTGCCGCAAGACCCATCATTTGACGGAACACATACGATCGAGGACGTGCTCGCGCAGGTCTTGATCGACGAAGGTCATGACCCCCACGACCATAGCGGTCGCACGTCCGCGGCGCTCAGTCTCGGAGAGTTTCCCGCAACCGACCAATCCACCGCCACGCTCTCCGGAGGATGGAAAAAACGCCTGGCCATTGTCCGCTCGCTGATGCTGGAGCCGGACGTCCTACTGATGGACGAACCGACCAACCATTTAGATGTCGAAGGCATCATGTGGCTAGAGCGACTACTCCGGGCTGAAGCCCGAGCTTTTCTCGTCGTCAGCCACGATCGGCGTTTTCTGGAAGCCGTGACATCGAGGATGATCGAACTGAATCGCAGCTATCCCACCGGGGTGTTCGAAGCCAAGGGCAACTACAGCGACTTTCTGGAACAACGGGATGCTGCGCTGCACGCGCAAGCCAACTATGAGGCGTCATTGGCCAACCGTGTCCGCCGCGAGGTAGAGTGGCTCAGGCGTGGCCCCAAAGCCCGCACGACAAAGGCCAAATCGAGGATCGACTCGGCCGGCCGCCTGATCGAGGAATTGAACAGCGCCGACGCCAGGAAAGACCAAGGCACGGCCGGCATCAACTTCACCGCATCGGGACGCAGATCGAAACAGTTGGTCGAGGCCGTGCAACTCTGCAAATCGCTCGGCGGGCGACCGATCGTCACGAACCTCGACCTGCTGCTCGGACCGGGCCAGCGGATCGGACTGCTGGGTCCAAACGGAAGCGGCAAGAGCACACTTCTAAAATTGGTGGCGGGCACACTCAAGCCGGATGCAGGCACTATCACCCGCGCAGACAAACTGCGTATAGTCACGTTCGAACAGCACCGTGAATCGCTAGACCAATCCTCTTCGCTCCGTCGATCCCTCGCCCCGCACGGCGATTCAGTCGTCTATCAAGACCGTTCAGTACATCTCGTTTCCTGGGCAAAACGGTTCCTTTTCCGGCCTGAGCAGTTGGATCTCCCAGTCTCCCGCCTCTCCGGAGGCGAACAGGCGCGGCTCCTTATCGCGCGGCTGATGCTGCAACCAGCCGACCTCTTGATCCTCGACGAGCCGACGAACGACTTGGACATTCCAACGCTCGATGTGCTGGAAGACAGTCTGGTGGAATTCCCCGGCGCACTGATGCTGGTTACTCATGATCGATGGCTCTTAGACCGTGTATCCACGGTGTTGCTCGCACTGGACGGCACAGGCCAAACCGAATGGTTTGCCGACTATGCGCAATGGGAATCCAGACAAGAGCGAAACGCGTTAGAACAGACTCGTGCCTCGACGTCACGCCCCTCCAAGGCATCCCGATCCGAATCGGAATCGACTCCGAAGGCAAAAAAGACAGGTCTGTCTTATCGTGAGCAAAAAGAGTGGGCAAAAATGGAGCAGAGAATTCTCCAGGCCGAGGAGGCCATCGCCGCCTGCCAAACCGCAGTGGAAGATCCTGCCATCGCCTCCAACGCAATAGCGCTACAAGAACGATCCGAGGCATTGGACGCAGCTCGCACCGCCGCAGAGCGACTCTATAGCCGCTGGACCGAGCTCGAGGGCAAACAAACACAGTCGACCGGACAACCTCAGACCTAGGGGTTTATCTGGTTTGTTTTGCTTGTCTTGTTTATTTGGTTGAACCAGATGAACCAGATAGACCAGAGCAACCAGTTCGTTACCTTGCACGTTACGGAAAAATCTGTACAATGCGCCATGCGCCTTTCGACCTCGCTCTCTATACTGTCGATCCTCTCCTTCACCTTGCTCTCCTCCGGCTGTGAGACAACCGATCGAGCCCTGACGGCAGCTGGACGAGTCGCCAGGGGCCAGACCGGACAGGCCATCATCGATCTCGCATCGGGAAAAGATCCAGCACAGATCGCCAAGAGGAGGCTCGACCAATATGCGCGCGATCCTGAGGCGGTTCTCAGAGATCTGCGCGAGGCGAAGAAAGACTTTGAATCCATCCTCGCCGTCCTCGGGGTGAATGTCGGAAAAACCTGGGGAAAGAAGGAAGTTCAACTGCCCGAAGCTAAGAAATATGTGAAGTACACGCAAAACTACAAGAGCCGGGCCATCGTCGACTTCGATTCAGGCGAGATCCTGGTCGAGACGTTGGACGATCAAGATCCTCAACGAAGTCTCAAGAATGCCGTTGTCACCACGCTTCTGACTCCGCAAGATCCCCGATCGGTCGATTTATTTTCCGACAAGGAGATCGTCCTCACGAATGACAAGGAGCCCTACCTCCTCGGTCTTGTCCTCGATGAGCAAAATAAACCGATACGCACACCGGCAGAAGCCGAACCATTCGCCGCGTATCTCATGGAAAAGAAATTGGGCACGCGGACCGTCGACCAAGAAGGAACCAAGAAGACGGTTCAGTACGTCACCATGGGGATGGTGTCGAACCTTCCGATGAAGCAGGCGGAGAAATATCGAACGCTGGTTCACCAATTTGCACAGCAATATAACATCAGCCCCAGCCTGGTCTTCGCGGTCATCCGCACAGAGAGCAACTTCAACCCCTATGCCGTCAGCTCAGCCCCCGCCTATGGACTCATGCAACTGGTCCCCACCAGCGGAGGCCGTGAAGCCTACCGAAAAGCGAAAGGCCAAGACGTGGCCCCCTCGCGAGAGTATCTCTTCGATCCGGCCAACAACGTCGAGTTGGGAACCGCCTATTTGAATGTGTTGATGTTTAAGCAGCTGGAAGCCGTGGACCACAATGTGTCACGCGAATACTGTGTAATTGCCGCCTACAATACCGGCCCGAGCAACGTGTTCCGCACCTTTTCGCGAGACCGCACCACGGCGGTCAATCAGATCAACAGCCTCCAACCGTCCGGCGTCTATGAGCAGTTACGGAAAAGCCTTCCCTACGAAGAAACCCGCCACTACTTGGAAAAAGTCACCGGCTACCGCAAGTCGTTCGTAAGCTCGGCGGAAAGTTCCAACCAATAAGGGCCAGCAGGGTTGCTGACAGTCGTGCGTCCCTCGTCGTTCACCCACAAACTCACAGCTTGCGAGATACTCTTCACGACCGACGGTGTTTTGAGATACTGTGTCACAGGTGGCGAGCATGCCGCTCAGACTGTTTCCATAATCATCAGACAGGAGCAACTCGTCAGTAACGTTGTGGCTCATCGCCTTCCGGCTGACAAGCGCGGACCAGCGGCTTCCGAGTCGGAACGAGATTGATGCTATTGGCTATCAACCAAGCCGACAAGGCCGTCGGTATCTGATCCAGTTGACCTCGCGAAACCTCTGAGTCTGGAGGCCCCTCGTCCTCCATATTCTGCAAGAGTTGTTTCACCTCGTCGATGTGACTGTCCAGTATTTCACCGATTGGAGACGGCCACTCGGAATATGCCATTTCGTCTAGGAACCGCGTAAGAGCGATAATCTGCGCAGGTGAAAATGGAGGCGGCTCTTTGGAGACATCGGACCTGGTACCGTCCTGAGGTATCCCATTCCCTATTTCCTCCTGAGAGTATGCAGGGTGGGCAGCAGTCTTCGACTCGACGATTTCTACGCTTAGAGGCCGTGACACGCCTGACTGCAGGAGTCGATCTTCTGTCGGAATCGTCTCTTTTTGCAATGATACGCTACCATCTACCAACGTGACTGGCGTCTGGATCACGTTCGTCAGACTGATCGTCATGGCTTCGTCGTAGGTCAGCCCGCCGCGATCCGTTACCCGGACCGTCACACTATGGCTCGGGGCACTCTCATAGTTGAGCAAGCTGCCGTTGGCCACGGTGAGCACGCCCGTGCTCGCATGAATGGCAAACCGCCCGCCCGCCGTGTTGGTCAAACTGTACGTCTTG
>SWDP01000040.1:0-2789 GCA_005116885.1 Nitrospira sp.
TCCCGCCAAGAATCCACCAGTTGGGCTTCGTCGGTTCATGCGTGTCGTCGCGCACATTCACGAGGCGCTCAATGTGATCGGGAGAGAGGCCTTGCCGGAGCAGCGTCTGTTTCTGTTGCCGCCTCAACAACCAGGCCATACCGACGCCGAGTACTGAGACGAATGGGATGACGAGTGCCATGAGGTAGACCTGTTGGTAGAGACGAACGACTTCTGTCTGTGGGAGCCCTTCGACCCCGGTGAAGACATACACGTTGATCATCGCTACCAGAATCCCGCCACCGATGATCGCCACCCGCCCGAGTGTCTGCATGGTGGTGTGCATGAGCTTGAGTGTCGGTTGGTCGAACGGCTGACCCCCTTCATCTACTCGGGGCACCGCTTCGACCGTCATCGCATCCGCTACCGCGTCTTGCACCACGTAGCCGATCGGGCCAAGCAACGTGCTAAGCACAAACCAGACTTCCGCCGGCAGGATCGCGGTCATCGTTTCCCGATTCCCGATCAATGCCGCCATGATTCCAAGGCTGACAGCCAGCAAACCGGCTCCCAGGCCCACGAGCCAGCCCTTCCAACGCCACAATAGATCGATGAGATGTCCGATCGGCATCTTCAGCGCCCAAGGAATGCCGGCCCAAAATCCCAGCGCGGCGAGGAAGGAGGCGGAGAGGCCGAGGTAGTCCTTGACGAAAAAGGTGCCGACGATGCCGGTGAGGCCGGAAATCCCGTAGGCCATGTAGACCATGAGGGGCGGCAGGTAGGACAGTCGCATCTCACGACCGAGGGACAGCAAGTTGCGGTCGATCCACTGAGCAAGACCTGTGAACATGGCTATGGCAAGGGTCTGGCAGGCTGGCGACGCTCGACCAGCGATTGCAGTTGCGCGCGCATCTCGTGAACCGGCAAATGCGTCCGGTCTCCATGTCCGGCCAGCACCCATTCGAAGGGATAGTCGAGAAGTTTTTTAATGGAGCTCACCAGCACATGTTTTCTCCACACCAGCTGACTGGGAGCACTAAGCCTCTGCTGTGCGGAGTCCCACCAGAGATGGTCCCCTGTAAAGAAGAATCGGTTCTTGTAGAGCAAGGCCATGCTGCCCGCCGTGTGGCCTGGCACCGGAATGATCTGAAACTGCGGCATGACTTGGATACTGTCAGCGCCCTCGATGACCCATTCTGCATTCGGAGCCGCTTCGATGTCCGCCCGATGAATGATCCGTTTCGCGCCAAAGTGTGCGGCATACTTCTCCGCATCGGCCACATCATCTTTGTGCGTGAGGAATATATAGGCGATGCCGCCCTTGAGTTCGAAAGCCTCGACAAGATGTTTGAGATACCGAGGTGAATCGACGAGCCAGTTGCCCTCAGGATGTTCGATGAAAAAACTATTCGCGCCAAACGACTTCTCAGAATTAAAACCGCAGTACGACACCTCGCCTTCCAGTTGGACCGGGAAGCTCGCCATGGCATCTTTCATCTGCAACGGGTCGCTGTGCTCAGTACCGATCGAACCGACCGGGCAGGCAAGAAGCGCTTGATAGGCCTGACGAGTGGGCCCTTCATCGGTTGGCTGTGTGGTGACTGCGGAAAACTTGCCGACTTCCTCGAAACTTGTCGGCGCCAACTGACGGCACGTATCGCAGTTGATGCAGGTCGAATCGACAAAAAAATTACCTACAACATTGGAGTCGAGTCGTTTTTTCTCATCAGCCATCGTACTACCTATTTAAAGGGAACGGCCAAGGCTGCCCTTTACTGCGCGCATCGAACGAGCACATTCTTATCGTGCGCGTTCTGCGAGCAAGAAGGGCACCTGGCCGCTCCCTCCCCTGCTGGCGGGCTTTTTCAGCGTCCTGCTGGTATTGTTCCTCTCTTTCTATCCAGACTCGCAGCCGGTATGATGGGGCCATGCTCACAAAGGTCGTGACCAAGGAGCAGCTCGCTCCGCTCTTACAACAAGCCCGCGCCCAGAAGAAACGGGTCATCTTTACCAACGGCTGTTTCGATCTCATGCACGTAGGCCATACACGCTACCTCCAGGCCGCGAAAGACCTGGGCGACCTCCTGGTCGTCGCCGTGAACAGCGATGCCTCCGTCAGGAGTTTGAACAAGGCGCCGGATCGGCCGATCGTGTCGGAGGCTCAGCGCGCAGAAGTGATCGCTGCGCTCGGTTCAGTCGACTATGTGATTCTCTTTAACGAGCCGGACCCCCATAGTCTGATCGAAGCAGTGCAGCCGGATATCCTGGTCAAAGGCGGAGACTGGGCAGTGGAACAGATCGTCGGCCGCGAAATTGTCGAAGCGCGCGGTGGAGCCGTCCGTACCATTCCGTTGGTTCCAGGCGTTTCCACCACGTCTCTGATCGAACGCATTCGCTCAACCACCACGTAAGCAGGATGCTGAAACAGTCCGCCAGCTTCGTTCTCAGCTCATCGAAATCCTCAACGTACCCCTTACGAGGAAGGAGCTGTCTTGGCAGCTCGGGGAGGGTGGGTGGAAACTATCACGCCTCCGGTTTCGATTCGCCTCCGGCCTTGCTGACGAACTGTTTGAGCATCCTGCTCAACTGTTCGCCTCTTGTTTTATTCCCAACCTGTCGATCAACGGAATATTGCAATGAGGGACTCGCGATTCCCTAGCCTATTACGCCATGTCCATTGCAATCTCCGCTGCATCAGCCTCTCAGTGGTTCGTTCCTGTCGCCACGGCGCTTGGGAATGGAACTGGTCGGCCCTCTGTGACCGGCCTGTATGGTTCTGCTGCCGGTCTTGCCCTCACCACCCTCCTGCA
>SWDP01000040.1:2889-17744 GCA_005116885.1 Nitrospira sp.
CTGCTGGAGCGCCGCTTCAATTGTCTTCAACGTCTGAATTGTCTGAGCATAGGGATCCCCTTTGCCGACGAGACCTGCCGCCGTCATCGCTGTCGAACCAGAAACGGATATCGACGCCCCGACTCGTACCGCTCGTGAGTAGCCGAGTTTGGCTTCCCACGGACCACCAGTAGAAATATTCTGCCGCCCCATCCGGTTCCTCCTACCAAAATGCTGAAAAAGTCCGCCAGCATCGTTCTCGCATCGCTCAGAGGCTCAACGTACCGAAGCATACGCCTCGCCTCTTCGCTCGCTGCAGCCTTGCTGGACAGCCTTTTTGAGCATCCTGACGTTCGCGCCGTACGGAAAATTCCAGCCATACTTTCGGCCTCAACCGAGTTTTCCCGCAGCCTCCTACATCACGATGCCGCCGCCGGCGTGGATATTTTGTCCCGTCAACCATCGTGCTTCCTCACTCACGATGAACGCCACCACGTCGGCGATATCCTTGGGAAGCCCCAGCCGCTTCAACGGCGACAGCTGGATGCCGATCTGACGGAACTGATCGGTCATCATCCCCGTCTCGGTAAAACCTGGCGAGACGGTATTGACCGTAATGCCTTGAGGCGCGAGTTCCTGCGCCAGCCCTTTCGTGTACTGCTCCAATGCACCCTTACTACCAAGATACGCTGTCGCTCCAGGAAAACTCAAATGGGTTCCATCGGTCGAAATGTTTACGATGCGGCCACCCTCTTTGAGCGCGTTGGCCGCTTCCTGCATCGCGAAATAGGGGCCTTTGGCGTTCAAGGCAATGATCTGATCGAAGTCGGCTTCGGTCGTATCGAGAAGCGCCTTGGGCATAAACCGCCCAGCATTGTTGACCAGAATATCGAGCCGGCTAAATTGTTTGACCGTGTCGATCACAAGGCGGCGGGCCTCTGCAACCTGGCTCATGTCGGCTTGAACGGCGACGGCCTTCCCGCCTTTGGCTTGAATACCCGTCACCACTTGCTGCGCTTTCTCCACACTCATGCCGTAATTCACCACCACAATCGCCCCGTCTTCGGCCAATCGCTCTGCGATCGCCCGCCCAATCCCGCTGGAGGCCCCGGTAACGATCGCGATTTTTCCACTGAGTGATGCCATGATATCAACCTGTCCCTTTCCTGTATGCGACCGACTCTCCCCTTTAACAGGATGCTCAAAAAATCCGCCAGCGGCGTTCTCACCTCGAAAACATCCTCAACGTAGCCAAGAGGCTACGCCTCCGGTGCTTTCATCGGCTGCGGCCTTGCTGGACGGCTTTTTTGAGCATCCTGCTGCGACTCTGACGCAATCCTCAATGGTTATATCGCGACGACATATTGTAAGAAAATCACGTTTTTCAGCATCCTGCTAGTCAACATCGGAGCCGGCTCTGTGCTCAGCATACCGGGCTAGCTCAGCCCTCCCCCCTTTCTTTTCCTGTCCCATCTCTTGGCCGGTCATCCCATAGGCAGGCATCATTTGATGCGCCGTCACTGAGATATTGACGCGGGCGATATAGGTCACGACGCTGAAAAGAAACAGCAAGGCGAGGATGAGCCAGTGTATCTGTGAGGGGCGAGTCGTCAGAGTGTTCACAAGGTTGAGTCGTGCAGTCTGTCCATCTTGATGACAGGTGCCAGATTACACAGACTCTCAGCGTGGGGCACTACTATATGAGTGAGGGAGGGAAGCCTGATCGGTCTCCTGTACTCGCCGACCGCGCACGATCGAAAGCTAATCAGGTTGAAGAAATTGTAGCTGGTGTAACTCGAAGTGGTCATTTGACTCTTGCTCTCTATGGCCGTACCCTGCGAGATATTTCGAAGAGGTTTGATGCAAGCGATTTCGACATTCAGACTGACACCGCAAGAGTCCACGAAAATTCTTTCGTTGGAAGAGGGGCACTTTATGGATCTGAAATCCAAAGATGTCTCGCCGGCCAAGTTAACGAAATCCTTGTCTGCGTTTGCCAATGCTGAAGGGGGAGAGTTGTTTGTTGGAATTGATGAGGACGTACGCCAAAGAAAGCGAACGTGGCGGGGGTTTGAGAGGATTGAAGATGCAAACGGCTTTATCCAGTGCTTTGAAACGCTATTTCCACTAGGCAGCGAGTGCAATTTTGGATTTCTCGAGTCTTCGATAGGTTCTGGCTCGGTTCTAGACGATCCGATAACAGGGCAGAATCGCCTGGATAACCGACCGCCATCATCGCCACAGGTTCATAGCCATTTGGGATCTGACAGTCCGTTCTCGCCTGATCGATTCTGAAACCCGCCATCTGATGGGCCACAAGCCCAAGCGCCGTGGCCTGGATTACGAGATTCTCTACCGCCATACCCGTATCGTGATACGCGTGGCGATTCGGCGAGCCATCCTCGAACTGCAGTTCCGCCACCGAGAGCAACAACACCGGAGCACGGCAAGCCCATTTCTGATTGGCTTCGACCAGGCAGTTAAACAACCGATCGTACTCAGCCTGGTTCTCTTTCGTGGCCACCAGAAATCGCCAGGGCTGCCCGTTATTCGATGAAGGCGCCCACCGCGCTGCTTCGAAAAGACTCCGGAGCTTCTCCGGCTCGATAGGCCGTTCGTCGAACGCGCGCGGACTCCACCGCTGACGCAGCAAGTCATGGATTGGGTATTGTGTATCGGCCGGGTTTTCCATGACTTCACGATCCTTTGCTGTTTCTCTTTGGTCCATCCATCTCTGGAGACCAACCACCGCCAAGAGCCTTGTAGAGTTGCACGATCGAGACCAGATGGAGTCGATGGGTAGCGGCAAGTGCCAATTCCGCCTCAAACAGGCTCCGCTGCGCAATGAGGACATCCAAATAGTTTGCCAGGCCGCCTTTGTATCTCAGGCTAGCAAGATGCAAGGCCGACCGCAACGCGTTGACCTGCCTTTCCTGGGCAGCCGCTTGCTCACGGGCCGTGCTGACTCCCACCAACGCGTCTTCAACCTCCCTGAACGCGATGAGAATCGTTTGTTCGTACTGGGCCACAGCCTGTTTGGTTTGGGCTTCTACGGCCTGCTGCTGAAACCCTAACGTTTGGGCATTCAACAAGGGGCCGGTCAGTACCGGAGCGAGGACTCCGAAATTGGTTGCCGGCGACACAAAATCCGTCAGGGTGGGACTTGCCACACCGAGGAAGCCCGTGAGCGACAGTTTTGGAAACCGTTCGGCTTTCGCTACCCCGATCCTGGCGGTGGATGCAACCAATTGTTGCTCCGCCTGCACAACATCGGGACGGCGTTGGAGCAGTTCTGAGGGAAGACCGGCGGGCACCACAGGCGGCATCTTTTGTTCGGTCAGCGATCGCCCCCTGGCGATTTGACTGGGATTTCTCCCCAGCAACACGCTGAGCTCGTTTTCTTTCTGAATCATATGACGCTTCAGTTCTGCAATGCGAGCAGCGGCATTTTCCCGCTCCGCCTCAAATTGGTCGACATCCAGCTTGTTGATCATTCCCTGCCGGAGCCGTGCTTGACCGATTCTCACTGACTCTTCCCATGCCGACAATGTGCGCGTGGCGATCTCCAACTGCATGTCGAATTGCCGAAGATCGAAATACGCCTGCGCCACTCCGCCCACGATTTGCAGAGTGACGGCTCGTCGGTTCTCCTCCTGGGCCAAGAGATCTGCCAAGCCCGCCTCATTCGCCCTGCGGATTCGCCCCCAGATATCCAGTTCCCAGGATAGGGATCCTTGCCCATAGTAGTTAAAAGGACTCGCAAATCCAGGGAACCTCACGCCACCCAGGCGAGCGGCGGGAACATTGCCCGTTGCGCTGAGTTGAGGGGCAAAGTCCATTCGAGCCGTAAACAAGCGCGCCTGGAATTCGTCGATACTTGCAACCGCTCGTTTGAGATCTTTGTTCTCTTCGAGTGCAATACGGATCAAACGCTGGAGCTCTTCGTCCCGGTAGAGTTCCCACCACGGCATATTCGCCAGGGAAGGCAAATCTTTCGAGTCTTCGGCCATGCGAAAGGAGCCGGATGTGGGAATGTCTGGACGAGAATAGTCAGGCCCCATCGCGCACGCGAGCAGGAGAAACGAAAAGACTGCGAGAACGAGACTGCGCATGTCACTCTCCCCTTTCTATCCCTAGCGGAATTGAGCCTGTCCCAGAACGGGGAGTCGCTTGACCGGCACCTCGCCGACTCAGCTTCCGAACCAGCACAAAAAAGAGCGGCACGAAGAAGATGGCCAAGAAGGTCGCGGCAAGCATACCACCGAATACGCCGGTACCGATGGAATTACGGCTGGCTGCGCCCGCACCGCTGGCGAGGACTAATGGCACGACGCCCAGAATAAAAGCCATGGAGGTCATGACGATCGGCCGGAACCGAATCATGGCGGCTTCCATCGCAGCATCGACCAGAGAGTGTCCGGCTTCATAGCGTTTGTTCGCGAACTCGACGATCAGAATGGCGTTTTTGGCAGAGAGTCCTATCAGCGTGACCAATCCGATTTGGAAGTAGATGTCGTTGGACATCCCCATCACCCACACGGCGGACAAGGCTCCGAACACACCAAAGGGCACGGCGAGGAGCACGGCAAAGGGCACGGCCCAGCTTTCATACTGCGCGGCCAATACAAGAAACACCATCAACAAGCCGAAGCCAAAGACAAACAGTGATTGCTGCCCGACCATCCGTTCCTGGTAGGAGATCCCGCTCCAATCGATCCCATATCCTTGGGGAACCAACACCTCCTTGGCGACTTGATCCAGCGCATCGAGCACCTCACCGGAACTGTACCCCGGAGCCGCGGCTCCCAAGACCAGGGCCGTGTTATATCCGTTGAAATGGGTGACCGGATCAGGTCCACTAGTGAACTCCGTCGTGACCACGGTATCGAGCGGAATCATGGTGGATCGCTGTCCATTCACGGCACGCACGTAAATCTTGGCGACGTCTTCAGGCGTGGATCGAAATTGTGCCTCAGCCTCCGTCTGCACCCGATAGACACGGCCGAACTTGAGGAAGTCATTGATGTAGAGATTGCCGAAATAGGCCTGCAGCGTGTCGAACACTTCGGAGATCGGCACGCCCAACGATTTGGCTCGCTCTCGGTCCACATGAGCAAAGATTCGCGGCGCGCTCACGCGAAAGCTGGAGCCGATCGCTCCGATCGCCGGATGCTGTCTGGCTTTGGCGAGAAACTCTTGGGCCACGCCGGCGAACTTGTTGAAATCCCCGCTGCTGGGATCTTGAAGCTGAAGGGAAAATCCGCCCGTGGCGCCGAGTCCTCGGATGGCCGGGGCGTTAAAGGCCAAAATCAGCGCCTCGGGAATTTTCGCGAACTCTCCATACGCGGCGCCGATCAGGGCCTTCACGTGATTCTGCGGTCCCTGCCGCTCGTCCCAGTGGTGCAAGGGTAAGAACATCGTCGCCGAGTTCGGCCCTCTGGTGCCGAAGACGAAGTTCTGGCCGGCCAACGCATCGGTCGAATGGATCGCAGGAACTGAGAGAAAGTATTTTTCAATTTTGTTCAGCACCGAATCGGTTCGTTGCTTAGACGCGCCATCCGGCAGTTGGACGATCGTGATGAAGTAACCCTGATCTTCTTCCGGCAAGAAGCTGGAGGGAATCGTCTTGAATAGCCCGGCGGCGAAGAGGCCGATGATACCAAAGATGACCATGGACAAGACCGACCGGTTGAGGATCGTTCCCACAACGACCGTATAGCGAGCCTGCGTCCAGCCGAAGAATCGATTGAAGATACCGAAAAAACCTCTACGCTGGCTATGGCCTGGCTTCAGCACCAGGGAACAGAGGGCTGGACTCAGCGTGAGGGCCGTGATCCCGGAGATGATGACAGAGATGGCGATGGTGATGGCAAATTGTTTGTACAACTCGCCCGTGATGCCGCCCAAGAAACCCACCGGCACGAACACGGCGCAGAGCACAAGCACGATCGCGATCACTGGTCCCGTCACCTCATCCATCGCCTTCTTGGCGGCATCCTTCGGCGAGAGCCCCTCTCCTATGTGGCGCTCGACGTTCTCCACCACCACAATGGCGTCGTCGACCACCATCCCGATGGCCAAAACCATCCCGAAGAGCGTGAGGGTGTTGATCGAAAAGCCGAGCGCCTGCATGCCGGCAAAGGTTCCGATGAGGGAGACCGGCACGGCCACGCCTGGAATCAGCGTCGCGCGCCAACTTTGGAGGAACAGATATACGACGAGGATGACCAACACCATCGCTTCCGCCAAGGTCTTGACCACTTCTTGGATGGACACTTCGATAAATTTGGTCGTATCGTACGGAATATCGTAGGAGACCCCCTGTGGAAAGCTCTTCGATACCTGGTCCATTTCCTTCCTGACTCGCTTCACCGTATCGAGGGCATTGGCTCCTGGCGACAGGAAGGTCAAGAGAAACACGTTGGGTTTGCCGTTCCACCGGCCCTCGAGACTGTAGGATTGAGCGCCCAGCTCGATCCGGGCTACATCTTTTAGGCGGATCATCGACCCGTCGGGGAGCGCCCTCACGATCATCTCCTCGAAATCTTTCACGTCCGTGAGACGGCCTTGTGTGATCACCGGGATCGTCAGTTCGGTGCCTTTCGGCGCCGGTTCTCGCCCGATTGTCCCAGCGGGAAAGTCTCGATTTTGTTCACGGACGACATTGGCAATGTCGGTGGGCGTGAGGCTGAGTTGCGCCATCTTGGTCGGGTCCAGGATCAAGCGCATCGAATAATTCTGTCCACCGAAAACCACTGCGTCTCCGACGCCACGTATTCGTTTGAGATTATCGATCACGTTGAGGAGCGCGTAGTTGGAGATAAAGACGGTATCTTTCGTGGGGTCGCTGGAACTGAGCGCGACGACCGCCAGCAGGTCCGGCGACACTTTTTTGACCGAAATACCTTGGCGGACGACTTCAGGCGGCAACTGCGGCTCCGCCAGCTTCTGGCGGTTCTGGGTCTGTACCTGCGCGATGTCCACGTTCGTCCCGATCTCGAACGTGAGCTTGATGGTCATGTGCCCGTCATTGGTGCTGGTGGAGTCGTAGTAGAGGAGGTTGTCGATGCCGGGAAGCTGCACTTCGATCGGACGCGCAACTGAATTCGCGATCACTTCCGCGCTCGCGCCTGGATAGTCCGCGTCGATCTGGATGACGGGCGGTGTGATTTCAGGAAACTGGGCGATGGGCAGGCCTTGTAAGGCGACCAACCCCAGGACGACAATCACGATGGACAGGACCGACGCGAAGATCGGACGATCGATAAAAAAGTGCGAGATCATTTTATCTGCTCTGGCTTCGCATCTGCCGGCTGGCCGGAGGCGGCTTGGTCGGATTGAGTATATGGAACGGTTTTCACCGGCGCGCCTGGTGCGATCATGTGGAATCCCGCAATGATCACTCGCTCTCCCTCGCGTAACCCGTCTTCGATGGACCACTGACTGCCGCGCCAGGACGTAGCCCGAACAGGGCGGATCTCCACCTTATTGTCGGGGCCGACGACAAAGACGATAGGCCCCTTGGGTCCCTGCTGAACGGCGCTCTGGGGGACCAGGATGACGCCGGTTCTCACGGCGCCCAAAATTCGGACTTTCACAAACTGTCCCGGGAACAGGACGCGATCCGGATTAGGGAAGATCACGCGAAAATCCCTGGTGCCGGTGGCCGAGCGCACGCCGACTTCGAGCAAATCAAACTTGCCTTCATGGGCGTAGGCGCTGCCGTCCGTAAATGTGATGACACCGCGCAGTTCGTAGAGCGTCGCGCCTTGGATTCGATGAGTCGCGCGGTCTCGGAAACGTTTGAGGACAAACGTTTCCGGGGCGCTCGCGTTCACATACATGGGATCTAACTGGTGGATCGTGGTCAGCAGATCGGTCTGCGCGGAGATGAGGCGCCCTTCGTAGAGCCGACTCCGTTCAATCCGACCGCTGATCGGCGCCGTGATGAGCGTGTTGCCGAGATCGAACTTGGCCTTCACCTGATCGCCTTTAGCTCCCTCCAGCGCCGCTTTGGCAGCCATTTCCTCCGCCACCGCATCGTCCACATCTTTTTGGCTGACGGCCTGTTCTGCCAGCAGCGGTTTCACGCGAGCAGAATTTTGCTTGGCTTGCACCAGCCTTGCTTCTGCCTGCGCCACCCTGGCATTGGCGCTGCTCATAGCCGCTTTGAACGGAATCGGATCGATTTGATAGAGCCGGTCGCCTCGCTTGACGTCGCGCCCTTCCGCAAAAAATCGTTCCTTGAGGATACCCGTCACCTGGGAACGGATCTCGACCGGTCGCGACGCTTCGGTCTGACCGATGAATTCAGGCTCATCCGGCATCGTGCCGGACGACACCGTGACCACCGGTACCTCCGGGAGGGGAGGCGCCGGAGTAGAGGCCGCCTCCTGCTTGCAGCCAAGTAGTCCGGTAAGGCCGAGAACAAGCAGAAAACTGGTCACGCTGAACGTGAGTCTAGGTATTCGATTCTGTGTCGTCATGTTTACCATTAATCGTTCTACTGAAATCATCCGGTCACTTCGCACGTTCACCCCTTCGAGGAACGTGCACAATCTCATTCACGATACAGCTTGTCAGACAGCCGGAAGCAACAAGCCTGGCCCCTTGTCGATGGAGCTTCTTCAACAGATCCTTCCCATCCGAATCCACATAGGTCACCGCTGACAGATCCACAGACAGAGGGTATCTCTTCCTCATACCAACGGTCGACACCCAACACTGCTCCAGCTCCTGCACCCAAGGTCCTGCGAGACGTCCCTCAAGCTTCAAGGTTGTCGATTCTGCATGAATCAGTGTTGTGATTTTCAGCATGAATTCTCTACTTTGCTTGCATGGAAGCGCAAGGGGCATTCCAGCGGTCAAGATCGAGTCTGTTTTTATAACCCATTGTTATTTCGGTAAAGGGTTTAAGCCCCATCTGGCAGACATGTCTCACTGCCGAGGACGTTCTGCCGATATCCCGGCAGACGACGAACCATCGGCAGACGATAAAGGAATAGACTACAGAATGGGCTGCCAAGACGAGTTTCTACACGTAAGCCGGCGCAGGCCAGCCGTTCAACCAGCGGAAACTGTCTGCTCAAGCGACCGACCCTTCACTTCTGTCGGCAACTCGTCGCGCTCATGATCCTCCTGCGAGGGGCTCGGCTGGTGCTGCGCCGCAATAAGCGAGTAGAACACCGGCACGACGAAGAGCGTAAATACCGTGCCCACGGTCATGCCGGTAACCAGCACCATGCCGATGCTATTGCGGGCAGCGGCTCCCGGCCCCGAAGCCAGCACCAGAGGGAGATGCCCGAAGACGGTGGCCGCCGAGGTCATCAGCACCGGCCGCAGCCGCGTCAACGTCGCCTCGCGCAACGCGGCAGCCTTCGAGAGACCGCGAGCCTGCAGCGTGTTGGCGAATTCCACGATGAGGATGCCGTTCTTCGCGATCAGTCCGACCAGCGTAATCAGCCCGACCTGGGAATAGATGTTGATCGTGGTCAGGTCCAGGAAGCTGAATATCAGCGCGCCGGAAATCGCGAGCGGAACCGAGCCGACCAGGACGATCAACGGGTCTCGAAAGCTCTGGAACTGCGCCGCAAGCACCAGATAGATGAGCACGACCGCGAACCCGAGCGTGACAATGAGCGCAGATCCCTCGTGACGGATCTGTCGTGACTCGCCCGCGTAGTCGATGGTGACGCCGGATCCGCTTGCTGCAGCAGCTGCGGTTTCGAGGACGCGCAGCGCTTCTTCCTTCGTGAACCCTGGGATGACGCCGCCGAATATACGCACCGCATTGCGCTGCTGGAAGCGGTTCAGGGTGCGCGGTGCGGTGCTCGTTTCAATGTGCGTGAACGTCGAGACCGGCACAAGCTGGCCGCCTGGGGTCTTGATCTTGAGATCGAGAAGCGGATCGACAGTCGCGCGGTCTTTGTCGCCGATCTGAGGAATGACCTTGTAGCTGCGATCGAAATAGTTGAACCGGTTGACATACGCGCCGCCGAGGAGGGTGCCGAGCTCTCGGCCGACCCCTGCCAGGTCAAGCCCTAAGTCGGCAACACGCTCACGGTCCAGCACGACACGCGCCTCAGGGAGGTCGATCTTGAGATCGGTGTCCACATACATGAACTTGCCGCTTTGCCAACCGGCGCCGAGCACGGCGCCGACCGTTTCGAGCATCTGCTCGGGCGGTACATCGCTCTGCAGCACGAGTTCGACGTCGTACTGGCCTGGGGTGGGCAACGGCGGATCCAAGCGCGGAAACACACGCAGGCCCGGCACTTGCGACACCGCGCCGAACACCTCGCCGTACATCTCCTCGGTCGAGCGTGCCCGTCCATGCCAGTCCTTCGCGACCAGGCCTCCAAATCCGCCCCATGCCGCCGTCAGCGACCACGTGAATTCCGTCTCGGGAAAGGACGTGAGGGTCTTGACGACCTGCAAATGCTCGCGGTTGGTGGCGGCCACGGTGGAGTCCGGCGACGCTTGGAAAAACAGACTGATATGGTTTTGATCCTCAACGGGAGCGAGTTCTTGCCGCGAAAACATGTACAACGGCCACACCGAAACCATGATGAGCAGTGACGCCGCCACGACCGCCCAGCGCATCTCCAGCGCACGGTCGAGCAGCCAGGCGTAGATACGGCGCACCTCTTCGAACCTTCTGTTGACGAAGGCGGTCAGCCGGCCTTCCTGGCCCTGAGCATGCACAAACCGCGAACTCATGACCGGCGACAGCGTCACCGCCACGACCCCTGATAAGACCACCGCCACGGCAAGCGTCATCGCAAACTCCAGGAACAGCGAGCCGGTCAAGCCGCCCTGAAAACCGATCGGCGTGTAGACCGCGGCCAGCGTGATCGTCATGGCGATGATCGGACCGATCAATTCGCGCGCACCGGCCAGCGCCGCCTCGATCCGGGACTTACCCAGGCGCACATGCCGCTCGACATTCTCGACGACGACGATCGCGTCGTCCACCACCAGCCCGACCGACAACACAATCGCGAGCAGCGTCAACAGATTGAGGCTGAAGCCGAACGCGAACATGAACGTCGCGGCTCCGACCAGCGACACCGGCATCGCGACGAGCGGCACCAGCGCGGTGCGCACCGAGCCCATGAAGAGAAACACGACCAACGCCACGATCAGGATCGTCTCCGCTAACGTCTTGCTGATCTCTGTCAGCGCATTCCGCATGAACATCGTGCCGTCCCAGACGAGCTGCATATCGATGTCCTTCGGCAGCGTCGGCCGGATACGGTCCATCTCTTCGCGCAGCCGGTGCGCGACATCGATCTCGTTGGAGCCGATCAGCGCCCAAATCCCAAGGTAGACACCTTCTTTCCCGTTGTACTTCGCGATCATGTCGGCTTCTTCGGCCCCATGCTCGACCTGGGCCACATCTTTCAGCCGCACGATCGCGCCTCCCCGATCGGCGACGATCAGGTTTTCGAACTCCACGGCAGAGCGCAGGTCGGTATTCGCCAGCAAGTTGACCTGCACGAGGTTGCCTTTTGTCCGACCGACGGCCGCCAGGAAGTTGTTGCGCTTGAGGGCTGCCTGCACGTCTCCGGGCGAGAGGTTGAGCGCAGCGAGGCGATCGGGGTCGATCCAGATTCGCATGGCGACCTGACGGCCGCCCTCGAAGGTGACCCGCTGGACACCGGGCAACGTCGAGAGTTGAGGCTGCAGCGTGCGCAACAGCCAATCCGTGACCGCCGGCACGCTGCGTTCCGTAGAGGTAAAGCTGAGATAGAAGGATGCGTAGGGGCGATCGGCGCGTTGCATTTCGATCGCCGGCGGCTCAGCTTCCGCCGGCAGCTCGGATCGTACCTGTTGGAGCCGCGCCGTGACCTCGGCCAGGGCTGCCGTGCTGTTGTGGTTCAGCTTCAAGTGCACCGTGACGGTGCTGACGCCGGCTCGACTGGTCGACTCCACATAGTCGACACCGCCGATCGCGGAGACGACCCGCTCGATCGGTGTGCTGAGAAAACCGCGGATGGTTTCGGCGCTGGCGCCATAGTAGACCGTCGTGATGACCACGGATGAGCTTTCGATCTTTGGATATTGCTGCAACGGCAGGGTCGTCAGCGCCCGCCACCCCGCGAGCAGAATCACGAGGTTCACGACGACCGCCAGGACCGGATGCTTGATGAAGATGTCGGTGAACGAGCGCATGCGGATGTCCTTCTCCTATTGTTCCGGCTTCCTCAGCGTTCGCCGACGACCATCTGACTCGATCCGCTCTTATCCTCTGGGCTGCCGGCGATCACAACGAGCGCGGCTTCTCGCAGTTTGAAGGACCCCGAGACCGCCACTTGTTCGCCGGCGGACAGCCCGGCGTGAATCACAACCTCATCGCCGAGCATTGCGCCGCTCTCGACCGGCCGCAGGTGCGCACGGGTCTTCCCGGTCTTGTCCGGCTCAATCACGAACACCTGATCACCACCCGGACCCTTACGCATTGCGCTCGCAGGGACAGCGACGGCTTTGCGTGGCGGGCCGACCGGAACCCGGACACGCACCGAGGAGCCGGGCGACGGCGCATTGGCCGCGCCCTCAATTCTCGCGCGCACCGTGGCGTTGCGAGTCGTGGGGTCGATCCGCGCATCCACCGCGACGATTCTGGCTGAGATCGGAGACGATTGGCCGGCAACGGATACCTCGACGCTGTCGCCTTCCCGCAGGCCGGCGGCGACCTGCTGCGCGACTGTGAAGTCCACATGCACAGCGTCGTCGATACCCTGCAACGTCGTGAGCTCGGTGCCCTCGTTCAGATACTGGCCGGGGTGCAAGTCCGCCATGCCTACGCGCGCGCGGAACGACGCCCGAATCGTCTTGCGGGCGATGATCGCCTTAGTGCGCGCGATCTGCGCCAGCGCGACATCGAGGTCTGCGCGCGCGCGATCCACTTCCTCCTGGGTCGTGGCACGGTCATGACTCAAGTTCTTCCTACGGTCGAGCACCGTTCGCGCGAGAGCAGCCTGCGCTTCCTGCGCTTTCAGCTCAGCTTCCTCGACGGACACATCGAGCGCGACGAGCACCATGCCGGTGTCGACGATTTGCCCGGGTGTGAGACTGACATAACGGACAGTGCCGGGGAGCTCGTTACGCAAGGTAATCGAGCGCAGTGCCAGAATAGTCCCGATGGACGTGGCCGTGTGGCGGTGCTCAATTTCCTTTGCGAAAGCGACGGTCACCGACTCCATCGGCTCCGGTTGGTTTGCGGAGGCGGCCACGGCTGCCTGTATGGACGTATACTTCCAGGCCGCCAGGCCTACGCCCACCGAGACAACCGCGACGAGCAGTAGAAAAGATCCTATCCAGCTCCGACGATTCATACGCGACGCCCTCCCAAACGCTTCCTTGGCGTACTCTTGGCCTTGGATGAACGGCGATTCTGTGTCACGTGGGCGAGCATGTCCTCCAGCGCGCGGCGAACCCGAACGACGCGGACTTGTTCGAGTGGAACGATTCCCAGCACCCAGTCGAGCCAGAGTCCATCGATCGCGGCAGCGACCGCTTCACCAACCCCCGGCGGCAGGCCATCTTGCGCGATGCGCCGGTGGAGGTCGGCGTAGACCGCGCGCATGGGCTGAATCAACACGGGGTTCTGAGCGAGCGCCGCAAATACCGCGGAGGAACTGCGGCGCAGTTCCTCCGTCCAGCACTTGGCGTCCGACAGGCAGTGGTCCAAGAGCGCGCGCGACATGCGTCCGGGCCCTTCCGGCGTGCGCTCGTACGCTTCGGTGTAGCAGGATCTCCAACCTTCGGCTGTGCGGATGACCAGCGCTTCGACGAGCCGGTCCTTCGACGGGAAATAATGCAGCAGGCCGCCTTTGCTCATCCGCGCTTCGGCGGCGACGGAGTCGAGCGTCAGGTTCGCGATGCCCTGGCGGGCGACCACGGCTTCGGTGGCATCGAGGAGCTTGTCTTGTAGCTTCGGGGTTGTCCGTTTCATGGGTAAAGAATACCGACCGGTCGGTCTGGTGTCAACCGTCCGGTCGGTTTGTTTATGCCTTTGGCTTCCTACGAATGGAGGACCGCCCACCAATTTCGCAGCCACTTCGAACGGATGAGCTTGTACCCCAGCCAGGCCGCAAGCAGCACCCCGAGGAGCGGGATGGTGATCGTACGGACCAGCTGCTCGTAATTAGTCATGTGGACCCGTAACAGATACTGCGGGCGCTTCATCAGATTCTGTTTCTCCGCCGAGATGGTGACGGTATACAAGCCCTCATCCAGCCGGACTTCACCTCTCAATATGCCATCCGGGTGGAGGCTCGGCCGAATATCGGCCACAATCTGATCCTCCGCCTCTTTGCTCCCGCTCCCCTTCACGACCCGCATTCCAACCAGCTCGTTGCGCAGCGCCGGGTCCACGAGGTCGACGACCAGAAAAGTGTCGCCGGACTGGGGAATGTCCGTGCAGTATTGATCTTTCAGCTGATATTGGGGCTGATAGGCGTTGAAATGGATCACCTGCTCCCCGATTCGGCGCAGACAGGGGTCGTCTTCCCCGCTCACGGCGCCATGGGCCGCGGCCACGTCGGGGTGGGACAGCACGGCAACCAGAAGGAGCCCCAGCGCGCCGATCCCTCTCATGTGTGTCATCATGGTCAAACCCTCCTCATCGGCCTCTTCCGTTCAACGACTGAGTCAGAAACGGTTCCGTCTGCGCCGCAGCGAGACGCGCTGGGCGACAGGCGCACGTGCCGGCACCGGTTTCCCTGGCCGGCCACGGACGGCCCACCAAAGCGCCACGAGTGCCAGTACTCCCACAATTATCTGGTCCATGCTGTCCTCCCTGTCGCTGCCGACGATCCCCTTCATCCATAATTGTCACCCATCTCTGTGGCTCACCGAGTAGACAGGCCCCT
>SWDP01000040.1:17844-18836 GCA_005116885.1 Nitrospira sp.
TGCAACATGCCATTGCTGTTCAGCCCTATGAGGCATCATTTAAAGAGTTTTTAGTGGCTCGATTGAGCATTCCAGCGGAAAGAATCAGGATGGTCAATGAAATGAAAATCTAATAGTTGCCTGGAGAGCGACGCATGATCGGCTACACCCTGCGAGACAGGCACGCGGAGCCGTGAGAACCTGAGACGTACTTGAACAGTACATCAAGGGCGCGAGCGGCGAGCCTGCCTACCGAAGGCTCGTCGTCATAGCGAATCCGCGATTGCAACAGAAGTGTTCATGAATAATGAGGGCTAGAACCAGTAGACATTGGTTTGGCATTTTCAGTAAATTTGGCAGCGACGTGAGGAGTTGAACGGGCTGGCGACCGGTGGCGCCTGGTCAACTCTGGTTATTCCCCATTTTTAACAGAAGGGAGGGCTCGCGATGAGTACGAAAACACTCTATGAACGTCTCGGAGGCTATGACGCGATCGTTGCAGTTTCCGGGGACCTGTTACCACGCCTCATGTCGGATTCACGGCTGAAACGTTTTTGGGAACATCGGGGAGCGGACGGGATCGCACGCGAGAAGCAACTTCTGATCGATTTTCTTTGCGCGAATTCCGGCGGTCCCATGTATTACACCGGGCGAGACATGAAGACTTGTCATAAAGGGATGAAGATCAGTGAAGCCGATTGGACGGCATTTTTGGGCCACGCCAATGCGACCCTAGATGCATTTAAAGTTCCCCCAACTGAGCGGGCCGAGGTCGTTGCCTTCGTGTTGTCTTTGAAAAAAGATATTGTCGAAGCCTAGGTGATAGGCAAGAGGCGTGAAACTCACGCCCCTTGCATAAAAAATTGAAGAACTTCGATAGTCTATACATCTGAGCAAGCGCGGAACACTCACGCAGGATGCTCAAAATGGCCGTCCAGCGCGGCCGCAGCGAGCGAAGACCGGAGGCGTACCCTCTGGGGCGCACGGTGCGACGAATAAGGAGCACCACGTCT
>SWDP01000040.1:18936-22487 GCA_005116885.1 Nitrospira sp.
CCCGTACAAGAAAAACGAACAGGCCTATAGTGAAAGTTTCAACCGTACGTTACGCAAGGAATGCTTGGGCTGGGGGACGTATCGAGCCGGTGACCTCTCGCGCTTGATCCCCGAGGTGGAAATATTTCTGGCTCGGTATCATTACCACCGCCCGCACTTGGGGTTCTCTCCCATGCGACCACCGCTACACACATCACCACCACAGGAGGACGGACTGTCGGATTTCTACGGAGAATAATGCGCTATCCCCTAGTCCAGTGCCTGACTCATCCCCGACGGCGACGCCGATGTAATACGCGAGCCTGCTCACAGGACTGTCCCATGAACCTTGGGGAATCCCCCTCGAGAACAGGGGCCTTCGTAGTATGGGGCGTCACGAACTTCTGCATCACCTCATCTTGCGGATTAGAGAGATCGTCTTGTTTCGCTGGATAGTTGATGTGTGTGTAACTTGATTGTAGGGAGATCGTCACCTGTCACCTGGGGGGTCGGAGGCCGGTTGGGTGGGGCAGGATAGGGTGGTAGCGGAGGCGGCGGCGCAGGAGAGGGAAACGGACTAGGACCCGGTGGAATGGGTCCGGGATCGGGGCCTGGATTGGGATTCGGAATCGCAGATTTTGCCATCCACATAACAATCTCCTTGAATATTCTCATTGACAGGATGCCGAAAATTCGCTCTTCACACCCGCCACAACCCGACGCGCCAAGACATTCATTTTTTACAGCCACGGGCACAATTTCGAAGTTCCTGAGATTGGCGACTTGCGCTAGGAGCCGTCATAGGCCTCCTGTGCTCTCCGGTATTCCGCTTGTTACCTCCGATTCATAATCTGGTGTCACGACGCGGCGGAACCGAATGATAGTTGAGGATCCTTCTGTGGAATCGATATGGAGTTTCACGTCTGCTCCCGCCTTTTCGACCATTACACGACAAGGTTGAGGAATGCTCAGGTAGACATGTTCTTGAGCCACGTCGGCCTTGCGCACAAGGATCGACAACACTTCGTCTGTGTGATCGAGATGAAGAGTCAAGGCTTGAAATGGAAGCCCATTGGCTTCATGTGAGGCGGTATTGCAATGGCTTTGCCCCGCGACATACACCAACCATTCCTGGTGGTCTTGGCTGAATTGTTGGAAAAATGGTTCCCATTCCCCGCGAGTGATCTCGCGCCCTTTCCTCATTTCAGTCGCTTCTGAGGTTTTGCTCATTTTAATGCTCCAGTGAAACAATGGAACAGACGTCGTCACGCCGCATGACATTTGGCTGCGTCACAAATGCAAAGACCGCTTTATGGCCATGAACCGGGTGGGACTACGCCTCATCATTGATCATAACGGAGATATGGGGTATGGGTAGCTAGGATATTCCCTAGCCCTCATTTATTTATGGCGGTTCGTCCCGGGACAGCCAATAGCACATTCCTCGTAAAGCGCATACCGTATTTCGCATGCGACGATATTAGGAAAGGCACATCGGAACACTACTCACGTAGCGACGCTCATCTCAGAGTGTCTGGCGCGTTGCATCGCAGTACAGCGGAGGCTTGGTCTGCTTGCACATGCACAAGGCGACTTCTTTCGTTTCATCTACTGTAAACTCGACCGGCTCGATCCCGGTTCCTTGGTGGGCTCCGTCACAGAACGGTTGGTCCCTCGAGCGCCCACATTGACACCAGTAGTAGGTTCCCGCTTCCAATGTCAGCACTTCGGGCTCTTTGGCTGCAATGCGTGGTTTCTCCATGAACAGTCCTCCTTGTCAGGTTACAAGTGTAACGGCTTAATAGGCGACACAACGGCCGCCGGATTATTTTTCCACACCGACTCGTCCGCATCAACATAGAGTTCGACTTCATTGCCGTCAGGATCCTGAAGATAGAGACTCTGACTCACGGTGTGATCGCTCATGCCGTCGATGGCGATCCCGGCTCGTTCAAGATCTTTTTTGGCCGCGCGCAATTCGCCCAGACTGTCCCCCACCTTGATCCCGATATGATAGAGCCCTCGACGCCTCCCTGACAATGGTCCCGGCGCGTCACCCACCTGGATCAAGAGCAACTCGTGATGCGTACGACCGGATGTCAACGCCACAGCCGCGCCGTTAAAAATTCTACCCACCTCCTGAAATCCCAGCAGGTCACGATAAAAAGCCAACGACTGTTCCAGATCCTTGACGTAGAAGACAACGTGTCCGAGGTACTGTGCCTTCATAATTCGAACTCCCGTTTGGCGTAAGAGGTAACGCCAAGAGCAACGCTCTGACCGCCGCGTGCGCCAACACCACATCGGGCCCTCGTTGCAGCGCGTCGTAATATTGCCTGCCGAACCCCTCTCCTTCTTCCGACGGAATCAGAAGTGTCCGGATCGATGCGATACTGGTGGCGATATCCGGACCGTCTGGCGATTCGCATTTTTCTCCGAGTTCATCGAGCGTGGCCATCAATTGAGACAGGGGACGCAGCCAGGCAAACCACGCATCCCCCAGCACCAGCTGCAAAAATGCCCCATTGGATGGGATACGTCCATGCACACGCTCATAGGACACTCGTTCGTCGTCCAGCAAGGCTTTGTGCAGACGAAGTAGTGCCCGAAACAGTTGGTCGAGGTGCACGTCTTTGTGACCTGGTTCCGGCATGATTCGATCTCCCCAATGTTCACGCGCCCGTTACCCCGTCGGCTCACTATCGAGCTGATGCGCCTTGCGTCCGCCACGAGCGAGCACATGTTCTGGAACCTGACCGCCGACCATGAGATTTGCCATATCTGCAGCACGTGCCACAAGCTGTTGTGCTCCTTCACGCAGTGCCCGGCTATTCTGTACCTCGCTGACATTCCGTTCCATGTCCTCCGCGCTCCAGCCCCTCGAATGGGCGATGAACGGGAATTGAGGGAACTGACAACCGACCTCGGCGAAAAAGGTCATGAGCTGCCCGGCCACACCTTGGACGTTGTCTTGCCCGCCCATAATGATAAACGCCGCGACCTTGTTCTTGAGCAAATGTTTGTTCGCGATGGTCTCTTGATTTTGGATACAGTTCAGCCGCTCGACCATCTTGTAGTACAAGCTGCTGGCATTGCCCCAGCGGATCGGGGTTGATATCAGGATGACATCGGCCCAATGCACGATCGCTTCATACACGCGATCGAGCTGGTCTGTCGGATCCATTTGCGTGATCGAGCAAGGCCAGGTGCAGGCTTGCGCCGATTTGGAATAAAAACCTTCACAGGAGCGAAAGGTCAGTTCGCGGAGCTTGATGCACTGCGTCTCTAGCTTGAGCGTGCTTTGGGCATGCTCCAAGGCTACCTCCAGCATCGCATCGGAGGTGCTGTACCGTGGATGATCCGTGGTCATCGCTGTCGTCGAAATTCCTACGACACGGACCGGACCTGCCTGCCGCAACACCGGGCGTGCGAGCGGATGCGCCGGATGTGACTGTTTTTTCCGCTTCGTGGCGGATGACAGATCGATATAGAGACGGCCCTTCTCGATTTTGGTCGCATAGCTCGGAACCTGATCCTGTTCGTACCCAGGCTCTCCTTGACCGGTTCTGTGA
>SWDP01000040.1:22587-22983 GCA_005116885.1 Nitrospira sp.
ACGTTGCCGTCCGCCCCACCCATCTCCATGCGCTGCTTGCCGGGCGAATGGTAGACGCGGGATTTCATCGTCATGCCCCCTTCTGTTTCCATCGTGCTATCGGCCGAATAGTCCACCTTAGGTTCCGGCAGAGAGGCAGCACTGACTGCGAAAGGCATCAGTACCATCGACACCACCACACCGATATATCGCCACAGTTTCATGGGTCTACCCTCCATTAGAAACGTTTCAACTCTTCAAGCGACGGGAGGCTATCGGGTTTCGCGAAACGAGTCAATATCCGGGGCAAGCATGAAAAGACCTGCCGCGTTGCGATGGCATTCTGCTCTGCCAAATACAATATGCCTATCACGAGGTGGGGGTTCCGTGAGCAAAGGAATCGCCTCACTGACCTGA
>SWDP01000040.1:22993-23456 GCA_005116885.1 Nitrospira sp.
GGAGCAGCTAGTCTGTCCTTTACTGCGCGTATCGAGCGAGCACATTCTGATCGTGCGAGCTCTGCGAGCAAGAAGGGACGGCGGCTCCATCTCCTCTCCCATCACCCATCTCGTGCGGAGCAGTGAGGTGAATTCCGACTGCGGCCGTCGAACGACCACTTTCTGAAGTGGGGGTTCCGGGAGCAAAGGAATCGCCTCACTGCCTCGCACCACCACACAATGCCAAGAAACCAACAGCTGACTGCCTCTCATCTTCATTTCCGAATCACCCTGGATCGGATGCCTGTCACTGTTTTTACCCAAATGTGACACATCCATGACGTTCCCGTAATTGTGTGCTGCTAACTTGAAGCCTGTATGACGGACGTCTTTCACACCGAGGGACATCACGGCTTCGCCTCCAATCAACAAGGCGAGATGCATCACCACGCCACGGGAATGATGCTCACGGAAACACCAAAGG
>SWDP01000040.1:23556-32364 GCA_005116885.1 Nitrospira sp.
GAATCGCCTCACTGACCTGACCGTGCGATCTTCACACCGTCACACAGCACCCAGAATCAACCGCTGATTACCCCTCATTTTCACTTCCAAATCACCCTGGATCCGAAGCCTGTCTCTGTTTTTACTCAAATGTGACACATCCCTAACGTTCCAGTAATCGAGGGCTGATAGCATCCAGTGTGCCTGACGAACGGATTTTGCGCCGAGAGATATCATGGCTTCGCCGTCGATCAGCAGGGCGATACGCATCACCACCCATCGGGGACGATGCTCACGGAAACACCAAAGGAGTTTCTCATGGAACCTCTCACACGAACTGTCTGGCGATGGAATGTTCCGCTCTGTCTGCTGAGTTGGGGATCTATCTTGGTTGGGGGCTGCGTATTCCGATCCATGCCGCCCACTAATTCCAGCGCACGTCGGCCCCCCATTCCGACGGAACCCGGACGCCTTTTCTGAGTTCCCTCGGAATTGATGGTTGAGCTCGCGAGGACAAGTCTGCGAGGCCAGACCTCCTACATGGGGAAATTATCGAAGATTGTGTCGCGACCAGGCGGGCGCCAACGCTTTTCCATGAGTACTTTAAATCGCTCCAGATCACCCTGGACGCGCGATGCCACCGCTTCCAATGCCTCCCCATGTTCAGCGGAGCCCTGAGCGTCATACTCTACTTGCAGCATGATCTTTGACTTGGCACTCGAGAGTGGGTGAAAGGTCACGATCCAGCCCTTGATGACACCGCCTCGACTCGTCCACGCAAGACGCTGATCCGCCGCCTGCTCCGTAACCTCCGTGTCCCACTCCTTCACCTGGCCCGCGATCTCTGCTTTCCAATGAAACCGCTTACCATCCAGCCGTGTGACCTCTTTCACACCCTCCATGAACTGGGGAAACTCCTCAAATTTCACCCATTGAGCATAGGCCTTATACTCAGGCACATTGACTTCAATGGATGTCTCAATGATCGACATGCGCTCTTCCTTTCCGTAATTTCCGGTGAATCGGCACGCATAGAAATCAAATCTACGGAGCCAGACACCTTTCCTGACCCCTAACGTAGAGAGGCATCAAGCACAACGGACTTTACTCTGGTTGAGTCCCTTGAAAGATCCATGGCAAATGCGGCTAGCCTCTGTCTTGTGTTATCAATTGTGGGACAGAGCTTCTCGGCCTGCCTTTTCCGACCATCTTCTTCAGACCAATTCCCACAATTAAACCACCCTACCAAGTAAAGACCATGTTGACAGTGGTTATCCTTTAGGTACATCCCTACCAGTTGATCCTTCATCGCATCATACAACCCAAGGTTCCAACATCCTTTGCATTCGACGATGACAGTGATCGAATCATAGGGTTCTCCCGGGGCAGCCTGAGTAACAGCGTCAACATGAATATCAGTTCTTTGCCCTCTATGAATGCGAACTTCTCTGTTTAGAATGATGCCTTTCTGTTTCAAATCTTTACTGAGAAAGGCTATTACATAATCGGAAAACATGTTCTCATCTTTGGGCTTGGCGTCAGACTTGGAAATATTGTCCCAGAGATATGGAGCCTCTGGTGTCTCTCCTTGTAGCAGAGATTGAAACCGTTCCAATGACTCGACCAGCACCTGAATCAGTTGATCTCCATCCTGCACTAATCGCACCTCACGATCAGCAGCAAGCTTCACAATGTCCTGCGGTCGAGCTGGAACCCAAGTTGCTCGACGAGCTTGAGCCTGAGCATCCATTTGAACCCATTTGAGCCAATCTAATTCAGGAAGCTCTTGTTGAACCTTCCTGATGGCCTCGCAGGCACGAAAACTTCCCCGATGAATTAAGAGCTGGATGATGGCATTTCGCCACAAATCGACATGATCAAGAAGTCCAGCCCAATAGGCTTCACCGCTCCTGTGTATAGGTGTTTCGAGGTGACGCGTGCGCCACACGTAAAGATCAGCAAGTTGGTCTTCATTGAGTCGAAAACCCATTGACTCATAATCATTGCTAATGCCAAGGATGACTTGCTTGCCAAAATCTTCATCTACTTGCACAGCTGGCCATACTATCCCCCAGCCGACATCTTTTGTGTCGAGCATTAAGGTTTGCGCAGCGGCAACTGCCCTCGCTCTCTCTGGATCACTCGCAGGTGGTGGTATCGGAATCAAAGAAGAAGCAAATGACTGAGCTTCCAAGTTGTCATGCGAAAACAATAGACTGAGCAAAGAGCTCATGGATTTCGGATTGGTCTCGCTGCTTTTGGCGTACTGTAGGAGCAAGTTTGCTATCCGCTCATCCCAAATCCCATTTAATTCTGTCGCGGTGCCCACCCTTTCTCCCTTCTCAATTTCCCTTTCTATCAAAACCTTTGCCACATCAAGCACTGCGAGGGGAGATTTTTTATAGGCAACCTTGAGTAAATTTCCCTTAACGGCCCGATCACCGTCATCGTCGAGAAATGGGAAAGCAAGAATAATCGGGCACCATCTTCCAATCTGATCAGGCGACAAGCTTTGCATGACCATAGGCCTAACCTTTTGGAGTAAAGCTAAGGCGCTGTATTGCGATAGCACCGACGAACTCCATTGTCTTGTCTCGAGCCAATCGTACGAAGTTGGAATATCAGATTGAATATAGTTCTCTGCTACGAGAATTATTCTTTCTCGGGTTGTTTCGTCAGCTGACAACCAGCCTGGTAGTTTCACCACGTCCCATTCAACGCCAAAATTGTAATCCGTGCTGGTTGGCTCTAGAGTGAGCTCACGAGTAATCCTCCACCACGCAGCAGGGTTACGGCCCTCACATTCCTGAAGGGCTCTAGCCAGTCTTTCAGCGGGAGGCGGCGTGAGTGGGGGCTTGTCTCTTTGTCTCTTCCATGCCTCTTCTTCTTCATGTCGAGCCTTTAGTTGTTGAGCATGCACGGAGCCCAAACTTATCGGCTCCCAAAGCGATTTGAACTTGTCCGCGACCAGTGGGTTCTTCTTGCCTGCTTCATAGATCGCATCTAAGTGCTCAGGAGACCTGTCGAACAGTCTAAGAAGAAGGTCGATCACAACTCTTTGACTTTCTATGTTTAGATTTCGGTCTAGGTATGAAATGAGCCAGTAGAAATCCGCTGTCCGTATAATCGGTGCGTGAGTGAATACAAGCCATGTGGCTTCACACTCGGGATCCTCCGCCACGACCGAAAGGACTGCCTCAAGCAGCCGATGCCTTTTATCCTCATCTTGCAAAAATGTGAGATGGTCAGCTTGTTCCATCCTACCCTTGATCAAATCATCATGATGTTTCAGTCTAGATCCCACAAACCTAGCAAGGGCCTCAGTCACTCCCGGCCCATTCATGTTTTCCCATGCCTTCATTACAACCCCATCCATGAGAGATTCCATAGATGAGTCCATCTCGTGGCGTGGCTGTGGCAAACTGGTCACAAATTCGAGAGCTGGGATTAAGTCCTGTGGAGCCAGATCTTTAACGAGCTCTGACGAAAAGAAAAGCCGGTAAACACCGATGAAGCCCTCACTTTTTGGTGGCTTTAGGAGAGGGAATAGTTCTCTGGCCGTGATATGCGAAGGCCACAAGGCCCTGAGTGCACTGCCCTTGAGTTCATCCCGAATGTCATCTGCATCATCTGCAAGAACTAGCGGTTTGAGTCTTTTCCTTGTTTCATCCTGTCCTATTCCCCCGATCGCATAAACAGCCTGCACTCGTGACGCCAGATTGTCTGAGGTATCAAGAGCCACTCCCAGTAAGACATCGTTCAGGGCTTGGATGTTGCAAGATTCTGCGATGTCGATCGCTACACGCCGTACAATTACCCCCTTTGTCTTATCTGCAATATAAGGACGAAGTTGGTCTGCTAGGCCAGGATGCGCTAGATTCTTGTAGTGCTGACGGTCGCGATCATAGGTGTGTTCATCCTCGTAGAGCTGCAACAACGCCTCGACCAAGGCAGCCCGCCGTGGGGAATCTCCTGTCGCCACCTCACTCCTCAACAACAGATCCGACTCGGCCTGCAAAATGGTTTTAAATATCTCTGGAATCATTCCAGCCAACCACGCAGCGATCATCCTCACTTCTTAAAGATCAGCCTCGGCTCCGTCATATTTCCCATCGACACCGCCACCAGTTCCCACCCACTCGATCCGAACTCGTTCAGCATGGTTTGCATATTCTGGGTGTCAGGAAGGACCTCGACGATTTTGTACTGAATCCGTTTCGACTCCTGCGCCTTCGCTGGGAACGGCTGCCCCATGAAAAGCAGGAACCCCAACGCGCCAAGGCTGACGCCCGCGATCAACCACTCCCACGAACGACGTACGTTCTGCATAAGTCACCTCACTCAGGTTTTTGTTATGGATGCGCCACTCGCCAGTTATGCCCTGTTCCTAGATCGACTTTTAACGGTACCGACAGCCCCAACTTCTTCCCTGTCGCTTCCATCTCGGTCTTCACGAGCTGCTTCACCTCTTCCAAGTCCTTCTCCGGCACTTCGAAGATCAATTCGTCGTGGACTTGGAGAATCATCTTGGTATGCGGCATCTCGTGATGCAGCAGATTATTCACGTTGATCATCGCCACTTTGATGAGATCTGCGGCTGAGCCCTGGATCGGACTATTTACGGCCATGCGTTCGCCAAATCCACGTTGCACCGGATCGCCACTCTGTAACTCAGGAATCGGACGCCGCCTCCCAAGGATCGTGGTCGTGTAGCCTTTTGTTTTGCCTTCTTCGATATTCCGGTCCATCAGCGCGCGCACCGCAGAAAATTTCTCAAAGAATGTCTCGATGTATTTCTTCGCGTCCGCCTGCGACACGCCGATATTCTGCGAGAGACCGAACGGACTGATCCCATACACAATGCCGAAAACGACCGTCTTGGCCACGCGCCGCATGTCTCGCGTGATCTGACTAGAGGGCAGACTGAAAATCTCCATGGCCGTGGCCATGTGGATGTCCTCCCCCTTCGCAAACACGGCAAGCAAACGGGGATCTTGCGACAAATGCGCGAGGATGCGAGGCTCGATCTGACTGTAGTCGGCGCAGAGTAGCGTGTGACCAGGCGGTGCGATAAAGGCTTCTCTGATTCGCAAGCCGTACTCGCCCTTCACCGGAATATTTTGCAGATTCGGCTCGGTCGAAGAGAGCCGTCCGGTCGCCGCGACGGTCTGATTGAGCGACGTATGGAGCCGCTTGGTCTCCGGATTCACTAATTCAGGTAGTGCATCCACATAGGTGGACTTGAGCTTACTCAGGCTCCGATAGTTCACGATCTGCGCGGGCAATTCGTGCTGCGTAGCCAGCTGCGTCAGCGTGTCTTCATCGGTCGAGTAGCCGGTCTTGGTTTTCCTGATCGGCTTGAGTCCTAACTTTTCGAACAGCACCGTGGCGAGCTGCTTCGGCGAATTGATGTTGAACTCGCCGCCGGCCACCACGGCGATGGTCTCCATGATCTTATCGAGATCCCGCTCCAATTCTTTGCTCAGTCCGCCCAACCCCTCGACATCCAACAAGAACCCGTTCCGCTCGATCTCAGCCAATACCGGCACCAGCGGCATTTCCACGTCGGTGAAGAGCGCAAGGCTTCCCTGTTCCGAGAGTCGTTCCGTCATGGGTTGGGCGAGCTTGGCCAACACCGACGCGGCCTCCGTTGCCTCCTCTCGCGACCCTGTATCTTCGGCATCAAACAGGGATTTCGGGACCGCCTTCTCCTGTTTCCCTGCCCCCAGCCTATGGCCCAGCACTTCAAATGCGACGGTCTCAAGCTGGTGATCGCGGCGGTTGGGATTGAGCAGATAGTCCGCCACCATGGTATCCAGGTAGGGGCCTGCGAGGGTGACGCCAATGCGATGAAAGGCCAGCAGGGTCGCTTTCAGATTATGCACGACCTTGGTTCTCGTGGAGTCGTGCAGCACGAGAATGATAGGCCGCATATAGGCATGGACATCGAGCGGAATATAGGCCGTCTTATCTCCGGCTGATAATGCGATCCCCTGCACATCTGCCTGCATACCAGGCCCAGGTGAGATCAAACATTGCAGACCGAGGGCGCTGCCTTTCGATAGGCTCTCGACAAATCGTTGCGCGGACGCTTCATCTTGAAGGACCTTCGTCTCCACCACATCCTTCTCAGCTTGTGTGAACGATGGCTGAAAGGATTTGAGGAGCGTGGTGAACCCCAGCTCACGCAACAAATCGATGAGCTGATCCTGATGCGGCGACTTCACGTGATACGTTGCGGCATCGAATGTGACAGGGCTATCCAATTGGATGGTCGCCAGCCTCCGGCTGAGGCGGGCATTGTCAGCCTGATCGATCAACAGCGCTTTGATCCGGGGCGGCGTGACCTCCTCAACCCGGCGCAAGAGTTCTTCGATCGTGCCGAACTGAGTGATCAGCTTCATCGCCGCCTCCTCACCGACGCCCTTCACGCCGGGAATATTGTCCGCCGCGTCGCCCATGAGCCCCATGATCTCAATGACGCGCGCCGGCTCTACGCCAAACCGTTCGTGACACTCCGCTTCGCCGAGCCATTTATCTTTCACCGGATCGTAGACGCGCACATGAGGCGTCAGGAGTTGGAACATGTCCTTGTCGCCGGTGACGATGACGACGTCGAACCCAGCCTGCTCAGCTTGGTGCGCCAGCGTACCGATCAAATCATCCGCCTCGTAGCCGGCTTGCCGAACGGCAGGAATATTGAGGGCATCCACCACGCGATGGATGTAGGGAATCTGGGCGCTCATACCTTCCGGCATCGGTGGCCGCTGCGCCTTGTAGGCCGTGAACTCCGCGTGACGTAGCGTCGGGCCCTTTTCGTCGAATGCCACGACGAGACCGTCCGGCTTCCGTTCACGAATGATCTTCAGCAGGGTCGTCGTGAAACCGAGGATGGCGTTGGTCTGGAGACCTTGAGAGTTACTCAGAGCCGGCAGAGCAAAGAACGCACGATAGATATAGGCGCTTCCATCGATGAGATAGAGCGTCTTACGATTGGACTCGGTGGTCGGCATGGGGGTAATAAGAGTTACGGACCAGGAGCCAGTGTCAGCGGCGGTTTATCGAACTTACGGCGCATGCCATTAATGACACCCAGCAGAGTCGGCTGGCCGACCATTTTCGCCTCTAGCTGACGCTTGCCTGGGAAATCCATGAGTGAGATCCCGATCAACATCGTGAGGAGACCCTGTCCCGGCAAGAACAGCATGGCAAAACCGGCCACGAGGAATACAATCCCGACGAGGTTCTTGGCGATCAGCCCCGAGAGGCGCAATGCCGGATGATGGTCTTTCATCCAATGGCGGGGAGTACGCGTGTCAAAATAGTCGGCTGGTAAGCGGACCAGAATCATCGGGATCGCAATCAGGGAACCAACGAAGCCGATGGCCGATGCTACGGTGAGGCCGATGAGCACATCGACGGGAATCCATTGCTGAACTGTGGCGAATAAGTCATCCATGCGCCGGGCATCCTAGCATGCGACCTGGGGGCACTCAAGCCGACAACCACGCCTCAGCGAGTGTTTACGGCATGTTTCTCGACGGGCTATAATCCCCCGGCGATGTGGAGTCATTCGCCTTTCACACGTCAGATCAGTACGGTACTAGGAATCGCAAGCCTGAGCATGGGACTCCTGACCTCTCCCTCTATGGTCAGCGCGTCCGATGATCTGCATGTCGAAATGACGAAAAAAGGGCTGGGCAAGCAGGTCGTCATTACGCAGGGGGCGCGCGAGTGGTTTATGCTGATCGAGGTAACGCCGGAGAATTCCGTGGTCCTCCGGCAGAAAAAAGAACATGAGACGTATCTTGTGGATGAAAGTGAAACGCATGACCGCCCTATGACCATGGGCGAAGTCGATGCGGCCATTGCCGAATATGTGAACAGTGTCAAGACACGCATCACAAAGGAGTAGTGACCAGCTATGCAGGCCCAACCCAAGTTCGTCATCTTCGCCCATCACGCCACCTACGATACGCTGCACCAGGTCGCAACGCTTGGGCTCACCGCCGCGGCGATGGGAAAAGACGTGATGGTGATCCTCTTGTTCTGGACGATCAAGAAGCTGGCTGAGGGAAAGATTGATCAGGTGGACTTTCCCCCTGAGTATGCCGCCTCAGCCGACGAAGTGACGCGGCTGTTGAGAGAAAAGAAGGTGCCGAAAATCTCTGAAATGTTTCAGGACGCCAAACAGGTCGGGAAGTTCCGTCTGATCGCCTGCAGTGCCGGCCTGGAATACATGGGGGTAGATAGTGCCGACGTTGAAAAGAACGTCGACGAAGTGATGGGACTACCGGCAATCATCTCTCTTACGGCAGGAGCGGAAACGACGCTGTTCATCTGACGGACGTGAAAAGTGAAACGTAAGAGGTGAAACGAATATGCCCCGTCCGGATTGTTACATTTCACGTTTCACATCTAACGTTTAACGCGACTTCTTTATCTCGACCCGATCACAGTATTCGGTGAGCTTGCACTGGCTGCAGAAGGGTGAGACTGGTTGGCAGAGGTTCTGCCCGTAGGGAACAAGCAAATCATTGAAGGTGATCCAATATGGTGCCGGCAATTTCCTGCGCAGCGCCTGTTCAGTTTCCTCCGGTGTCTTCGTCCTCACATAACCCCATCGGTTGCAGATCCGATGTACGTGAATATCCACACAGATGCCGGGTTTGCCATAACCAACCGTCACCACCAAGTTCGCCGTCTTCCGACCAACCCCTGATAGCGTCACGAGCTCCTCGATGGAATCGGGAACCATTCCTCCGTACACCTCCAGAAGGCGACGACAAATGGCATGGATAGACTTCGATTTTGTCCGATAGAATCCGA
>SWDP01000040.1:32464-44724 GCA_005116885.1 Nitrospira sp.
TTCCTGTTCGCCAGACGGACCCCGTCGCGCTGACTCACCGAATAGTCGAGTCTCCAATCTCGCTTCCAGTACCTGCGTCGAATCGAACTGTTCGAGCGCCAGGCTATGCCCGGCAGCCTGAATCAGCGCAGCCTGGGGCACAAGCCCGATCACTTCGCTCTCCGCGACGACCACACCTTTCTCGGCTGCGAGGGCTCGAACCGCTTCAAACGCGACATGGAGAGGTGTGATGATGTAATCGGTGAGATTCATGGCCACCTGAACCATCTTTCGACTGGCTAACTCCACACCGATCGCTTTGAGATGGGGCAGTCCTCCGTTCGATTGGCGAATGTCTTTTGCGATGGATCGGGCCAGCGCCAGGTCCGTCGAGCGGAGATTGACATTAAAGGCAATCAAGGGAGGTCGCGCACCGATCACCACGGCACCGGCTGTCTTATGAAGTTGATGGGGGCCACAGTCTGGTCTCCAGTCCGGATCGGACGCCATGCGAAACGCGAGGCCTTGAAGTCCTCCCCGGCGGACCGATTCAAGCGGAGCATGATCACGGTGTAGAGCCGCTTGTTCATAGAGAAATACCGGGATCTCAAGCTCTGTTCCGACCCGTTGCCCCACTCGCTTCGCCAGATGAATACAATCCTGCATTGTCGCGCCGCGTAACGGCACGAAGGGCACAACATCCGTGGCCCCCACCCTCGGATGGACGCCCTTGTGCTTCCGGAGATCGATGAGATCGGTCGCCACGCGAATAGCGCGAAAAGCCGCTTCAGCAACGGCGTCCGGTTCGCCGGCAAAGCTGAGGACAGAGCGATGGTGATCTCGATCCATCGTCTGGTCCAACAACCAAACCCCTTGCACCGACTCCACGGCATGAGCCAACGCTCGCACCGTCGTCTGGTTTCGTCCCTCACTGAAGTTCGGCACACACTCAACAAGTCGACCCACGTTCTGCCCCATCAAAAATCAAAACAGCAAAGCCGGAGGTCTGATCGTCAGCTCTCCGGCTTCTCTCACCATTGAATCTCTATCCGTATGCTTACTTCGTCTTTCTCACAAATGCTTTATAGATCATTCCCGACTTCGTCTGTTCTTCTTCGAGCCCGACCATCTGATGGCCAGTCGTGTCGCACCAGGCCGGCATATCCTTTTTGATGCCTTCGTCGTCCGAGACGACTTCAAGAACCTGACCCAGCGTCAGCTCCTTAATTTTTTTCAGGGTCATAATAATCGGCATCGGGCAAAAGTACCCGAGCGTATCGAGCTTCACATCGGCATGTGGCATAGCATCTCGTTTCTTTGGTTTGTTTGGTTCATCTGGTCTCTCAACGAAAAAAACAAGACAAACCAAACAAACCAGATGAACTAAATAAACAAGTTGACGCTACCTTGCTTGGCTTCCGCAAGATACGTGGTCACCCCTGCGAACTGATCGATACCCTCAATCAACGTATCTTTCGTAATACCCATCAAGCCCATGGTCGTCGTACAAGCAATAAAGTGAACACCGAGCTCCAGTGCTGTTTCCATGAGTTCAGGCACACCCGGCATCCGGTTCTGCTTCATGACCTTTTGCATCATCTTCGTGCCCAGGCCCCACATATGGAACCGCGAGAGGGGAAGGCTATCTGCGCCCCCTTTATTCAGCAGGCCGAACATCTGACGAAGCCAATCCTTTGCAGAGCTGCTCGCGCCTTTCCGACGAATGGCATTCAGACCCCAGAAGGTGAAAAAGACAGTAACCTGCATCCCCATGGCAGCAGCCCCGGTGGCAATGATGAACGCGGCCATCGCGCGATCCATGTCGCCGCTCAGGAGCACGATCGTCACCTTGTCAGCCTTAGCGGTCTGTAGGTTAGCCAGCGTGACCGCTGGATCCATTTGTGCGATTGCCATAACGCCCTCTTTCCCGTCAGGTTCGCATGCGTGCAGCAATTTGAATATAAAATTAACTATAGTCCCCGTTTCTTTTTCTTGTCAAGGCAACGACCTTGACCTCACCTGGCACGCCGGATATAGTTCCAGGTGAACTGATGTCACCTGCCACCACATTCTTCTCATGAACAGCGGCCTTATCACCGAAATTAAACCATCCAAGAGCGCACCGCTCTTCGGCTTTTGGTATCCCACTTGTCTGAGCAGCGAACTCCCTCCCAACAGCCTAAAAGGGACCATTCTGTTGGGCCTCCCGATCCTCGTGTGCAAAACATCACAGGGTGCTGTCGCGGCCATGCGCGACATTTGCCCCCACCGCGGGATGCCGCTGTCCTTCGGCAAAATGGAAGGCGACTGTGTTCAATGTGCCTACCACGGTTGGCGGTTCGACCAGGAAGGACGTTGCCAGGGAATTCCTGCACTGGTCGAAGGCTCCCCCATTCACGTCGACAAGATCGGCATCACCACCTACGCCTGCCGCGAACGGGACGGCTATGTGTGGGTGTTTGTTCCCGATCCTCAACAACCGAATCAGATTATTCCAGATGTGCCACCTCTTCCGCTCCCTTCTTCTCCTTATCGGATGGTTCACATTTCGACGCTGTTAGAGTGCACCCTCGACGATGGTATCGTCGGCTTGATGGACCCGGCTCACGGCCCCTTTGTGCATCAAAGTTCCTGGTGGCGGAGTCAGGCAAGTATCCATGAAAAAGCCAAGACCTTTGAACCGCTTCCCCACGGCTTCCGCATGGTGCCGCACGCTCCCTCGAAAAACAGCGGACCGTATAAGCTCCTGAACCTGTTTTACGGAGGGCCGTTGACGACCACCATTGACTTTGTGCTGCCTAACCAGCGATTCGAGTTCGTCCAGTGCGGCTCACTCTTCGTGTCGAGCCGTGCCACAGTCACCCCGATCAGCGACCAGCAGTGCCGCATCGATTTTACCGCGGCGTGGAACTGTCTCAGCTGGGTTCCATTTTCCAAAACCATCTTCCGCTACTTCGCCAATATTTTCATGACACAGGATCGGGAGGCGATGGAGCGTCAGGCGGTGGGCTTGCGCTACAAACCTGCCTTGATGCTCATCGACGACGCCGATACGCCGGCGAAGTGGTACTACAAGTTGAAAGCCGCACACCTCGCATCAGTGCAAACTGGGCAGCCACTCGACCATCCGCTCAAAGAACGGGTCACACTTCGCTGGAAGAGTTAAACATGCTCGACCTCAGAGGTCATTCGAACCCATCGGCACTAACAGCTCCATCGCCTGCCGAATCTGAGCGCGCGACCCGATTAACACCACGATATCACCTGCCGTCAACCGAGTATTCTCCGACGGGTTGGCTTGCGTCACTCCGGCACGCGTCCAGGCAATGACCGAAGCGCCGGTGCGTGGGCGGAGAGCAATTTCAGCCAACGTCTTCCCCTGCGCAGGCGAATCGTCATCAATGCGGAAGGTTTCGACTGCCGCATCGGCCAATGTCCCGCCGCGAAGATGATGCGAAAGCTCAGGCAATTCGCTGCGACGAAGCAAGGCGTATCCTTCGCGGCGAATCTGCTTTGCTTTTTGCATCACAAAATCCTGCGGCAACTTGTAGGTCTGGAGCACTAACGAAAAAATCTCAATGGAGGTCTCGAATTCCTCCGGCACCACATCGTCCGCGCCAAGCTGGTGCAGCTCCTCCAATTCCCGCAGATAGCGAGTTCGTACGACGATGTGGAGTTGTGGGTTGAGTCCCTTGGCCACCTGCACAGCTCGTCTGGTGATAAACGGATCAGAAATGGCGACCACCAACACCTTCGCATCCTCAACTTTCATGTGCCGTAGCACGTTCGGATTCGTGCCATCGCCATAATAGACGGGTACTCCGTGTTTCGCTTCTCGGCTGACGATATCGCCATCGAGATCCAATGCCAGGTATGGAATCTCCGTCTCACCAAGGACGCGGGCGAGATTCCTTCCATTCAACCCATACCCCACAATAATGACGTGGTCCTTCATCCGAATCTGATTCCCTTCGGTCTGCGCGACGTGACCGGTGGTGTGACTCGGCAACCAATGACGAAGCCGTTGCCACGCTTCTGCACGACGAGCCAAGTGGGGCGACCACTGCATGAGAAAAGGGGTCACAATCATAGAAAGCACCGAGACCGCGAGAAACACCTGATACGGATCGCCCCGCAAGAAACCGCTCTCCTGCCCTTGCTGCGCCAACAAGAAACTGAACTCTCCTACCTGAGCAAGAGCGATGCCCACCATAATCGCTGAGCGGAGAGGGACCTCTGCCAACAGGACCGCTCCGGCCCCGGCGACAAACTTCACCAACAAAACCGCGGCAAGCAGTCCGGCTACTGGCAACGGATGCGAAAATAATACCCGCCAGTCCATGAGGATACCGATCGACACGAAAAATAGACTATTGAAACTGTCGCGAAACGGCAGCACTTCGGCCATGGCCTGATGGCTGTATTCCGATTCTGAAATGACCAATCCGGCGATGAACGCGCCCAGCGCCAACGAAAGACCGCCGAGTGAGCTGAGCCACGCGATACCAAGGCAGGAGACAATGATCGTCAGCAAGAACAACTCGCGGCTGCGGCTACGGACGATGTGTCCCAACACCTTAGGGACCAGATACCAGGATGCGCCAATGACGAGCGCGACGACGAGAACCGACTCCCCCAATGTGAGCAGAATCGCCAGCGCACCTCCATCCGATTGGCCGCCAAGAATCGGCGTCAACAACATCATGGGAACGACGGCCAAATCCTGAAAGACGAGAATACCGATCGTGGCTCGGCCATGAATGGAGTCGCTGTCCCCTCGTTCCGCCAAGGTCTTTAACACAATCGCCGTGCTGCTCAATGAGAAAAGAAATCCCCAGAATACCCCCTGCTGCCAAGACAATCCGGCAAGCATCGCCCCGAGCCACGCGATGCACAGCACGCCGCCAACCTGAATGGGCGCAGCCAAAAACATGAGACGGCGCATGGACACTAAATGCACCAACGAGAATTCGATGCCGATGGTGAAGAGAAGCAGCACAATTCCAATCTCCGCCAATGCTCGAACCGTTTCGATGTCAGAAATGAGATTTAACCCATAGGGCCCGATGAGCGCGCCGGCAACCAAGAATCCAGCGATCGAGGGAAGTCTGAACTGATGGAATACAAAGACGACGGCGATCGACGCCGTGAAGATGACCAGCAGATTTGCGAGCACACCGTAGTCGGTCATACTGGAAACTATTCAGACGTAAAGAGTGAGAAGGGGCCATGCGAGGAAGACTCCTCGAACCTCTCACGCTTCATGTTTCAAGGTTCAAGCGGAGAATACCTTAGCAATAAGAAGGGAACAAGGCAAAGATGCTTGTGTGACTGAGCCGGCAGCACAACGATGAATTCATGAAATGATCGAGCGGGATGGACCATTGTCTGCGCCATGATGAGACCCCCACACCTCTAATCACTATGCCCCAAAATGCCTTGTAGGAGAATCAATGAGTCGGCATCCGCTCAGCAAAGACTTCGAAGATACAGGGCCTCTCGCGACCCCTTCCTATCTTTGGAGCAACCGATCAAAGCACGTCCCATTTCAATACATTTGGAACGCGCATCCTTCGTATTGGTCAAGGCAGAAATTTCTGCTAATCGGCCATCTGAGCCATCTTGCCGCCACCCACATCTGCAGCGAGACCCCCCTCGAAAGATGCATAGACAGCTTTGGCTCTGACAGAATAGTTTGTTAGCACCATCGGTGAATACGAATTCGGACAGGTGACCGATGAAACAGACCCTGTCTATTTCACCATCTCGGGGGAGGCACTTTATGCAACCTGCCCATCTGCTCATGGTCGCCGCAACGACCCTTATCCTCTCCTCAACGCCGGTATTAGCCGATACCACGATCCCCTTTGATCCATTCCTGATGCGAGAATGCTCCCAAGCCGATGGGAGCACCCTCTATACCAACAAGGATGTGCCAGGCTGCAAACTGATGACGCTAAAGGAATTATCGGTCGTCCCCTCTCTCGAAAATATGCCCACCTATCGCCCTACCGTGGCTACGGCTCCTCACTACGATAGCCCCCTGTACCCGGACCGCAGTCATACCGGCGTGGCCAGCGGAGGGCAGACCGTGCCCGATTGGGCTAAAGATTGGCATGCCAGTATCGCCTCGACGGGATCAGTTCAGGCGGAAATCTGTACTAATTATGGAGAATGGATGCATCTCCTCGGGAAAACTCGAGGCGGGTTCTTTTTCGGGACAGACCCGTCCTATGGCGGAGACATTTCAGGAAGAAATCAGCGCGGGGCGAGCTATTCGTTCTACGACAATGCTCGCTATCTCGCACTGTCCAGACAGTTTGGATCAGGGTTTTTGCCAACTGGCTGCCCGTAACTGACGATCAACGTATTCGAGAAGGGACGTCAGGCCATGAGTGGTTTGACGTCCCTTACTTTTTGTAGAACTCCTGATACCATTGAACAAAGCGCCTGATACCCTCTTCGATCGGCGTCGCTGGGGCAAACCCGACATCCCGCGTCAGATCTTCGACATCCGCATACGTCGCAGGCACATCGCCCGGCTGAATCGGCAACAGCTTCTTCACCGCTTTCTTTCCTAACGCCTGCTCCAGCACCTCGATGAAGTGTAGTAGCTCTACCGGCTGATGATTGCCGATATTGTAGATCCTGGCCGGCGCTGAACTCGTCCCGGGATCCGGCTTGTCGCCGGACCAAGCCTGGTTCGGCGTGGCTGGGTGATCGAGAGTCCGAATCACGCCTTCAACGATGTCATCAATATAGGTAAAGTCGCGGCGCATCTTTCCATGGTTGTAGACCTCAATCGGTTTTCCCTCCAAGATCGCCTTCGTGAATATGAAGAGCGCCATATCGGGTCTTCCCCAGGGCCCATACACCGTGAAAAACCTCAGCCCTGTGCAGGGAACCCGGTACAGATGCGCATAACAATGGGCCATGAGTTCATTGGCCTTTTTGCTGGCCGCATAGAGAGAGACCGGGTGATCGACGTTGTCATGAATTGAAAACGGCATCTGGGTATTGCCGCCGTAGACGGAGCTCGACGAGGCATAGACGAGGTGCTTCACCTTCGCGTGCCGGCAGCCCTCCAATATGTTTAAGAACCCTTCGATGTTGCTGTCTGTATAGGCATGCGGATTTACCAGTGAATAGCGCACACCCGCTTGCGCCGCCAGATGGACCACGCGCCGGATCGGTTGCTTCGCGAACAGCTTCTTCATCCCAGCCCGATTAGCCAGATCGAGTTTCGTGAATGAAAACGACTTGAACGGTTTCAGCTTCGCGAGTCTCGCCTTCTTCAATCGTACATCGTAGTAATCGTTGACGTTGTCGAGTCCGATCACCTGCTCACCTCGCTCCAGCAATCTGATCGCGGTATGGAAGCCGATAAATCCTGCGACGCCGGTGACGAGGATAGGACCTTGCTGCTTTTTACGCACGGCCATAGTCAGTCCTTTCGATTTATCGAGATGGTACAGTGTGGCTGTTCGCCTTAATAAACGGTGGATCGCCGTGGTCAAGCCGGTGGAGAGACAGGGGCGTCAGGGCTTCACCCGTCGTCAACGGTTTCACCTGCCCGTCGGTGGTGCGACGAAACAGATCCAACGCATGACTGTAATGATACTCGCACCCCTGCGCAATGAGAAGTTGCTTGAGAGTTTCAGGCCGTTCCCAATGAGCCGTCAACAGCGCGGTGCGCGCTGGATTCCGTCGGCTGAACATGAACGAGAGATGGTCCGGATACCACTCTGCGCCGCCAGTGGCATAGGACACGAAGAGCTTGGCCTGTGCCGCCGCGCACACATCGGCAAGGTACGCGTTCGTCAGATAGCCGTTTTCTCCGACGTCGAGCCATTTCCCTGGATGAGACAACGGTGCGTGGGCCGCATGGCCACGAACTTCGAGCAATTGTTGTTGCGAGGCAAACACCAGTGGAATCGCCCCATGCTTCTGCACGAGCGATTGGATCACGCCATCCTTGAGGGCTGACCTGCCACTATTCGTCGGCCCGCTATCCGCATGCACAAGCACATTATAGCCACGATCGGCGATGAGATAGCAGTTACGCGGCATCTCCAGGTCGCAGGGATCTTCGCCGTAGAACGGCACGGCATACACGGCCCCTCCATCGAACGCCCAACTATCTCCATGCGCCAATTCGATCACATGTCCGAACCCCAGTTCCCGCAAGAGCGACAGATAATCGTAGGAGAGCGTGCGCCGATTCCTTCGGCTCGGCACGATGATCGGCGTGTCCTTGGGCAGGTGCAAGAGCGTGCGAGGATCCACATGATCGTCATGATCGTGGGTCAAGAAGACGGCAGCCGGTTTGGGCAGCAGCGACCCCCAGAGCGACGGAACGGAAGACTCCGCAAACCAGGGGAGCAGCCAGGGATCGAACCACAGCACGTGGTCCCGTTGCCGATAGAGCAGCGCGGCATGGCCGAGATGGATCATGTCTTGATCGTGCAGCGTTTCCAACCAATGGGATCTGACGGAGGAGGTGCTCGAGCTGACCAAGCACTCATGCTGGTGAAGCGATTCGATCAATCGCGTCAGTAGACGTTCACCATCCCGCCCCGAGGTCGTTACCACCGTCTTGATCTCCTCAGTCTGATGGGTGCCGTCCAAGAACCCCAGGAGTTTTCCCACCAGCGGCCCCATCTCACGCTGGTCGAACCCGATTGGAACGGCCTGTCGCTTCACGGAGTGGAAGATCCGAAGCCCGCCATTCGTAACCGTGGCGGATTTTGAGGAATCGGTTGGAAACTCCCATTGAAACGTACCGTCCGGCTTCCGCCCGCAACGAATGTGCTGTTGCAGATGGGGATGGGCTCTAATCACCTCCGCATACGCATCTTCCAGTCGCCGCTGGCGATCGGGGTCGTCGAGCGGAGCCCGTTTAGAAAAGACATCGCTGATGGCCGTATCGAGCGCGCTGGAGAGGAGGCCGTGGGCCTCATGGAGGCTGGCGACAACTTCAGGCGCCACCCCCGCAATAAAGGGAAATGGGCCGGGCGGGTCCGCGCTCTCTAATTGGACCCATGCCCAGGGAGCAAGGCTCAAATACTGGTTGCGAGGGAGAGAGTCCCAGATCTTCATGATTGTGATGCGTGAAGGGTGATGGGTGATGGGTGCGGAGCGGGCCTATACCTGTCTTTCAACTGATCACTCATCACCGATCACTCGTCACGTCCCATTTGAGCTTGCTGATCGAAGGTTCGTATAGCGCTTGAATCACTATCCCATCTGGGTCAGAAAAGTAAAAGGAATAGCTCCCGTCGCGATGCTGCTTCGGTGGTGTCACGACCCGCCCGCCTAATTCAGACAGCCGCGGTTCGACATCTCGATACATCCGGTCGACGGCCTCAGGGTTTTCAAGAATTACGCCGATGTGATCCAACGATTGCCCCTTCAAGGGTTGATACGAGGAGAGCTCGGACGCCGGAATTTGGTGTAACGCGAAATTATCCGATCCCGAGCTGAAATACACATTCTCTGGATCAGGCTCCCACACAACCTTCATTCCCAACAACTGTTCATAGAACGTGCGAGAACGAACGAGATTCGTGACACGTAGCGCCACATGGCGTAATCCTCGATGGAGCGGAGCACTCATAGTCGTCCTCACTTGAATTTGTATAGTAGGGAGCGAGCTCGGTTCCGTCAAATGAAAACCCCTGGCAGGATGCTGAAAATGTCCGCCAGTGGAAGAAGACCGTTATTTGGTTTGTTTGGTTTGTCTCGTTTGTTTGGTTGAACCAGATCAACGAAATAAACCAAATAGACCAGATGAACCAAATCAACCCACTCACCAGTATGGTACGATACTCACGTTCCTCATCTTGAACAAACAATCCACTGTGCTTTTTGCTTCGAACCTATAAATGGCTACCGTCGGATTCAATGGACTCACCGTCGTCACCTTCGAGAGCCGCATGGCGGTGGAGATCGCCCGGCTCATTGAGCGCCATGGAGGAGTTCCTCTCGTCACTCCTGCTCTTCGTGAGATTCCCCTGGATGACAATTCCGCGGCACTGAAGTTTGGGGTTCAGCTTACGACCGAGCGAGTCGATATGCTCATCCTGTTGACCGGCGTCGGCACTACCGCCATGTTCGATCTCCTCAAGACACGCTATCCCTGGTCATCGATTGTGGCAGCTCTCAAACAGACAGCCCTGGTTGCACGAGGACCGAAGCCTGTCGCAGCCCTCAAGGCACTCGGTCTCCAACCGACGCTGACGGTGCCTGAACCGAACACATGGATAGAGGTCGTCTCCACGCTCGACGAGTACCGTCCCGTCAAGGGGCTCCGCGTCGCCGTGCAGGAGTATGGGGCATCAAATCCTGATTTGCTGGAAGCTTTGAAACAACGAGGGGGCGATGTCTTTCAAGTCCCTATCTACCGTTGGGCCCTCCCGAAAGATCTGGGGCCGCTCAGACAATCCCTCAGTACAATTATCGCTGGGAAGGCGCCCGTTCTTCTCATCACCAACGCCGCGCAAGTGGATCATGTCATGCAGGTGTTGGGAAAAGATGGGAATGTAGAACCCTTTCGTGCAGCCCTCAAGAAGATGGTCGTCGCGTCCATCGGCCCCACCGCCAGCGAACGCCTCCGCCACCACGAGTGGCCGATCGACCTTGAACCGTCACACCCGAAGATGGGAGTGCTCGTCAAAGAATGTGCCGAGCAGGTTCATACATTACGCCAATCTAAGAACACATAAATCGGTTGTGGTCAGCTGATCGTCGCCTCTTTCTTGATAAGTCGCCCACCCGCATCAAAATAGAAATACCCGTGAACGGTCCCACTAAGATAGACGAGAATCCTTTGACCTTGATCAACATTCGAAAGAAAGCGAAGTTCAGGAGTCGACTTGCCGTGAAATTTGTCAATATAAAACTCCAGTTCCAGAGAACCCTCTAATGGCTTGGTATATTTGTAGCGCCCTTTCTCCATACCTACAACGATGCCCATTGGTTCACCTAGCTGTCGTTTCAATTCATGTTCGGTGACCCCCACGGAGACGGCAAGAAACTCTTTTTCTGCCTTTATTTCATCAGGAAGGTAAACGCCCTGGTCACAAGCTGTTAATGCGATGAGGAATAATAAGAGCGAAACCTTCGTTGTGTTTCTCCTCATGATTCCTTTAATCCTGTTCTCTCGCCAGCTATAGCCTTGGCAGAATACTGATAAATCTTACCAGCTTTTTGAAGCGTTACGGCTCAGCCTTAGACTGAAGGGAAGGAGGACAATCTTTGCTCAACCTCAGTCTGCTGGGGTCTGTTATGAGACAACCAGCACGCCGGCACCTGAATAGCGCCCGGCTTTTAATTCTTGCAGCGCACGGTTGGCATCGGCGAGGGGAAACGACACAGTGTGGGGTTTGATGGGGATCGCAGCCGCCTCACGCAGGAGATCGAGCCCGTCTTGCCTTGTGTTGGCCGTGACGCTTCGAATGACTCGTTCTCCAAAGACCTCGCGATCGTAATCGAGCGAGGGAATCGGCGTCATGTGAATACCAGCGAGGGCAAGTGTGCCGCCTCGTTCCAATGCACGCAAGGCAAGCGGGACCAATTCCCCTGCCGGTGCAAAGATGATCGAGCCGTGGAGCTTGTCCGGCAGGCTATCGGTTGCCCCTCCCACCCATGACGCGCCTAATTCATGTGCGAGCCGTTGATGTTCCGGTTTCAACGAACTGACATAGACCTGACAGCCCCAATGACGAGCAATCTGTATGGCAATGTGGGCGGACGCGCCAAACCCATAGAGACCGAGCCGTTGGCCCGACTGGATTCCACTCAAACGTAACGCGCGATAACCGATGATCCCGGCACAGAGGAGGGGGGCCGCTTCTACGTCGCTGAAGACCGACGGAATCGGGTAGGCAAATGCGGCCGGGACGAGCGCATACTCCGCGTATCCGCCATCGACCTGATAGCCGGTAAACCTAGCTCGCTCGCACAGGTTTTCACGTCCGCTCGTGCAAAATTCACAGAGGCCACACGTCTGTTGCAACCAGGCAATCCCGATTCGCTCACCGACCGTCCGCTCACTCACGCCGGCGCCAACCTGACTCACCACCCCGACGGCTTGGTGGCCAGGAATGAGCGGAAGCGAAGGATCTGGTAGCTCACCTTCGATGACGTGGAGATCCGTCCGGCAGATCCCGCAGACAGTGAGGCGAACCAAAATCTCTCCAGGACCTGGCTACGGTATAGGCCGCTCGCGAAGCTGCAGCGGAGCAGTCCCCACATCCGCCGTGCGCGCCAGGACCATCGCC
>SWDP01000040.1:44824-62049 GCA_005116885.1 Nitrospira sp.
GCTTGTAGGTCATCGTCGGGTAATGTTCCACATCGAGAAAATCGGCATTCCGCAGGTGGGCATCACGTTTTTCGTGGTTCGTACTCACTGAACCGGCTTTGATGGTGGCCTCAATGGCCGTCACAGTGCCGGCCTCAGCGTCCATATCGGCGAAGCCTGTATAGTCCGCGAATCGGCCTGTGGTCTTCGACACGACCATGTGTGCGACGCGAAACTCGATCGTCGAATGTTCAGGATCCAGGTTCCAACGAGCTGGCTCTGCGTGAACCACCAACGGGAACAAGATCACCGCTTCCAGCAGCAAGAACACGAACCAACGCTGCCCTCTTTTCTTCAGCATGAATCACTCCTCCAGAGTTACGCCTATTGCGGATGAGGTCTGAATGGGTTACGGCTTACTTCTTCGAAGGCTGGCTCGCCGCGTCAGGCTTGCTGGTTGACCGGCTCCCGACCGACTGTATCTCAAGAGACCGCCCCCGACTACCGGTTCGCATCCGGACGTGCACATCCACCACGTCCTCTCCCAACTCGCTGGGGAACGGCAAGAACGGTTGGGCATTAATCACCGCATAAATTCCGGCCTCGTCGATTTCTCGTGTCCCGGATCCTTTCTCAATCTCGACCAGCTGGGCGCGGCCGTTGGGAAACATCTTGAAACGGACCTTCACGGTTTCGCTGCTCACCGCATGCCGGATTCCGCGGACCTGGCGAGCCCAACTCCGGCTGATAAGATGACTCACATGCTGCCAGTACGCCTTTCCCTCCCCAGGGGAGGGAAACGGGACCAGATCTTCTTCGGCTAACGTGCCGGTCGAAACCGGATCTACAGCGGGTTTCACTTCATCTAAAATGACATCTTCGCTCTGCGATTCTTCGGGGCGAGCGGGCGGTAACTCACTGTTTTCACTGGCTGGCTCCGAACGGTCCATGGTCACATACACGATTCGCCTCATGAACCGTTCGAGTTTGTCCTGGCGGGATCGCGAAAACGTCACTTGCACTCGCGCCGCCCTGGGTTGCACGGAGGTCCGACTCATGAGAATCGGTTCGAGCGTCACCGTCCCTTTCAACACCATAGACTCGACATCTGGTTCAAGCGTCACCATTTGGGCTTGAAACAGAATCGATTCACAGGTCGCCACTACCGGAGTCGTTCCAATCGGCACGCCTCCAAGAACAATCGTCAGGGTGACAGGCTTTCCGGTTTGCGGATCCCCCGTCGACCCCGCTTGATTCAACTCGAACTGCGCCCACCGCTTCGCGGGACCAGACGAGGACGCTGTCTGTGGCGATGATGCTGAGTGGGCTGGCGCAGGGAGTCCGGGGCAGAAGAGTGCCGCACAGCACATCCCTGCCAACAGCACAAGGCTTCGGTGGTGCAGAGCCTTCATAAGACGCATCCTACCGATCTTGTGAACCCGAGCGCAACCCACTACGGTCAAAGACAGGAGTGAACCCGTGCGTTTACTGATCCAACCAATTGAAATTACAGGAAACACTGTCTTGTTTCCCCATTGAGATATCCTGACTGTGCAGAGGCTGCTCGAGGTCAAATTCTCGGAAAGTTATCGTGGGAGCAGGAGCACGGACAACCTCAGTTTCCCCTGGAAGAGTAGGCGGGATCAAACCCGTGGTATACAATGAATCCATGCGTGCACTCGTCAAGACAGCGGCTCAACCAGGATTAATTGCTACCGACAGGCCGGATCCGAAACCGGGCCCTACCGACGCCATCATCCGTGTCACAGCCACCTCGCTCTGCGGGACCGATGCCCATATTTACAATTGGGATCCCTGGGCGCACAGCCGCATCCAGCCGCCACGCATCATTGGCCATGAAATGTGCGGCGAGGTCGTGGAAGTCGGCTCGGACGTCACGCTCGCAAAAGTGGGCGATTACGTTGCTGCCGAATCGCATATCACATGTGGCCAATGCTTCCAATGTCGGACCGGACAAGCCCATGTGTGCAAGAATTATCGCATTCTCGGCGTCGATCGCGACGGGTCGTTCGCGGAGTACGTGTCCTTGCCTGAAGCTGTGCTCTGGAAGACCTCGCCCAGCCTTCCACCAGAACTCGCCTGCCTCCAAGAACCACTCGGCAATGCCGTCGACGCCGCTCTCGTCGAAGACCTCACCGGACAGACAATCTTGATTACAGGCTGTGGTCCAACCGGGTTGTTCGCCGCCGCCGTCGCACGAACGGCCGGCGCCGCCGTCATCATCGCCTCAGATGTCAGTGCGTACCGCCTGAACCTTGCCAAACAGGTCGGGGCAGATCATCTCATCAACGCCAAAACGGAAACCACAGACCAGATCGCTGCTGCCATTCGCGACATCACCGGCGGCGAAGGCGTCGACGCGTCGCTCGAAATGTCGGGAAACCCGACCGCGCTGCATCAAGCCTTCAGCGCCGTCAAGAACGGCGGACGCGTCACGCTCTTCGGCATTCCAACCGGCCCGATCAATTGCGATCTCGCCAACGAAATCATTTTTAAAGGGATTCGCGTCTACGGCATTACAGGCCGCCGACTCTTCAAAACCTGGTATCGCTTGACCGGCCTCTTCCAGGCCGGACTCAATATCAAGCCAGTGATCACCCATACATTTCCCCTGACAGACTTCGCACGAGGTTTCGAGTTGATCAATTCAGGCCAATGTGGAAAAGTAGTCTTGATTCCGTGAGGGGTGAGGGGTCAGGCGTAAGGTGATTGAGAACTAGCGCTTCGTCCTTGCCGTCCTCTCACGCCTCACGAAGAATATGGCCTACGACTCATTCAAAAAAACTGTCTCAGGGCGGCTCGCTGACATCCGAGCGGCAGGCCTCTACAAATCCGAGCGGCAAATCCTTGGTCCTCAAGGGGCTGAGATTCGAGTAGCCCAAGGTGAAGTCCTCAATCTCTGCGCCAACAACTATTTGGGGCTGGCCAATCATCCCGACATCAGACAGGCCGCCACTGCCGGACTGCAAGAGCATGGCTACGGCATGGCCTCCGTCCGATTCATCTGCGGCACGCAGGATCTCCACACACAACTCGAACAGGCGATCAGCACCTTCCTGGGCACCGAAGACACAATCCTCTATAGTTCCTGCTTCGACGCCAACGGCGGACTCTTTGAGGTGCTCCTCGGTGAGCAAGACGCCGTCATCAGCGACGCCTTGAACCACGCCAGCCTGATCGACGGCATCCGGCTCTGCAAGGCCACCAGGCTCCGCTACGCGCACTCCGATATGGCGGACCTGGAAGCCAAGCTGTGCGACGCAGCATCCCATCGCCTTCGCCTGATCGCAACGGACGGAGTTTTCTCCATGGATGGCGACCTCGCAAAACTCGATCAGATCGCCGAGCTGGCAGAGAGATATGATGCCGCGGTGATCGTGGACGATAGTCACGCGACAGGAGTGCTCGGGCACAACGGATGCGGCACACCGGACCATTTCGGTGTTGCCGACCGGATCGAGATGATTACCAGCACCCTGGGCAAGACCTTGGGCGGCGCGACCGGTGGGTTTACGTCTGGACGAAAAGAGCTCGTTGAGCTATTGCGCCAGCGGTCGCGACCCTACTTGTTTTCGAATTCATTGCCCCCGGTCATCGCCGAGGCGGCTCGACGAGCTATCACTCTTGTCGCCCAAGGCGACCAGTTACGAACCACCCTTCGCGAAAATGCAGCATTCTTCCGCGCGCAACTTACTGCCCTCGGGTTCCGGCTCATTCCCGGCGAGCATCCCATTATTCCCGTCATGCTGGGCGACGCCACACTCGCCACCAAAATGGCAGAACGGCTGTTAGAAGAAGGGGTGTATGTCGTGGGATTCAGTTACCCGGTTGTGCCGGAAGGTCAGGCAAGAATTCGCGTCCAGATGTCGGCAGCCCATCAGCACGAGCAGTTAGTGCGAGCCAGCGCCGCTTTTGCCAGAGTTGGTCGAGAACTGGGCATCATCCGATAAAAACGTTTGTCTGGTTGATTTGGTTTATCTGGTTTTTCTCGTTTACAACCAAACAAACCAGACCAGACCAACCAGATGAACTAAATAAACCGGGCTTCGTTACTCTCGAACCGCCTGGGCGCGCTTCTGCAGATAGGCGTTGCGGACGGCGGTATAGAGATCCAGCGTCGCTTCCTCGACCCCCTGGAACTTTTGGAGATTCCTCGACCGGTCATTGACGATCTCTCCCACGCGTGCCCCATACTGGATGATGCTCGACGTCATACGGTTCTTGTGGGCGATCACAGAAGGGACGTCGTCGATTTCAATGATCGGTACGACCAGCCAGTTGATTGGATTAAGAAACACATCGCCGACATATCCCACAAAATCACGAACGGTAAAGGGCTGAAGCAGCGGGAGCACAAGATAGGGTCCCGGCCTAACCCCATAGAAGCCCAGCGTCTGCCCTAAATCTTCCTCCGGCGTCACCAGATCAATTTTTGTCGCAAGATCGAAGAAGCCGGCTAACCCAACCGTACTATTGATGAGGAACCGCCCGACTTCAATGCCGGCGCCTTTGATCTTGCCCTGAAATACATTGTTCAAAAAGCGAGGAGCGAATCGAAGATTGGTAAAGATGTTGCTGATGCCAACTTGGACCAGGTCTGGCATAACAAAATCATAGCCCTTTGCGACAGGCTTGAGTACATAGCGATCGACCTTGAGATTGAACTCGAAGATGTTGGCATTTACTGGTTCCCAGGGATCATTCTCGTCACCATCTCCCTCGTCAGCGCTGGCAAAAGGGTCGAGCGGGCCATTGAGTGAAGTCGCTGACTGCGCCGGAGGGGCCAGAGCTGGGGCCTGATCTGCGGTTGGCATCGTGTCGTTCACCCCTTGCAGCTGCGCTGTGCCGGTTTTCCCCGCACAGCCGGTCACAAGCATTGCCGCAACAACCAGTAGACCGAACGCCAGCAGACGAAAGTGGATCATCACCCCGGCCTCCTTAACCAGCATTGCTTACAAACGTTTCTGCTACGATCGCCGATCCGCCGCGCTGCGCGTAAAGTGTCGTTTGTGAGTGGCGGTTTTCAAGTTTCTAGTTTCAGGTTTCAAGTTCAACTTTCGGAATTTCAGCAATCCCAAGCGAATAACTTGAAACTAGAAACTTGCAACACGAAACGCCTAATCGCCGCGCACTGTACCAAATGCCGGGACAATCGCCAATCTAATCTTTTCTTTCGTACAACATCGCGGCGCGTCCAGACAGGGCTTGTAGGATAGGCAAACCCTATCCCTATCTGTCTCGCGCGCTCGCTGAATGTAAGCTAGGATCGGATGGCGGCTTGAGCAAATTCGGCAAATCGACGGAAATACGCCGCACCACCGACCTGATAGGTATTGTTGTGGTCAGCGCCTTCGATGGCATAGAACGATTTGGGCGGCTTGGCCGCTTCAAAGACCTGTCGGCCCAACTCAATTGGGATGATGTCGTCTTTGTCGCCGTGAATGATTAGTTTAGGGAGCGAGAGTTGTGGAAGGCGATCAATCAAGGTGAAGTCTGCCCCGAGCAGCCAGTGGACCGGCAGCCCGCCATAATGGAACTTCGCCACCGCTTCGATCGACGGGAATGCCGATTCGAGGATCAAGCCAGCGGCAGGCTTCTGCAAAGCAAGTTCCCCTGCGACAGCCGCGCCGAGCGAACGCCCGAAGATGATGACGCGCTCGGAACGAACCATTCTGGTTCGTGTCAGATAATCGTGCGCTCCGAACGCATCCTGATAGAGCCCCTCTTCAGACGGCTTCCCCTGACTCCGACCATAGCCGCGATAATCGAAAATGAAAACGGACAATCCGATCCGGTAAAGCTCGCGCAGATTCTCCAGTCGATTGATAATGTTCCCCGCGTTGCCGTGGCACCAGAGTATGACGGGACGATCTGCCTGCGCCTCTACATACCAGCCAAACAGCTTCGCCCCATCGGCTGCTGTGAACCAGACATCTTCCAGCGGCAAACCACTGCGGGCTTTCCAGTCCTGATCCATCCACGGTTCTGGATGGTAGACGAAGAATTGGTCAAGGAGACTCATTTGACATCCACATTCCGATTCTAAAAAAATGCCTGCAACGAGAACAGGACGTCATTGTCGTGATCGCGGTGGTTGTACTCCAGTCTGAGCGCCCAGTTCTGTGCCACTGTATAGCGCGACCCGACGAACCATCTAACATCGTCGGACTGTTCCCCTAATCCATACTTCAAATAAGTGCCGGTGGCCATAATTTTCCACTGATCGGTGACGTCGACCAACATCCCGACCGTTCCACCGCCGCCGATACGATGCTGTTCTTCATACGCACGACTGTGGTTCGCCTCGGCCTCTCCAAACGCAAACAGAATTTCTCGCTTCAACAATCGAGACTCCATCGCTCCTCCGATGCCGACATTCATGACACCGTTGCTGCAGAGCTGACACTCGTTGTGTTTGATGGTTTCCATGCCCACATTGAGCTTCCATGAGGGTGCGTGAAAGACTGAGTCAATCGGTGAGAGCGACAAGACATTGGCAAGTGTAGCCCGTTCGATCCTCGTCTGATCCATGCGGTTGTAGTGACGCAAGCTGACCGACGCGATCTCTATCTGCGCATCAGGCGTATACCCGACCTCTGGATCGAGCAGATCGTGATAACCGGCCCGCACGGTGACCTCTTCAAACGTGTCGTTGTTCCGCCAACCGCCGCCCACCGCAGCTCGGGACGTCTTGTGTCCCAACTCCGGTTGTTTCGCAAAGGGCACCACCTTGAACTCTTCAGATGGAGTCCTGAGTTGACTCCGAGCTGTCAGGACAGCCCGGTTGCGCTCTTTCCATTCAAGCGGTGGGGAATCGGCCGTCTCGGATCGATACCGGAGGTAGTCCGACGCAAGATCGAGCAGAAATGCCTGCTTCTTCAGATCCAATTGGGCAAAAGCCGGCGAGGTAAGCTCGCCGAGATCTTGCGTGATCCGATGCGCCAACTCTCGTTCACCCACTGGCAACGCTTCGCGCTTCCGCCTGATCACATTGCTCCGGGAGGGTCGATAGGCGATGCCGGAAACCAGCCCAGGCTTCGATGCAATCAGCCTGACGGTGTCGGCAGGAACGGTCCACACAAGAAACTCGTCGGTGAGATGGAGGGTGGGATCGGCATATTCGAGAAGCGCCAGGAGATGATAGGAGCAATTCTCTTTGAAGAAGAAATAGTCAAAGGCAGCATTCCCCATTTCCCACGAGTGCATCAGCAACCGCCTCACTTGGTGTTCCGTAAAATTAAGGCGATATTCCCAGATATCCCGATTCTCGATATCTCGATACTCCTGTACCTTCAAGTAGTAGGGATATGTCGAGAAGTATCCGCTGTACCCGCCGAAAATGCCACGGATCGGATAGGCGATTCCGGCGTCAGGAGGTACATATGCCGCAAAGTTGATCGTATTCGCCAGAATTCTCGTCTGTTCGGTCTGGCCCTTCTGATCAATCCGAAGAAACGTATGGCCGAACATGGATGCGGGATTGTTCAAGAAGGCAGAAGGGAAAATGAGCGTGATCGAGTGGGCCTCGAAATCATTGAACCAGCGGTCAAACCGTTCGCAGGCCAGCTTCGGCAAACGGGAATCGTCGAATTGCAATCGTTCCTGCAACCAGTGGTATCGAGCGATAAAGGCGCATTGAGCCGGCTGATTCGAGCGCCCAACGAGTTCCTCGGAGAAGAATTGTTTCAGCGTTGCGTCGAGCTCCGCCTGTGGGTCAGTTTTCCCAGCAGGCGACATGAAAAATCCTGGGTCGTCCTGCTCACTGGTATGGCCCCCGAAAATATTTTCTCTATAGTGAAGCAGAAGGTGCCACTCCCGCTCGCTGGCGAGCTTGGCCTGCAGAGCCTTATCGATCAATTCGACAAGGTAGCCATGTTCGGGAGGCCCACCAGCACCAGCCAGCGAGGGTGGAGCGAAGAGCAGAAGGAATAGCAGTAGGGCGATATACAAGCGGCGGGCCAGAAAGACATAGGGCTTCGAGTTCAACCTCGAAGCCCCGTCTCAGTTGTTAACGAGCCGACGCTTGAGCAAAGACCGGATGCGTGGCGATTGCGTCGTTGATCGCTTTGACCATCGCGATCGGTGACGCTTCTCCGGTCTTGATCAAGGAGCTGTATCGCTCCTGAGTCATGGCAAAGAATGCCGCATGTTGCTCGGGTAGCACGCCCATCAAGGTGGCAAGCGATGCGAGATGCTCCCCCTGTCCTTGAGCCATCTCCTGAGACAAGCTTTCAAAATTTGCAAACGCAAACATATTCACTCTCTCTTCAACCCAAACCTTGCCGCTATTCTTACATCCAAGAGTTCCCGTGGTGATGGCAAAAGCCTGTAGCGGAATAATTGGGTTGTTTGTCGTAGAGATCAGCATCTGCTTCCCGATGTTGTCGGTGTGCGGATCGTTTTTCCACACCTCTTTTCCTAGGCCGCATCCTGGCCCAGTATCGGCAATCCCCATCGCGAAACCTATACCGACTTGAGTGCCAACGAAGGCCATTACAGCCAATGCTATGATCAGCCCCTTACGCATGTAACCCCTCCTTTGAACATGGACTTGAAGGCGGCCCCGCCTCAAACATTTACTGCCTTACATATACAACAAACAAATGAGCAGGACTAGAAAAACTCCTCAGACTCCAGACAATACAACGCACGGATTGAGGGCTTACGCGTCTACAACTGAACAACCTAATTGGCTGAGAAGCGAGGGCTAGTTTATCACTTATTCTCTGCAAGAACGAGATGAACCGCTCTCGCCTCTCGCAGTGCCTCCTGAACCAGAACTGGATCATCTTCTCCAGACATAACCAAGGACACATAGCGCTCTTGGACCGCCGCAAAGAATTCAGGTTGATGTTCTAACGACACGTGCATGAGAGTGGCCAGCGACGTAAGGTGCTCGCCTCCTCCACGAGCCATATCCTCTGAAAGGCTGGCGTAATTGATTCCAATGAAAAGGCTCGCCCTCTCGCTGTCCCATATTTTTCCGTCATTACTACAGCCAGAAGTTCCTGAACTGATGGAAAATGAGTAACTGCCAGTCACATTGGTGCTGGCCATGAACATCTGCGGCGCGATCTGTTTTTGACCTTTCCAGCCCTCCCACAACTTCTTGCCCAGTCCGCAGCCAGGACCTGTGTCAGGATTGGGGGTAGCAAGCGCGAAGCCTACCTGTGATGAGATTACATAAACAACGAATAATAGGGTTATCAGCCGCCTCGTCACAAAGCCTCCTTTGGCCCTGCTGCTTACGATCTTCCAGAAGTGCAGGAGCGGGCGGAGTATAGCACGGCGTTTCCGTGCAAAGAACGGCAATCTCGTCAACTCCATTTCTGTAGCCGGATGTTTTAAGTTTTAAGAATTGCTCATCAGCAGTGTCCGGTTAAACGTCGTATTGAAACATGCACCTCCGTGATTGATGTGGTGCGGAGCCATCGTGGAGACCTCATCTGCCGTTCTGGAGGCGCGCCGAACAGCGTGGCCAGTGAAGTGAGCGGTTCACCATGACGCTGCACATCATTTCCTGAGACAGGTCATGGAATTTGAGTTCGGCAAACGCATTCACCTTGTGATTAGGATATGAACACTCCTTCATTCGTACATTCCAACATACCGGAGCTAATGGCGAACGGATAAGGTACTGTAAATTTATTCTATTGAATATTTTTTAGCGGGGGAGTATAGGGGTCCAGAATCGCTTTCGATAAGTATTCCGGTCTATGGCTGCACGTTTATTCATTTAATGAAGGAGGGATACATGAACAAGAGATGGGAAACACTAGGTTCTGTCGACATTTACTTGAGCCATAAGTAGCTGGCCGCGAGCTGCACGATGAATAAAATGATTAACTGCTAGAGACTCATTGTTTTGTCAGAATCTGTCAGCAGTTTGTCTCACTCTACGCGCGTTCGTTCGATTTGGATTTCCTGCCTAGAAACCTGTCCGAGTAATCAAAAGGGAAATTTTCAACGCATCCACCTGCCTCAGGATTAACGATCTCACTGTACTCAGGAATAACAAAACGCGGATTTCCTGACTACTAGGGCAGTCTCCTAGAATCTATAGCGGGTAATGTTACGTATAAGATCTCGAATTGTCAATGTACTCTTAGGCATCTTCATCCCCGATGATCTGTTTCGACGGTCCACATTATCGCTCAAGAGAACAGCTTGGGTAGGACCTTTTCCTTCTGAATGGTCAACAGTCCGCCGGATCGAACAGGCCATGGGTATCCGCAATGACACCGACCCAAATGGCCTTTATTGTTTGAGCCATCGCTCGACTCTATGCTCCTTAGATTAAGCATCGCAAGTTGAGAGCAACTACTGCAACACGGTTTCTGTTTGCTCTTCCGTGCGGTTGCTTGTCTCACAATGCAGATGTTTGTATAGGTTAATTCGCGTATGCTTAGAGCAGGTGACACGGTTCGTTCGAGGGAGGTACAGATATGATGTTCACACGGATTACCATTAGCCCTGGACAGATGGGAGGGATTCCTTGTATTCGCGGTTTGCGCATTCCTGTTTCGACCGTGGTCGGCATGATTCAGGCGGCATGGCCGACGCAGAGATCCTCCGTTCGTTTCCCGATCTGCAGTTGGAGGATATTCGCGAAGCGCTTCGGTATGCGGCTGAGGCAGTCCGCGAACGCGAACTTCCTTTGGCGCCCCTTTCATGAAGTTTCTCGTGGATAACGCCTTGTCGCCGCTCGTGGCAGATGGGTTGCGTCTGGCGGGCACGATGCGGCCCATGTGCGAGATTACAGAATGCATCAGGCAGATGATGCAGCCATTCTTGAGCGAGCTGCCCACGAAGACCGTATCATCATTTCCGCCGATACAGATTTCGGCACTCTCCTTGCGCTCAGAGAAGTTGCGAAGCCTTTCGTGATTCTTTTTAGGAGAGCCTCACAACAGCGTCCCGACGCTCAAGTGACCCTCTTGATCGCCAATCTTCCCGGGATATCGGATGCCCTCGAACAAGGCAGCGTTGTGGTATTTGAAGAAACGCGAGTCCGCATTCGTCCTTTGCCGATCGGTCGGCCAGAACCGCCTCGTAAATGATCAAAGCCCTGCCTGCACCTGCTTCCAGTCGAACGTAAATGGCTCCGGCGATTTCTTCGGCAAGGCAGCGAGCTCCGCTTTCAATCGGTCGGCCCTGGCGGCGCTCATCGGATGCGTGGAGAGCCACCCCATCCGGCCTTGATCTTTCTCCGAGAGCCGTTCGAAAAATGTGATCATACCGGAGGGATCGATCTTTGCCCGCTGAAGCAATTGTAATCCACTTAGATCGGCTTCGGTCTCCTGCTCTCTGCCGAACTTGAGGGTGAACAGCTCGACACCGAGCTGCTTCATCATCCCAACGAGGCCCTGCTGATTACCGAGCACAATGGCCGCCACCGTCATTATCCCGAGACTTTTCACGATCCGTTCAAGCCCATGCCGCTGCAGCACATGGTTCAGTTCATGGCTCAGCACGCCCGCCACTTCTTCCCCGCTTTCTGCTTTTTTCATGAGCCCGGTGAACACCACCACATACCCGCCAGGGAGCGCAAAGGCGTTGACGACGTCGCTCTTCACCACCGTCACTTCGAATTTGTAGGGACTATCCGGGATCTGCGCGGTCATCCGTTGGGTCATCTCTCGCAGCGCTGCAACCGCAGGCCCCTCTTTCATCACGTCCTGATGGCTGAGAAAATCCCGATAGGCCGACTCTCCCAGTTTTTGCTCCCACTCCACCGGAATCCGGCTCACGGCAATCTCAACGAGCAGATCGGACTGGAACCAGAGTCCCAGCACCGTGGCCAGAAACACCCCGCCGACTAGACCCCAGACAAGCTGGCCCCGGTGACGTACCTGCCGGACGCGTTCCGCCGCCTGTTCAAAGGAATGACTTAGCTGATCCGGCGCCGCTTGCCGGAAGGCGCGAATGATGTCAGGGTTTTTCAGATAGAGCGTTCGCTCTCCCTTCTGCCCGGCCCATTTTACGACAAGCTGGTCGTGATCGAGCCCGCCTGCCGAAACGGTGAGACTCGAAAAAGGAACGGATTCCGATTGGCCATCGGCAGCATCAGAAGCAAAAGTCACGGTGAGTCCATGCTCCTCGACTTGAACAAGACAGGGCGCGCCGGCGGCAGAGAACTCATCACCAAAACAGAGAGCATTGGGACTCATAGTGGTCATCTAGAATTGTACGGCTGATCAAAATGGCCGCGAACGAGGCCGCAGGCGAGCAGAAACCGGAAGCGTACCCTCTGGGGTACGTTGAGGATTTCCTGCGAGCTGAGAACGAAGTTGGCGGCCATTTTCAGCAGCCGTTATTCGGAGACCGGGATGAATTGCCGTATCCACGCCCCGAAACTCCCCGGGTTTCGACTTTGAATGTAGACGAGTCCTGGCCCCCGGAACCGACAGACAAACCCTTCGCCTGACGTGAAACTGGCCACCCAACCGGAGGTGGCTTTTTCGATGTTGTAGGAGGTCGTGGAGGACCAAGCCACCAGGTGGCTATTGTCCACAATGTATTCCTGATCGGGCTTCAACTCGATCTTGTGAATGGCCCCGAAGCTGTTCAGAACAAGTGTCCCCTTTCCGCTGATTTTCAGAATGAAGAAGCCCTCTCCACCCAGCAATCCACGGCTCAGGCCCTGCATTTTGCTTTCGATGACGATCGTATCGGCGCCCGCAAGGAAACCGTCTTTCTGCACCATGTATTCGTTCACACCATCGAGTTCTAAAATGACAATCTCGCCAGGTACCGTCGGAGCCAGCAATGCCTCACCAGGGCCTCGGCTGGCGCGCAGCGTCTGGAAGAAGAACTTCTCTCCCGTCAAAAACTTTCGCGACAGGGCTCCGAGAAAGCCGCCTTCCATCTTGCTTTCAATGTCGATGGTCGGTGAGCATGCTACCATCGCACCCGACTCGGCTTTGATGTTCTCCCCTGCCGCCAAGTCCACCCGCACCATCGGAAACGCACCGGGATATAAGACTTCGCTTTTCATGTGGTCATGTCCTCCATCTATTCATATCGGCTCTCACACCACCCACCCATAGACGCGATGGCTCGGCTCCGGTCCTTCTTCCAGGTAGCTCATCCTGAGTTGCCCCAGCACGTCTTGTTGTAATTCGTTCCGCTTCGCCTTGACATCCACGCCAAACACACGCGCCGCGTTGAGTCCAAAGATCTGTTCCTTTACCTGGCGCGTGAGCGGCTGGTACCGATGCCGCTCGATCAGCTGCTCCGGAATCTGGAATCGCCGAAAGGCTTCGATCTGCCATTGTGGCGACCCGTACCAAATCGAGTCTGTTCCCCAGAGCACGTGATCGACACCGAACGCGTCGATGATCTGCCCGAGCAGATGCGCGCAGACTGCTGGATGGGTTGTGACGAGCTGCGCAAAGGTCGAACCGAGCTCCATGTAAATATTCTTAATTCCAGGCTGCGCCTGCTTCATACGGCAGAACTCGGTGGTCCAAGGAATTTCGCCTGTCCTTGCAAACACGATATCCGCTGTCGCCGTACTCTTGAGCCCCGAGTGATAGACCAGGAAATCGATGTCTGGAAAGTCTCTTGCGGCTTTGATCAAATCCTTTGGGTGGTTGTAATCAGGCACCGGCCCAAGAGGAAGTCCTTTGTGAACACAAACCCGTTTAATATTGAGCTTGCGCGCTTGCTCCAACATCGGATAGGCGATCTTTTCATCGTCCATCCACCAGCCTCGATTGAATCCCTTCGGACAAGAGCCGGTATAACACTTCCAGGCATCAACCTTGAGCATCTCCGCCTGCATCGCCATAAAATCCAGGCCGGCTGTCCCCAGCTGGGGTGTGGCCAATCCATGCGCCAGCATGCGTTGAGACTGTGCAAGACGGTTGATTTCGTCACGGATATGCGCCATCTCGCTCGGTGGCACCACCGCTTCTTGCGGATAGGGTCCCGGCGGTGTACTGATGAGGCCGATGGCGGTCTCACTGTCGAGAAACACTTCTTTCACAAAATTTTCCCACGAAAGATCGTCGATAGTGCCTCGGTCTCCCGCCAGCTTCGGATTGAGCCCGGACTCCCGTATCCATCGTCTGAGCGACAGCAGCCCCTGTTTGGATACCGCGCCTTTTCGATTGTGTTCCGCATCGGTTGGATCGAAATGCGAGCCGACGTAATGCGTCTGTACATCGAAGATGAAGTAGGGCGCGCCCTGTTGCTCAGCAAAGGCGGCCGTTTCAAACAGTTCGATTTCTCCAACTTCAAAAAATTTTCCAAAGATCGAGTTCATGGCCAGCAACGCAGCGGCCATCCCACCGGTCGTCCTGAGGAAATCTCGACGCGTGAGACCTCGTCGAGCGGCGGTTCTCTCCACAATCGTGACGACACGCGATTCAACACGGGCCTGATCTGCCGTCTGACTGAAAGGGGTGAACTCTTTGTTCGAGACGATCTGCGTCGGAACGGCAGATGGAAATGTAGCCCCTTTCTTTGCCGAGGAAGCATGTGGAAAGGGTAACGGTGAGGACGCCATGGTGCCTATTCTCGTAGTGGTGTGCTGTGATTCTGTGGAATACGGTCAGCAGTGTCAAGCAACCAGAGCGGGTGAATAAATCAGAAATCTTTGAGTACAGATAAGGAAGGGAACGGTGAATTACTTGGACCGTGGTGAAGACACGAAGCGGCTGCTCTCAAGCCCAACCGATTGAGATCTGGGAATTACGACGGCAACATCACGCTGGGAATCGCCTTCTTGATCTTTACCGTCTTGCCCAACACTATAGAGCACTCCTTTACGCTGATCGACCAACATAGGGAGACCGGTAAAGGGATCGTAGAGGGTCTGGCTCGCCTTTGCGAGACGCGTGATCACATCTCCATCTTGCGCCCCCCGTCTGATCCAGACTTGCAGGCTCGCCAGACGAAGCCGCGCATCAGTCTCCACTGTTCGCCCAACATAGGGATCCCATGAAGGAAGCGGCTCGATTCCAATAATGTGCTCGATCGGATTCGCCACGTAGTCCACCACGCTGGCAACGGAAGTTCGAATGAAACTAGACGGTTTGGGCAAGTTGGTATAGCGCCCCTCCGCCACCGCTTTGCTCGCCTCCTCGTAGTAATCAGCATACTCGTTGGATCGCCGCTGCACAGGAAGGGGCATCGCAGCCGCTATGGCAACATACAGAGGGCGGTCGGCAGTCTTGTCGTTCTTCACGCTTTTCATCGCGGCACTCGTCCCCCACAGAAGATGGCTCTGCATCGGCCATCGGATGGACAACTCAACCTGATCCAGAGGGCGAACGATCTTGCCGAGTCGGCCGATCGCTGTCTCATCGAGATCCTGGCGGGTCAAAAGCCCGGACGCGATAGCGGCATCGTCCTGTACCGCTGTCACGGCCAACATTTTCACCATCAACGTCTTCGACTGACCCAGAACAGTCCGCCAGGATGCCATATCATTCTCAAGCCGCCCAAGCCCTGTGTTGAGATCCTGCCCAAACCCTTCTGCCAGGTACAACCGATGCGCCAGGAGAATATGGGCACAGTTCGGGCTCAAGATTTTCCCGTAGCCCGCATCTTCAAACGGCATCGACAGCCACTGTTGGTACCGTTTGAGGGCGAGCGATTCTTGAGCCGCCCACAATCGTATTGATGCTGCCTGCGGCTTCAGCTGTGCCGCCGGATCGGCGCGAGTGAACCATTCATGGACCACATTGGCAGGCGTTCCCGTCGTCGTGCCTTTCCCCTCATCACCCAGCATGCAGGAGCTCGCAGCTTGGGAATCGGTCTCTTCCGCACTACGCTCGTAACCCGCTCGGATCGGATTCTGTCCCCCGGGAGCATCGAATCCGAGCAGCAAGAAATACCCGTTTTTTGTTGAATCGGTGAGTGCCTGTGGAGGACTTGCTGTCAGGTTCTGATAGGTCGACGACGGGGGAGCTTCCATCAGGGTCCAGGCTAATCCGACCGCCCCCATGCCGATTACCGTCAATATCACACAGGAGAACACCAACCCCACACACAACAACACCATCGATCGCGTTGTCGAAAAACACGACCCGATAAACGACGAGATGCCGTTGCGGACCCTCGCCATTTTCCTGGAAACCTGCGGCCGCGATCGTGGCGTTGCCAGACGATCCTGCGTAAGAACCTGGCTATGCTCACCTGTTGAGTCAAAAAGTACATCCACGACCGACGCAGCAACCGACACGACAGGCTCTGGTTTCGAGTGAATAGATTCTGCACCAGGATCCTCCCGCGTCTCAGTAAACGGTGAAGGCGTGCTCACAAATGTGATCGACTCACTCGCCCGAACCCACTCCGGTCTCGTATCTTCCGGAGGAACCACTTTTCCCGGAATGGGAGCCACCGCTTCGACAGGAGGGGCCGCTTCAGAAGGAACTGACGCCCACCCACCGTTGCGTGACAATTCATCGGCTAATGCAGCCGATGCCTCGATCGCTGGCAATGAAACTGCCAGATCGAGTGGGATATCCCCCTTCTCCTTGTCCCAGTTTCGTTTCTTTTCAGATGGACGATGTGGCTGAACCTCGACCTCGCCTGTACTCCAAGGCGACGCTGTCTCCATCGATGGCGCAGCGCTTGGTGTCACGGAGGGTGGAGGATCCGAGACAACCGTAAATAGTGGGACGGGCATTTCTGGGGGCTCCGTGGAAGCCTGTGTAGGCGCGGGTAGCGCTTCCGGAATCACCTCTGAATGTGAGGGTTCTGGAGCGGAGGCTTCCGGAAATGGCGCCACAGGATACGGCTGCGTAAAGTACGAGAATGAAACTGATTCAGGTTCTCGAGCGGGTTCGGTTAGCTCTGACAGAGGAGGCCCCGGAACGTCCATCTTGAAGGAGCTTGGGGCATCGCTCGATAAAGTCGGTGGCTCCTCTAGCTGCACGGGTGCTTCTGAAAGAACAGCCGCAGGTGAGGGTGGTAGATCAGACGCTCTGATCGCAGGTATTTCTGTAATCGAGTCACTCACTTCACTCAAGATCGAAGGGTGAGTGTCCGGCAGCGGCTCGGGATCACTGAATGAAACCAGCGGTTCTGGAGTTGAAGGACTGGAGGGGACGGAGAATACCGAGTCTGTTACGGGTTCTGGCTGAACTAATTCTATGTCCTTCGTATCCTGTGAAGTCGTATCCGACTTGGACAAAGCGGCCGGTGAATTTGGCGACAGCGTTTCTTCGGCAAACTTCCATGCGCCGTCGAATATGGTGTTCCATGAAAACGGG
>SWDP01000040.1:62149-77627 GCA_005116885.1 Nitrospira sp.
GGAGTTGGACTCGGCAACTGTTCTGATACAGGTTCAGGCTGAGTGATAGCGGACGGGATAAAAATAGATTCACCACCCAATACGGAGACTGCCTCCGATAGCGCAAGCGAGGCCGTCGACTGAGCCGTGGGCGAGGATTCAGCGGCAAGTTGGGGTGAGACTTCAGGCTCTTGAGGTATATCGGGGATCGTTGACGGCTCCGCCGTAAAGATCGATTCGCGAGCTTCGGTCATATCCGGCACGGGAGTTGGACTCGGCAACTGTTCTGATGCAGGTTCAGGCTGAGTGATAGCGGACGGGATAAAAATAGATTCACCACCCAATACGGAGACTGCCTCCGATAGCGCAAGCGAGGCCGTCGACTGAGCCGTGGGCGAGGATTCAGCGGCAAGTTGGGGTGAGACTTCAGGCTCTTGAAGTATCGTGGGAATCGTTGACGGCTCTGCCGCAAAGATCGATTCGCGAGCCTCGGTCATATCCAGCACGGGAGTTGGACTCGGCAACTGTTCTGATACAGGTTCAGGCTGAGTGATAGCGGACGAAGCAAAAACGGATTCGCCTCCCGACAGGGGCGCCTCTTCCGATTGTGCCAATGGAGCCGGCGGCGGGATCGTTTCCTCAATCTTGATCGTGGCGTTCTCTACTTGCTCCCAAGGCATGGGAAAAGATAATCCCGGCGATCCGACGGAAGAGACCACGACTCTCGCTCCATCTCCTGTGTAATTCTCTGGAGGGCTAGGGCTCAGTCGCTCCTCGACTGAGGGCGAAGCTTCGACAATCGGATGTTTCACCTCATCATCACGATGCCCATTCATTGAAAGGGAAGGCACCGTCAATATTGATGGCCCCATTTCCTGATCGAGGCGATTGTCTTCCTGGATTGGTCCAGTAGATTCGGATAACGGAATCTCCAGTTCCTGGGTAACCAAACCGGCCATCCTCGGATCGATCACCACATCGAGCGATTCGATGATGGGACTCGATGAAATGGATGGCGGAGCCTCCTCATTCGGAGGAGCCCCGGCGAGCCGCTCCCACGGCATCACATTAGAGATCGCCGGAGATTCTTCGGAGATAGAGAGGGATTCGCTCCGGAGATGCAGGGAGGCATCGGCTTCCACTGACGCCGCTTCGGCAGGAGCCGGTGGATGAGGCGCAAGAAGCTCGCCTGTTTGTATGTCGAAGAGAGAAGCAAACTGAAGTGCCACGGGGCTTGCTGGCGCAAGCGCTCGTACCTTTGTATAAAGCTGAGAGGGTTTCTTGGGATTGTCAGAGTCTGGATCTTCGATAAGGATGTCGATGGCCTTCCCTAATTCGGCCACCGCAGCCATGGCATCTCCCTTTTCATCGTACACATAGGCCAGGAGCTCGAGGAACGGCACGCAGCGCGGTCCTGCAGCCAAATACTCTCGCAACAAGGATTCGGCCAGCCATAAGTCTTGTCGCTCGATCGCTTCATTGGCGAGGGCCTCAAAGGCCTGCCGCGCCGTAACAAGGCTACCTAGTCGTAGGTGCAGCGTGGCAAAGAGTCGCCGGGCTTCCGTATTTTGAGGATCAAGGGCGAGCAGTTCTTTTAACGCAGCGGACGACCGGCCATACTTGCCGGCATTCATGTGGGTGATGGCTTCTTCCAGAAGTACGCTTTTCTTGCCGTAGCCGATCACACCCCGGCTATGCGCTCGAGAGGGAGCTTTCTTGTCAGTTTTTTGAGAGGGTTTCTTATCGGTCCGCACGTTATAACCTTAGCAGATCATCGAAAGATGCGAAGTGGTTCCCATGGCCAACTTGCAGCAGATTTCGAGTCCGTTCGATCTCGCACGAGCATGAGATGGGCAAACTGAGATGAGAGGTGCAATCCTAGTGCCGCTATGGTCGTCGTGTGAATTTCAAACTTCATTGATTATTAAGGAGTTTAGCCCATTTTTCATTCTTAGTTCTCGCTCATTTTCAAAAATGGAGAAGCCTGTCAAGAATCTCCGGGAGAGAGCGTATGCGGGAAGCGATGACGGGCGAACACAAGCACATGGACTGGTCCTTCTGTATGGAAGTCCGAACAGCATGGACCAGTGTTCAGCAGGCAGGAGGGGCGCGAAGCAGGTTGTAAAAAAAACTATTCCTGCACAGCAGCGCTTCAATAGCTTGTCCGTCCTGAATAGGGAGGAGATATTCCCGCAAAATGTCGAGCAATCGAGCCGCAGATCCGACCGTCTGATCGGGGCTGCTGGAGCAGCGCTCATGCAACAGATACGTTAGTTGGTTGTGTCGATGACGAGCCTTATGGTACCGTTCCCTATTCCCTTCTTCATGCTCGGTTGGTTCCAGGGGATGATCGGTCCCTCCACGTACCTGTTATAGAAATCATGGATTTTTTCTCTTTCGGACAATCAAGGTGGATCAGGCATGCCTCGCTCATCTGTCTACTGGCAGCGCTGAGCGGATTGCTGATCCCTCCCACTCTGCGGGCTGAATCCGGAGGAAATAACTCCGGACGCGTCTCTCTCGACTTCAATGATGTCGAACTCTCTGTGTTTGTTCGCTTCATCAGCGAATTAACCGGCAAGAATTTCGTCTTGGACGAAGTGGTCAAAAAGGCCGGAGGGAAAATCAGCGTATATTCCCCGACCAAGGTTACCCCCGATCAAGCCTACAGCATGTTCGTGGCGGCGCTCGAAGTCAGTCGTCTGGCTGTCATCGCGAAAGGGAATGTTCATCAAATCGTCGCGATGGGTGAGCTTCCTCCTGAACGAGGGGCGTACGTCTATAAACTCAAAAATGCCAATGCGACCGACCTTGCCGCCATCCTGACCAATCTCGTCGCCCGATCTCAGACCGTGGTGCAGGCAACACCGGGCACCAGGCCATTGTTTAGGCCCTTGAGCGAATTCGAAGCCCCCGTCCAGGTCTTTGCGGACAAAGCGACGAACTCGATCGTCATCAGTTCGACAAAAAGCGCCTATACGAAGTTGCTGGCCGTCATGCGGGACCTCGATACACGCCGAAATCAAGTCTTTGTGGAAGCCGTCATCATGGAGGTACAGGTCGATCGGCTTAAATCGATCGGAAGTGACCCCATTCAGGCCTTAGCTTTAGGCAAGAGTGGCTCGCTGCAAGGTCTTGCTGGATTCAACTCCGACCCTGGAGCCTTGTCCACGATCGCGCAGGCCGTTACTGGGGCGGCTGGGGGCGCTGCAACGGGAGGAGCGCTGGCAGCCCTCAATACAGTCAACGTACGCGCATTCCTACAACTGTTGCTGAACCTGACGGACACGAATGTCCTCTCGACCCCTCAAGTCCTTGCCGCGGATAACCAAAAAGCGAAGATCGTTGTGGGTGAAAATCGTCCATTCCCCACAGGTCAAGCTCAGGGAATCACGGGTGGTACCCTCGTCACGATCGAGCGAAAAGACGTCGGCGTCACGCTGGAAATCACTCCTCAAGTGATGGAAAACGACCTGATTCGATTAGAAATTAAGCAAGAGCTAACGGCGATCGCGGAGAATGTCGCACAGACCATCGGGAGCGGCAACTCCAGCATCCCAGTCGGGCCCACTACAACCAAACGATCGATGGAAACGACCACCATCGCAAAAGATCAACAGACGATCGTCATCGGTGGGCTTGTACGAGATAACATCACTATCAACGAGCGAAAGGTTCCGTTCCTGGGTGATATCCCGATCTTGGGTTGGCTGTTCAAATTCCAAAGCCAACAGATCGAGAAACTCAACCTGCTCGTGTTCCTGACCCCAACCCTCGTCAGGGATGAGGCAGACATGGTGGAGTTGAATGCCCGGAAATCAGCTGAATTGGGAACGCTGCAGCGTGAGAATCGAATTGAGGAGCCCACAAAACTCAAGCAAGATGTCATCGAAAAACTCGACCGCCAGGATGGAACTCCCCGTCCTCTTCCAAATATCGCAGACCCATCCGCTCCGCTCCAGCCACCTGTGAAGCCTGAATAACCTCTGATCGATCTGGTGCTAGCTGCCCAATGATAAGGCGTCCCACCGCCCGTCGTCCGTCCTGCCGCCGCTTGCACTTTTGCGCGCCCCACGGCATAGTGCGCACCGGTAGTCACTGGGAGCGGGCACACGATGGGGCGACGCTTAGCCGCCGAAGCACTCGGCACCTTCTTTTTGGTCTTTGCCGGCTGCGGCAGTGCACTCCTGAGCGCCGGCCTGCCCGGCCTCGGCATCGGCATCGTCGGCATCGCCTTCGCCTTCGGGGTAGCCGTGGTTACGATGGTCTACGCGCTGGGCCATATCTCCGGCTGCCATATCAATCCCGCCGTCACCGTAGGCCTCCTGCTCAGCAAGCGGTTCCCGGCCCATGAGGTGCCGGGCTACATCGCCGCTCAAGTGCTCGGGGGGGTTCTGGGAGCCGGCGTGCTCTATCTCATCGCCACCGGGCGGGCCGGGTTCGTCCCCGGCGGCTTCGCGTCCAACGGCTACGGGGACCATTCCCCGGCCGGCTATTCGCTGTTGGCTGGCTTCTGCGCCGAAACGATCTTCGGGTTCTTTTTCCTCCTGATTATTCTGGGTACCACGGACAGCCGCGCCCCCCAGGGCTTTGCCCCCTTGGCCATCGGCCTGGCCGTGGCGCTGATCAATTGGGCGGGCATCCCGGTGACCAATCTCTCGCTGAACCCGGCGCGCAGCACCGCCACCGCCGTCTTTGCCGACGGCTGGGCGCTCCAACAACTCTGGCTGTTCTGGGTGGCCCCGATCCTGGGCGGTGCGCTGGCCGGCGTGGTCTATCCCGTCCTGGCCGGGCAACCGGCGAGCCCCCCCCCGACACGTGCGAGCAAGTCGGCCCGGTAGCCGCGGGGCCTACGGCAGGGTTGGCACATCTTGGGCACAACGAAACCCAACGTTCGGCGCATGCTCGGTCGGGTCGCTCTCAGCCACCCACTCATAGAGATTCCCGGCCAGGTCATGGGCGCCATAGAGGCTCCGCCTCAACTCGCGATTGCCGATCGGCGAAACACATAAATCTGCACCACAACGGAATATAGATTTTCACACCGCACTGGATTCAGCCAGACATGCACTTATCCCGCATGATTCATGAACCTTCTGCTGCAAGCGCGGATACGCGGCTGCGACAGGCAGTCTCGCCGCTCAGCGCTTCGACATACTGTACGAGTATGCCTTGTATCTTGGAGTTGTGGTACATGAGACCCATGGAACGTGACAGGTCTCTCTAGTATAAGGTGGGTGCTCTGATCCCCTGACGAAGGAAGAATCTCAATGTTTCGATATGGCGTGCCGGTATTCGTTATCGTGATCACACTGTTCGCTGGCTGTGGTCCACTCGAGACACAGGAAAACACCGTCGAGCAGCCCGTTGAACAACCTCATGGGACAGGAGCAGGCAAGGAACCTAAAGGGGTCGTGCGCCGTCCCAATATTCAGAGCCATAATGCAAGGTTTTATCATGAGAGCCAACGGTCCCGTGTGTCGATCCGATATCGGAATGCGGGTCTGAACCCGGCCTATTCTGTGAGAACAGACCTTGCCGTGTTTCTGGATGGGAACAGTGTGCCAATAGAAAAAGATACCTTTACCGTGCCGACACTGGCCCCGAACAAGGGCCTAGAATTGCGAGGCACCCTTTCAGATGCCTTCTTTGAAAACGTGATGAATGGCAAGACGACGTTACTGATGGAATTTACAGTTCGATACCAGGACGAGCAAGGCCAAGAATTTGAGGCGCTTTCCACCTGGCAATTCAGTCGGAGCAGTCTTGAACTCTTCCTTATAGAGGAACGAGCAAATTAGTTCGTCAGGTCCCTCCCACACCGCAAGGGCTATCGACTCTTAATTCGCTCACCACACCCATAGAGATTCTGAGGGTTTTCAGAACAAGCACGCAACCTATCCAAGTGGCTTACTCCGAGAAGGTTCTGACGCTTGCGAGCGGCTATGTGATCCTGGCGAGTGACTGCTTGAGTCTAAAGTCACTGCTGTTGCGCTGCGTCCGCAACGCGCTGAGATATATGTCATTACAAGCCCGACCCCGATCCTTTCCGGATCGGTGCTCATTTCTTTTTCGGCTTCCACTCCTGCGCCAGCTTCTGCGCCTCGGCGATCTGGGCAGGGGTCATCTGGTTGGCGAGCGAATCACGAAGTAGGGTCGCTGGTTTATCCCCGTTCGTTGCCGCCAAGCTGTACCACTTATACGCCTGGACAATATTCTTCGGCACCCCCTGGCCCTCATCGTACATGACGGCCATTTTCGTTTGAGCGAGCGCCTCTCCTTGGTCTGCGGCCAGACGGAACCATCGCAGGGCCTGCTGATAGTCTTTCGAGACTCCCTCTCCGTTAAAATATAACGTCCCCAGGTTGAACTGCGCCTTGGCCTGTCCCTGTGCCGCCGCTTTTGCATACCACCCCCGTGCCTGAACATCGTCCTGCGGCACACCTCGGCCTTTGCGATACAACACTCCGAGGTTGTACTGCGAAAGGGCATCTCCCTTTTCGGCGAGCGGGCGCCACTCACTCAAGGCCGTGGCGTAGTCTTCACGGTTATTGGCATCCATACCGGCTTGAAAATCGGCCCATGCCGGCAAGACGAGACAGACGATCGACAGAACAAGGGCGACGGAAAATTTGAGCACGATCGACGGAAGGGGACGAATCAAAAAAGACATGGAAGCCTCGTTGGGACACGTATTGTAGGAGTGACGCGATCGACGGCATAAGGGCTGCAAATGAGAGATGTATCCTACGGAGGGAAAATCTGTCAAATGCCAGGAAGGAGCTCAGCCATGTGAACACATGGAACCCTGGCGACTTGATGTCACAGACTCTTTCAGAGACCCTCGAAGGCCGTCCAACAAAGCCGCAGCAGCCTGCTAGTGAGAAGGGGATATCATCACCCCGCTGAGGTCAGGAGCAATCGTGGGATAGAAGCTCTCCAGCGTGATGATAAGCACTTCCTCCCCCTTGCCCCCAAAGCCAATGACCTCATCTTCATGTGGCGTTCTCTCAAATCGATGTTCCCACTTCAAGCCATCTGAATCGATATACGTATTGACCGTGCCGTAGAAGTCCTCCACTCCTTCCCCTTTGCGCTGGCCCACCATCTTCCATGCCTTGTGGATAATCGGGCGCCTGCTCTCTCCCTCCTTGAGGGTAACCAGTACATAGGAGCCGGCAATGGTGACCATGAACTTTCGTGGATCTATCTGAACCGCAACAGCCTGGCGATTGCCGGAGCTATAGTCCGCTATCGCCACGGCTTTCCGGCTCGTACCCGTGACGGTCCCGATGGTGGTCTTAAAAAATCCGGGAGGGTGAATCCTCCCGAAATGAGGGTGTTCGATGGCAAGGAGTTCCGCTGCACTCAATACGTGGGCGAGATCCATGGGAGGCATTTTACCGCAACGAACAGCCTCTCGTCTTCATGCGTTTCGCAGGAAAATTCGACCCGGCCATGGCGCATAAACTCGGCGAGGTTGCCCACCAATGTCCGCGCCAGAATGATGCAGGGCAGGACGGTTCGTGCGAAATCTCTCTCGATTGAATACCTAATCGTCCATGCTGTGAGATCGTGGAGGAGCAGCGTTGTCTTGCCTCGGAGCGTATGACGATACTATGATCGATCATGAATGAGTGAAGAGCTTCACAATGGCCACGACAAGGCATATCCAAGAGGGAGCAACCCCTCTGGATTATCCTACCCACAATTCCTCGCTACTCGATACTCCGCCTCTGCCACGCTCCTACACGCGACTCGATTCTTTGGCACAATATGGCTGTAGATCGGACAGTTTAGGGCGACGATGGGATGCTTCCGTAGGGTCGCTTACAGCGCTTCCGTAGGGCTGGACGCATCCATGATGGCGTGGTGTACTGAAATGCAGACAGGGGAAGGTCGAGTAGTCGTCAAGGAAACAGCAGCGGGAGACAAGAGCGGAGAGGCATCGAACACAATTTTTCGAGGACACACTCCATGCTATACGAACTATTCATGTACTGGGTTGTTGGGAGCATCGCCGTGGTCGTGGCCAGTATGGTACTCGGTGGTGTGTTGTGTGTGTGGTGCGCCTCTAGGGGTAGTAAGCGGAGCCGGTTCGTCTCTGACAACCTTTCTTCCGCCCTGGGAAAGTCTCCGGATCAACTAAGCCATCAATGACATAACTCCTTCGAGGCTTGCCTTCCGAAGACCAGTGCTGAGGCGGATTCGTTCAAGGTGTCAGTTGGGTAAGACTTCGATTGTGTCGCCATCGAGGAGCACGTTCTCAGTCTCAGTGAGGAGGGATGGCTCAGGAACTGTCGTTTCAGAGAAGTTGGAATCGGAAGTAGCGGAATGTGACGACGTAGAGGGGCATTGCGCGATCACTTCTTACCGCAGGCAACTTTCAATAGTTCTTGACCAACACTCATCGGTGCCACTGGTTTCCACTGTTGTTCCACTGCAACGCTATACACTTCCGCCCCGTGTCCCATACTGCCAGAGAACTTCGTATACGCAAGCGCCCGACTACGATCTTCTGCACAGTCATATGTTTGCTGCGTCTTGATCGATAAGTACGAGTTGCCCCTTGAGGTTTGTGTCGTCTGTAAGTCGAATAAAGACGACATCTTCACCAGATCGCCTTTGCGACGAATGGTGCCTGGATCAGCATAGGCAATCACTCCTGCCACCTTGTTCGCACTCACCTCGACCCACTCCGCGCACGCAGGTCCACCACTCACTACCAAGAGCATCGTCAGAATCAGTTGTATCATTCAGCATGTCTCCTGCGAGATCATTGTTGGGACATTTTGAGTGTGCCTCCGTTTATGATTATGGTCAAACAATACCTGGATTTCTGTCGCGACACCTTGAGAGATCTTGGCTAGTCGCTACGGCAGGTGCGAAGAATATCAGCGGATCAATTGCGAACGAGGGCTCAAAGGGCTACGTTCTTCAATGGGAACCGCTCAACGTCTTCACGCTCTCAGGATACACGAGCCGTTCTCAGTCATCCCTCAATGCGGTCAACATCCCCGAGCCCTATGCTGATCCCTGGATGCATCGCGACTTGGGGGACTTCGGCCTCATTTTCTCAGGAGACCACGACGCGGGCCACACGACCTCAACATGCTCGTGCGCCCACTTGAGCCAGGATTTACGCGCGAAGTTGAACGTCTCTGTTATCTGAATAACTGCGTTGCAAGTTTGAATGGGGTGAGTGACGGGTTTCGAACCCGCGACCTCCGGATCCACAATCCGGCGCTCTAACCAACTGAGCTACACCCACCATTCGGAGAAGAACTCGACACAGGTTCTGTGGAGAAGCAGATCTTAGCAAAGACAGAAGAAGCCCCGCAACCAGGCATGACGCCACGCATCAATTGGGGAAAAACTTTCGTGCAGTTCTCCTTCCCACTCTCGGGAATGACGATGATCGCTGGTCAACCCCTGGTATTAAAGGCCTGCTGCATTTCCGCAAGAATGGCGGCGGCAGCGGCAGCAGGATCTGACGCGTCTCTGATGGGTCGCCCGACCACCAAATAGTCGGCCCCAGCCGAAATTGCCTGGGTCGGCGTGGTCGCTCGGTGATGATCATCGACACCTTTACCGGCAGGTCGCACACCCGGTGTAACGATCAGAAATCTCGGGCCGATCTTAGGTCGGAGGATCGCCGGTTCTTCGCCGGAGGCCACCACTCCATCACAGCCCACCTCAGACGCCAAGAGGGCACGCGCCGTGACCAAGTCTTGGACGCTCCGTTGAATGCCCATATCGTGGAGATCGTGGGTGTCGAAGTTGGTCAACACCGTCACCGCCAACAGTTTCAGTGTGGACGTTCCACGGCCTTGAACGGCTGCAGCCAGCGCTTTCCGATTGGCATGCACCGTGAGAAACTCCACACCCATCGTCGCAACCCGCGCAGTGGCTCGACGAACCGTCTCCTCAATATCGAGGAATTTAAGGTCCAGAAACACTCGTTTGCCTCGCGTGATCAAGCGTTGGACCATCTCCGGTCCCGCGGCGGTGTACAGTTCGAGTCCGACCTTCACGAACATGACCTGATCCTGCACGCGATCGAGAAGCCGTTCGGCTTCATCGCGTGAAGGCACATCAAGGGCCAAGATTAAACGGTCACGGGCTATGATCGTTGACACAGGTTTATCCTTTTCAAGAATAGCTCACCTTGACGCTTTGGAGAGCCGTGTGGTACATATGCGTTCTTTTTCCAGAGGAGTCTACTATGCCGGTTGTACATAAATCGACTGTTCGCCGAGCTCGCCAATCTGTGAAACGGCACGCCCGTAACCATGCGACGCTGAGCACGCTCAAAAGCCTCGTCAAGAAAGTTCAAACGGCGGTTACCGAGAAAAAGGTCGAAGATGCGAAGGTCTCTCTGCGTCTCGCCACGTCGGCCCTTGGCAAAGCTGTAACGAAGGGTGTGATGAAGCCGAATACAGCTTCGCGCCGAATTGCTCGACTCACCCTCCGTGTCAACTCCTTGTCTGCTTCTGCCTCGTAATCGTCCGCACATTCGAGATGGTCTTCGCTCTTACTGGTTTCGGCGCCTCGGGGCTACGACTCGGCGCGGGTGGATGCGCGTGCCCCTGCGCCCGATCGCAGAGCCGTAACAGCACGTCTTCAAGAATTCGCGCAGGACGCCCGCCACTTCCACCCTTCAGCTTGGCATCCGCATGTAAAAACAACTGGAGCGCTTCCTGCAAATGGGCGTCAGGGAATTGATCGAGAAACCCACGTACTTTGTAGGGATCCATGCGCAAGGTCCGAGCAGCTTCTCCCTCACGCCCCCCTTGCCGTGCGACTTCCTTGACCTTCCACAATCTCCGATATTGCCAGGCCAGTGAACCAAGAATTCTCAATGGCGCCTCTCCCGCTTCAAGATTTCTGGCCAGGATTGCCAATGCCCGCCCTCGGTTTTTTGTCCCGATCGCCAACGTCAAATCAAACACTGACGCGCCTGGTTCCGTCCCCCGCAATGTCGCGGCATCGGCCGCAGTCACCACCTGACCGGGCGAGACGTAGGCGGCAAGTTTTTCCAGCTCACGCCGAACCGAATAGAGCGATCCGCCACAGGCGTCTTTGAGCAAATCGATCGCATCGTCATTGAGGCGGATCCCAACCCGCTCAGCATCCTGTTTGAGCCAAGGAAGCCACTGCGCCTCTCTCAGAGGAGAACAATCGACCGTGACCGCGGCTTTTGTAAGGGCTTGGGTAAACTTGAGTCGCCCATCGAGTTTCGATGCGATAAAAATCACAGCGGTGGAGTCGTTCGGCGCCTTCAGATAGGGAAGGATCGCGTCGCATTCTCGGGCCGGAAGTTTATCGGCCGCTTTTACCACCACCATGCGCCGAGGCGCGAATACGGCGACCTCCGAGGCACAGGTGACAATCTCCGCCCCACTCACGTCGTCTCCATAGAACAGATCGCAATTAAAATCGCTCTCACCGTCCCCCAACAACGCGGACTTCAGCGCGCCGAGGGCCATATCGCGCAGCAAATCTTCCTCGCCGACCACCGCATAGAGCGGCGCGACCGTGCCTTGCGCAAGCTGCGCATTGAGCTGAGCATGAGAGAGCGCGGACGCCATAGGAGATATCCGATTTATTTGATGAGGTTGTCCACGTTGTCCGATGCCTGACGTGCAGGTGGCTTTGTCAGCTCTCCCGATTCCAACTGGAGCAGAAAGCGGGAGGCCAAGTCCTCGGCAACGAAACGACCGGCCTGCTCCAAGGCCCGGTTCTGCAGGACGCGGTTAAATTGCAAGTCCGGCGTCACGTAGAACTCCGAGGAGCCCTTCGCCACTTGTGTCCACACGACACGTTGCGTCCTGGTCTCCTCAACCTTCACGACCACGATCACCTCTGCACGGCTTTCGAGCGTGGTGGTCTGGCTGAAACTGAGCGTCGGAAGAAGAACCGAGAGGATTTGCCCGGACAGCACCAGATCAGCTGCCTCAGAATCTGCAACAACTTGGGCTCCACTGCCCGAGGAAAATTCATGCCGCAGATAGTTGGTATAGCGGGTTTCTAAATTCGGCTCAAACGTTCGGTTTTCCAACGTCCGGACGACCAGCCGTGGCGGCGGTGACGTGGACGAGGATACCGTGGCCGCTCCCCCAATCGTGGGCCCAGCCCCCTCCACACGAAATTGATAACCGCAAGCGCTGAGCGACAGGCTCAGCACCAAGTACACAGCACAAAGGCACAAGTAAAAAGTTCCTGCGCATCCATTTTTACCTTTTACCTGTAAACTTCTTACCTGCCGCATCGGCTACACCACAAAGTTTATGAGCTTTTTCTCCACGTAGATCACTTTCTTGGGTTCGTTACCCTGCAGCCATTCCGCGATCTGCGCACGAGCCAGTCGTTCAACCTGTTCATGAGTGGCGTCGGCGCCCACGTCGAGCTTGGCACGCAACTTTCCATTCACCTGGATCGGAATGGTCAACCGATCGCTGACGATCATGGCCGGATCAAAGATCGGCCAAAGCTGCTGAGAGACGCTCAGTCGATGACCCAGCACCTCCCACAATTCTTCCGCCAGATGAGGGGCGAAGGGTGCCAGAAGAAGAACAAAGGGCTCAAGCAAGGCCCGCGAGCGCTGCTCGGCCTTCGTCATCTCGTTCGTAAACACCATCATCTGGGAGATCGCCGTATTGAAGCGCAATCCTTCGATGTCCTCGGTCACCTTCTTGATCGTCTGGTGGAGCACACGTTGGTGTTCGAGCGGAGGAACTGTGTCCATCACGGCACTCGACAATCGACCCTCTTCATTCACCATGAGCCGCCACACCCGTTCAAGAAACCGCGTGACCCCTTCCACACCCCTCGTACTCCAAGGCTTCACGGCTTCCAGCGGACCCATGAACATTTCATAGAGCCGCACCGCATCGGCCCCGAACTGGTCCATGATCTCATCGGGATTGACGACGTTGCCTCGGGATTTCTACATCTTCTGGTTGTCTTCCCCTAGAACCATCCCCTGATGCACCAGCTTTTTGAATGGCTCCGGCGTGCTGACGACTCCGATATCGAATAACACCTTGTGCCAAAACCGCGCATAGAGCAAATGCAGCACAGCATGTTCGCTGCCGCCGATATAGAGATCCACCGGCATCCAATAGCGCTCCTGTGCAGGATCAACGAGCTGCTTCTGATTCTTCGGATCGATAAACCTCAAATAATACCAACAGGAGCCGGCCCACTGAGGCATCGTGTTGGTTTCTCGACGAGCCGCTGCACCGCTGATCGGGTCGGTGGTCGTCAGCCAGTCGGTGAGATTCGCAAGCGGGCTTTCGCCGCCCCCGGACGGTTTGAAGTTGTTCGTCTCCGGCAACAATAGCGGTAACTGCTCTTCAGGAAGTGGAAGAGCCTGGCCATCCACCCACACAATCGGAAAGGGCTCGCCCCAATACCGCTGGCGCGCAAAGAGCCAATCCCGCAACTTATAGTTTACGGCCTTGCGACCCTTGCCCCGCGATTCTAACCAGGCCGTGATTTTCGGAATGGCGTCACTGGGCGTCAGCCCGTTGATGGTAAAGCTTCCGTCCGGCGTCGTGGAATTGACGACAACCCCCTTGTCGGTCGAAACGAACGCCTCTTGCTCAACCTGACCGCCTGCGATCACTTCGCGGATCGGTAAGTCATAGGTCTTCGCAAAGGCCCAGTCGCGATCGTCATGCGCAGGCACAGCCATAATGGCCCCGGTCCCATAACCCATCAACACGTAATCGGCAATCCAAACGGGCAGCGGCTCGTTGCTCACCGGATTCACCGCATAGCCGCCGGTAAACACTCCGGTCTTTTCTTTTTCTAGCTCCTGTCGTTGGAGATCGCTTTTTTTGGCTGCCGCGTCGCGATAGGCCGTGACCTCAGTGCGGCGGTCGGCAGTCGTGACGACCTCCACTAACGGATGCTCCGGAGCCAGCACCATATAGGTCGCGCCGAATAGGGTATCGGGCCGCGTCGTAAAGATCCGAACCGTGCCGGGGACGCCGGCTAGATCGAACTCGACTTCCGCCCCGATCGATCGACCGATCCAATTTTTTTGCATCTCCAACGTGCTGGCCGGCCATTCGACCAGCTTCAAGTCTTCGAGCAGGCGATCGGCGTAGGCCGTGATCTTCAGCACCCATTGGCGCATCGGTTTGCGCACCACATCGAACCCGCCGACTTCGCTCTTGCCGTCGATAATTTCTTCATTCGCAAGCACCGTCCCCAGCGCAGGACACCAGTTCACCGGCACTTCCGCAACATAGGCCAGCCCTCGCTCAAACAGTTTCAAGAAGATCCATTGTGTCCAACGATAATATTCCGGGTCGATCGTGCTGATTTCACGTTCCCAGTCGTAGGAAAGACCGACACGTTTCATCTGGCGCTTGAAGGTCGCGATGTTCTCAGCTGTCGTGATGACCGGATGGATTCCGGTCTTCACCGCATACTGTTCGGCAGGAAGCCCGAATGCGTCCCACCCCATCGGGTGCAGCACGTTAAAGCCCCTCATACGTTTGTAGCGGGAGACGATATCCGTCGCCGTATAGCCTTCAAGATGGCCGACGTGGAGGCCCGAGCCTGATGGATAGGGAAACATGTCGAGGCAGTAGAACTTCGGCTTAGCCCGGTCGTCAGCCACGCGAAAGGTCCGGTGTTGCTCCCAATAAGCCTGCCACTTCACTTCAAGGGCCTGATGATCGTAGGTCTTGCTCATGTTGGAAATGAAACGTGCACGCCTCAAAAAAGAAAACGGACTCTAGCATAGCCCCCTCGGGGTCACAAGATTCCACGGCCCCGCCCTACAAGGCCTTTGCTATACTATGCGCGGCAATGGGACTCTATCGTTATCATATCTTTCCCCGCCTGATGAACTGGGTTATGGCGGGAGAAGAATTCCGTCGCCTGCGCATGGAATTACTCGCTCAGGTCCACGGTGAGGTGTTGGAATTGGGGATAGGAACCGGACTGAACCTGCCGCACTACCCCAAGACCGTCACCCAGCTCCATGCCGTCGATCCTGCAGATCTTCTTCCCAAGATCGTCACGGAGCGAAGCGCCAGCCAGTCCCTTCCCATTCGCATCCAACATATCACCGCTGAATCATTGCCCTATGACGACCGATCCTTTGATTTCGCCGTGAGTACATGGACTCTCTGCACGATTCCCGATGCGGTCAAGGCACTTCGAGAGGTTCGTCGAGTCCTCAAGCCTGACGGAGTGTTGCTATTTCTAGAGCATGGCCGGAGCGAGGACGAGAGCGTCGCAGCCTGGCAGGATCGGCTGAACCCCATTCAACACATCATCGGCTGTGGCTGCAACCTGAACCGACGAATCGATCACCTCATCATCCAGGCCGGCTTGAAGATCATGAATCTCGATCGATTCCACATGCAGAACGTGCCCAGACTCGCCGGCGAGATGTACAGAGGTACAGCTACCAGACCGGACTAGCATGCTGCGGAAAACCATTTCACGAGGAGCACTTCTCAGCAGGATGCTCAAA
>SWDP01000040.1:77727-91136 GCA_005116885.1 Nitrospira sp.
CGCAGCCCCCCATGGCATCACGCGCTATCCGGCTGACTCCGACCCCGCCTACGATTCCTGCCGGCAGCGCCTTCAACAGGCCCATGCCCCTACCGTCGTCAGAACCGATGTCGGCATGGAGATCTTGTGGCCCAGTCATGGCGAACTGGTTTTTTTCAGTGAAGACGTGAACCGCTATCCCGCCTCAGCCTTCGTGACCGACTCGCTGGGGCTGAGCCCACCGGGAACCGGATTCCGTGTTCATGTTGTCGGCAGCGCACAGCTCCCTTCAGCCTCGTTCCGCCTTCGACCGAATGGCCCGGTCGTCGCGGTGCCGACGACCTTGGTGAAATTGTCCATCAGTTACCAGGACCCCCTCACGGCCCCGTTGACTTATGCAGCCGGCTCGGTCAAGTGGACGACGACGATTAAGCGGACCAGGCGCGCGCTGAAAGAAGTGACCACTCAGTGGGTGGTCCTCTCCGGGCTGAAAAAACACGGCTTCGCAGGCGACCAGGCGGTCGTGAACCTTCCCGTCACTAGCGGCGCCATCTTCGGAAGCGGCAAGCAGGAACAGATTCCGTTTGTCACAGAAACCAGCCGGGCCCTCCCCGACTCACTCGTCTGGTGGAGACCGACGGACAGCCCGGGGCTCTTGACCGCGGCGGTCGCTCGCGCCGCCACGTTTCCTGAACTACGAGACCGTGTGGCCCTGCTAAACCGCGTACTCATCGTCGACCCCAGGCAGACCGAAGCCCTCACGGTGCTGAGCCGACATCTCTATGCCATGGTCCTACGCGAGGCTTACCCATTCCACAAGCTCATGGTGAATGATCCCGCATTGTTCATGGTTGTGAACGAGCATTTCTGGAACATCTATGCCCAATCGACACGCATGGACCTATCACTGGGGATGGAAATGGGCGGGTTCGACAAACCGACGACGGCCGATTACCTGTACCGCATGCTCTCAGCCATGCAAACACTGGCCGCTGTACGACCAGACCAACTCGATAATCGATTTCGGTTAGGCGTGGCCTTGCGCTGGAATAACGATCAAGAGCCCTCGATTGAAACACACCAATCCTTGGTCAAAGCTATTTCAGCTGAACAAAAGGCCGGCAGAGCCGAAGCCCTACTCCAATTGGCCTGGTCCCGCATCAACAAAGTGGCCTGGAACCGCATCCTTGACGACTCAGACATTCGGGCTGCCTACCAGAATGCTGACGAGGCGCTCGTGCTTGCCGACCTGCCGCTCGATAAATTCATGGCCGAATACACCAAGGCCTACAGTCTGCTGTTTACCCCTGACCGGGACAATCAGGCGCTTTTGGAGCGACTGACAGAGGCCAAACGATGGTTCGCTGAAACTCCCGGGCAGACTCCGGACATCTGGAATTTCTTCATCGGGGCAGAATCGTTGAAGGCGGTGCTGGACGCAGATCCCATCTTTCAACCGTTACTGGCTCAGGCTGATGAAAAGAAGGGATAATCGCCCTGTTCAGGCTCAGCGCAAACCTGTCCGATCTGCGCTTCCCGCCCGTTGATGTGTCCACCCCTGAGGGCCTGCTCGCTGTCGGGGGCGACCTGAGACCCGAGCGATTGCTCGAAGCCTACCGACACGGCATCTTTCCCTGGTACGACGACGACCAGCCCATCTTGTGGTGGTCGCCAGATCCCAGAACCGTCCTCTTTCCCGACAAACTCCATATCTCTCGAAGCCTGAAGAGAAGTCTTCGTCCTGGCCTGTTCAGCGTCACACTCGACCGGTGCTTTCGCGACGTGATGCAGCAATGCGCAGGACCCAGGCCGCAATATCCAGATGGCGGTACCTGGATCACGGCAGAGATGCTCGATGCCTACACGCTCTTACACAAACAAGGTTATGCCCATTCCGTTGAAACCTGGCAGGATGGAAAGTTGGTGGGCGGACTCTATGGTGTGGCGCTGGGCGGCGCCTTCTTCGCAGAATCGATGTTCACCCGTGTGCCTGACGCCTCGAAAGTTGGTTTGGTATCTCTTGTACGTCAGCTACAGGCCTGGGGATTCCGCCTGATGGACTGCCAGCAATCCTCACCCCATGTAATGGCGCTCGGGGCAGAGCTGGGATGATCCCAACTGCGCGCGTCCAACGTGGGGAGTCTTCGACCGCGCGTTGCGCGAGCACGGGAGATCAACAGCCTCCATTCCCTCTCCTCTCTTGACCATTGTTCTAATACGGACTATTCTTTCGCTATGGAGTTGCCGCATCTGAAGGACGATCCCTATCTGAAAGTGTTGCGACCGCTCGTCGAGGCCTATTTGCGCGAGCAAGGGGATCGTCTCAGCTACCCCATCCCCCCTTTCTCAGCATCCTGCTAAAGTCGGCGGTAATGTTTCAGAAGCAACAGCCCACCCCACGCGAACGAGACCAGCATCAGGAGAATGCCGAAGTTGTAGGCGAGGTGGGCCAGACGATGGTCATGCTCCAGCCAGCCCAACATGGTCAGGATATTGTTCCAGTCATGTCCATCCGTTTCCTTCCCGGTGACCCCGCCAAGCAATGTGAGATCCAACGCCCGTGCATCGTTGATATAGGGAGCGATATCCATAAAGCTTTCCGCCGTCCACCAGAGAGCGACTGAAGCACCGAAGGGATCGCGCGTCTTGATAAGAAATGTGCCGAGACAGACGAGCGGCATCAGGAGCTGCCCGAGACTCCCGCCCAGAATCGTCATAAACTCCCCCAGCGGGATAAAGAGAATGTGGCCGGCTTCGTGGAACGGCAGATTGATCAGATGGAGAAATGATTCCCCTGTGTAGTTGGTTTCGAGGGGCGTGAAAATGAATGCCCGGCCCCACCAAAGCAGTACCAGAAACACGACGACACGACCGGCGAACCTCAACGAGTCCGTCGACGTATCTGAGTCAACAAGCCACTCCTTAGCAAGCGACACCCAGCGAGCGTAGTTTTGTGGGGCAGCCTGCCGCCGCACCGGCGGGGTAAGCGTCCGATACTTTGCAAAGATGATCCCGCATTTCACGCATTCCGTCTCACCGTCAGGCTGGTCAGCCCGGCACTTGGGACAGAGGACCGCAGGAATGATAGTGGATGCCATGACACATGGTATGACCGAGCAGGTAATCGGACAAGACAATATCTGGATTGATCCGGTCGCTGAATGGAGTTGGGTTGCAGGCCGCTCAAACAGACTGTCAGCTAGGCCGCAGCGAGTGAAGTCCCGAGGCGTACCCGCAGAGGTACGTTGAGGGTCTGAACGATGCGAGAACGACGCTGGAGGAGTATGGCCAGGCGTGGGGAGACAGTGGACGCCCAGCCGCCCGACTGAAATCGTCCGACCCTGTTCCGGCGCCTTGAGCTGTGCCGCCGGGGGTTGCCAACTGAGGAGATCGACATCCTCAGTTCCGAGATACACAGGCACCTCACGAAACTTCAAAATCTGCTCGATCCCATCGGCGTGGTCTGCATGGCCGTGCGTCAGACAAATCCCAACCAGTTTCAGGTGGTGCGTGGACAAGCACTCGATCATCGCCGGCGCATTGTACGCCGTGTCGATGAGCAGCGCTTCACCACCGTCATGGACCACATAGCCCTGCACCCCATAGCCACCGATCGATCCCCGCACGGTTTCTATCCAGGCTAGCGGCTGTTGCGCGACCGGTTCCCACTTTTCGATCGCAATCTGCTCCAACGGACCGAGGCGAAGTCCTAACGCCTTCGCCAGTGCCCGAACCTCAGAGCGATCAGGTGGGCAGGCGCCCCGCTCCAGCGAAGTGATAGTCCCGCTAGGCAATCCGGACGTCAAGGCAACATCGCCAACCGAGAGTCCCTGGCCGGTCCGCGCCTTCTTGATAATGTCTGAAAAGTCGTCCTCAAGCGGCATACATACACCTTCAGCAATCAGCTTCGTCGAGTCATTCAGCTCTCCGAGATATCGATTGACGAGCGCCTCTTACTACATCCACCCATGGAGTGATTTTGCTTCTAAAGTGTTCGTCATTGCCGGAAGACTTGATCAATTGCTCTACCCATTCCTTAATGTCCGCAGGGCCACCCATAGGAAAAGTTCTGCGACAAAAATCAAAACGCTCTTTAGGCTTAACAAACTTTGACCCACCTTCATTAGTTATGCCGATTAGCCTTTCCTTTTCAATTCCTGCTTCCGTGATAAGAGACGCGTCAATGTACGTCCCCATAGGTAAACCTTTGAGAGTCTTGTCCATCTCAATGATTGCCGAACCGCCAATCAAACTAAAGTTGGAAAAAACATTGTTTATCGATTGCTCTATCTCACTGCAAATCATTCCGTAATACGGACCTCTTCTTACCAGTGCTCGGCTTTGGGTTGGCACTAATTTATTCTCTACAGAATCCTTCGCCCTAACCTTATTAAATTGGCTATCAATCAGAACTTGATACTGGACCTTCAGCATCAGCTCAACAAGTTTGCTTGCGCAATCATCAATCAAGTTCTTCTGGGCGATCACGAGGGAGTCCGCATACATGTGGACGAATAGATTTGTTTTGTCTCCGTCAAAGGTATTATCAATTTCCCCATGTACAACACAAACAACCTGTGAAATCCTTTCTATTTGTTCGCCTAATTCACTGTTTTCGTAGAAGTGCTTTGTTCCTGTCAAATCGAGATAGGCAAGAAGAGAGTTCTCCTCACATACATGCTTGCAACTGAGCGTCATGTTGGATTTCCAGAGTGTGGGACCGATTCCTTTACTCTCGATCACTACTTCTTCGGGCGGGTAGTCTAAGCTCACTGCTGCACGTCCAGCGAGCACAAGCCTCGACTGGACCATCTCCCCCCTCTCCTCCCCCACCAAAGCTCCGGAGACTTTCACTCTCTGGAGCGGGTGGCGCCGACCTGGGAGCCCGACCGCCCGCAGCGGGGTCCCTACACCGGGCGGGGTGCGAGGACGGTCGGGCTGGTCGGCGACAGGACCCGCTCTCCCTTCTTAGCTCTCTGGAGCCAACTTAATTTCCTTCACGTCCCCAAATCCCGACAGCAACTTTGGCAAGGCCTCGCCGGACCCGACGGCAACAATGGTCAATCGCTCTGGATTGAAATGTTTCTTCGCTGCCGCCAAGATTTCCTCTTTCGTCAACGCGACGACGCGGGCACGCACTTGCTGGAGAAAATCCTTGGGAAGCCCGTCGTATTCCAGTTCAATCAACCGCCCCACAATCGCGGATGGGCTGCCAAAGGAGAACACGAACGAGTTCACATACGCCTCTTTCGCTTCTGCCAGCTCGTTGTCCGTCACCAACTCCGTCCGCATCCGCTCCATGTTCGCCACAAACCGAGCGATGACCTCTTGCGTCGACGGCAACTTCGTCTCCGCACGCATCAACCAAACCCCTTGATCGTGCACCCCGGTATTCAACCGGCTGCCGACGGAGTAGGCCAAGCCCCGTTTGGTTCGCACGTCGTTGAAGAGACGGCTGCGAAACGAACTGCCTCCCAGAATGTCGTTCGCGATCGCCAACGACACATAGTCGGGGTCGTGCTGTTTGATCGACAGATGACCCAGACGGAGATGCGTCTGAGAAGTTTCCTTATTCACGAACCGTACAATGGGTTTCGGCGGCTGGCTCTGGGGCACGTCGGCAATCTTCAGCACCGGCACCTCGCCCTTTTTCCAATCGCCGAATACGTCGCGCAAGAGAGCCAGCATTTCGGATTTGTCGAAGTCGCCTGTTACACCCAGTATGATGCCGTTCGGATGAATGGTCTTCCGGTGAAACGCGACCAGATCGTCTCTGGTGATGCGGGTAATGGATTTGATACTGCTTTCCCACGCCGACGGATGATCTTCTCCGTACAAGAGCTTGACGAACTCACGTCCGACGATCGCACCGGGGTTATCGTGCCTGCGGCGGATCCCTTCGATGGTCTGCAGCTTGGCCAGTTCAACCCTCGCCGGTTCAAAGGTAGGTGTCCGAATGAGTCCAGCGAAAATCTGAAGTCCCCGCTTCAAGTCCTTGCTGAGCACATCGAGCGACGCTGAACCGGATTGCCGCCCGATCGAGATACCGAGCCCCCCGGCGAACTGTTCGAGTTCTTCATCTACTTGTTCAGCCGACAGACCCCCGCCTCCACCGGTCCGCATGACGGAACCTGTCAACGACGCCAGTCCGATCTTCTCCGCCGGGTCAAGCCAGCTGCCTGTTCGCATCGTTGCAGTCATACTGATCAAGGGTAACTCGTGGTCTTCCAGGAGGTAGACGACCATCCCATTCTCGAGCACCACGCGATCCGGTTCGGGTGGAGTAAACTCTACCGACTTAAACGTCATATGCCGAGGATCGTTCAGCGTCGAACTTCCAGCACAGGCCGCCAGCAACGGAATGGTGAGGGCTATGACCACGGTCAGAATAGAGAACGCGCGTTTCACGTTTAACGTTTCACCTTTCACGTTCATCATCGCGTCACCTCGCCCTTCGGCGCCGTCGCAACATGTTTTTCTCCGGATTTCTTCACCAACGTCGCCACGGTTCGGTTCGATTTCGTGAAATACTCAGTTGCCACACGCTGGATATCAGCCACCGTGACCGCAGCGATCTTGTCTCGGGACTTTAACGCGTAGCGCCAGTCTCCCGCCACCGTCTGAAAGAGCGCTAACTGAGAAGCAAGACCTCCGTTGGATCGAAGCGCACGGACCAAATCGGCATCGAGATTATTCAACACCTTTTCAAGCTCCTTGGCTGAGACCGGCTCCGTTTTGAGCCGTTCGATCTCGGCATAGATGGCCGCTTCGACTTCTGCCGTCGTATGGGGTGCAAGCGGCGTGGCATTAAGGATGAACAGATTCGGGGAGCGGACCCCTGGATAATTCGCATCGGAGCCGACCGAGGCGGCAATCCGTTTCTCACGGACCAGACTCGTATAAAGCCGGGAGGTGAGCCCGTCGCTCAGCACCGCGTCGATGACGTCGAACACATAATCGTCTGGATGGCCCAACGCCGGTTTGTGATACCCGATGATCAGCGACGGTTCGGCATCGAACTCTACCTCCACGCGCCGCTCCCCTCGTTGAGGTGGCTCAACCGTGACAAGCGGGGGCTGCGAAGGCGACGCCGGTATCGTGCCGAACGTGTGCTCGATCAACGTCATGACCTCCTTCGGATTGATATCGCCCACGATGGCAATCGTGGCATTGCCGGGGCCATAGTACGCTTTGAAGAAGGCGTCGGTGTCGGCCGGTGTCAGCGACAGGATATCCGACTCCCACCCGATCGTCGGAATGCCATACTGATGCGCGCGGAAGGCAGCCGAGGTGAAGGTTTCATACAATAATCCATTGGGGCTGTCGTCATTCCGCAACCGCCGCTCCTCCATGACCACTCCACGTTCCTTGTAGAATTCACGAAGGACCGGATGCGCCATACGATCGGCTTCGAGCGCGGCCCACAGAGGCAGACGATTCGCCGGAAGGTTGATCATATAGCGGGTCAAATCCTTGCCGGTCGCCGCATTAAGCCCGACCGCCCCGTGACGTTGGTAGAGCAAGGCCATTTCATTGCCTGCCACAAACTGGCCCGCCTGATCTTGTAGTTCGGTGAATCGCTTCTGCAATTTCTCGATGGCTGCTCGATCTTCGGAACTGGCAGATCTCTCCTGGCTCTTTCGGGCAAGTTCTCGTTGCCGCTGCTCCAGCTCGGTCCCCACTCGAAACCACTCTTCGAGAATAGGCCGTTCTTTCTCATAATCCTTTGTCCCGACCGTTCTTGTACCCTTGAACGCCATATGTTCGTAGAGATGCGCCAGGCCGGTTTGTCCGACCTGTTCATTAACGCCCCCAACCCTGAAGGTCATGTTGAGGGAGACCACTGGCGTCTGATGTCGTTCGACCATCAACACCGTCAACCCGTTTGCCAGTTTCTGTTCCACCACACGATCCGCCAGCCCGGGAGCCGCCTGCGCGAGATTCAGGTTCAGGCTGAGGCTCAAGATAAGAGCCGTCGCAAGCAAGAACATCATGACGCGTGACGCGTGACGCGTGGGGAGAGCGAAGGACTGAACGCGGAGGCGCCAGCCGGATCTTTGCCCATCGGTGTTTCGTCGACGACTGCTTGCAAGATCCGCATCACAAGATACGAGCGACGTATGATTCTTCATATGAATAGCTCCATGAGTTCTTCCGGTCGTTCGATAAACCAGTCCGGGCGGCAGGCTTCCATCTTGGGTCGGTTCCCCATCCCATACCCGACTGCGCAGACACGAATCCCGGCATTGTGCCCGCCGTTGATGTCGTTGGTGCTGTCCCCGACCAGCACGGTCTGTTCCCTCGATACGTTGAGCTGCTCCATGACATGCAACAGCATACCAGGCTCCGGTTTTAACCCGAACCCGTGATCCCCTCCGACGACGCATTGAAAATGATCCCCTCCGAGTCCTTGAAGAATTGCGTGGGTGTACTCGATCGACTTGTTGGTGGCGACGGCCTTCCGCTTGCTTGCGAAATGCGTGAGCATCTCTCCAATGCCGGGATAGAAGGTCGTGCGATCGAGGCAGTGGGCTAAGTACTGGCGTCTGAACACCCGTAACGCCTCGTCGAAGGTGATCCGACTATCCTCGCCGATCGACAAGCGCAACAACTGTTTCACCCCATCCCCCACAAACCCGAAGATTTCCTCGATAGGCCGCTGCGACAGCCCCAGTTCGGCCAACGTGAAATTGACTGACGCAGCAATGTCCCATTTGGACTCGATGAGCGTCCCATCTAGATCGAAAATCAATAGCTCGACCGAGGTCTTCCCCATTATTCTTTCGCCTTTCGCAACTCTTCTTGTAACACCCCCAGACGGTCTCGCTTTCCCGGATCGGGTTCCTTCACCAGCGCTTCGCGCACGAAATTCACCATCCGCTTCTGCCCCACGTGAGGAGGAAGCATCGGCTCGACAATCTTCCATCGATTCTTGACGCCTTTCACGCGAAACCGAACTTCTTCAGTCTCAACCCGCTGAACGAACCCGGCGGTTTCCAGATACACCGAGCCAATGACCTGAAAGGTCACAGGAATGATGACTTCCAGGCTATCGATCACCTCCCATTGACGATACTGCTCCGCCACCACAAACCCTCGTGTGACGACGACATGCCCCCAGGCCGGTTCCTCATTCCACCCTGTGTAGGACGCGACCGTTTCGGCCGACATGGCATCGAGCCGCGCTCCCTTGTGATCGAGCTCCACATACCGCTTCACCACGTCGGACGGTGAATGCTTGATGGACCCGGCCTGCGCGAGCCCATCTCCGGATGACAACACCAGGACAAGCAACTGGCACAAGGAAAACAGGAACCACCCCACAACGTTGGATGTCACCATGTGTACTGTTCTTCCAATCTTTACTCCTCCTGGATAAACTGCGTATGCTTTCCTTACGCGCGTCCCGCAATCGAAACCTCAGTTCGTGGGCGCTGTCCAGGCACAGGACCCGCTCAACAGGTTCAGATCACCCGACTTTGTGTAACTTCATAAAATTGGTCTCCCCGGGCTGACCGATCCTGGTCCCTGATAGAATCACGATCTGCTGTCCCGTGGTCGCCAGTCCCTCGGTCTTCAGTCGGCGTTCCGCTTCATCAATCCGCTCATCGGTTTGGGCGATCTGCCGCATCGTATGAGGGATCACACCCCAGTACAGCGCCATCCGCTGCCGTACGGCTTCAAATGGAGTCAATGCAATAATTGACGCGTCGGGTCGCTGCTTCGACAACAAGCGCGCCGTCGTACCCCGTTCGCTAAATGCCACGATGGCGCTCGCCCCGATGGTTGAAGCTGCTGAAGAGGCCGAATGGCAAATAGCTTCCGGGAATGAGCCTCCCCCCTGTGGCGCGTCGGACGAACGCGTATACCGCGATCGAGTCCCTTCTTCTGCGGCTCGAACGATGCGGTCCATGACACGGACTGTTTCAACCGGGTGCTGTCCGATCGCCGTTTCTGCGGACAGCATGACGGCATCAGTCCCATCGAGCACGGCATTAGCCACATCCGACGCTTCGGCTCTGGTCGGGCGCATGTGGTGGGTCATGGACTCCAGCATCTGCGTGGCCGTGATCACGAGGCGGCGGCGGCGGTTGGCCTCGGCGATAATGCGCTTCTGTAGGAGCGGAACCGCCTCCGGCCCCATCTCCACTCCCAGATCGCCCCGCGCCACCATCACGCCATCCGCCTGATCGAGAATCGCGTCCAAGCACTCAACCGCTTCCGGCCTTTCGATCTTCGCAATAATCGGCACATCGCCGCCCCAGTCGGCCACTAGCTTCCTTGCGGCCACCACGTCATCGGGACCTCTGACAAACGAAAGGGCCACATAGTCCACCCCCTGCGCGATGCCGAACCGGAGATCGTCCCGATCTTTGTCCGTTAGAGTGGGCGCACTGATGCGAGTATCAGGTAAGTTCATGCCCTTGTGCGAGGTGAGTCGTCCCCCGATCACGACTCTGCATTCGACGGCGCTTCCGGTAATCCGATCTGCCATCAGCTCGATGAGCCCATCGTCAATCAGGATGCGGGCGCCTGGCAGGACATCCCGCACCAGGTATTGGTAGATTACCGGAATCTCATGCATGGCAGATGGAGCAGTAGACCCTGCGCCGAGTTGACCGCCGGACCGGAACAGAGTCGTCATGAGCCTCACAGTCTGGCCGGCAACCAGATCGAGCCCGTCCTGATCGACTTCTCCAACACGGATCCTCGGTCCTTGCAGGTCCTGGATGATTGCGATCGCCACGCGACGACGACTCGCTGCATCGCGAATAGCCTTGATCGCACGCGCATGCGACTCGTGGGTCCCATGAGAAAAATTGAGTCGCGCCGCGTCCATGCCGTTCTCAATTAACTGATCCAGCAAGGTAGGTGAATCGCTGGCGGGGCCAATCGTGCACACGATTTTGGCTTTACGCATAAACAATGCTGTCACTGGATATTGGTCAATCGGAATACGCGCTGCTTGAGACAGACAAGACGGGCGGAATAATGAGATTCCAACTTATCCCGCATTTCGCGCGCGCCCTGCTTTCCCCGTTCTGCTCGCGATGATGTCTAGATCTGCCATTCTAGCAAACGACCACCAAGCCCACAACGCAACCGCCATTTCAGACGCAGACAACCTCGTTCATCTGGTTGGTCTTGTTCAACCAAATAAACGAGACAGACCGAACAGACCAAATGAATCAGACAGGCTAGGGCAGCTCACTCCCATGCATTCGGGCGAAGATCTCCCAGTCGAACTGCTTCGGCGCCACAGCGTGGAGTGGGATCGCCTCGATGGTGCCGGGTCCGCGATAGGCCAACATGCACCCGACCACCCGCTCCGGCTCCTTGACGAGACGGCGAATCGCTTCATAGGCCAGATCTTGTCCGATGGTCTTGTCCTCTGGAGTTGGAGGCGCCCCCCGTAACGTATGCCCGAGAATCGTAGCTTTGGTCGTAGGAGCGAGGCGATATTCACCGGGGCGTGCTTGAAACTGCGGCCACGTGGTGAGCGTGCCGGCAACATATTCGACAAGACCTCGCACGCCGCCGTCCGGGTGATGACGATGGGGCGTCTGTTCCGCCACGACAAACAAATGGCTTTTGTTCGGAACGCCAAAGGTGCGGTGGAGCGTGCCCAGGATGAAGTCGTCGATATACGCGTCGGGATCGGGATGTTCGTTGACCAAGAGGCCTTCAGCTCTGGCCTGATAGGCGCAGGCGAGGGCGAGATGGCCGGACCCCGCCCCCATAATCTCAACGAAAAAGACGCTGCCCATGGCGGAACTGGTCGCTTTCAACGACTCGATGGATTGATTCGCCAGAGACACGGCCGAATGAAAACCCAGGGAGGTCGTTCCCGCGAGATTATTGTCGATCGTGCCAGGGATCCCGACAGCCTGGACCCCAAATCCTTCGTAGAGCGCCCGCGCGCCTCGAAGACTCCCGTCCCCACCAATCACCACCAACGCTCCATCTTCCATATAGGGTCGAAGATGCCGCATGGTGGCCTGTTGCACCTGCTCATCCTTAAAATCTTCGAATCGGCTGCTCCCAATCGGACTGCTCGCATGGCTGCCCATACCGCGGGTATCCTGCTCGGTGACGGCTGTAATCCAGTTGTTGGCCAGACCTAAGAACCCGTGACGCACGAAGTAGACTTCCAGGCCAAACCGGTGTCCTGTCACGCGCAATTCTTTCAACGCGGCGCCGGCCCCGGCAAAATCGCCACCCGAGACCAATGCCACAATCCGCTTGATCTGTCGGGGCTTGAGCGTGATCCGGTCTCTACGTTCGCGCTCGACCTTCACCCAGGTCTCCCGCACTGCCCGTTCCCGCGCTGATAAACCCACAGCGGTTGAATAGCCGGATAAGAGTCCCTGTTCGTAGGCCAGCAAGACCACGTTATCCTGTCCCTCTTTATATTCGCCAAACTCGGTGAAGGCTTCGCGAAAGGGACGAGGATCGAGATAAATCATGAGCGCCCGCAGTGTAGAGCTGTGGCTGTACACGCACACGGCTTTCCCCTGGTGGGACTGACCCAACCGGCGGAATCCATCGACGATATCCACATAGACATCGAAGAAGGAATGCCCACCCGGATAGCTGTAGAGGGGATGTTTGATGAGGCGCTTGGCCGTCTGCACGTCCACGCCGAATGCCTTTGCGGCCTCCTCAGCTTCCACCTTCTTCTCCAGACCTGTGACCCATCCGAAATCCTGGGAGTCTAGCGCGGGATCGCAAGCGGGTGGGAGTGCCTCAGCATGGTGCGCCTGCGCCTCCATCAGCGCCGCGATCACCCGCTCATACAACTGTCGTGTATTGGGGCTTTGGCTCACCAAATGGACGAAGGTGCGCGGATCGAGATAGTTCTGAATGTGCAGGAAGTCCAATTGTTGCCCCACCACACCCAGCATCTGGGCCAAGGCAGCACCGACTGCGTCAGCTTTGGGGACGCCTCGCTCAGAGTCCAGCACGTTCGCGAAGCGGCGCCCGACTCGATAGGTTCCGCTCTCCATACGTGAGATACCGTGACGCATTGTGAATAGAAGCGTGCGACCGGTTAAATCGTGTGGCAAGAGCCAAAACCGATCCTCGCCCAAGTCCAGCACGATACGATCTTCGACCAACTGCGGCGTCAGTTGCGCGCGCGGTACGATTGCCACCGGCCGACGATGCGCCGGCTTCTGCACTGACATGATTGGCATACGGAGGAGCGGAGCCAACTCGCCTGCTGCGAGGAGAACATTCCAGGCGGCGAAGAACACCAGTTCGTCACCCCGGCAACCCTCTTCGATCAGCGTGCGACGGGCAACCCGATACTCCTCTGCTCCAGGGAAGCCCCCTTGCGCCCCCTGCACAAACGCCCTGATCTTCTCCATAGCATCACCCAGCATCTGGGCCAAGGCAGCACCGACTGCGTCAGCTTTGGGGACGCCTCG
>SWDP01000040.1:91236-95247 GCA_005116885.1 Nitrospira sp.
CTTCTCCATCGCATCACGGGTTCGCTGTGGTCGACCGACTGAGGAAGTTGGGAGGGGCGGGAATGTAACTCCCTCACTGACAGTGCGACGCGCCAGCATCTCCCCGTAGGCCAAGAGCCCTTCGACTGTCACAAATTCAAGCCGGTCTACTGCGGATTCCATTCTGTACCTCGTTGGCTCGTCCTGGCGTACGCGACCATCATACCGGACTGAAACACATCCTCAACACAAAGAATACGCTGGATGCTACGCTGGCAAATGAATGATAGCAACAAGGCACGGCTCAAGTGCCCACGCCTCTCCTGTTCGTTGATCCTTCGAGATCATGCGTGCTAGGATTCGTACTGCGTGCTCTCTCGCCTCGTGACTCGAACGGGATACTATGGATCGAGCCTGGAAGATCTATGGAATACTCGTTGTCCTTTGCGGGCTGTTGCTGGGCAGTCTCACAGCGTGCTTCGATGGAGGATCGTCTCCTGAACCAGCCGTCCAACCGTCCTCTGTCCCGACTGTTCAATCCGCAGGGCCAGTACTTCGCGACACCACAACCACGCCGCCACCTGATCGACGATCGCATCGAGCCGCGAAGGAGCCCCTACGAAAAGCCAAAGACCTGCTGGAGGCAATTCAGAAGCATGGGGGCAAAGCCCTCCCTGGATATATCGGCGGCAGGGAGTTTCAAAATCGCGAGCGTCGGCTTCCCCAAGGCCACTATCGCGAGTACGATGTGAATCCCAAGGTACGTGGCCGTTCGCGGGACGCAGAACGAATCGTCATCGAACAAGATACGGGAAAGGCCTACTATACCGGCAACCATTACCGAACGTTCATCCCTTTGAATGAGCCGCCATGACCCCGAAATCCACACCGATGTTGATCGCCTATCTCCAATCGACGAAAGCCCCCTGGACCTCCTTGCTTACGGTCACAGACGGACAGCCCGTCAAATCGCTCATCCGCTCACCAGCTGGGTTAGCGCTGAAGGTCATCAACGGCCGTCACTGCAAGACACCGGCAGCTCTGTTTACGGAATTCGCACAGGCGTTGGAATTCCCCGACTACTTCGGTCATAACTGGGACGCTCTCGAAGAATGCCTGGCTGATTTGGAATGGCTGCCGGCCAAGGGCTATATCCTGCTCATCACCGATGCGGCCTCAGTCTTATCCAACGACGAGACTGAGTATGAAACCCTCCTTGAGATCTTGCGCGACGCAGGAGAAGCCTGGGGAAGCGGACAAGCTGGAATGGGCGCCCGAGGAGCGATCCCATTTCATGTGCTCTTTGCAGTATCCGAACGGGACAAAGCCAAGCGGGCCCACTGGGGGATGAAAGACATCCGCGCAGAATCGGTTCGGGAGACGACCACGCGACCACGTTCGCCCAAACGTAAACCTTCACGCAGCTAGCGTCCGTTGATAACGAACCTGCCAGTCAATTAAAGTAGCCGATCTGGCCGAAAGCATAGACCAACGCTCGCAGGGCGGTCTCACAGGCCGCAGGCAAAGCTGCAGCGCGTATACAATGCCGACGGTATTCTTCAACCTCCAGGAAGGAAAGGACTCAACGATGGGACTCATGGATCAATTGGGGCAAGCAGTCGGTGGGGCGATGGGCGGCCAGGCAGGACAAAACCCTCTCTTGCAGGCTCTCACGAGTTTGCTCGGGCAGAATAGCAGCGTGGGAGGATTGGCCGGCATTGTCCAAGCATTCCAGAAGAACGGACTCGGCGACATTGTGAACTCCTGGGTGAGCACAGGACAGAACCTGCCCATCACACCGGATCAGATCAAGCAGGGCCTGGGGAGCGATTTTTTGAGCCAATTTGCTAGCAAGGCCGGTGTCTCACCCGAGGCCGCAAGTACACAACTGTCTAGCTTGTTACCCAACGTGATCGATAAAGTGACCCCGAACGGCAAGGTTGAGTCCGGCGGGATCGACCAGTTGCTCAAAATGTTTCAGGGGTAATTGGAAGCGGACCTTCCGACGAATCGACAAGAAGATGTGCTTCTCCTAGGGGCGCATCTTCTTGGTCACGTTCAAGACGCCTCTCCATTTGCGGAAAATCGCGAAAGACCATCTCGTCGAAACTCCAGAGCGGGAAACCGTGTGAAGTGATGTCCGTATGCGGGCTTCAACAGTACGGCGATGACCAACACAAATCCCGTGAGTTTCCCGTGCATCGTCGAGAGGAGCTTTCTCGCCCACGAGCGCGGCTTTCCCTTCTTGTCGGCACCATGAACAGATAATCTTCATCGATGAATCCCTAGGTGGCTATCTATAATTTCGACTAGTACCCGCATGATCTGAGCAAGAGTCAGGCCGCAATCGACTCGTCACTTAAAGCGGCATGTTTGCAAGGGATTACGAAAATTCCCTGCCTCACAGCCATACCGCCTGTATCAAAAAATGCTGATCGGTGTATCTCTTCTGACCGTTTTTGGCCCCGGTCACCTTATCCCATCACATGCACCGTCTCTTTCTTGACCAAGACTCGACTGCATGGTACTGTGCGCCCCCATCATGAAAACCACTCATTCCGCCAAGCTGTTTGCCGACGCCCAGCACGTGATTCCCGGAGGCGTGAATAGTTCAGTTCGCGCGTTTCGCTCCGTCGGAGGCCAACCCAGGTTTATTGCACGGGCCAAAGGCGCCCGCCTCTACGACGTCGATCAGAACAGCTACCTCGACTATGTGCTCTCATGGGGCCCGATGATTTTGGGCCATGCCGCTCCCTCGGTCATCAACGCGATTAAAAAGGCTGCCGCACGCGGAACCAGTTACGGTGCGCCGACCGAACTGGAGGTCACGCTCGCCCGTATGATTCGCGACGCCTTCCCATCGATGGAAAAGGTCCGGCTCGTCAGCTCCGGCACCGAGGCCGTCATGAGCGCCATTCGTGTCGCGCGTGGCTTTACCAAACGAGACAACATTCTCAAATTCGAAGGGTGTTATCACGGCCACAGCGATTATTTGCTGGCGAAGGCCGGTTCAGGGTTGGCCACCTTGGGGATTCCGGATTCGCTTGGAGTTCCGGCGGACTTTGCAAAGCACACGTTGACCGCCCCATACAACAACATCCAAGCGGTGCAACAGATTGTAAAGGAACAGCGGGGCACGCTAGCCTGCATTATTCTGGAACCGATCGCAGCCAACATGGGCGTGGTGCCGCCAGGGCCACAATTCCTACAGGCACTCCGTCGACTCACTGAAAAGCACGGCATTCTCCTGATTTTTGACGAGGTCATCTCCGGCTTTCGCGTCACCTACGGCGGAGCTCAAACTCTCTACGGCATCACACCGGATCTGACGGTGCTGGGAAAGATCATCGGCGGAGGGTTACCGGTCGGTGCTTATGGGGGGCGCAAAGAAATCATGGATCTGATCGCGCCACTGGGGCCGGTCTATCAGGCGGGAACGTTATCGGGAAACCCGTTAGCCGTATCCGCTGGTATTGAAACACTCAAGCAACTCAAGGCCCGTGGGATCTATAAGAAGCTGGAAGAAAAGTCTTCCGCCTTGGCCAAAGGGATTGGAGAGGCTGCGAAAAAAGCAGGCGTGCCGCTCACGCAAACCAGAGTCGGCTCGATACTTGGAGCCTTCTTTGCGTCAGGCCCGGTGGTGGATTGGAATACCGCGAAACTGTCGGACACAAAACGATACGGGAAATTTTTTCACGCGATGCTGGAACAGGGGGTGTATCTGGCCCCCTCTCAATTCGAAGCCGCCTTCCTCTCAACCGCGCATTCAACCCGCGATATCGAATACACCATCAAAGCCACGCATTCTGCGATGAAGCGCCTCTAAGCGCCTCACGGGTGAATCTCTTCGGATACAGTTCTGAATCGTTTCAGATACAGCCTCTCAACCCCGCAGGATGCCAAAACGAGTTCAGCGCGAGGCTCGCAACGAGCGAGCGCCCGAGTCGTAGCTCCTTGGAAGCTGTTCAAAACGACCGTTCAGCAAGGCCGCAACGAGCGAAGAGGCGAGGCGTACGCTTCGGTACGTTGAGC
>SWDP01000040.1:95347-112169 GCA_005116885.1 Nitrospira sp.
GGGCGAGCATGAGTGTTGCGTGCAGGCGACCCCTGCTCTTTAAGGAGGGACTATGGTTCATGAAGATCAGATGCTCACCGAGACCGAACAGCGTTACACGGAACGCCGGACCGAACGAGAGAAAGGCGTTCAAGCAATTCGAGCGGGACATATTCTGCAAGCAGATAGGCCGGACCGAGTACGGGCTCGGTTGAGGCGCCTGGGGATCAACGAGCGCGTGGTGGAGACTATTTCATCCACACGTCGCGGCATAGCTGCAGAAGATATTTCCCGGGCGGTGGTTGAACTGGGCAAACGTCGCGGGGCCAAAGGCCGAGCGGCCAGTCCCTCAAGACGGGAGAGCGATGCGCCGTGGCGGGAGCAGATACCAGCGATCAGGACGCTCCCACCGCCAGGTATCATCCCCGGCCAAAACCTCAGCGACATCCTCTTTGAGCGAATTATCGGGAGCAACGATCTCTTGGGCATTTCATATATGGATCTAGGCCTACGGGCGAGTCGTGCCGTGGGCTGCGTCCGCCTCTTTCAGAATGGCCGGCACATCGGATCGGGGACCGGCTTCATGGTCTCACCACGACTATTGCTCACGAACAACCATGTGCTGGAGAATGCAGAGGCGGGACGTGAAGCCCGCGTCGTGTTCAACTTCCAGGACGACCCCGAGGGAAATGCCCAGCCCACTGTGACGTTTGCACTTGACCCTGAGAGCTTCTTCCTTACCAGCAAGCCGCTGGATTTTTCGCTCATCGCGGTGGTCGAACGATCGGTGGAGGGGCACGGGATCGAGGAGTTCGGCTGGCTTCGCCTGATCGAAGACGAAGGCAAGGTGATCAATGGCGAGTATGTCACGATTGTGCAGCATCCGAACGGGCTCCCCAAGCAGATTGCCCTGCGTGAGAACCAAATTATCGACATGCTGGAAAATTTTATCCACTATCACACGGATACGGCTCCGGGTTCGTCGGGATCGCCATTGTTCAATGACCAGTGGGAAGTGGTGGGGCTCCACCATTCGGGTGTGCCGAAACGAGACGACCAGGGTCGGATCCTGACCCGGAATAATACGCTCTGGACGACGGACATGGATGATGGGGCCATCAACTGGATTGCCAACGAGGGGGTCCGAGTCAGTCGCATCGTGAAGCATATCAAGAGCCAGTTGCTGGGCAGCCTGGGCCATCGATTGAGAGACCAAATGTTCGAGGCAATACCAATGATGGCCGCCCAAACCCCAAACATGTCGGTGGGAGGGGCGCTCGGACCGCCGCGCATTTCGCCATCACTTGGCGCACCGCACATTCGTGACGGGGTAGCCACATGGACCATCCCGCTGAGCATCAGCGTTCAGCTGGGCGGCGCCGGACTCACGCAAGACGTCTCCCAACCAGCTGCAACCGGTCACGCCAAGCCGACTCAGCCTCCCACCCTACAACCACTTTCCGACCCGAGTACGACGCTGGATGAAGAACTCCGAGCCTATCTGGAGGAGGCGCGCCAAGCGCGGACCCGGCCCTACTATGACAAGAAGGTCGACGCAAAAGATAAAAAATCCTATTACGCGGACCTCTCTTCCTCACTGTCACCGGACGAACTGTTCAGCAAGCTCTCCGATTTGGTCAGACGCACTCATGCGACAAAACCAGGGTACAAGCCAAGCAAGGAAGTCTACCCGTGGATTGATCTTCGCCTGAATCGCAAACTACGAAGTATCTACTCAGGGATGGAGTTTGACCCGGAAGAGTTGATCCGGGAAGACTTCAGGATCGATCAGGAACGTGGTCTGCAAATGAGGGAGCTGGCGCTGCGAGAATCCACCATGACGGCCTCGCAATTCGGTCAGGAGCTGGACCTCTTGGAGGCGGCGCTACCGTATAACTGCGAACACGTGGTGCCCCAGTCCTGGTTTGGGAAAAAGGAGCCGATGCGCGGAGACCTTCATCACCTCTTCGCCTGCGAATCGGGATGCAATAGCTTCCGTGGCAATACGCCCTACTTCGACTTCCCGGACTTTGAAGAGGTCACGCGAAACGAATGCGGCAAGCGGGAAGAGAACAAATTCGAACCCAGCGGAGGCAAGGGTGTCGTCGCACGTGCGACACTCTACTTCCTGCTCCGCTATCCCGGCGAGATCAATGCCACGGCAAAGGAGTACACCCAAGATCGCATTGCCACGCTGCTCACATGGCACCAGGCATTCCCGGTGGATGACTATGAGCGGCATCGCAACCAAGCCATCTTCCACCGACAGGGCAACCGCAATCCGCTCATCGATTACCCGAAGTGGGCCAAGAAGATCAGATTCGAGAGCGGTTTGGGAGATTGATATTTCTGTCACGTGGGAATGAGACACCGAGGACCAGAGTAAAATGGACTACCCACTGCTGTCCAAAATAATCTGCCTGTCAGCATCCTCCCCGCGTGAATTGCGCTGTATAGACAGCGTTGATCCGGTTTTCAGATGAGGTTCCCCCTTTTGCTGTCCAAGATCATGCAGTGAAGAGCGTCCCTTGCGCGGGGGTCGAGATGACCAGTGAACGTTCAAACGGCGCATCGAGCAACGCTAGACGGCCATCTTCGTCAATCAGGCAGCGCGCAAAGTTAGTGAGGGCATCAGTAATCGCGTTGCATGGGGAGAGGGATACCACGGGTCAAGTGGTGTCGAGATCGTGGCCTGTAGGACAACTGCGGCGGGCGAAAACACTCACGCTCGCCTAAAAATATACGTTGCAATTTCCAGCGGGATGTTCCGGCATTGCTATTATGACAATCTGCGGGGCAGGAATGTGTAAGAACGGCGCGTTCTCTCTTTTCTTATTGCATGCCGCCGTTGATTGACGCACGGCACGAATCACGACTCGTTCTTACCCTTCGTTCTTTCCGAAAACAGCAGCTAGCATTCAATCCCTTTTGATTGGTACATTGGGGAATGACGACGCCTGACCATGCGCTGCTGAGAACCAAACCATCGCGCCGTGGTGATGATCCGAGTCCCTCGTGGACCGGGTCTCAAAGCTTGGATTGACAGCCCCTATGCCCCACGAGGCCACGCTCATTTATAGCGAGTCGCTGCTGCGTCAGGCCGTGTTCGGGTTTTGGCACCGATCGGTCGGGATCGGCTTCTTTGTTGCGCTCTTGATTGCCGCGCTCGGTCTCGTCGTACTCGTCGCGCTCGGTCAATCCTCTTGGATCATCGGTGGGCTTGCGACTGTGCTGGCGGTGGGCTTGGCATTCGCCATCGTGGTCTATGTTGTACACTATCGCAGATCGCTGCAGAAGTTTCGCCAGATGAACAGCCCTCAAGCCACGTTTCGCGCTGAGGAGTCCTCATTCACCATGGTTTCCGACATCGGCACGACCACGCTGCAGTGGTCCGCGGTCAAAGAGTTGTGGCAGTTTTCGAATGTATGGTTGTTGTTGTACTCCAAAGCACAGTTCACCACGTTGCCGCTTGCGTGCTTGTCACCAGAAACACAAACGTATATTGTGCAGTGCGTTCGCGCTGCAGGTGGCAAAGTCGATGGCTGACCGTCCGATAATTCGCGAACCGGGAATCGTCACATGTGAAAGGTTTCAGTAAAAAGACTCGCGGTTCTATGTTTCGCCTCGATCTCCTGACAACAGGCTTGTTAAACGAAATCAGATAATTCATATTTAGTCAGGACATTCAGAGGATCTCACATGTCATCGCAAACTGACCCCTCGACGAAAAAAAAACGCGGGATTCCCTGGTATGTCTATTTCGTTGGATCTAGTATCTATACCGCTCTTGGCGGGTGGCTGGCCGCAGACTCGTCTCCTCTGGCAATTGTGTGCATCCTCAGCGCGCCGGTGGGGTTTTTCTTCGCCTGGAAAGCGTGGAAACTAGAGAAGCACGACAAGCACCCTCGTTCGTAACTATATGTTGCAGTGGATGCGACCATTCCGCGATGGAGGCAACCCACGCTCGCATGAGTCGCGTCATCGAAGGCTTGAGAGTGACACATGCCGGACCTTCCCGAGGGACTGATCCGAACGAATGCCATCCTTGGCGAGTATGTCGCCATTCATGATGCCATCTTCAAGTTTTCGTGGCGCAAAGCCCTCTCATCGATTCCAAGGCTGTTCAAGGCCACTGACTTTGGAGCTCATGTCAAAGATCTTGATCGGCTGGCATCAGACCTGACGGAAACTTCTGCAGCATTGAAGGCGGAGCCAGGGGCGTTGGAGGGTTCCCACCAATACACGGCGGCGTTGCTCGAAGCGATCCACGCCCTCCGAGAGATCTGTCAGCGGTTTCACGAGCAGAGCCAGGGCCGTCTCAGTACGTATCCGATGTCGGAATATAACGCCGATCTCAAGAGCTACGAAGACCTCGTGAAAACATCCCAAGAACTCGGCATCGCGTTGAACCAGCGCTTTCGCGATACAGATGTCCTGCTAGAGGGGTGAACCGCGCGGCCCAGCGGCATGGCCCTAGAGCGCCGGGCGCTCTGGAGAACGATCAGCACCGGTACACGGTTTATGATGTTGGGGCGGCGGCAAAGACTACGGTGGAGGAGAGGAGCAGAAGTGAAATTACCGCTTCTTCTTGTGCTTTCTGTCTCTATCCATTGGGTTTGGCATGAAAAACCACCAGGCGAGTATGGCTAAGCCAATTGACCAGCCAGCCATAATAAGCCAGCTTCCGAGCGATGCCATTTCCATTTCATGACTCCTTGTGAATCTTCATTGTAATACGACACCCCTCACCTTGTCGAGACGCTTCACGTTCTCGTTTCCATCCGCTGCCGCCGACTCCTGCATGCCGTTTCATGCGTGTTCACGCACGGTCAGTCGAATTCCCGACAATCCGTCGTGCCTAATGTCTCTTCGGCGTGAGAGAGATGGCTCCCTATCATATAGGACATGATCCTGGACCTGCCCCACGACGAATGATGGCGCTCGGCCAGAACTGAGAGGCACCATGACAAGTGTTTCGAGAAAGCGCTGTTCGAGTTGAGGCTGAAAGGCTCCGGAGAAATGCGTGTATCCTCTGCGCGCTGACCAGCGAACGAATCGTTGTGCCCCACTGTGTTATCCCGTTATCGGATAAGACGCCAACTCGCGAGCCCGAGGTCACTGAGCGTAGATGAAAGAGGCGGCACTCGCCTACTTACGGTCAAGCCATACAGACCCCTCGGCCCGATGTTCGTGTTGAAATTCCACGACTAGACCGACTGTTCGCCGTCTCGCCTTCCTCAGGCGACCCATATGTCAGCATTGCTTGACATATCTCAACGAGGCAGAGATTATCGTCGTGAAAACACACTGGGCAGCGCCCCATGACGAAAATACCGCTGACATGTCCGAGAATATATTCTAAGGATCAGTTTTTATGGGCGCGGAAGACTCAGAGGAAAGCATGGACACGCCATCAATCAGACTCCAGCCCTCCCGAATAGCCGGCATGCTGGGTGCCATCGCGGGGGTGTTGGTGACGATCAGCCTGGCAGGGCAGCTCGTGCGGTACGTTGGCGGACACGATCATGTCTATGGACTGCTTATCCCTTCTGAGCAGCTTTTTCACGTCGATCGCGAGCAAAATGTCACGACCCTGTTTTCCGTATTTTTGTTGCTCTGCGCTGCTTTTCTGCTTGGACTCATCTCGATTCTGAAGCGACAACGGCAGGATCCAGACTTCTCGAAATGGGTAATCCTTACCTGCGGATTCATCTACTTGGCAACTGATGAAGGGTGGTCCTTTCACGAAATGCTGAGTGAACCCGTAGGCAAGCTTCTTGGGCACGATAGTCTGGGTGTGTTCTTTTTTGCGTGGGTCCTCCCTGCGATGGCAGGAGTGCTCATTCTTGGCCTGCTTTTTCTGAAATTCCTTCTACGCCTTCCGCCACTCACCCGGTGGTCGTTTCTGGGGGCGGGTACCGTCTATCTTGGTGGAGCCATCGGCATTGAGATGATCGAAGGATGCCACGCTGAATCTCATGGCTACGAGAATCTGACATTCCAGCTGTTTACCCACTTGGAGGAAAGCATGGAGATGGCAGGAATTATCGTATTTATTTATGCACTGCTACGCTATCTCGCCAAGCAATGCCCCAAAGTTGAGTTTTTGATTGCCGAACACAAACAAACACGGTTCAACGTTCTGACATCGGAACCCAAAAAAATGCGAGCGATTCCCTGATCTCGAGACAGAGTTTCGCTGCGTGATTCGTGTCAATCGTGAGTTCAGGCCAGTGCGGACCAGCCCGCCCGAAACTGCGGAGCCAGTCATGGCAAGCACGGCTCCAAGCTTGATCCTTTAGGGTCGCTTCGCAGAACCAACCACCAGCGCGGCGACCATGGCCTTGTCGAGTCGCTTCACTTTCCCATTATCATCCGTTGCCGCCAATTTGGCTGACCCTTCGACGACCACACGCCGGCTCTCCCTCTCTCGGATCACGTGCGAAAACGTGAAGGAAGCTGCCGTCATGTCGGAGACGACCGTCTCGACGATCAATCGGTCGCCATAACGGGCCGGTGACCGGTAGTCCACTTCAGCATGGACGACGACGAACACCGTGCCTTCGTTCATCAGTTGAACGACCGACAAGCCGCGCTCCTCCAGATAGTGGGTCCGCGCCCGCTCGAAATACTTGAGATAGTTCGCGTAGTACACCACCCCGCCGCAGTCGGTGTCTTCGTAGTAGATGCAAATTTCCATGTTCTCCACTGGCGAGACTTGTTAGAAGATTGCCAGCCTCGACCTCTCGCTAGACGTTCAGCATCGGAAACTTCGGCAATGCCGCTTCGCTGACGCCCCTCCTGGGTTAGAAGATTCTCGCGCAATTTCTACTAAATGTCGACAGGCCCTAGACGTTCAGCATCGGAAACTTCGGCAATGCCGCTTCGCTGACGCCTGAAAGCTTGACGACGACATCGTACAACTGCTGCACCCGCTCGGCTTTGACCGGTTCGAAGCCATGGCCGAGGACGGCATGGTTGGCGGCGTCGAGCAAGGGTTTCATCGTCGGCCACTCCCGCAAAAAGGCTTGGCCCATCTGGTCGCCCAATCCAGCCAACGCACGAAACTGCGCCTGTACCGGCAATTTGTACTTGCCGTCAAGATCCTCCAGCCAACAGGATCGACAGGTTTCTTGAAGAGCCTGCGGCAATTGCTCCGGCTGCACGTCCCACGTTTTGATCTGGTATTGCTTGAACAGTCGTCGCTGGGCGAAGGCTTCGAGCGCACGCACGAGCGAAATCATTGCGGCCTCAGAATCCTGCACCCCATGCAGTCGCCGGCCGGCATGGGCCAGCAGATCAGAAGCCTGCAGGTCTTTCACAGAAGCAGGATCGAGGACAAGCTTTTCCAAAAATCCCGCGTTGGCTTTGATGGTCGGTACCAGTGACGTGAGTCCTGGCGGTCCGCCCCACAGAGCCGCCATCTCGAACGCCTTCACGGCGCCCTTCAATTTCTCCCAGGCTTGACGATAATGAAATCGCTCCCACAGATCGTAGCCATCGGCCAGATCTGCAAAGGCGCGGTAGAGGGGTTTCTGCCCGCCGCTCACCCGTGCCTCGATCTCACGAAACAGCTTCGCCGCTGCGGCAAATAATCTTCGGTTGAACAGCTCACAGCCCTCGCGGCGTGAGACAGAGGCCGCCTCATCCCATGGATTTACCTGCGTCCAAATGAACGGCTGTCCGGCAATATCAATCCTGTCCTCTTCCTGTCCCTCTCGTGCAGGTACGAGTGACACAATCCGTGAACTCATCGGCATCGTCACTAACGTGAGCGCACCAGCCATGGCCGGAGTGGCTCCAGTCACATCAAGGACGAGCTCACCTGGCTGCACCTCCCATGTACGCAACATCTCAGGGAGCGTGCGGGCGAGCGTCTGATAACAACCGACAAACTCGCCAGTCCCAGCGAGGATCACCCAATCCCACCGTCTAGGCAAGTGCTCGATCTTCGGCTGGACCTCGGATTCTACAAGGGATTTCGTCCCTTCCGGCAACACGAAGCAGAGCGCGTCCGGTTGGAGGCGATTAATCGAATAGACTGCGGCCGCCGCATGCTCGGTGAGCGCGATGACTAAGGCTTTGACTGGTTGGTCGTGCGCCATTGCGCGCGGACTATAACATCGGCCCGCAACACGATCAATTCATGGTCGGGTAATGCATCTTCTGCTTGACGGTCTTCGGAAAGGCGCTTAGACTTTCAGAACAATCTCTCACTCCTTGCAGCTCTTTCGAACCGTACATGAGGCCCCCCCGATGATCTGGTGGTATTGGATGCTTCTCGGTCTCGTACTGCTCGGCGTCGAAATGGCCACGCCCGGAGGATTTTATATTCTTTTCTTTGGGCTCGCGGCATTGGCCGTGGGCACTGTGGCCGGAGTGGGATTCATCCAAGCAGAATGGCTCCAATGGCTATTATTCTCGGTGCTCGCCATCCTTTCACTGCTCGTTTTTCGCGGACCGTTGTTGGCCTGGATCAAAACCCAAAACAAAGAACTGCCGACCGTGGACTCGATGGTGGGCGAAAGTGCAATCCCGCTTGAGGATCTGGCGCCAGGCGGCACCAGCAAGGCGGAACTGCGCGGCACCACATGGACCGCCCATAATGCCGGGACAGCCCTCTTGAAGAAGGGGCAACGCTGCAAGGTGGAGCGGGTCGAAGAGCTGACCTTGTGGATTACAGCCGAATGATTGGGTACAGCCTGAAAGGCGGACGACTGTGGAGGAGGTAACAATGAGCGGCGGACTATTTGTCGTGCTGTTGTTAGCGGTATTGGTGCTAGTTATCATCGCCAAGACCGCCGTGGTGGTCCCGCAACAAAGCGCCTATGTCGTTGAACGACTCGGTAAATATTCTGCAACGCTGGATGCAGGGTTTCATATGCTCCTCCCCTTCATCGACCGCATTCGCTATAGACATTCGCTCAAGGAAGCGGCCATCGACATCCCCGAGCAGGTCTGTATCACGCGCGATAACGTGCAGGTCTCAGTGGACGGCATCTTATACCTCAAGGTCTTGAACCCTCAGCGCGCGTCCTATGGCATCAGTGACTTTCATTTCGCACTGATCCAGCTCGGGCAGACCACGCTGCGAAGTGAGATCGGCAAGATTGAACTGGATCGGACGTTCGAAGAACGGACCAACATCAATATCCAAGTGGTCAATGAGCTCGACAAAGCCTCAGAAGCCTGGGGCGTCAAAGTCCTCCGGTACGAGATTAAGAACATCACGCCCCCCAAAGGCGTGCTGGATGCGATGGAAAAGCAGATGCGGGCGGAGCGGGAAAAGCGGGCAGTGATTCTCACGTCGGAGGGCGAACGCGACGCGGCGATCAACCAGGCCGAGGGCGAAAAACAACAAGTGATCAAAGCCTCCGAGGCAAAGAAGCAGCAACAGATCAACGAGGCAGAGGGAGCCGCCGCAGCTATCCTCGCCATTGCTCAAGCCACAGCCGAGGGGCTGCGGAAAGTCGCGGAGACCATCCAAGTGCCTGGCGGCCAGGAAGCCGTTCAACTGCGCGTGGCGGAACAGTACATCACGAAGTTTGGAGAGTTAGCGAAAACGACCAATACGCTCATCCTGCCGGCGACGGTCTCCGATGTCGGTTCTATGATCGCCCTTGCGATGAACGCCATTCGACAGACAGGGCCCATCGCCTCAGTAAAGTCATAACCGGTCGACAAGTCAGGTTTGACAGATGACGGAGGGTTGCCTAGAATCCCTTCCCATGAAAGAGCGTGTACTCACTGCGTTTACCGAGAGCGCGACCGTCAAACAACAGTTCGCGCGCGAGTATGCCGATCGCATCGTGCAAGTCGCGAAATTGATAACCATGGCTTTTCGCGATGGACGCAAAGTGCTGCTCTTCGGCAACGGAGGCAGCGCTACGGATGCGGCCCATCTCGCAGCCGAGTTTGTCGGCCGCTACAAGCGTGAGCGAGTCCCGCTTCCGGCCCTCGCCCTCGCCACCGACATCGCCGCCATTACCTGCATCGCCAACGACTATGGTTTTGAAGAACTCTTTGCTCGCCAGGTCCAAGCCCATGGCCAGAAAGGCGATATCGCCATTGCCATCAGCACCAGCGGCAATTCACCCAACGTGCTGAAAGGCGTGGAGGCAGCGCGAGCCTGTGGCCTCACCACCATCGGCTGGACCGGTGGGACCGGCGGAAAACTGGCCGGTCTGGTGGAATATCCGTTCGTCGTGCCCTCGACGGTCACCGCCCGCATTCAAGAAAGCCACATCACACTCGGCCACGTCCTGTGTGAACTCATCGAGGAACAGCTCCTTGGCAAAGCCTCCTGACCGACAGCGGCCTCCCGTCACCACTCCGAGCCTGATCGCGCCGATCAACGTGACGGACCTCACGACCTATCCGCTCAAGAAACGGCACAGCAAAGTTCGCATCTCCGATTTTGCCAGCCCCTGGCGCCAAGGAGGCAGTTTCAGCCAATTCTATCGCTCGCTGCCTGATATCCTGGGCGTGAAATCGTTGCGCGAAGTCGCCAAAGCCGTCGCGAAGGCCCATCGTAAAGGCCGCCCCGTTATCGTGGGACTCGGTGCCCACGTGATCAAAGTTGGATTAAGCCCGATTCTCGTGGACCTCATGCAACAAGGAATTCTGTCGGCCGTGGCCATGAACGGGGCTGGGATTATTCATGATTTCGAATTAGCGCTCATGGGGCACACGTCTGAAGAGGTCGATGCGGAAATCGACGAGGGTCGCTTCGGAATGGCAGAGGAAACCGGCCGCATGCTGAACGAGGCGATCATCCGTGGAGCCCATGATCGGGAAGGGCTCGGGGAATCCATCGGCCACTACATCAATCGACGCCAGGGTCAATTTCCCCACCGCGGCACGAGCATCCTCGCGACCGGAGCGAAGCTCGGCATTCCAGTTACCGTGCATGTTGCGATCGGGACCGACATCATCCATATGCATCCTGCGGCGGATGGAGCCGCGATCGGCGCAACTTCGCTGTTGGACTTTCGGCGACTCGCAGCCGTGGTGTCAGGGATGGAAGGTGGCGTGTACCTCAATCTCGGCTCGGCCGTTATTTTGCCGGAAGTCTTCCTCAAAACGGTGTCGCTGGGACGCAATCTCGGCCATCATCTGACCAATATTACGACCGTGGACATGGACTTCCTCGCTCACTACCGCCCGCTGACCAACGTGGTGCGGCGGCCAACCCAGAAGGGTGGGAAAGGCTACTCCCTGATCGGCCACCACGAAATTATGGTGCCGTTGCTGGCTGCAGCCGTGTACGAAGAATTGGGGTAACCCCTTCGCATGTCTTCACGCTCACACGCATCCCCTCCCGTGACCTCGCAGCATCTGACCCAGATGTGGAGCGCACTCAATGAACGCTACTTCGGAGGCCTCCTGCCCCCGATTGATCTGGTCTGGAGTCGGAGGCTGACCTCCTCAGTCGGCCTCTTTGTGACTCGTCGAGGACCGCGGCCCCGAATAGATCGAGATGGCCTTCGCCCGCCGACAAGGCGTGAAATTCGCTTGTCTCTTCCTCTACTCCAACAAGTTGTCCAGCAGAGCGAGTATGGCGAGCAGGAGATCCGGAGCACGCTGGCGCACGAAATGATTCATCAATGGCAATACGACATTCTGAAAAAGCGGCCAAACCATGGGGCGAGCTTTCTCCGAAAGATGACCGAGATGAATCGAGACGGCGCTCTCGCGATCACCATCTACCATTCCCTACAGAAGGAAGTCCTGGCTCTCACACAATTTGCCTGGCGTTGTCGGCAATGCGGCCGGGTATACCGACGCCAGCGACGAACGATTGAGCCACGTCGCCACCATTGCGGTATCTGTCGAGGATTATTACAGGAGCTGGTGGGATCAGTCGGCCGTATTCCAACCGACTCCGAACGCATTCCCCACACGAGAGTCCCCCTATCTCAACGTCATTCGCCTGCGGCCTTGCTGACGGCCGTTTTGAGCATCCTGTAATCCGTTCTTGCGACATCAATACTTGCAAGATCGCGGCGCAATGTTGGCTGAAACCGATTTTTCCAAAGCCTGCTAGGAGAAAGAATTGCGTTGGGCTCGCCAGATCCTCTTCGGGGACGTCGACGCGATGTTCGCATCAGCAGCCGTGGTGAAGGACCCCAGCCTCGCCGGCAAACCCATCGCAGTCGGCGGTCCACCGCCACGCGGGATCATCGCTGCGGCTAGTTACGCCGTGCGGCCATTCGGCATCCATTCGGCCATGCCGACGGCGAAAGCCCTCCAGCTCTGTCCCAACCTCATTCTGCTGCCTCCTGATCGGCCCTTGTATCGGCAGCTGCATGATGCGATGCGGGCCGTCACCGACCAGTTGTTCCCGCTCACCGAATGGAGCAGCATCGACGAATTTTATGCCGACACGACGAATCTCCAGACCCGCCATCCCGATCCTGGCTCACTCGGACAACTCGTGAAGGATACGCTCTACGAGGCCACGGGATTGCGCTGCACCATCGCCGTCGCGACCGGCAAAACCGTCGCAAAAATTGGCGCAGATAGCCACAAGCCTGATGGGCTGGTCACGATCCAGCCGGGTATGGAAGAAGCATTCTTAGCACCGCAGCCTCTGCGTGCAATGCCGGGAATCGGTCCTAAAACTGCCGCACGTCTGGAACCGCTTGGACTCAAGAGGATCGGCGAGCTGTTGGACCCACGCTGGGATCAATCCTTGCGCCATATCTTCGGTTCGCGACTCCACTGGGTTCGAGAGCTGGCGAGAGGGATCGACCACGAACCGGTGGTGGCCGACCGAGAATCCAAAAGCCTCAGTCACGAAACCACATTCGAACATGACACACAGGACCGTCCTTTTCTTGAGCACACCCTGCGCGGCTTCCTCCGTGACCTGGCGCGGGATCTTCGACAGGAAGGATTGGCCGCTAGATCTTGCACGGTGAAGCTGAAAAACGCCCGATTCGCTATCTCGACCAAACAACATCGCTTTTCTCACCCATTGAATTACGACCCTGACATGTGGCCGACCGTCCAACAGGCGCTAGAAGAACTCCTTCGGCCCGGCATCGAGTACCGCTTGGCCGGGCTCGCACTCTCTTCCTTGACTCCTGCGCCGACCGGACTGTTCGACCAGCGGCGCACAAAAGCGATCGAGACGATGGACGCGCTGATGACCAAGCATGGGTCCTCGGTGATTGGGTTAGGCGGCGTGAACCGTGACGACACCGATTAATAATTTGAAACTGTGAAAAACCGCCGGTGGTCCATGGATTTACAAATTCCTTGGAAGACGCAGCAGGAGCGAGAGGCACCAAGAGGATGATGAAAAAGCCCGCCCAGCAAGGCCGCAGCGATGCATCACATCCGATCGACACCGCACACCTGTCTCGTCACCTCCATCGCGGCTCTGATGCAACGACTGCTGCCCGTCACGACCTTCATCAGCACCACCCTGCAATTTAAGTTGAACGGCACAATTGAACGAGAGGTCCTCACAGGAGGGCTCTTACGCCTCGGCTACCGCAAGGTCTCAGTGGTGGAAATCCCCGGAGAGTTCAGTATTCGAGGCGGTATTGTGGATATATTCTCGACGGCCTATGCCGACCCGCTACGTGTCGAGTTTCTTGGTGAAACCATCGACTCGCTCCGACTCTTCGATCCCGCCACCCAGAAGTCCACCGCGAAGCTGGATCGAGCCGTCGTCCTTCCCGCACGGGAATACCTGCGTGCGGATACGTCCCCGGACGCCCTCGCTCCCATTCCTGCAGACGCTGAGTGGCGCGCACCGGATCTCTATCCTGGCATGGACAGCCTCTTCGATTATTTCACCGAGCAACCGCTGTTAGTCCTGGATCAGCCGGCGGCATTGAAAGAAGCCTGCGCGGACCTCTGGACAAAAATCGACGATGGCTATCTCCGTCACGCCGATCGGGAAACGGTCGTCCCCTACCCGTCACCGGAGCGGTTATTTCTCTCCTGGCCGGACCTCATGGATCACACGAACGGTTGGCCCACGCTCGCGCTTGAGCCCCTGACTCCGAGCGATGCGTCATGGAATCCAGTTCAGGCCTTCCCCGCTCAGGCTCCAGCCAGCGCCGGTCTCGGGGCCCGTGGCATGCCCTTCAGCCAGACCCTCGCCATTATGGATCGCCTGCGAGATGAATCCCGTGTGGTACTCGTCGCACGAAGTCGTGGCCAAGTAGACCGCTTGCTGGCGCTCTTGCGCGAGCACGATGTGCCGGCGATGGGATGGACAACGGGAACCTGGGCCGTGACGAGCAAGACTAAAGCGCCGTTTTATGTCTTGCACGGCGATCTGTCGGCTGGATTCCTTGCGCCGGACTTGCGCCTGGCCGTGCTGACGGAAGAAGAATTGTTTGCGAAAGGCGCGCGCCACAAGCCACAGGCGAAGAGCAAAGCGGCGACCTTTCTCTCTTCGCTGGAAGATCTCAACGTGGGCGACTATGTCGTCCATGTCCAGCATGGCATCGCCAAGTATCGAGGCCTTAAACGTCTCTCAGTGCAAGGCTTCGACAGCGACTATTTGATCTTGGAGTTCGCCGGCGGCGACACCTTGTATGTTCCCCTGGAACGGCTCGACCAGGTGCAACGGTACAGCGGGGCGGACGGCCATGCGCCGCGCCTGGAACGGCTTGGCGGCGCCAATTGGGCCAAGACCACGGCGCGTGTAAAGAAGGACATCGAGGAGATGGCCCATGAGTTGGTCGATCTCTACGCCAACCGGGAACTCGTGACCCGCCATGCCTATGGATTCGACAGCACCATGTATCACGAGTTCGAAGCGGCCTTCGAGTACGAAGAAACAGACGATCAACTCAAAGCGATCCAAGACATTACGCACGACATGGAATCCAGCAAGCCGATGGACCGATTGGTCTGTGGCGACGTCGGGTACGGGAAAACGGAAGTGGCCATGCGGGCGGCCTTCAAGGCCGTGGAAGCCAATCGCCAGGTCGCGGTACTCGTCCCCACGACTCTGTTGGCGCACCAACACTACGACAACTTCTCCGAACGGTTTGCGCCATTCCCGGCTCGCGTCGCGCTGCTCTCCCGATTCCAATCGCCGAAAGAGGCCAAAGCCATTCTCAAAGACGTGGCGTCCGGCGCTGTCGACGTGGTAATCGGCACGCACCGACTTGTCCAGAAGGATGTGATATTCCGCGATTTAGGCCTCGTCATCATCGACGAAGAACAGTGGTTCGGCGTCAAACATAAAGAACGATTGAAACAGCTCCGCACTCAAGTCGATGTCTTGACGCTCACGGCCACTCCGATTCCCCGAACTTTGCAAATGGCCATGGCGAGCGTGCGAGATCTCTCGATCATCGAGACCCCTCCGGCGGGCCGCTTGGCCATTCGCACGCAGGTCGTCCGATCCAACGATACGCTCATCCGAGAGGCGATCTTGCGCGAACTAGGCCGTGGCGGGCAGGTCTACTTCGTCCATAACCGGGTCGAAACAATGGAAAAGACAGGGGCTTGGCTCCACCAACTGGTACCCGATGCGCGGATCGTGATGGCTCATGGGCAAATGAACGCCAAACCGCTTGAAGCTGTGATGCTGAAGTTCTTTCGCCGTGAGGCGGACGTGCTGATCGCCTCGGCCATTATTCAATCGGGAATCGACGTCCCTCATGCCAATACGATCTTCGTCAACCGCGCCGACATGTTCGGACTCGCGCAGTTGTATCAATTGCGCGGACGGGTAGGTCGAAGTGGCGATCAAGCCTATGCCTATTTCCTGGTGCCCGATGAAGAACGGCTGAGCGACGACGCGCAGAAACGCCTCACAGCCATTCAGCAATTTACCGAACTGGGTGCCGGCTTCCGCATCGCCGCGGCCGATATGGAAATCCGTGGTGCCGGTAACCTCCTCGGGAAACAGCAATCGGGGCACATCGCCGCTATCGGGCTCGATCTGTACATGCAGATGGTGGAACAGGCCGTCCAGCGCCTGAGAGGCCAGACGGTGGAAGAAGAACCAGACCCCACACTCCGGCTCAATGTCTCCGCGTTTATTCCCGATGCGTACGTCGCCGACCCCCACCAGCGACTTTCTTGTTACAAACGGCTCTCGTCCTGCACCCAAGTTGGCGATCTCGCCCTTCTTCACGGCGAAATACAGGATCGATATGGGTTGGCCCCGGACTCCGTCGAGCGCTTGTTCGAAGTGATGCAGGTACGACTCCAGGCAAAAGCCTTGCGCCTGAGCACAATCGAACTCAAAACCCACTCCGTCGTCGTCACGCTCGACGTCAAAAGCCGGGTCTCAAGCCAGGCGATTCACCGGATGATGGACCGGTACAAGAAACGGGTGTGCTTCCTATCCCCGCTGTCATTTGAGCTACAGATGCCGCATCAAGACTGGCCTTCCATCTTTCCAGAACTCACCGGAATCTTGCAAAGCCTGGGAGGCTGTGATACCAACACCACAATGCCATCATGCTCATCTCAATGACACGATCTCAGACGCCCATGACTCGACGATCGAAGGAATCCATGAACGTGGCCACTGTCCGTCTCGTCACCCTGCTCGCCTGCGTTATCAGCGGGATCTTCCTCGTATTGACTGGCTGTGCGCCACCCCCGGAGGAAGGCGTCCTGGCCCTTGTCAACGGTCGCCAGATCACACAGACCGACTTCGATATCCACTGGGGAGAACTGGCTGAGGCCACCAGGGCGCGGTACCTGAAAGAGGGGGGGAAGCGCCTCTTCCTCGATGAACTCATCACCCGAGAGCTACTCATGCAGGAAGCACGCAAGCTCGGGCTCGACAAGAACGATACCATCCGCGATCGCGCACAGCGCTACCGGGAACAACTCATTATCGATGAACTGCTCA
>SWDP01000040.1:112269-121518 GCA_005116885.1 Nitrospira sp.
AAGGACCGGATCAAAGCCAAGGTCGAACTCACGAATGAGGAATTGGCCGCTTTCTATGACCAGCATGCCGGCGAACTCCTCCCGCCCCTGAAAGTACGAGTGGCACAGATGCTGCTGCCCAATATTTCCGCCGCGAAAGACCTCGAATACCAGGTCAATCATGGCGGGAGCTTCGCCAAGTTTGCGCAACGGTATTCCATCGACTTCAAAACGAAAGCGAACGGAGGCGATCTCGGACCCTATCGAAAAGAACTGGTCGACCCAGAAGTCGATGCGGTCATTCATACCCTCAAGACCGGTATGATCAGTGCGCCGATCAAGACAGCCGCCGGCTACTACCTCGTCATGATTGCGCCGCTCGACAAGGAAATTATTCAGGCGGACGTGGCCGTTCGGGAACGCCTTCGTCAGGAACTACTCAACGAGAAGCGCCGGAAACGATTTACCGGCGTGATTGCCGATATCCGCACAAAAGCGGTCATTCGCCTCGCCGATGCCGCCCGCTATGTCACCGACGACGTCGGCAAGCGCTGAGTCGTCCGGCAGGATGCTGAAAAAGCCCGTCAGCGGCGTTCTCGCATCGCTCCAGGAAGCCGTGAAACGTAAGACGTAAAAGGTGAAATGTGGGACGACTGAGTCCTCTTTCTCCTAAACTTTTCACATTTTACGTTTCACCTTTCACGGACGACAAGGGCGGCCTTTTTGAGCACCCTGCAACGATATATATGACGTCGGTGCCAGACGGAAAATTCCAACGGGGTTGTGTGTATCAACAGAGTTTTTTCGCAGCCTGCTAGGGCAGAAAATTTCCCTCCTCAGAGGCTTCAAGTCCAATGAAGTTCGTGTACAATCCGTCGGGCTCTCGCCGTACGGTCGACCGCCCTGGCGTAGAATGAGTCCTCTATCCACGATCCGTCCGTTCAGCACAATGGCGCCAAACTGGTTGAGACATACCATCTTCTTCACGCTCGGGCTCATCGCACCAGCGTCCCTACTTTCAGCCGCACAGGTGGAGGATGGGATCGTCGCGATCGTCAACTCAGACCTCATCATGCTGTCCGAGATACAGCGGGAACTCGCGTCGGAGCGCGAGCGGATTCAGAAAGACTCTCGCGGTGATACGCTGGCACGTCGCCTCAAGACAGCGGAGTACGCCACGTTGACCTCGATGATCGAGCGCAAATTGCAGCTCCAGGAAGCCAAAACTCGGGGTATAACGGTCACGGATCAAGAAATCCAGCAAATGATTCGACAGATGAAGCAACAGGGAGAACCAGTCGACGAGTCGAACCCTGCAGACATGAAACGGGTCCGAGAACAGTTGACACTCCTCAAGGTCGTCGACCGAGACGTGCGAAGTGCGGTGATGGTCGCGGATTCCGATTTGAAACGGTATTTCCAGGAGCACCGCGACCGGTTTGCACTCTCCGAAGAATACACACTCAGTCAGATTCTCATCAAACCCCGCTCACCTGACGATACGGCCGATGCGCGAGAAAAAGTTCGGGAGGTGATGATTCGGCTTAAACAGGGGGAATCCTTCGAGGATATGGCGTTGCGCTTTTCCGACGGCCCGAACGCCTCACACGGAGGACACCTGGGCTTAGTGCGGCAGGGAGAACTCTTGCCGGAAATTGAGCGTATCATCGCCACGCTGGTCCCTGGCGGAATCTCAGATGTGATCGACACGTCGGATGGTTTTCACATCATGCGCCTGGAAGACAAGACACCCAAGCAGTTCCGCCCGTTTGAGCAAGTCCGCAATGAAATCCAGGGACTCGTGTTTCAGCAGAAAAGCGAAGACGTCTTTCAAACGTGGCTCACGAACCTCAAGAATAAGGCCTACATCGACATCAAGTTCGAATCCGCTCTTTCAGGACGGCCCACAAGCGCTCCCGCCCCTCGCCCGTTACCGAAGAGTAAGGAATAACTGCGTCGAGCCCGACCAATCCGAGCCCTTCCTGCAGCCGGCGAAGCGCACTGATGCGTTCGCTCATTTTTAACTTGTCGACTTTCGTCGCGACCACGACAGGAGGACGTCCGACGGACAGCAGCCATGCAATCGTGTCTCTGTCCTGCTCACTCAACACCCGGCTCTCCACCAACACCACCACCGCACGCAGCTGTTCACTCCCGTCGAGATACTGTTCGATCAATGGCGCCCACTGAGCCCGCAGTGCTTTCGACACCTTCGCGTACCCATACCCGGGTAAATCCACCACCACGAAATGCGCCAACCCAGGATCGTCGCTGGCGATCCGAAAGAGGTTGACCAAACGGGTTTTCCCCGGCGTACGGCTGACTTTGGCCAGCCCCTTACGCTGCAAGAGAGAATTGATGAGAGAGGACTTCCCCACGTTCGATCGCCCGATGAAGGCGATTTCGGGAAGGTCACTCTTCAGAAACTGCTCTGGCCCCGCACAACTTCTGATAAACTCTGCCGAAAGGATTCTCATACGCTCCCCAGCCATTCACCGTTTACACATGGTATTAATACAGGCGCCGATGGTCTCTGTGATACGCAGCCTCTTATGAGGAAGTCAACCAAACAATCCCGGTCCCGACTGAAAGCCTTTCTGATCATCGGCCTGGGCCTCCTGGTCGGGGCGGTCCTCCTCTTCTGGTTATTGGCGATGCCGGATGTGTCGAGCTTACGCACGACCAATCCAGCCGTGACGGCGCTGATAGAAACGCGACAGGCTCAGGCGACGGAACACGGTCGCGCCATCGGGCGCCATTGGACGTGGGTGCCGCTCTCGCGTATCTCTCCCAGCCTTCGCCATGCGGTCGTGGCTGCAGAAGATTCATCGTTCTTTACCCATGAAGGATTCGATTGGGAAGGAATCAAAAAGGCAGCACAGTACAATCTCGAAGCAGGCGAATTCAAGCGTGGAGGAAGCACCATTACCCAGCAACTGGCTAAAAATCTCTACCTATCATCCGAACGGTCTCTGCTGCGAAAAGCGCGAGAAGCGCTCATTACACGCTCCCTCGATCCTCAAACTCCCCAGCCTCCCCGGCTAGAACAAGCGCCACAGTCAGAGCCAGACGCAGAACCTGAGCCAGAGCCTGAGCTAGACCAATCTTCTACAGAGCCTCAAGACCAAGAGCAGACAAAAGGCTACAACGAATCGCCGACCTCAGAGTAGTCTCGCTCACCGAATATCGCCGACTCATGGGTGTAGTGTTTGAACTCGAGGAGGTTCCCGGAGGGATCTTCCAGAAAGAACGTGTGGTGCTCGATTCGAGTGCCGGGGAACCGTACGCGGGGCTGCTGATAGAAAGGCAATTGTTTCGCCTGAGCCTGTTCCAAAAACCGTTGCCATGAATCTTTCGACAAAAAAGTCAGACCAAAATGGTGGGGATAAATGCCTTGCTGCCTCGGCAAACGCTCCGTCGTCAAATGGGCCACGAGTTGATGCCCCGCGAGTCCGAACGTGACGGCATGGCTCGATTCTCGACCCAACGTACAGCCAAGCTCATCGACATAGAAACGTTTCGCCGCTGCTATATCGTATATGGGAAATGCCAGGTGAAAAAGCGTATCCTTCATGGAAATTGTCCTTGAACAGTCGGCTGTCCAATCCCGTTCCACCAACCCGCAGCCATATAAGGCGTTACATGCCTAATGGAAAATCGCCCGTCAGGGGAAAGGACTAAGGCTCCGGCCGATCCGTTGATACGAGACACGAGCATACGCAACACCTGTCGAGCAGCGACCGCAGGGCTCTTTCCCATCGCGAGACGATCGCAGATACTCTTGGCAATGACAAGACGAATAATGCCTTCGCCGATGCCCGTCATCGAAACCGCACCACTCTGATTGTCCGCATACACTCCACAACCGATGAGCGGGGTGTCGCCGACCCGCCCCGGTAACATCGACTCGATCCCACCGGTCGAGGCCCCCGCCGCCACCGTCCCGGACCGATCCAAGGCGACAGCACCGACGGTCCCATGCCGTTCTCTTGTTGAACGTGTATGCTTCGAGAGCATCCGGTCATAAGGAAAACGGCGAGACGGGCCGGTGGAACGATGTCGCGTGAGCTTGAAATGTCGAGAAAATTTTCCGGCGAATGGTCCGACTAACAGAACATGATTCGTCTCTTCCAGGACCAGGCGGGCCGCCGAAATCGGATGCACGATCCCCTCGATCGAGGCAACGGCTCCGGCTTTCAGGTGCGCCCCTTCCATGATGGCGGCATCCATCCGTTGCGCCCCATCCAGCTGACGATTCGCTCCTCGTCCTGCATTGAATAGTCCGGATTGTTCCAGAAGACCGATCGTGGACTCAACAGCGGCGAGCGCAGACCCTCCTTGCGCGAGGATGCTGTAGCCCGCCGCGATTGCATCGGCCAGGCATGTAGACTGCGCAGGCGTCACCTGTCGGGAACCGGCGCCTCCGTGGGCAAGAATGAGGGGGCGGGAGCTGTTCAATTGAGGAGAATATTCCGAGCCTGCCGGTACGCTGGATCTTTCATGCGATCCAGATCGGACCGCACGAACCCCAGGCCGGTCACGCACAGCTCAAAGTTCTCAGAGAGTTTCCGGAACAGAGGAGGCTCTTCCCCTGACGGACCGTCGGCCATTTGAGCGACAATCCCGTAGGAGCGCTTTCCCGTCTTCATATAGTCCACGAGAAAATCCTTATGGTAGATCAACCCGGCTGTCTTGAGTCGGCGCAGATATTCGGGAAACAGTCCGGCCATGAAAAGCGTGAAATCGCCGATATGCTGATGCACGTCCCGTTCACGATCCATCGACTGGGCCTGAAGCAACACTTCCGACTCAAACAACAAGTCCATCACCGAATCGACCGGTTGGTCTTGCTGATTTCGAATTTTGTACAGGTGGTCTGTGTGGGTAAAATCGACGAGCAGGTTGGAGACGTAGCTGGTGACGTTCAGATCAGGCCACCCGAGATGCTCCGTAAAGCTTTTCTCGGTCAGGGCGCCGAAGAGCTGCCGGAGCGGATGTCGTGGCGGAACTTGCGTTCGCATATCCACCTCTCACACATTCCGAAACCTATGAACTCAGTATAGCAGATGTTCCCTGCGCGATGATGTCGCCCCTCTGATCTTTCTATCGGTCTCCATGAAGCAGACTTGAGGACCTGAACTAACTCGGTCCTCGGCTATCAATGATAAAAGTCACCGGTCCATCGTTCAGCAATTCAACCTGCATGTGCGCGGCAAAGACCCCTGTTTCAACGGCAATACCCTGGCCTCGTAGGTCGGTCGCGACCTGCTCGTAGAGTCGCTTGGCTTCATCTGGAGCAGCCGCCTCGTCGAAACTGGGGCGACGGCCATTCGCCGTTCGTCCAAGGAGCGTAAACTGGGACACCAGCAGGACCGATCCATGGATATCTACCAACGAACGGTTCATCTTCCCCTGCTCATCGGAAAAGATCCTGAGCGTGCGGATCTTTTCAACCAGATAACGCCCGTCGGTTTCTCCATCGCCCTTCGCCACACCCAGCAAGACCAGGAGACCGGATTCGATCTGCCCCACGATCTTGCCCTCAACGTGAACCGACGCGCTCGTCACCCGCTGAATCACGGCCTTCATGGACTACGCTCGCCCCGGTCAAGCATCGACAACGTTCCTTCGAGGGTGAGCAGCTTTCGTTTCGCGGGCAAACCGCATGAAAATCCGCCCAGCGACATATCCTGCGCCACAATCCGATGGCAAGGAATCACGATCGGCATCGGATTCGCCCCCACCGCATTGCCGACAGCACGAGCATACTGGCGACCGCCAACACGGCCCGCTACCCACTGATAGGATCGAAGGCGGCCATAGGAAATGCGTCGAAGAGTCCGCCAGACCTTCTGCTGAAAACCTGTCCCGCGTGAGAGATCCAACGGCAAGTCGAAGGACTGGCGGGTTCCGGCCAGATAGCCGATCAGTTGCGCCTGCGCCTCACGCAATCGTGGAGAAATCGGTTGCTTTAAGCGGTTCGCTGAACGCAACCCCAACTCTGACAACACAGCCTGCCGCGAGGACTTCGGCAACACCACGGCATCAATCCCTTTCGTTGTTTCTGATACTCCCATCCATCCCCAGGGCGTCCGAAATACGCAAGCCATGACGCGTGAGGCGTCAGGCGTGAGGCGTTTGAATATAGATTTTCTCTTGTCCATGACTCAGGCCGCTCCTCGTTTGAGTTTTCGTCTGACCATTCCCCAGACAAGACCAAGTTCTTCGGACCGGAGCAAGGCATGGACACCCATATAACATCCCCCACTCACTCCTATGGCCACAACGAGCATGGCAGATTTTTCAATCCATTCACCTGGATGAGTCCAAATCTGTGCCGCCGCTACCCACGCGCAGACCACGCCCAAGGGGACGGATGCGGCCAGTACACGCAGCAACGATCGTCCCACAGAGCCCCAATCCACCCCGCCCAATCTTCGGTTCAGTACGGCGACCAAGATGCCTCCATTGACCATCGCCGCCAAAGCTGTGGCCAACGCCAGCCCTGCCGCACCCAGAGACGACATCAGCAGGAGCGAGAAAACAAGGTTGGCCGCAACGGCGATCCCCGCAGAAATGGCCGGCGTGCGTGTATCCTGCAGCGAATAAAACGCCGAGACAATGATACGAACGCCGCCGAAGGCCCAGAGGCCGACTGAATAGCAGAGCACCGCCAACGCGGTCTCGGCCGTATCGTGCGCTGTAAACGTGCCATGTTCGAAGAAGAGATGGATGATCGGCTGACGCAAGAGGATGAGGCCCACCATCGCCGGCAGAATGATAAAGAGAATCATGCGAAGGCCGAATCCGAACGTCTTCCGCAATTCATCCATCGCCCCGCGCGCAGCCTGCGCCGAGAGTGTCGGTAAAATGGCCGTGGCCAACGCCACACCAAAAATCCCGAGCGGAAACTGAATCAACCTCATCCCATAGAAAAGATAGGTCGGCCCTCCTGCAAAAAAAGAGGCGAGGATCGTGCTCACAGTGATGTTGATCTGCGTCACGGAGAGACCAAGGAGCGACGGTAGCATTAACTTGCCGATCCGCCGTACTCCGGGATGGCCCGGTGAGAACCGAAATCCAAACAACATGCCTCGTCGACGCAGACCTGGCAACTGCATGGCAAACTGCGCCATACCTCCCGCGACCACACCCAGCGCCACGCCAAGGATCGGCTCCGACATCATCGGCGATACAAACAACGCGCAGCCGATGATGAAAACATTGAAGAACACCGGCGAGAAGGCCGGCGCCGCAAACGCGCGCATGGAATTCAGGATCCCCATTGCCAGCGCGGCCAGACTGATAAAGATGAGATAGGGAAACATGACCCGTGTGAGAAGGGTTGTCGCACTCAGCTTTGCCGGATCGTCATGAAATCCCGGCGCCAGAAGCCAGACAATCCCAGGCGCGGCAAGAATCCCCACGATCGTGACACCGATCACAATCGTGAGCAACGTCGTGAACACGGCGCTCGCCAATTCCCACGCGTCACGTTTTGACTTTTGAGTGTGATACTCCGTGAAGACCGGAATGAAGGCGGAAGACATCGACCCTTCCGCAAAGAGCTCACGGAGCAGGTTGGGAACACGATAGGCCACGAAGAAGGCATCCGCTGCAGGCGTTGCGCCAAACAAGGTGGCCAGCACCATGTCGCGGATGAACCCGAGGATGCGGCTGGAGAAGGTCGCCACGCCGATCACACCGGCCGCTTTGACCACCGAGCGCGTCTCATCTTGCATATTCGTTGGGGCTGGGGTCACTACCGTAGGATCGGACATGTATCGAGATTCTAGCGGAACGATGCCGATCAGTCTATCAAGCCAATTATTATGGTTCTTGAATCAACGTGTCCGGCAGCTCGGTGAGGATATCGACACCCATGCGTATCGAATGCCTGTTCGGAAAGCAGGGATATTTTCTCGATCGCTCCGGTCTATAGCACAGATGATTGATCATGCTATCATGGATACAACTATGTTGATTCGGAAGTGAGACCGCCCGATGTCGCTTGAGCCCTCTTCACATTTGCCCGGTGGGTTCCAGATCGTACACCGCACCCTTGGGATCTATCAGGGCAGTGCGATCGAGTTGGCATTTTGGTATCCCTCATCCGGAATGCCGGAATATGGACTATGCCGATTCTCCACGAAAGAGAAGGCTGAATCGTATCGTACCTATCTCTGTTCTCCCACCTGCCCCGAACCGCTTGACGAAAGAGACCTCACCATTGAACCCTATGACCTTGCCGCACACGAAGAATTGATCAACAACCATCCGCTTCACTCTGCCTGGGAAACCCCGATCTAACAGGATACTGAAAAAGTCCGCCAGCAGGGGAGGGAGCGGCCAGGTGCCCTTCTTGCTCGCAGAACGCGCACGATCAGAATGTGCTCGTTCGATGCGCGCAGTAAAGGGCAGCCTTGGCCACTCCCTTTAAGAGATGTATATGAAGTCGGAGATTCTCGTTGGACGCGCGCAGTCAGGGGCTCATCCGGGCCATCTTGGGGGCGCCATACACGAGCAAGTTTGGAAGGATCATCTTTAATCACTCGCTGCGGCCTTGCTGAACGGCCTTTTGAGCATCCTGTGAAAACGTTTTTCTATTGTTACAAGTATGGGCCGGCAAAGCTCAGCCTGAAACTATGTTCAGTCCTACTCAGTGGACAATGGCATAGCGGGGGATGGGATTGACCAACCTATTCAGGCGGCGATACCAGCGTTGCGTGGGGACTTGTCGGGCTGATCCGGAGTCTGGGATTGGACGAACGCAAGCAGGCGCTTATTTTCTTGAGCAGCTCGAAGGAACTTGAAGGCGATGCCGCGAGCACTCACAGAATGGACCATCGCGGCCAATTCAAGAGGGGGTTCCCCTTCATCAAGCGACAATTGCAAATAGAAAATGTCGTTCTTATGGACCTGTGTCTCGCTCCTGATGATACAGCCGCCCATCGAGAGATCGAGCACCGTTCCCTCACCTCGAACTTTGCCCCCGGAAAATGAGAGAGAGAATCGTACAGGAATCCTGAGGTGTTTACGGCGATCGAGAGGATTCGTGGAATGGTCCAGCCAAAGGTGGGACGCGAGAAAACGATGACTGCACGACGGACAAAGGAACGGCGCCACGAAGAGGAAGGAGGCGAAATGCTCGCGTGGCGATTGCGGGGAAGATCGCAAGGGACCGGCCTTCTGGCACCGCGGGCAGCTCAGAACACGGCTCATATCATCTGTTCCTTCTCACTTCCATGCAGGGCCTCGCTGCCTCACACC
>SWDP01000040.1:121618-134321 GCA_005116885.1 Nitrospira sp.
TCTGTCCAGGCTGAAGAAGGGTGGATCGTCATCATTGACGACCTCCAGCCTGAATTTCTTGCCGAGGAGCAGCCATGAATTCATGCAGGTCGGTGTGAAGGGCCAGGAGATCGTCCGCGCACCTCTGTATGGTCGCCGCATGCACTCGCTGCGCCGGATTGAGCGGGCCGTCGAGCAACAGATCCGCCGTGCCGGCCAATTCATTCACAGGCGTCAGGATTTCGTAACTCATGATTGCCAAAAACTCTTCTTTTCCTCGGAACGATTCCGCCGCATCGCCGTGAGGCACATCCTTCTCGATTTCAGCCATTCTCATGGCAATGCGTTCTTGAAGACGGTCGTTTGTTTCGCGCCATTCTGCCGTTTGTCGTCGCGCTGAAGACTCAAGGCTTTCAATCTGCCGCTTGACTGAGCAGGCCAGGTTCCATTTCTTCGTGAGCGAATGCGCCAGTTGAACGACTTCGATACTGTTGAAAGGTTTCATCAGGATAAGGAGCTTATCGGTATTTCCAACTCGTCGACTCACGTCTTCCCACGGATGATCGGAGTAAGCCGTGCAGATCACGATCTCAAGACTAGGATCGACGTACCACAGATTCTCGATCGTTTCGAGGCCATCCCATCCCGGCGGCATGCGCATATCCACAAAAGCCAGGGCATAGGGCCGACCCATCCCATACGCGCTATGGACCATGCCGCACCCTTCTCGCCCCTGGCTCGCGAAGTCGAGTTCGTAATCCTCTCGTGGAGGAAGACTGAGAGCCTCTCCGAACAAGGCCGCTCGCGCTTGGTCCAGTGAGCCCGAATCTTTCGGCGTCTCCAATATCTTGCGAAAGTCATCATGGATGGACGCATTGTCATCGATGATCAGAATACGCCGATTGTCGGTTGTCTTATCGCTCATCATGCTGCCGCATCCATCACGGACAACGGGAGATCAAGCATGAATGTGGCGCCACGCCCTTCTCCTTCACTCCGGGCTTGTAAGGCCCCGCCAAGATTCTTGGCGGAGATGGCGGCACTGTGAAGACCGAGGCCATGTCCGGCCTTTCTCGTCGTAAAGCCCTGAGCAAACAAGCGCGGGAGATTTTCAGCTTTAATGCCTCCACCGGTATCGGTCACCTCCAACCGCACGGATCTTGTACGGTCGGCAGGCAAGAAGATTCGGACCGTGAGGCAATGCGAATTCGCCGGATACTCGGCCATGGCGTTCTTGGCATTGGTGATGACATTCACCAGAATCTGGAGGACATGATGTCGATCCGTCATGATTGTATGAACCTGGGCATACTCCCGTACTATTCGCATACCGTATTTCTCGGGTTCCGGCATCCCCATCAACAAGGCCTGCTCCATCAACTCCTCGACCGAAGCCGCCTCGCGGATATTCCCTGCATGGGCAATATCCTGCTGCGACATGATCACCTGTTTGATGTGGTCGACTTTTTTGACAAGTGAGTCGATCTCGCTCTGGATGGTCTGATGACTTCCGCTCAACGACTCGGCCACCATGCCCAAATATGATGGGATCTGCTTGCCCTTCGTATCTTGTGTCAGAAAGGTTTCTAAGTGGTCCTGATGTTCATGAAACATCGAGGCAATTCTGCACACGTCCCCCACCATCGGCTTCTTGAGGGTCTTCAGCAAGGTATCTGTCGACACGTTAATACTATTGAGCACGTTTCCGACATTGTGCAGCACACTCGACGCCACATCAGCCATACCGGCTCGGCGAGACGCCTGCACAAGCTGCTGATGCAAGGCCTCTCTCTCTGCCTGAGCCTTGATCCGTTCACTCATCTCGACCTGGAGGGTCGTGTTCGTCGTTTCGAGTTCCTGATTCTTCTCCAGAATGTGAACACGAGACAACTCCAACTCGCTGTTCGCCTCCTTGAGTTGAGAATTCGCTCGATCGAGTTCAGTTACGTCGTGAAAGGAAACCAAGGCCCCTCTGACCGTAGAGGCATCGTCTATAATCGGCACAGTATTGACGATGAACTTCCTGGCGTCACCACCAGGAAGCCCCAGAAGAAGAGACCTATTGGCTTGGGGCTGTTTGTCCATGATCGCCTCTGTCCAGGGATGCACCAACACCGTGGCGGACGGCACAGCAGACTTCCACCCCAGGGAGCTGAGATCGGATCCAACCAACGACGTGACCGGTTTTCCCACAGACTGACAGAAGGCATCGTTCGCCAAGACGATGAAATCTCGCGTGTCGATCATGACCACGCCCTGCGTGAGCGCATCCAGCGCGGACTTGACCCGAGTGGGAACAATGCCGGAGGGATCGAGCTGACGGAGCGTGCGTTTCATAAAGAGGAGGTACCCGACAAACCCCGACACACTCACAAATACCAGAAAGCGTACCCACGGATCCGTGAGGAACCAGTGAAGGCCAGACTCGTTCGTTTGGCGAAACGCCATCTGAAGCACGCCCCAACGTTGCTCACCAGAAAAAATCGGAACTTGGAGAAATTCGAGGCTGGATTCTTCACCGGGCGGCTGGACCCATACTCGTGCATGATCACCGACCTGCGCGACGACTCTCCCACCTTCCTGGATGAGTGCCAGCGATAAGATATCCGGAATCCGCTTGGCCAGCATTTCCATCGCAAATTTCACCGTCTCGATCTGGTCACGCTCAGCCAGTGCCGAGTACTGCACTGTCAGGGATTCTGCCATGTCGCGACGATATTCAAATACTTGGCGATCGCGGTTTGGCACCAAGTCGACAAACACATCGCCCGCCATCATCACACTGAGGGTGACACTGACCAGTCCAACACTCACCCATACTAACGGCGTGATTCTCATGATGACTTTGGTTTCCTCACGCGGCCTGTCTCTTGCCGTGTAACCGGTGTGGCCGACTTGTCCAACACCCGATCCAGACCACGGAACTGCCGCTGCTCCTGCTCATCTCCCTCCCTCACCTTGCGGTCTCGTTCCCGGCGATCTCGACCAGCCGACCCCAGCACCGGCAGCGGATCAAAGTGGCGCCAGGCCGGCATCGAGACGAGAAAGCTTGCCAGCAAGGCCCCGCCGCGCAGGATCCACGCAACGAATGACCTCGGCGCCGGATCGAGCCACATTCCAGACTTGCACTTCATTGATTCGACCGTCGAAATACTGGCCAGCGGGAGCATTCGTGCGCCCACCAATTCGTAGTTCATCCAGGGCCGGATGATTATCACCGATAGCACCAGACCCGTTATAGACCTCAGCGGCAACACCATTGAGGTAGGTCGTGATCACTCCGTTGTCATAGCTGATGGCGATGTGAGACCAGGTGTGCAGCGGTACCACGACCCCCGTATCGTGCCAAGCCCACCCAGGGTCAGCATTGGCAAAGGCCCACTGGATGTGACCATTCGGGTCAAGCGCCACCTCATACTCACCTTCTTTGTTGATGAAAATCTGTCTGGAGTTCGTTGAGGCATCCGGGTTGATCCAGGCTTCCATCGTGACGTGGGTGGTTACCTCAAAAACCGAATTGCTGCTGATTTGAACATAATCATCAACGCCGTCGAAATCGAGGGCTAGCCGATCGTCGGCGGCAATTGGCGCATCGTTGACGCCACTCACTGTGACCATCGTGTCGTAGTTCGCACTCGTGCCACCGTCGCCATCGGCAAGGACGAAACGCACCGTGCGCGCCCCCGTGGTCGGCGCATTCGTGTCCGTGTTCTCGTAGGTGATGTTCTGGGCCAAGGCCGTCACGAAGGTGGGGGTGGCACTGCTATTCAACGTGATGACGAGGTTGCTCCCGCTGCTGCCGCCGGCGTAGGTCCCGATGGTCACGCCTTGATAGGTCACGTTTGCGCCACTCACGCCGATCTGCCCGGCCCCGGTGCCTTGGTTGCGGATGCTGAGCACGTCCTCGGCGCTGTCGCTGCCCGCCGTGAAGCTCACGGTCAAGATCCCCGTGTTGAAGTCCGAGCTGTCCACATCGACCACGAGCGCGTTGCCCCCCTGCTCGATCACCACTGCCCCGTCGCCTTCGCTATAGGCCAGACTGTCGCCCGAGAGATTCGTGATCGTCGGGACATCGTTGACAGCGTTGACCACGAGGGAGACTGTATCGGTTGCTGTGGAGAAGGCCGTGGTGCCCCCGTTGGCCGAAGTGTCGGTCAACGTGCCGTTGCTACCGCTGGTCTGATCCCAGGCCCGGAAAGTGATCGCATTAGCGATCGTACCGTTATAGTCGGCGTTAGGTTGGAAGTAGAGTCGTGTATTGGCGTCGGCGGCGAGCAGTCTGGTCGAAGCGTCACTGACTGCACCCAGCGCATTCCAACTGGCTCCATTATTGGTCGAGTAGAGCCACGTGCCATTGGCAGTGTCGGCACCGGTAATGGCGATGCCTAAAAGTGCCCCGCTATCCGTGTCGGTCACGTTATCAACTTGTCCAGCAGGCGAGTCGAAATCAACAAGCTGAGACACTAGTGTGCCCACGATTCCGGATGGTGCGCCAGCATCTTCGTTGATCGCGGTCAGTCCAGGACTCTTGCTGGCATCGAGCACCGGCGCGGTGTTCGCTGCCACAATGTATTGAGAAAACTCAGACGTTTCGAGCAAGACGAGATCGTTCGTCGTCGCGGTGATGACTTCACCAGCAGTCACGGAAGCCGTGAGAGTCACATTGAAAGAAACTGTCCCAGCTCCATCGGTGGTGACATCGGTAAAGCCGAGATAACGTTCCCCTTCTCCAAATCCCGATGGATCGCTGCTCGTGCTGGCGAAAAACTCGATGCGATAGTTACGGACCAACGCCAAAGTGCTCAAGCTGCCCGAGATGTCTACAGCCGACGCGGTTCGAACCACAGCAGCGGTCAACACCGGGGTGTTTGTGAGGTCGTTGGCGCCGGCATCGCCATCGCCCACGTCGTTCGGCGTAACGCCGTTTGCGGGATCTGTTTGCGGGGCGGTCGGGAACAGATCTATGCCGAGGCGTCCGTTGTTGGAGATTGCATTTTGTGTCAGATGTATTCCAGTGCTCGTTTGACCGATGGCAATCCCCGATCCACTCCAACCTGTGATGGTGTTGTTGCCGACAGTGACGCCCGTTGAACTATCGGCAATCCATACGCCACCCTCGCTGCCGTGTGTGCCGTCGTTGGAAATTAGATTGTTCGACACCACGCTGGTGCCGGTCACGGTGACGAGCTCGATCCCTGCCGCGCCCGCAGACAAGCGCTGACTGTTCGATACCGTGTTGCCGGTGAAAGTGATGTTTGCACCGACCAATTTGACCCCGTCGTCACCGCTACCGGAAATCGTGTTGTTGGTGAACTGATTATCGGTACTCAGTGCATCGGCAAAGCGGATGCCGTCACTATTGTTATCGATCAGCTGATTGTTTGTGATGAGGTTGTTGTCCGCAGCACCCGTAATCGAAACCGCTCCCACAGACCCCGTGACCGATTCGCTGTTGTTGGTGAGGTAGCTCTGAGAAATGGTGTTGTTGTCGCCGCCGCCGGTGGTGCCGTCGATCACGATGCCGGTACCGGTCACGCTGGTTGTCCCACTGACGAAGTTCTGAATGCGAAACCCGGTAATGGTGCTATTGCTAGCTTGCAACACGAAGCCGTTAGCTTCAGCGCCTGCCCCTGTTCCATCGAGTACGATCACGGGCGATCCAGCGACATAACCTGACTGTGTTGTGGCATCGAGGATCACTGTGTCGGTGATCGTCGGCAGCGCAGAGGCCAGATTGATCGTATGCACACCAGCGCCGGCGATGTTGAACACGATCGTATCGGTGCCCAACGCCCCATTGGAGGCAGTGATCGCTTCGCGCAGACTGGTCACGCCATCACCGCCATTGATCACGTCATTGGTAGTATCGACCGTATAAGTAGCAAGTACCCCTTCCCATGCGGCTTGCGTCACATCATCGATAACGACTGAGGTTTCAACCGACCCGATCGACGTTTCGAGCATCCAATCGCCGAATTCGTTGCTATGGCCAGTCCGATCGGTACTGGCAGCAACATCAGCGCCCGTCAATGCAGCCAACGTGTGCATGGCTACCTGTCCGGCGTCGCCACGGCCAAAGTTACAGCCGTAGATCAGAAGGTCGGCATTCTGCGAAAGACTCTGACCGATTTGTTGGAACTGTTCGGCATAGCGCGTGCTGATCGACTCTTGTATCAGGAAACTGGTGCCGAGGTGCATCTGGGCTTCGGTTCCTTCGCCGACCAGGTGGATCGCGTCGATGCCCGTACGACCAGCGAGCGCCTCCGCCATCTGCTCTACGCCGTCTCGGGCAGGATCGAGGATGATCACTTCGACGTTGGGGCTGATGCCGTCAAGAAGCTGCTGATAATCCTGGACGCTGGTGGAGAGGAACAGGATCTCCTGGCGGGCGGTCGAGATATCGTATGCCGCCAGAGCGTCAAACAACGCTTGGTCGCCGGTGGTGGGTTGCGGTTCGCCCGTCGGCGCTACAGACGTGTGGTCGGCTGCCGTCGCGTCATCAGCCCCAAAGAACGCGTCCGCCTGGCTTTGCGCGATTTGCTCGGTGGTCACGGTACCAACCGTGGCCACGGCAGCACCGTCGAACATGATGCGCGATTCGAGCGCCAGCAAGGAGCCGCTGAAAGTCGAATGTGTGCCGAACGCGTTCCCAAAGGCAGAACGGTGCCTTCGGGCCGCCTTAAGCTATGCTTTCTTGTGCCTGCGTAGTATTCTCATGGCAAAACGACGAAACCACGAGTCCTTGATTCTCCACAAGAATTTAGCAAGAAAAGTGCCGCCTCACGTAGCAAATTCATTTTTTATACAGAGCCGTTAGGCTCTACTCGGGAGGGGCGTTGGGCAGGAGCGACAATCTACGTCCTGGCGTGACTTTTTAGGCCTGAACCGGTGGAGAGGACACCTGCTTTTGTGCGTGAAACGCAGCAGAGCGTGAAGCGTGAAGCGCTGGAAGCAGGCGCAGAACATGAATCGTCCAACTCCGGAACAAAATACGATTCACGCACGACGATTCACGCATCGAAGATGCTTCACGAGGACGCGCGTTACGCCCCGCTTTCGCGAATCAAGATGCGCGTGGTCTGTTCCCATGCTCGTTGGGCGAAGCTGATACGAGGACCTTTCACCAGTACGGTCCCTCGTACGGCTTGGTTCCATTGAGGCGGCGACCCGACGAGATGCAATGTGACACGATACACAGACGTGTCCGGTTTCAGTCGGTGATTGGCATCTTCACGAACCGGCACCTCTCCGCCATAGACGGAGAGAAGGTAGGGCACCGTGAAACTATTTTCGTCGATATCTCGTATCTCGGCAACCTGCGCCTCCAAGCTCGGACGCTCCGAACCCTGTGGAATAAATCGGGCTGATTGACCAGCGTGGAGATACCCGACATCCGTCTCAGGAGCCAACGCATGCAGTTCTTCACCCACCGGATCAATCACGTACGCGAGCGCCAGATCCTTGTTGATCCACTGACCCACATGTAAGGCCTCCGCTTGGTCCGTTACGACCCCTGCAATCGGCGCTGTGAGCGACAGATTCTGCTGCTGTTGGAGGAAGCCTTCGAGCTGTGAGAGACGAGCCTTGAGGGTTTCCAGCGTGACTTGGTGCTTGGTGAGTTCTTGACGATTGACGAACTGGCGCTGGCCTCTCAATCGCTCGACCTCGATCCGCTTGTGTGTCAATGCCATATCTTTTTCAAGCGCCGGCGATTCCAGCACCACCAGCCGATCCCCAACCCTCACCTGCCTCCCAGCTTTCACCGACAGCTTGACGATCCTTCCGGGCGCCGGCGCATAGATGGTAGCGTGCGGTGTCGATTCCAGCACAGCAGGAAGGCTGATGCGATCGGACCAGGGCACGAACAGCACGGCAAGGACACAGGCCAGTACCCCGGCGGAGAGCCATCCCCTGCGACGTTCGGCGATCTCTCCGCGCAAGGTCCACCAGATCTTCAGTTCCCCCACCATCGGGAGCACGATGAACCACCCAATCTCAATGGCAAAGAGGATCAGGCCAAGGAGTTTAAAAAAATAGTGATACACCATCAGCGCGATGCCGAGAAACAACATGAACCGGTATGCCCACACCCCCCAGGCGAAACAAATTAAGAATCGGCGTTGGCTAGTGGAGACTGGCTCGGGCATCGGCTTCTCCAGGCCGAACAGGAGTCGCCGTAGCTGCCACCGCCCGAAGGCAAAGGCTCGGTCTTGTAGGTTGGGAATGCCCAGCCAGTCGGAGAGCACATAGTACCCATCGAATCGCATGAGCGGGCTTAGGTTAATGGCCACGCCGACCATCAGACTCGTGGTCGCCACGATAAACATCAGGCTCCGCGCCACGCCGTCATCGAAAAAGTTCCACGCGAAGATCGCCAGAGCGGCCAATGCGCATTCGACGACCATCCCGGCAGCGCCGATGGCGGCACGCTGGCGACGGGAGGTCAATTTCCATGCATCGGAGGTGTCCGAATACAACATCGGCACCATCACCACCATGGCAATGCCCATGGTGGGAACCCGGCAGCCATAGCGCGTCGCTGTATAGGCATGCCCGAGCTCATGGAAGATCTTGACAACGGCCAGGCAAAGGACGTACAGCCCGAAGCCTTGAAAGGTGAAAAAATGCAGCGCCGTGGCCGTGAAGGCATCCCACTGGCGCGAGACCAGATACAACCCAACAAGCCCGATCCCGCCAATCGCCCAGGCCACTACCGGTGAGTAGAGCCAGTTCACGAACGGAAGCGTAGCGCGGAGAAATCGATCCGGCTGGATGAGCGGAATCTGGAAAAACAGATAGTGATGCACCAACCAGACCACCCACGATGGTCGCGCCGCCTCTGCTTGCTCAGCATAGGCCCGATACCCGCCCTGCGGCGGATCGCGCATCAGATGGTTGGCGTATAGGAACCGGAGAAGATCCTCGACATCCTGCTTCGTGGCTCGACAGGTCGTATCAGCGTGGATCTGCGCGAGGACGGTTTCCGCGGATCGGGCACCCCAGCGCGACAGAATCTGGTAGGCAGCCCAGCCGATCTGAAAATATTTTCCACGAACCGGATCGACAATGACCCATGTCGGCGAACCATCGGCTGCTGAGGCGCCCGCGATAAGCCGAAGATCTTCGCGCAACAGCGGCAGTGCGACTTCCTGCTTCGGAACCGTGGTCAGTTTCATAGACCGATCCATGGACGCACAGCTGAAATCGGGCGACGGAACAGATAAGTGAACAGCATTACTTGTTGTCCGTATATTTTAGCGCTGCCTTGCCAGCCGATACGGAATTCCGACGATCCCTGCTCGAGCTGCGCTGTGACACGGTAGGCCAACGTATTGTTCGGCAAGACCTCGGCATGGTAGCTCGCATGACTGATCGTGGCAGGAACGCTGGAAAAAGGATTGGCATTCAGAAACAGTGTCGCCGATGCGCCTTCGCGCAAGACAATGGCATCCTCCACCGGCAGATCGATCCGCACCTCCAGCTGTTGCGGATTTGCCAGTTCCATGATGCGCTGGCCGACTACGACCGGCTTTCCGATCCAATCGGACTTGTCCGTGTAGAGCAACAGCCCGGCTTGCTCCGCCTTCACCTCAATCTTTGCCAATCGTTCATGGGCATAGTTCCGTTCGGTTTCTCGCAACTCGACTTCGGCTTTCAACAGCGGCACATCGGCTTTTTGCTCGGCGTCCCCAAATGAACCTTGCGCCGCGCGCCGATACTGCGCCATCGCCACATCGAGGTTCCGTTCTGTCACCTCATACTCGCTTCTGAACGTCGTGTCTTCGAATCTAAACAACACTTGGCCTTCAGACACGACGGTATTGGGGAGGACGAGAATTTCGGCGATCACACCGTCGATCGGTGCGCTCACGATCAGAGGATTTTTTGCGACAATCTTCGCAGGCGCGAGCGTCGACATAGGAATAGGAATGGCCAGCGCGCCTAGCGCTGCCGCCGCGATGATCCACATCGTGGTCCGGCTCACTCCCCAGTGCCAACGGCGGCTGGCCGATCGGTCGACGGCACGCCAGGCATAGGCATAGGCTTCACTGAGGCGTTGCAGGACCGTTGTCTCGTGGTCTGCCCAAGGCCGATCCTGCGTCAACCACAAGCCGCCGAGGATCTGCCCCCCAGGGTGCTTGAGCGGGCACCACAGTCCAAAGCCTTGCGTGAATTCCTTCCAGTCCACCCTGAGATCGGCAGGGCATTCTGCTTCCGTGATGTGACGAATATCCGGACCTGACGAGATCTGGCGCAGTTCTCGAATCAACCGCTCGGCCCATTGCATGAGGGGCACGGTGCGATCCACCATCGGCACACTGGATGCGGCCAGTACCTGGTAACTCTTCGCAGACGAGGTCGGTGGAATCAGGAATATGGCTTGTCGATAGGGAACCAAGCGGCGCGTTTCATTCACGAAGAAAAATTGCAGTTCTTGCTGGGTCTGGGCGGCCCGAATCATCCCTTCCAGTTGGAGCAGTACGGAGAACGCCTGGTTCGTCTGCGGACTATGGGGTTTGACTTCTGCGGCGATCATATCAGCGTGGAAGTTCAGCGAACGAGGCGGTCCCGCTCATCCCCGCAAGTACGTTCTCGGGCTGGGTGCGGAACAGACCTTTCACCTTCACCGTCTGACTGGCAGGATCGACATTGGCGCCGATGTCCTGAACCACCGCGGGGTACTGGAGCCCTGTTTCATCGACGGCGTACTCGAAGGGCGTACCGACCTTCAGCCATGCAAGGGACTTCGACGGCAGAATCAACTCGATCTCCAATAGACTATCGTCTAACAGGCTGATGAGCTGATCGTTGGGAAAGACATTCTCATGTTCGTTCACGATCATTTTGACGACACGTCCAGGAAACGGCGCACGCACGGTACAGCCGTTCACCGTGACTTGTGCAACCTTCACGGAGGCGAACGCTTTCTCGGCGTCGGTATGAGAGACCGCGAGTTCTAGCTCACCGACGGCATGGTATTTCGCGAGCCGGAGGTTGTTCTCGTAGGTCTTCTTTTTCCCGCGATATTCGGCCTGGACGCTCGCCAGTTCGGCCTCATATTTCGAACAGTCGAGGGAGACGAGGAGGGCTCCCTTTTGAAACCGCTGACCTTCCTTGAAGGGCAGCTGGCTGATCCGGCCCTGGACCTGGCTGGCTAACGTGGCTTGCGCGGTCGCTTTCACCAATCCACGGATGGTGCTGAGCTCTGCCGCGCTGCTCGCAGGCTTAGGATCTGATTTGGAACCAGCTGTTGCCATCATAATTGGTATGAGGAGACATACGCTCATGACACAGCCGCCGGCCAACCACCAGCCAATACGGGTCATCTGAGCCACTCCTTGCTCTTCGCCCATCGCGTGCGCAGTTCGAGAGCAAGATCCGACAGGCTCTGTTCCCGCGCCAGATCGTTGGGCAGAACATCTTCTCCGACGGCGGCCAGGAGCGAGGCCCAGGAGACTTGAAGCTCGGATTCTATGGCATCGTATCGCAGTTGCGCGGCCACTTGATTGACCCGCTCGCGCAGCACCGTCTGTTCGCTCTGCCGTCCAACCCGCCACCCCAGGCGAGTCTGCTCGAAAATTTGAGACTGCGTCTCGTGATAGAGCTTCGCCGTCGACGTTTCTTTCTTCGCATGTGCCACCTGCGCGACGCTGACATGCACCTGCGACATGACGGCCATGGTCAGCGCGAGGGTCTGCGTGTGCAGAACCTGATCTTGCGCTTCAATGGTCTTCGCCCGGGCCGGATACCGGAAGATGTTCAGCAAATTCCAACTGGTTCGTGCAGCATAGGCAGCCCAATTCTGATTGAAGAGAAAGGCGTTGCTGTTATAGTTTCCACCGGCTTGCAGATTCAGGCTGGGCAACATTTCGAGGATCGCGGCTTTAGTCTCTCGCGCGTTAATCCGGCGGCGGTAATCGATCTGCCTCAGCTCGGGACGTGCTACCAGAGCCCTATCTTCCAGCACCGTCAGATCGACCGGAAGGTTCAACGTTCCAGCCTCTCGCTCCGGAACCAGAAGCATCATCTTGTGCTCTTCGCCGGGAGGAAGATTGATGAGCGCGGCTAATTGAAGTTTCGCCGTGGAGAGTTCCCGAAACAGCTGTTGCACGTAGCGTTGCGTATTGAGGAGGTCCAGTCTGTACTGCAAGGGAACCAGCGGAGCACTGAGTTTCTCGTCCTGAACGGCCTGGGATTTTTCCAGCGCGTTCTTGACCCATTCATCCAGCATCTTGAGTGAGGGAATAATGCGTTCGGCGCTGACCGCGCGCCAATAGGCCGTACGCACATCTTGCATGACACGATTCGCCACACGCCGCCGTTCTTCTTCGGCAATCAACACGTCATCCGCTGCCTGCTTCGCCCTGATGTAGGACAATCCAAAATCCAATACATTCCAGCTGAGCGACAGATCGGCGGAGAAAATGTTCTTCTCGGCAGACGTAAACGGTGTGAGGTTCTGTGCTCCCGTCACCAAGGACTGCCCCACTCCTCCAGAGAAGTTATTGCGGCCGTCGAATCCGGCGTTCGCCGCAAGACGAGGCAACATGGCATAGTGGGACAGGTCGAGTTGCGTCTGTGCCAGCATCTTGTGCATCAGCTCGACACGCGCATCGAGGTTATACTTCAGCGCCCGCGCCATCGCTTCGTAGAGATCGATCGGACCCGAGACGGGCTCTTGATCCTTTGTCAGAACCGCCTGGTCTTCTTGTACCCGCGATCG
>SWDP01000013.1:0-566 GCA_005116885.1 Nitrospira sp.
TCCGAGGTCCAATGCCTCCTGCTTATCTTGTTCTTGAGTCAGACTACTGAGTACGATGACTGGGATGGCTGATGTAAGGGCATCCTGTTTTAGAATAGTGAGGACGTCGAATCCTTGGAGCTTCGGCATGATTAGATCGAGGACGATCATATCAGGCCGTTCAGATCGGATAAGTTGAAGGGCTTCTTCCCCGTCGGATGCGGTTGTCACGTCGTATCCCTGTCGACGGAGGGTCGTTTCCGCCACTTTTCGGAACATCCGGTCATCGTCTGCGACTACAATTCTCAGCATGTATTTATCCCATCTTCGATGCGTGCGCGTTCGCCTGACCGTTCTTCGTCGTCAGTTCATTCCTCGCCAGTCCGCCCCCGTCAGGCAATTCATGACGCGGGCGAATTCGAGCTGCAATTGCGGGAGGAGGGTTGAAGTGTTCGTCACGTCTCCGGCCTTGCCCAGGCCTTCCATCTCAGCCGCACGCTCCTGAGCCAGTCTGGCGCCAAAGCACGCAACCATCCCTTTCAGACTATGCGCGGATTGCTTGATCATAATCGCATTGCCTTCGGTCA
>SWDP01000013.1:666-3638 GCA_005116885.1 Nitrospira sp.
CGCATAGTGAGTGATCCAACAGAGCATGCTGTCTGAATCTGAAATGATTCTATCTGAATCTAATTTGATTCTATTTCTTCGAATACGCCGGGGAAGGAGTTGTGAGTTCTGAGTAGGCGCTCTGAGTTGTCTGGAACTAACTCAGAACCAAGAACTCAGCACTTCTTCACGAGTCTCGCCAGGCTGGAGTTCTCTTACTGCTGAGGGGGTTGTTCTCGCATGGTCAGGCAGAAGACTTCGGTCAATGCGGGATCGAAGGCGGCGCCGGCTTGTTGCTCGATTTATTGCAGTGCTTTGTTATTGCGGAGAGATGTCCGCTCGGGTCTTTCGGCGGTCAGTTCGTCATAAGGCACTCGCTACCGGCCTTTGCCGTGGCGGCAATGTCGCTATGAACACCCTGATGCACTGAGCAGGGGAGGCCTAAACCGTCCCCGGTTCGATCATGCCGCGCTTCACGTCGCGCAGCAGTCGTTCGACAATCAGCCGCATGAAGAAGAAGCCCAGCTTCGGGTTCTGGTAGTACAGGCGGTACATCTGTTCGTCGGTCATCTGGTACAGCTCGCAATCGGTGTCGCACACCACCGTCAGCGTGCGCACCTTCTCGGGCGAGAACAGGCCAATCTCCCCGATCAGTTCGCCTGGGCCAATGCAGTGGTCGATGCCCTGCAGCTTCAGCTTCCCGCTGGCCACGTACACAATCTCGTCGGCCACGTCGCCCTTGCGGAACAGCACCTCGCCGGCCTTATGCTTGCGCAGGTGCATGTGCGGCAGGAGCCATTCGGACACCGGCGATTCCACGGTGGCCTGCTCGACCTGCTTAGTCAGCCTGATGATTTCTGTCAGGCGCTTGGCATTGATCGGCAACAGGATCGAGTTCAAAATGAATTCCGGCAATACGATCAACTCAGTGATGTCGAAGTGCGTGTGTAGCACACTGAAGAGCAGGAGGAGGGCGCTGCTGGCCAGCGCCAACACCCTCAGGGGTACCATGTTTTTCATATAGTGACTGGCGAGATAGAACACTCCACCTAGCATGCCGATGGCGGTGGTGATGTCAAAGTGCATGCGTACTCGTGAAGTGTCGTTCGGGATTGGCTTGTTTCGAGTTTAAAGTTTCTAGTTTCAGGTTCGACCTCGGAATTTCATCAATCCGAAACGAACAACTTGAAACCAGGAACTTACACCAGAAACGTTTGAAAGAGATATGCGTCTGGATGTCCAGACCCTCTTATATCGTAAGGGTTTGGTCCTCCTCAAGGACCTCTAACCCTGGGAGGTGTAATTCACGAAGCTCACGCAAGATCTCATCTTTGTATGCCGGTTTCAGATGATAGGCGTATAGCGATATATCGTCGCGATCGAGTTTTCTGAATTCCTGAGCAAGCAAAGCCGGTGTGAGATGTTTGCTTATACGGGCGAGTTCTCTCATAGAATTTGGATAGGAACATTCGATAAAGGCGGTTGTAAGGTGAGGGATCTGCCTCGCTTCGTGCCACAGTTCATCAGTGGAATAGGTGTCTCCACTATAGACGAACGCAGAGGAACGGTCTTGCACAATAAATCCTGTTGTTGGAACGGTGTGATTCACGGGGATAGGAGTGATGTCGACTCCGGAGAACGAACAAATACTTCCTGGTTTCAGATATGACGAAGTAAATGCAGGACGTTCCGGTGTAGGTATGCTGAAAAAGTCCGGATATACATCCGTATTGAAGATGTGACGGCGCAGTCCCTGAATCACTTCAGGGAGACCAGCCACAACAATCGAGGCATCGATCTGTTCGCTCAGATTATCGGCTAACATGGGCAGCCCTTTAATATGATCGAAATGAAGGTGTGAAAGAATAATGTGGCGGATCTGCTTCTGCTCGTTCAACGAGAGCTTGGTTGCCACAGTTCCGGCGTCAAGAAGAAGAGTTCCGTTCAGTAAGAAGCCGCACGTGTTGCAGGTATACGGTCCGGTTGCACGTTGCAGAAGCGCATCAGAGCCATAACAACCGAGAATTCGAATATTCACCCTGTAGGCTCCACTTGACTGAGAGGACGAAACACAACTGCATTATGCAGTACGTGTAATGGTTCTCCGTTCTCTCTCGTGGCCATGCATCGATCCGTGCTGAGTACTGTTTCTCACAGGAAAGGCTCATACTTCAACACGTTATAATGTACTGGGTCACGGGGTCTGAGTGAATAGACTCAAACGAGGGGGGCGTCTATTTGAGGGGGTAGCCTCGCTGTCTGCGGGAAAACTATAATGGCCCCATGGAACTTCGATAGCCTGGATATCTGGGACGACAGCAGAACATCTCTCGATATAGTCGAGCAAGACTCGTGGAACGGGCGAGAGAGGTTGATCTGGTTCATGTGGGTCATCGGGTAAGTTGTATTTAACCAAAAAGAGACCAACCTGATAGAGCAAATAATGGTCTTCTTATGCTGGTAGGCGTTTTCAGCATCCTGCTAAGGTGTGAGGGTTACGGCTGATTACGAAGGGCTTTATGCGGGATCATCAGGAACGGCAAAAAATGATGGAGCTGTCCGCATCAGCCAACTCCGCCGAAGTAGCCACTTCGGCTACGAAGGCCGGGAGCTACGCAGTTGTCGGCAAAGCTGAATGCAGTATGCGATTATTTCACCCGCCTGCGCAGGATGCCACAGCTGTAAAGCTGTGGAGGAATGCGCAGCGGGTGTCCTCCGAAGCCTTGGGGCGAGATCGTCTGGACCGAGGACTCCCTCCCCGCGCTTATTCATGACCTGAATGACACCGACGGGGTCACCTTCCCAACGCTTGAGAGGGATCGTAATCATGTCATGGGTCACGGCGCCGGTCGCTTCATCGACTTTCTTGAAATGACGGGCATCGGTCTGTGCGTCGGGGACGATTTCAGGCAGTCCCGTCCTATAGACTGTTCCGGCAATCCCCTCATACCAGGGCACCGCGGTACCCGGCGGCACGGGTTTTTGACCGATGG
>SWDP01000013.1:3648-3927 GCA_005116885.1 Nitrospira sp.
GAGCCGTATAAGCGCTTCATGCGATTCGGGTTGGGGCAACTGATGCGATGCCCTGTCGGAAGGTTGTGGAGTCGTCATGTCGATCCGTGTCCTGGGCCAGTTCGAGAGTATGAGCAAGTGATAAGGCAACAGCCCAGGAATTTCAACCCGTTGGTTCTGTATAATTACGGCGATTATCTCCTACCAGGTTCACCAAGTAATCCCCTCAAGCAGGTATCCCCTCATCTGAGGGGATAGGCATTGATCTTTATTCCGTATACTTGATACCGTCAGCACCCG
>SWDP01000036.1:0-34980 GCA_005116885.1 Nitrospira sp.
CACGAATAAATTCGGTCTGCGAGTTGAGGTCGTTGGCGTTTGAAAAAGACATGGTCTCAATCAACTGTTGGGCCACAGTGTTCGTTCGGTCGAACTTCACCCGCGCAGACGCTTCATACAGCGGACTCGGCTTGAATATTTCTGAAAACAGGAACGTGAACAACAGGACGAGCCCTGTCGCGAGCAAAATAAGATACTTCCGTTTTTTAACGATCAACCAATAGTCGATAACGTTGAGTTCGTATTGGGCCATATAGTGTCAGCGTCCTTCTCTCGTTTCGATTCCGACGAGCATTACTTCAGCAATGCGGGAAGAATAAACGCCGGGTAGAGCGGTACGATCGCAGTCGAAATAATCGGCATAATTTTCTTGGAAGCTTCGGCGGCATCGCCCAAATGTTCGCGCGGCACAAAGACGATGTCGTTTTCCTCCAACGATATGTTCCTGCTTAAATCGCCATAGGTAAATGCGCGTGCGAGATCGGCCATCAATATATGCGGTTTTGCGAGGTCGCCTCCTCGAATCACCCGAACTTCCTCTATCAATGCTGTTTCCTGATACATATCGGCTGCGGTTAGCGCTTGCAGCACGGTCATATGCCTCGGCATGGGCACCATCCCCGGCTTCTTCACATCCCCGAATACAAAGACTCGTTTGACCTTCAAGACTTTTTTCTTCAGCAGGACCTGCACACGCGGTTTGCGCATATACGGTATGGCCGCTTCCTCAACACGGGATTCTGCTACCGCGGCGGTGACACCACCGACATCCACCTCCATAAATCCGATAGATACCCTTCCATTCTCCCGAACGACACTGGAAAACTTCTCATCGCCTGCACCGCGGCGAATCACCACCTCGAGTGTGTCCCCCGATTCGATAGGCGTTTCCGCAGTCGGAACGGTTTCATCGGCATAGACGTCGCCCTTCAGCAAAGGTGGGACCACTGTTCCAGAGTGACTGATGGCGGATGGCGGCAAAGATGAGTTGGCCGGATTGTGGCATCCCACAAACGGTCCGCAAAGAACCACACCCGCACCCAGAAGACCGATGAAAAGTCGTGGTATTCGCTGTCGCACAGCCTCATCTCCTAAAGTTTTACTGCGCTCAACCGATAGTCAACCGATGGGCACCACTTCTACAATGTGTAGGGAGGTCTCAGCCCGCAAATCCACCGTCTTCGACACCGGTGCATGACCCGATTGCAAGAGTCGCAAGATCGGACGCAGCGGGTACTGCCGATTCAACTGAGACACGACTCCGGTTTCACCGGTGTTCAGACGAACTGTCGTGCCTAACGGATAGATCGAGAGTTGTTCGACCAATGCTTTTAGAAGATGATGCGGAAACACCGGCTTGCCGCTTACAAGCAATGTGCGAATCGCCTGATGGGGTGACCTGCCACGTCGATAGGGCCGTGAATTCATCAGGGCATCAAACACATCGGCCAGTCCGATGATAAGAGCCATCTCATCGATATGATCCCCAGTTAACCTTCCAGGATACCCGCTCCCATCCATTCGTTCATGTTCTTGGAGAATCACCCTCCCCACCCATGAATAGGATGCTCCAACTTCCTCGACCAGGCGGGATCCATGCTGTGGATGCTCCCGCATAATCCGAACTTCCTCTTCCGTTAACGCGGACGCCTTGTACAGCAGAGAGTCCGGCAGGACAAACATGCCGAGATCGTGCAGCAATCCCGCTAACGCAATTTGTTCAAGCTTTTCAGGCTCATATCTGAGCGCCTCCCCAATCTTCACACTCACGATCGCAACATTCACGGCATTGGTGACAAGAAAGTCTCCCACATCGCGCTGGAGAACCCTCTCAAGCAGTTGGTCATTGGTTCGAAGAGACGTGACAATACCGGCTGCAAGGCTTACTACGTCATCGATCACCCACGGCTGCCTGGTCTGAACCACTTGCTTGATTCCTTGAATGACATGGCCTGCACGTTGATACCAATCATTCTCAGTGACAGACTGTGAACGTGTGGGAGTTGGATGGGAAAGCCCTGCCGGCCTCATGGAGAGAGCATGGTTTTTCGCATCAGGATTAGCGGATTCGTGGCTCGACTGTCCTTGAATAAGATCGGTTAACCGTGTCACAGCTCCTCAAGCCTTTCTGTACATGATCGGGCTCTTACAACCTGCTACCGACTACTGACACGCTTCGCGCTTGGAACAGAGGGCGCAGGGTTCTCCTCCATTTTGGCAAACTCCCGTTCCAACATAGCCCTGATGAAACCGCTAGTTGTGTATCCTTGCTGTTTCAGATTATCGAGTTGGGTTTTAAGGTTCACCGGTAACTGAATCACGATCCGTACGAGATGTGGCATATCATGTGTTTCCTAGGAATTTGTCTGGTTTATGCTAAGGCCAGTATAGGCATATGCACATGCTATGCCTTGATGTCAGATGATGAAAACTGAGTAAACTTGGAGACTTATGCTATCGGGGCTTCACTACTTGGGAGGTAGATTGACGAATTTCGCCTTGCAGACACTTGAAATGTGCACTCGCTCATGCTCTTGTATTCTGCACCTAAGTAACAGCGGTAGCAGGTAAACACGTTGGCCTGCATGATCAAGCGAAACAGCAATTAATGGCCGTCACGCCACTGTTGCCATATCCGGATCCAGTTTGCCTTCTCACAAGGCAACAGGCACGAGACACTGTTGGTTGGCTGAAGCACCAAGTCACTCGCTCGATGCACGTGAAGTGTGTCACCGGATGCGCTTCCGGTAAACCAGACCCCTCCGTCTTGATCGGTCCGTAACACCATACTGCCCTCCGACTTATATGCATCCAGAACAGCATCGGCGGGGTGCCTGTAGGAATTATGGCGCCCTGCCGAAAATACGGCATACTGAGGATGTAGTGATGCCACCCAGGTATAATTCAACGAACTCACAGCCCCATGGTGCGGAACCTTGAGAACATCGACCGGACTGTGAAACGGTGAGCGTGACATCCGCGACAAACCAGTGTGTTCGACATCCGCAGCGAAGAGCATCGTATGATTACCACACGTCAGACGCGTGACCACAGAACGATTGTTCAACGCCTGCCCCCCCGCATGACTTTCGTGAGACGGCATTGTAAGGTCCCCATCAATCTTTGGATTGAGGACCACCAACCGACAGGGACCGGATGATACGATCTCCTGCCCTTCACTGACAACCCCTTCTTGGAGTCCTTGACTCGCTAATGCTTGTTGTAGCTGTCGATAAAACAATTCCTCACGAGTCTCTCCAGATCCCCAATACTGTTTCACAACAAAATGTCGGACCACCCAGGCAAGACCTCCGACATGATCAAGTTGAGGATGTGTGCCGATCACCTGGTCAATAGTCCGAATGCCTCGATTCCAAAGAAATGGAGCCACCACCGCGCGACCCATGTCGAATCGTTCATACGTCGCTCCCCCGTCGATCAATACCACCTGTCCATCAGGCAGCTCGATCACCGCGCTATCGCCTTGCCCGACGTCGAGAAACGTGACGCGAAAGTGATCTCCATCAAGAAACATCCGTGGAGACCATGCCCACCACAACAATAGCAATAGGACACCAACACTCACTGTCCACCGGAATGCCGTACCACCCACTCGCTGCCAGAGCAGAGTGAGGCAGCCATAAAATAGGACCATGGTGAACACTGAAGGGGCCGCAACATGCCATTCCCCTCCAGAGAGCATCGATATCAAGCGGATTACCATCACGAAGTAGTCAAGCATCCACTGATTCAATGCCGCTAGAGGCAATATGGCTCCCCCTATCACAATCTCCCACACTGCAGACACCAGGCCAATCGGAACGAGCAAAATTCCCATCACAGGAACGGCCACTACATTGGTGAAAAGACCGAGCCACGGCAGTTGATAGAAATAGTATGCAACAAGAGGAAGGGTCATCAAGGTCACGACGCCGCTCATGACAATCGAGTCTCTCCCCCACCGGATGCAAGTTCTCACATACGATGGTTTAAATAATTCGTTCAGCAATTCTTCCTGGTCCACCACCGTCTGACGAGAGAGCCATCCAGCCATTGCGATGACGGACAAAAAGGAGAGCTGAAAGGAGATATCAAATAGCGCCTGAGGATCATGCAGCAATATCACCACTGCTGCGGCAGAGAGGGCATGAAAGAGCCGGCGCTCCTGACCAAGCCAAATCGCACTCAGCCCAACAGTTACCATCAACAACGATCGAATCGTTGCAAGTTCAGCTCCGGCCAGGCAGGCGTAGCCAGCGACCGGAAGAAGCGTACAGAGAGCAGCGATGCGAGTCGGTGTTATTTTCCGAGACACTGCAAGAAGCCAATCGGAAGGCAACAAAATCGTTGCCCATCTGACAAGCGAGAAAATGAGCAGCGCGACGAGACCCAAGTGGCTCCCTGAAATAGACAGGAGATGGACTGTCCCGGTCGTCATAAACTGATCACGAAGCTCCGGGTCCAAATACCCTCGATCACCGATGATGATACCCGTATACAATCCTAGTGCGGGCTGTGAAAGAGTCTGCACCGCAGCGAAACGAATATTGCCTCTCCACTGATCGAATAGAGTCCAAATCGCCCACCAGGCATGCGCATACCCCGACTCAAGAAACTGCACCGCATTCGGTCCGGTCACTGTAGCGATCGCATCAATCCCTTGGCGCTCAAGATACGCCCCATAACTAAATCCACCAGGGTTCAGTGACCCGCTCGGACGTCGCACGATCGCACGAAAGCCAACCCGATCACCTTGGAAGAATACTCGTTCAGGTGTACGCCATGTCAGCCGTACATGCCTAGATGGTGCCGATGCGACTGGGTTATCCGACCTGATGATCATGACCAGGCGATCAGGCGCTTGTTGCACAGGCGCCACAATACGGCCAGTGACTTCGATCGTTGCATCGGAAGGATCCTCGGCTATTGGAGCATGGGCAGTCAGATTGACGACCACCAACCAATAGAGCACTCCAACTAAGAGTATTCCGTAATGCCACGTAACCTTTGGAACGGATACGCGATTGAATTGTTCCAGGGCAACCGCACCTAACCCAATAAGGAGAAGTAGAAAGGAGGTGACGAGGGGAAAGTGGGGGATCTGTGATCCGACCAAGAGCCCGGTAATGAAGGCGACGGTGAGGGACGGCAGCATAAGCCTCCCTCAATGGAGGGTGACACCTTAACCCAAATGAACCTTAATCACGTCTACAAGATGATTGGCTACCTCACGAATCTGATCATCACGCTCACCCTCGACCATCACTCGTAAGAGCGGTTCCGTTCCGGAATATCGCACCAACACACGCCCACTGCCGTTCAGACGCTGTTCACTTTCATGGATCGCACGTTGGAGTTCTGGAACCGTGTCGAGAATCGGTTTCTGGGCGACCTTCACATTGAGTAATACTTGTGGCACCGCCGTCATGGATTTGGCCAGCTCAGACATAGGCTGTCCTGTGCGTTTCATGAGGGACAAGACTTGCAACGCCGAAATCAACCCGTCACCGGTCGTATTATGGTCCAGGAAAATGAAATGTCCTGACTGTTCTCCCCCGAAGCTATAGCCATCGGCTGACATCCGTTCAAGTACATACCTATCACCGACGGCAGTCCGCACGAGGGCGATACCCGCTTTCGTCATGGCCAACTCCAATCCAAAGTTGCTCATGACAGTCCCCACGATCGTCTGCTTTGTGAGCTTCCCTTGGCGATGAAGATCGAGCGCCAACATCGCCATAATATGATCGCCGTCCACGATGCGGCCCTGTTCGCAGACGAAGATGGCGCGATCAGCATCCCCGTCCAGCGCTACCCCGAGTTGTGCTCCCTGCTCGAGAACTGCCTTCTGCAGCAATTGGGGATGGACCGCGCCACAGCCGGCATTGATATTCATCCCGTCCGGTTTATTGGCGATCACTTCGACTTTTGCCCCAAGTTCACGCAACACCGTCGGCGCAACCTTGTAGGCTGCGCCATTTGCGCAATCGACCACCACTTTGATCCCCTGGAAGTCCAACTCTCTCGGAAGAGACCGTTTGACAAACTCGATGTACCGCCCCTCGGCATCGTCGATACGATAGGCTTTCCCAATGGCATCTGCGGTCGGCCTTAGATGAGCGATCTCATTTGAAACGATGAGGCCTTCGATGCGAAGCTCCAATTCATCAGGTAATTTAAACCCATCGTTGGAAAAAAACTTGATGCCGTTATCCTGGTAGGGATTGTGCGAGGCTGAGATCATGACCCCCGCATCGGCACGAAGGCTCCTTGTCAAGAATGCAATGGCAGGCGTCGGCATAGGACCGACCAGCAACACATCAACACCCATCGAGCAAATCCCGGAGGTCAATGCTGATTCCAACATATAGCCGGAGATGCGGGTGTCCTTGCCGATGACAATTTGATGGCGCCCGGATCGACGCATAAACAAATGTGCTGCGGCTCGGCCCAGCTGCATCGCCATTTCACTGGTCATTGGATCAAGGTTCGCAACCCCTCTGACCCCATCGGTACCGAACAGTTTACGCATGTTGTGCTTTCATGGAAATGGTCGGCTGCCGACTAATCGCCGCGGCAACCTCCACCACATCTTTCATGGCTTTCACGTCGTGCACGCGAAGGATTCCAGCTCCTCGATCTACCGAAATTGCGACTGCGGCCGCCGTGGCCCATTGGCGTTCCTGAACCTGACGGCCTACGAGCTGACCAAGAAACGCCTTCCGTGAGACGCCAACCATCACGGGACATTGAAACTGCTCGAAGCAGCATAGTTGGGCTAACAGCGTAAGATTATGTTCCAGTAGCTTACCAAATCCGATACCTGGATCAAGAATGATTTGTCTTCGTACAATGCCATGTGCCATCGCAAAACGGATTCGTTCCTCAAAAAACTCTGAGACCTCGGCAGACACATTGTCGTAACATGGAGCCAGCTGCATGGTACGCGGGGTACCATGCATATGCATCAAGACGATTCCAGCCCCCGTTCCGGCGATCACATCTACCATGGCAGGATCACCGCGCAACGCGGTGACGTCGTTCACAAGAACCGCCCCAGAATCAAGCGCTGCACGCGCGACCGCGGCCTTTGAGGTATCGATTGAAATGGGAACAGACACAGCCTTTGCCACCGCGGTCACGACAGGAATCGCACGACGACACTCTTCTACCTCGGTTACAACCTCGGCGCCAGGGCGTGTCGATTCTGCCCCGATATCCAACAGGTCGGCCCCTTCTTCTACTAATTGAATGGCATGCGCAACAGCAGCAGCTGTATCCAAAAAACGGCCACCATCGAAGAATGAATCAGGCGTCACATTTACTACGCCCATAATCAATGGTCTACCAGTAAATTCAATCAGCCGATCCTTTGCCTGTCGTGTCACTATCATAGATTCTCACATCGCACAGCATGTTAAGAGACCGTCGTGTGTGCTATACCTCTGCCTAGCATGGAGGTATAGCACACAACGAATCACGTGCGAGAAATACTCCCTTCTCGCACGTCGTCTTTTAGATATACTGCCCCGTGATACCAATGCCCTGAAATGGCATCACGGGAGCAGCGATACGAAAGTTAGGCAGGAACAGGCTGAGATGGGGACTGCATCAGAATCTGATCGATATCGGACCCGTCGAGTACTTCTTTCTCTAAGAGTGCTTCTGCCAAACGCTTCAAACTGGCCATGTTGTCCGTGAGCAACCGCTTCGCCCGCTCATAGTTTTCCGTCACAAGACGCCTGACTTCCTGATCGATCTCCATGGCGATTTGATCGCTGAAGTCGCGCGAACTCCCCATCTCTCGCCCAAGAAAAACCTGTTCGTTTTGCTTGCCAAACGTCAGAGGACCCATCTTTTCGCTCATGCCCCATTCACAAACCATCTTTCGCGCAAGATCGGTCGCACGCTCTATGTCGTTTCCCGCCCCCGTCGTCATCTCATTCAAGACCAACTCTTCCGCCACACGGCCTCCCATAAGGATGGCAAGCTGGTTCAGCAAGTAGCCCTTCGAGTAACCGTGCCGGTCATCGGTAGGGAGTTGCATCGTGACACCCAATGCGCGGCCTCTAGGAATAATGGTTACCTTGTGTACGGGATCCGTTCCGGGAAGCAGCTTGGCGATCAGCGTATGCCCGGCTTCATGATAAGCCGTCGTCTTTTTCTCCTCGTCGCTCAAGAACATACTCTTTCGCTCAGCCCCCATCAGCACCTTATCTTTAGCCATCTCAAAGTCGATGACTTCTACTTCTTTTTTGTTGAGTCTCGCAGCCCAGAGTGCCGCTTCATTGACCAGGTTTTCAAGATCGGCACCTGAAAATCCCGGAGTGCCGCGCGCGATTTTTTCCAACTCGACATTCGCTGCAATCGGAACTTTCTTTGTATGCACCTGGAGAACCTCAATACGACCCCGCATGTCCGGTCGATTCACCACGACTTGCCGATCAAACCGCCCCGGTCTGAGCAAGGCAGGGTCGAGGACATCCGGCCGGTTCGTCGCAGCAACCAAGATCACACCTTCTGTCGTATCAAACCCATCCATCTCGACGAGCAATTGATTGAGCGTCTGTTCACGCTCATCATGACCTCCACCCAACCCTGCTCCACGAAGTCGGCCAACGGCATCGATTTCGTCGATAAAAATAATGCAGGGTGCATGTTTCTTCCCCTGCTCGAAAAGGTCACGAACACGCGACGCGCCGACGCCCACAAACATTTCAACGAAGTCCGATCCACTAATACTGAAAAACGGCACATTGGCTTCGCCGGCAATGGCCTTGGCCAATAGCGTTTTCCCTGTGCCTGGAGGGCCAACGATCAACACGCCTTTGGGAATACGTCCGCCGAGCTTTTGGAACTTGCGAGGATCTTTAAGAAACTCGATGATCTCAAGCACTTCATTCTTGGCTTCTTCAACACCAGCCACGTCGGCGAACAGTACCTTTTTACGCTCCTCCGTCAGCAAACGAGCTTTGCTCTTGCCGAACGACATGGCCTTGTTGCCACCCATCTGCATTTGCCGCATCAGGAAGAACCACAACCCCAGGAACAGGACAAACGGCCCCCAGGTCACAAGGAACGTAATGTACCAAGGACTTTCGTCTGGCGGTTTCGCCTCGATCTGCACACCCTTGTCCCGTAAAACCTGCACTAATTCAGGATATTCCACCGAATAGGTCCGAATACGAGTTTTATCTTTCAGGATGGCGCTGATGTGACTGGACTTGATGATGACACGCTCAACATCGCCCTTATCGAGTTTCGTCATGAACTCGCTAAAAATCACATCTTCTTCCGGCTCGTGGTGCGGCACGCTAAATAGGTTGAACAGCAAAATCATGAAGAGGCCGACGACGACCCAGAAAAGTATATTTTTTGTCCTGGAATTCATCCAGATCTCCTTGTGGATGGCACGCGTATGGTCAGAACAACCATCAACGTAATTGATGTTACCACAGGTGCCTTCATACTGACAACCGTGAGATCGAAGTCTTACTCGTGATCTCCCTCCATATCCAGGACAGCCAGATACGGAAGGTTCCGGTACTTCTGCTGATAATCGAGTCCGTACCCCACGACATATTTATCGGGAATCTTGAACCCTACATAATCAATGGTGACATTGATCACTCGCCGGTCTGGCTTACTCAATAAGGTACAGACTTTAATCGACCGAGGTTTTTTTTTCGCCAACGTCTTGACCAAGTATTGAGCCGTAAGCCCGGAATCGACGATGTCCTCCACCAGCAACACATCTTTCCCTGTAATGTCCTCGGTCAACTCAGTCACCATTCTAACCGTTTTCACCTTGTTTGATGATTTTGTCTGAGATCCTTCACTCGTCACCATCAGAAAATCCACTCGTATGGGAATTCTAATTGCGCGAGCCAAATCGGCATAGAACGCATAGGCTCCCTTCAATACTCCCACCAAAACACAATCCATTCCAGTATAATCTGTTGTGATCTGCTTGCCCAACTCACGGATCCGAGCACGCATTTCTTCTTGTGTCACGATCGGTCGACCGAAGATCCGTTCCATAACTCCCTACTCCCTCTCTCCCACCCGATTGTACACCGAGACAACCAAACACCGTGTCGTCCCGCGACGAACGGCAAAACGCTCGTCCTGCCGCATCCCCACCACCCAGAGGATCCCCTCTGGCGCTACTAATAGCGGAACCTTCGCCCGTCCAGGACGAGCCACTTTCTGATCAGTAAAGAAGTCTTGCACCTTCTTGCTCTTCCCCTTCATCCCGTAAGGAACAAATCGGTCGCCAGCCTGCCATGCGCGAACGATCAAGGGCTCAGAAAACAGATCGGCATCGAACAGTGCCACACCGTGAGAAGAAATCTTCCCTAGCTCATCGGCAGCGCCACGAGTCATACGTTGTACATGAATTTCCTGATTCGTTCCAGCCCATGAGACCATTGAAGGAACCGAAACCATATGTACCGCGCTCTTATTTTGGTCGACATCCATCGGATGGCTGCAATCTCTCCCTGCACCTGGGCTAAATCGCACTACCCCCTGATCCAGTGTCACGAGGACCTGCTTCAATCGCAGCCGAGCCCCGCTCTTCTCCTTGAGAAAGACGCGCCGAACTGATTCCACGACCGAAAAACTGCTCGCGCGCCCCTCTTCGTCGTAGGTCCGTAAGATGGATCGAATCAGACGCCGCTGAAGTGCAACCGGCAACTCGACGAAGGCTCGATGATCAACTCGTTGCACACCATGCGACTCACGGTTGACAAGTGCCTTCACAAGGGTACCTGTGACATCTTCCAAGAAATGTTCGTCTTCTCGTAGCAAATCCGCTTGCCGCTGCAGCACACGGACGGCAGTTGGCGCCAGCTGTGTGAGAACAGGGAACAGTTCCTTCCTGATTCGATTGCGATGATAGACTGATTTTTCATTGCTCGAATCACGCCGATAGGTCAGCTCTTCATGATCCAAATACGCGAGCACTTCTTTACGGGAGGCTGCGAGAAGAGGTCGAATAATCCCGTCTTTACGAGCGTACGACATTCCTGCTAACCCGGTCATGCCGGCCCCTCTCAATAACCACATGAGCACCGTTTCAGCCTGGTCATTGGCAGTATGACCCACCGCAATGCGGTCGGCCCCTAGTTCGTGAGCCATGTGTTTCATGAAGTCATATCGCGCGTCACGTGCTGCAGCTTGAAGCGACAATCCCTGCCTCCGCTTGGCCAACGAGGGGCGATGGATGACAAGATTCAACTGTCGTTCATGGCAAAAGGTGTTCACAAATGATTCATCGCCGTCGGACTCCGCTCCGCGCAGCCCGAAGTTACAATGGATGACCGTCAACGTGAGGCGCCAGGAAGGGAGCAGGCGATGGAGAAGCGACAACAACGCAATCGAGTCTGGCCCGCCTGACACTGCTACCAATAGGTGATGACCGGGAACGAACAGCTGATGCTGTCGCACGGTTCGAACAAATTGAGCCAACAACGTCGGCCGTGTGGTGGGTCTAGATTGCGACCTCATGATTGTCGCTTCGGCGGCCAAGATTACCGCACTCCCTGCGAAAACCGCCGCAAGCTGCTGCGTGCCTGCTCCACATCACAAGCAATTTGTTGTGAGAGCTCATCCACAGAGGCAAAGATCTGATCGCCGCGTAACCGCACCACAAATTGCACGGTGATCTGTTGGCCATAGAGATCGCAGGTTTGATCCAATAGATTGACTTCGATCAGCCGTTCGCCTGCGCCAAAGGTCGGCCTCGTCCCGATGTACGCGATCGCATCATAGATTTGAGGCCCAAAGACCGTCCGCGCCGCATAGACGCCATCAGGCGGGACAACACGGTCGTCGGGGATGCGCACATTGGCCGTGGGCCAGCCCATTGCCTGTCCCTGTTGCGTCCCCCGCACCACCATGCCGCGAATTCCATAGGTGCGCCCAAGCAATGCGGTAGCCCGCTCCATTTCTCCCACTTGAATAAGTTGGCGAATCCTGCTTGAACTCACCACGTCACCGTCACACATTATCGGGGGCATGGGATGAACTCGGAATCCATGCTGCTCGCCAAGATGCACGAGGTCATCAATACGACCTTTCCGGCCCTTCCCAAACGCAAAGTGATTCCCCACAAATAGTTCAGACAAGGCAAGAGATCGATGCAGGATGTCTGCCGCAAATTGACCGGGACTCATCGCTGCAAAAGTGGGAGTAAACTCCAAGAAGACCACTTCGTCTATCCCTGAGTCTTCGAAGAGCGCCAGTTTTTCTTCTAGGGTGGTGAGAAAGCGAAGATCGACATGCGGTGCGAGGATTTTGACCGGATGCGGCTCGAAGGTCAGCACGAGTGCTGTACCCTGTACCTTCCGCGCGGTCTCGACCACCGTCTGCAGTAGCGCGCGATGACCCAGGTGGTGGCCATCGAAATTACCGATCGTGGCGACTGGATAGGGACGTGGAGACTCCCCATGCAGCCCACGCGTCACTTTCAACATCGTCGTCAGCGGAGGAGACGCGCAGCGTCTTTGGCAAAATAGGTCAGAATAAGATCTGCGCCGGCCCGCTTAATCGAGAGCAACGATTCCATCATCGCGCGCGATTCATCGAGCCAGCCTGCGTTGGCGGCCGCTTTGATCATGCTGTATTCTCCACTCACTTGATAGGCTGCCACCGGCAATAACATCTGCGTTCTGGCAGCGGCAATGATATCGAGATATGGCAACGCCGGTTTCACCATAATGATGTCCGCCCCTTCTTCAACATCGAGCGCGATTTCCCGAAGTGCTTCACGGCGATTGGCAGGATCCATCTGGTAGGATTGCCGATCGCCGAATTGAGGACTTGAAAACGCCGCGTCCCGAAATGGTGCATAAAAGCAGGATGCAAACTTTGCAGCATAGGCCATAATCGGCAATTCTGGAAAACCCGCCTGATCCAGATCCGCCCGGATCGCCCCCACCCGCCCGTCCATCATATCGGACGGAGCCACCATGTCGGCGCCGGCTTGCGCGTGGGTCCTCGCCATGGCACACAGACACTCCAGCGTTTCGTCGTTGAGAATGCGTCCATCTTTGACGATACCGCAATGGCCATGATCGGTATATTCATCGATGCAGACATCGGTCACAACCAATAGCTCCGGCACCTGGTTCTTGACCGCTTTGACGGCCCGCTGCACGATGCCGTTCGGATCAAACCCCGAACTCCCTCGATCATCTTTCCGGTCGGGAACCCCAAAGAGGATGATGCCAGGAATCCCCAAAGCCGCAATCTCACCAGCCTCTTTCACCAACAGATCGACTGAAAGACGGAACTGCCCCGGCATCGACGCAATCTCCTCCCGCCGGTCTCGCCCTTCGACAACGAACAACGGATAGATCAAGTCGGACGGAGCCAGGTGCGTCTCCCGCACCATACGACGAAAGGTCTCATGCTGCCGCAGCCTCCGTAGGCGCTGTATTGGGAAAGCCATCGGATCACTTCCTCGGGAGATTCGTCAAGAACAACACGAGATCGCGCACGGAAATCAGACCGACTAATTTGCCATCCTGCGTCACGCCAAGATGGCGGATATGCGTTTTGGCCATCAGATCGTTGGCATCTAAGAGCGTCTTATTCTCCTCGATCGTCATGATAGGGGCCGACATCACTTGCTCAACCGTCGTCTTGTGGATATCAGCTCCTGTCGCGACCACACGCCGGACCATATCGGTATCCGTGAGGATACCGATGATCTCCTTTCCATTTGTCACGAACAGGCTACCGATGCCACGATCGCGCATGATCCGTGCTGCAGTCTGCGCATCCATATCCCGCTCTACTGTCACAAACTTCTCTCTTGGAACCATGAACGACTTGACTGCGACCATAACAAGACCCTCCCTTCGCTAAAGCATCCCATTGCCCTGCCGTCTACATCGAACTAACTGCGCGTGGAAACAGTAACGCGTGCCCCTTTCTGAAAATACTTCACAATCATGTCTGCCAGTGCCGGCACCGTATTCTCAGCCGGCATGACCGTGACCGTTAATCCATACTCTTCTGCCGTGCGTGCCGTAATGGGCCCGATACACGCCACCACCACCTCTTCAAGCAGAGATTTCACCGCGTGTCGTCCTCCAAAGACTTCCACGAAATTTCGGACGGTGGCGGAACTCGTGAATGTCACCACCGCCACCCGCCCATCGTGAAACTGTTGCGTCAATGAGGCAACATCCACCGCCGGGGAGATCGTGCGATAGACGGGAATCACATCGACAGTTGCCCCTAATTCACGCAACTGTTCCGGCAAGATTTCGCGCGCAACTTCGGCACGTGGGATCAAGACACGGCTCCCACGAATCCCTAGATCAGCCAATGCGGCGATAATTCCCTCCGCCTGAAATTCGGTTGGAATGATATCCGGTGTCAGCCCATACGTTTCCAGTTCCTGCGCTGTTCTCGGTCCAATGGCGCACAGTCGAAGATTCGCCAACGCACGCGCATCCTTCCCCGCAGCACGAAGCCGATCCATGAAGGGCCTTACCCCATTCACGCTGGTAAAAATGAGCCACTGATAGGTATTGAGACGAGTCACCGCGCCATCAATCGCCTGCCAACTGGCTGGAGGCACGATTTGAATCGTCGGAACTTCAATCGGCTCTGCACCATAGGCAGCCAGTAATTGGGAAAATTCTCTCGCTTGCTCCCGTGCGCGAGTCAGCACGATCCGTTTCCCAAAGAGCGGCTTCGTTTCAAACCAATTGAGCTGTTCTCGCAACCGCACGACTTCACCCACGACGATGACGGTAGGCGGTTCAAGATGGGCCGCTTCTGCTTTTGCGACAATATCGCCCAATGTCCCCACAATTGTTTCTTGATCGGCTTTGGTCCCCCACCGAATCGCGGCGACCGGCTGGTTCGGCGGCCGTCCTTCTGACAGGAGCCGTGTGACGATCGCGGGAAGATTCTTCATGCCCATCATGAAGACAAGGGTCCCAGATGTGCTGGCCAACTTCGGCCATTCCAACTGAGTTTCCGGCTTAGTAGGATCTTCATGGCCGGTGACAAACGTCACCGTGGATGCCAATGTACGATGGGTCACCGGAATGCCTGCATAGGCAGGAACCGCGACTGCGGCCGTCACACCAGGCACAATCTCAAACTCGATCCCTGCGGCCGCGACGGCTTCTGCCTCTTCTCCACCGCGGCCGAAGACAAACGGGTCGCCCCCTTTGAGTCGAACGACCACATGTCCCTCTTTCGCACGTTCAATAAGCAATCGATTGATATCGGTCTGGTCTTGATACTGTCCGCGTCCCCGTCGACCCACATAAATACGTTGTGCCGACGGTGGAGCATACTGTAATAGGGCCGGATTGGCGAGAAAATCGTACAGGACGACATCTGCCGTTTCAAGGCATTCCTTCCCTTTCAGTGTCAACAGTCCGGGATCGCCTGGTCCTGCTCCGACCAAGTAGACCTTCCCTGTTCTATTCACTGTGGTCATGTCGCCCCATAGATCGCTTGGAGTATTCTATCCCCACCGCGTGAGAGCAGGCGTTCCGCGAGTTGGGTGCCGATCGACTCCGGATCCTCAATGGTGCCTTCAGCCGCATCACGAAGAAGCTCTTTCCCGTCCACGCTGGAGACCAATCCTTCCAGTCTTACTCCTGCCCCCGCTACAGTTGCATGTGCCGCGATCGGCACCTGGCAGCCTCCTTGGAGCCGATGGAGCAACGCGCGTTCGGCAAGCACGGCCGTCTTGCTCGGCGCATGGTTCAAGCCACTCAACAGAGCACGAATGAAGACATCCTCTTGCCGGCCCTCGATTCCCAGCGCCCCCTGACCTATGGCAGGCAAACAAATCTGCGGCGAAAGATATTCTGTAATCTCATGTGCCCAGGCCAATCGTCGAAGCCCCGCTGCAGCCAGTACGATCGCGTCGAATTGTCCTTCACGTAATTTCTTCAGGCGGGTATCCAGATTCCCGCGCAACATGGCGATTGCAAGGTCTGGTCTCGCATACAAAAACTGCGATTGGCGGCGCAGACTACTGGTGCCGATCCGAGCGCCACGAGGAAGATCCTTGAACGACCACCCGTCACGACTGATCAACGCATCCCGTGGATCCTCGCGAGGCGGCACACAGAGAATCTCCAATCCCTCGGGCAATTCTGTGGGCACATCTTTCATACTATGCACGGCCAGATCAATCTCACCGCTCAAGAGCGCTTCCTCAATCTCCTTCACGAACAGTCCCTTCCCGCCAATTTGGGCTAGCGGGACATCCAAAATCTTATCTCCCGAAGTTTGTATCCTCCGCAGGGTGACCGACACATGCGGGGCCAGTGCGTGCAATTGCGCCTGCACCCACTCGCTCTGTTGCACCGCGAGCTTGCTCCCGCGCGTTCCCAACACGACGGTGGATCGTTCCTCACCGACTTGTGACATCGCTCCCTTCACCAACTCACCTCCCGATCACAAACAGTATGCTCAATGACGTGGTATCTCCGAGCCAGTCCTTGGAGTCACCTCTTCAGCATCCTGGATACCGTCATGTGACGGATGACAGGTCTCCGACTCAGATGAAGGGCTCCCGTTGACGTTGGGACCGGAAGAATCTCCGAGGCCGAAGAATCGCCTGGCGGCTTCGACAAAGGCGGCTCCCTCCGAGGAATTCACCTCAGCCTTCAGCGTCACCATCGTATTGTGAATAAGCTTATTGACAATGGACGACGCCATCGCCTCGACCAATTCACGTTCCGTCGAGGACAAATGTGCCAATCTCCCCAAAGTCTTGTCGATCTCAGATCTTTTAATCTCATCGATCCGAGCGCGGAGCGCCACAATGGTGGGAGTCACTTCAAGCGATTGAAGCCATTGCCGCACGACCCCAACTTCATCCATCACCATCCGCTCGGCTTTCTCGGCCTCATTGAGGCGCTCCCCGCGATTCCGTTCAACCCGCGTCTTTAAATCATCGATGTCGAACAGGAAGGCGTTATCCACATGCCGCACCGCCGGATCAATATTACGCGGGACCGAAATGTCGATTAGAAACATCGGACGGTTCATCCGTTGCTTCACCGAATGCTGCACATCGTCCTCGCTCACAAGATAATGCGCGGCACCGGTCGACACTAATACAATATCGGCAGAGGCCATATCCTCCCGAAATTCCTCAAAAGGGACCGCGGTACCACCAAACCGATTGGCCAATTCCACTGCATGTTGAGGACTTCTGGTCGTCACCCGCACATGCCGAACACCGCTGGCAATGAAATGTCGTGCGGCTAACTTAGCCATTTCCCCTGCTCCCACCAACAGCACGGTCTTCTCAGTTAAGTCTGAAAAAATCTTCTTGGCCAATTCAACTGCCGCGTAACTCACCGACACCGCCATTTCGGAAATTTTCGTTTCCGTCCGCACACGTTTGGCGACGGAAATCGCTTTCTTCATCACTTTGTTCAGAATGATGCCGGTGGACTTGTTCGTCAGCGCAACCTCGAAGGCCTCTTTGATCTGGCCCAGAATCTGCGATTCACCGATGATCATAGAGTCGAGACTGGAGGCGACCCGAAACAAATGGCCAAGTGCCCGATCCCCCTCATGCCAGTACAGATGAGGAGTCAGTTGCTCTGAGGAGAGCGAGAGGTGGGCATCCGCCAGGAAATCCTGAATTCGTCCATACCCTGACTCGATCTCATCAACCACGGCATAGACCTCAACCCTGTTGCACGTCGACAGCAACACCCCTTCTCGCACTCCTTGATACGAACACAGGCGACCTAATGCTTCACCCATCCGGCTTTCGGGAATCGCCAGCTTCTCGCGGATTTCGACTGGGGCGGTCTTATGGCTCAAACCGACGACGACTATATGCATATCACGACACCGGTCCGTGACTCTTGAGGACCACACCGATGAGAGTGAGAATAACACCGGCAAACCCGATAATCGTCAAATATGCCGCCCGTTTGGCTCTCCAGCCCACGGTCAAGCGTCCGGTCAATACGACAAAATAGAACACCCATGTCGCAAGCGCCCAGACTTGCTCGGGGTTCCAGTTCACATACGAACCCCGAGAAAACTCAGCGGAGAGCGCACCGGTAATGATGCCGAGCGTGAGGAGGGGAAAACCCGTCACAATCGACCGTTGATTCAGATTGTCGAGAAAATCCAGGGCCGGTAACTTAGAGTAGAGGACATTGAACCGTTTAGACTTGAGAAGTCCGTCTTGAATCAGATACATGACACCAGCAACGAACGCGACGGCAAATCCCACGGTACCAAGCATGCTCAGCGTGACATGGACCCACAGCGTTCCAAACACCGGAGTCAGCGTCGGAACTGCCTCCGGTAACGCGGCAGCAGAGACAAGCGACAGTAAGGCCAGCGGAACGATAAACGAGCCAAGCACATGCAGATGATGACGAAACTCCACGGCAAGGAATACCAGGATCAGCATCCAGGAGAAAAACGACAGGGCTTCATGGAATCCAGGCGACGAGATGTCTGTCACCCCGACCATCCCTGCACCCAACGCAATGGTATGTGCGGCAAACCCGGTCGCGGTCATACCCAGCGAGATATTTGCCAGGACTTCAGACGGCCAGAGCAGATAGATCAGAAAGGAAACGGTGGCCGCAAAATACAGGGCCATCGTCACCACGAAGAACATGGCGGCCATAGAGGGCTATCCTCTCAACTTTTCAGGACAAACAGACGACATTAAGCTGTGGATTATATCGATGGCGCGAGAGGGGAGTCAACCAAACGATCGTGAAATGAGAGGCCGAACAATCATCACTCGTTCCATCGGTACCCTCTATGTCGTCAGTACACCGATCGGCCACCCAGACGACATCACCCTTCGAGCCCTTGCTACATTGCGCCGTGTTACAATTGTTGCATCAGAAAGCCCTCGCGTGACCCAGGCGCTCTTGGCGCATCATAAGATTGCAGCGACCGTCACCAGCTACGGCCCGATCAATCTTCATGAGAAAATACCGCTCCTTCTCCATCGGTTGATGCAGGGACAGGATGTCGCCCTGGTCTCAGATAATGGCACTCCAGTCATCTATGATCCAGGCAGCCTACTTGTGGCTGCTGCCCATCAAGCAGGAATCCCGGTCAAGGTCATCCCAGGTCCTTCTACCCTCACGGCCGCGACGGCGATCTCTGGGTTTTCCGGCGATGCCATTATCTTCGAGGGACGCCTCCCCAGAACCGTCCGTGCACTCACGCAACATCTGTCCCAACTCCAACATGAACGCAGCACCCTCGTCTTCTATGTGGAACCAAGAACCCTTGCCAGACTCCTGAACGTTCTGGCACAGGTACTCCCCGCCAGACAGGTCACCATCGCAATAGATCTCACAACGTCTAAAGAAACCGTGTTGCGAGGGGTGCCGAGTGCGCTGCGTGATCAGATCGGACTTGTGGCAAAGGATTCTGCGGTGACAGTCGTTATCGAAGGAAGGAGGATGGGATCGCGCGCACACAAGGATACGCAGAAGGATCCTCTGCGCTACTCATCTTCGCGGCGTCGAATACGCACTCGATAGAATTCTTGAAGCCGATCTTGTGAAAGGACCGTGTGCCCCTCATTGCTGACGCTCAGGGGGACATTTCGAATGGGGTCACCATCGTCCAAGAGCACTGAAAGAATCTGCCCTTGCTCCATCGCTTCGAGCTTCAACTTGGTTTTGACAAAGTTATAGGGGCAAATCACTCCCCGTAAATCCAACTCGGTATCTGGCTCGCGAGTCACTGTTGTAGGGTCCTCTCCACTCACGTTTTTCTCCTTCTCGTTCATCTTGGCAATTCACCGCACGAGTCCGCTGCCAGTCCCAGCAAGGAGTCGGCATCCCCGAAACCACGGTACCGGATATCACCACACAGTGAGCACAAAAAAAGGGGCAGCGTCTTGCTGCCCCTTTATTCTGCTAGACGCTTGCGAATGTGTCTCGAACTAGTTCAGGCCCTTGACCAAGTTTGGCTTGGTGTAGTCCGTTCCGTAGTCTGACTTCGTTCCGGTTGCGGCATTGCCCCATCCTGGCTGAGGCTCGCACTGCCAGCAAGGAGCGGAACCCGTAAATTCACCAATCGAGCTGGTGATACCAGAATCGATCTTGCCCGGAAGCACAGAGCCACCAATGCCACCGGTGGTAGAACCACTGTTCGTTTCGATCCCACGCTCGCTCCTAGGGTCCGGGTGTTGTCCAAGTCCGCCGAAACCAGCAAGCTTCTCATTGCCACGAATGACGATAACCTCACGGACAATTTTACGACCTGTGCCGAATGGCTGGCTCGCACTTGTTTCCTCAATTGCCTGAATAGCCACGTCGTCACCAGACATTAAAACACGAAGCTGATCGTAATTAGTCTTGTCATCAAAATATACCGTATGGTAGTTCATTGCGCCACCACCTGCACGTCCCTCATCGTGAGAGCTTCCACCCATCTCAAGCCACATTTTTTTGGCCGTCAGATCGAATCCAATCACACGACCAAACATGCTTTCGTTCTGCGACAACCGGTCGAGAAACTGGGTTCGATCGTAGGTGTTCACGCGAGGACTCGTCCCGGACACATCGCCAACCCCTTCGCCCACACCCATGCCGGATTGGTTAGATTGCAATCGTTCTTGAGCGATTGCCATACTTGCGGCGCCGACAAAAATAATTGCCGCCCCCAGTGCCAACACGTTACGCATGTGCTGCCTCCTCGGTAAGATTGAGAGAATGAAAGAATGTAGTGCCGTGGCCGACACGAAGATGAGACGATCTATATCTATGAGATTTTTTCATCACCCTGATGCCCGCGAACTATAGGCTACCCATTTTCACAAGTCAACTGATCTTCTACAGAATCTGATGTCATTCCGCGCTCTGCATCATCCGATTATCGTCCAACTCCGATACACATTCCTACCATACCAACCACACACTGCGAACCGATGGTGCCCAGAGGGAGGGTCGAACTCCCACTCTCTTGCGAGAACCGGATTTTGAGTCCGGCGCGTCTGCCAGTTCCGCCATCCGGGCATACACGTTACAGTCGAATCTTCTTAGCACGAAGCCATAGGCGGGTCAATCTGCGCCCTCTTTATATTCGCACGACAGCAGTGTTACAATTCTTCTCCAATACTACTCATCTCATAACTGCACTCGGAAGGAATCTCAAATTATGGCAGACGTTCAATGCGTCACGTGTGGGCAAGTAGGAGAAACGATCACCGACCCTCTTTTCATGGGAAAGCTTGAATCCGAGATCAAATCCAAAGTCTGCAAGCCCTGCTGGAAGAAATGGGAAGGCATGCGGGTGATGGTCATCAACGAGTATCAGGTCAATCTGGGGGAAGAAAGTGGCAGAGACCTCGTGAAGAAGCAGATGAAGGCCTTTCTCAAACTTGGAGAGCAAACGGATACCGGGAAACTCGATCAGAACTATCGCCCGCCCGCCTAAGCCCGAACGGTTTTGCGTGGGCAAGAGAACTTCCGACTAGGCTTGTATTGGCGAGTCGTCTCTGAATTTCTCCTGCGATCTCGCAGGCTTCGTTGACAGGCCGACTTATGAAATGCTAGATTTCATCGGTTTCGATCCATCCATGATAATCGACATCTCCTCACAACTCGTTACGGAGAGAGACGGGGTAAGGGCTGGTTCATGATTACACAGATGCATGTTAAAGGGTTGATGTTCGACCCCTATAATAACGCCTACATCGTGGTGCTACGTGACGAAGAGCAGTCCGACATGCTCCCCATTTGGGTCGGTAAGTCAGAGGCCGGTGCAATCAGCATGTCGCTGGAAAATGTGACACCTCCCCGACCGATGACACACGACTTCATGAAGTCATTCCTTGATGCCTTCAATGCAAAAGTCATCAGCGTGGTCATTACAGACCTGTCAGAGCATACCTATTTTTCGAAAATCCACCTGATGTATGAAGACTCAGAATACACGGTCGACGCCAGGCCTAGCGATGCGATTGCACTAGCACTCCGGAGCAATGCGCCGGTGTTTGCGAATAATTCCGTCATCACCAAACAGAGTTCCGAAGAGCTTGAACAGTGGCTGGAAAATCTCAAACCGGAAGATTTTGGAAAACTAGACTCCTGAGTCCGCACGACAGAATTATGAATACCGTCGATCAACCCAACGAACAAAGCTTAGTAGAATACCGGGTGGATCGTATCCTGGAAGAGGCCAACACCGATACGAGGATTGTCGTCTTAGCACGTCAGGACGGCGTCCTTGACACATTTCCTATTTGGGTCGGAGCGGCAGAAGGTAATGCCATTAAATTAGCGCTCGATACCATGATCACACCACGGCCCATGAGCCATGATTTGATCAAGAGTTTTGCTGAACACTTGAATATCACGATCCAACGTGTCGTCATTACGGACGTCAAGAGCAGTACGTACTATGCGACAGTGCATGTCGCGAACAAAGGCCTGGAGCGGACCATCGATTCCAGACCCAGCGATGCGATTGCATTGGCTCTTCGGGCGCCTTGCCCGATTTACATTACCCAAGACGTGTTGAAGCGGAGGAGTACGACGAATCTCGACGCCTGGCTGGCAAAGCTGGAGTCGAAAGATATCGGCGCGCCGGAAGTGCAAGAAACCTAAGTCACTCGATCGTGAAAGAACGGAGAGAATAATGTTGAGCTACATGCAAAAACCGTTAGACGTGCAGGAAAAGTGGTACCTCGTGGATGCGGAGGGAAAAACGCTGGGCCGATTAGCAGCCCGCGTCGCCGGAATGTTGCGCGGTAAACACCGGCCGACTTTTACTCCCCATGTGGACATGGGTGACCATATCGTCATCGTGAATGCGGAGAAGATTCATCTGACCGGCAACAAAATGGTCGCGAAACTCTATCGCCGCCATAGCGGCTTTCCTGGTGGACTTAAAACTGCCACCGCGCAGCACGTCTTCCGGAAGGATCCGACAGAACTCTTGACTAAAGCGATCGAAGGGATGCTTCCCAAAAACCCGCTGGGGAATCATATGGCGAAGAAGCTCCGCGTCTACGTCGGTCCCACTCATCCGCATCAGGCGCAACAGCCGGAACCCATTACCCTGTAGACACCACACAGACGAAGAAGGAGATATCTAAGCATGGCAGTAGCAACTCAATATGCAACCGGACGACGAAAGTGCGCCATTGCGAGAGCCTGGGTCACGGGGAGGGCGGGCGATATCACGATCAATGAACAACCGATCGAGAAGGCATTCCCGAGGCTGACCCTGCGGCAGATTATTCAGTTCCCGCTCGAAATTGGCGGTGTCATGGGGCAGTACTCGATCAAGGCCACGGTGCAAGGCGGCGGGCAGGTCGGCCAAGCCGGCGCCCTGCGTCATGCCATTGCCCGCGCGTTGGTGGAGCTCAACCAACCCCTGCGTACACCCCTCAAGAAGGAAGGCTTGCTGACCCGTGACTCGCGTGTCAAAGAGCGGAAAAAGTACGGACAGAAGGGTGCGAGAAAGCGGTTCCAGTACTCAAAACGATAAACATCGGAGCCACAGTCAGAAAAAGGGAAGGCTCCACGCCTTCCCTTTTTTTGTGCCCGTGGCACACATGACAGGTGATACAGATGAAAAAGGTACGCGTCACAATCGCAGGGGCCAGTGGATATGCCGGAGCAGAACTCGTTCGCCTGGCAGCCCTCCACCCGCACTTCGATCTCCACGCTGTCACATCAGAGAAATCCGCCGGGGTTCCCGTGGCAACGGTCTTCCCGAGTCTGGCCGGCCTCGTCTCTCTCTCTTTTCAAGCGCTCTCACCCGAAGCCTTGGCAGAACAGGCAGATGCGGTCTTCTTAGCCCTTCCCCATACTAAATCGTTAGAGCCGGTTTCCGCCTGTCTCAAAACCGGCAAACTGGTGGTGGACCTCAGCGCCGATTACCGGCTCAAGGATACTGCTGTTTATGAACAATGGTATAAAACACCGCATGCCTACCCGGACTTGCTGAAGGATGCCGTCTACGGACTTCCGGAATTACATCGTGCTGCCATTGCCAAGGCGAGACTCGTCGCGTCACCCGGCTGTTACCCAACGGCAGCGGTTCTACAATTGGCGCCATTGTTCGCCAGGAATCTTGTACAACCGCACACCGTCGTCATCGATGCGAAGTCCGGCGTGTCTGGAGCTGGGCGAAGCCCAGCGCTCCCCTACCATTTCCCTGAAGCCCATGAATCCTTAGAGCCCTACAAAATCGGAGGGCACCGCCACATTCCTGAAATTGAACAAGAACTCGGGGGGTTGCTTCAACGAGCCTCTCACCCATCGGACACAGTGGCCGCACAGCCGATCGTGACATTCACCCCGCACCTCGTCCCGATGAACCGTGGCATCTTGAGCACCGCCTACTGCAAACTGAAGAGTCCAATGTCCCTGCCGGACCTGCGCGCGTTGTATCGAGACTTTTACAAAGGTGAGCGGTTCGTCAGGGTCCAGGAAGAGACCGTTCCGAATCCGCGCTACATCAAGGGCTCTAACTATTGCGACATCGGCGTCTACCTCGATTCCCGCTCAGGATCGGTCATTACGGTGGCGGCGCTGGATAATTTAGTGAAGGGCGCGGCAGGCCAAGCGATTCAAGCGATGAACCTCATGCTGGGATTTCCTGAGGAGACGGGTTTAACGGCTCCCGCCGCCTACCCTTAAGCAGGATGCTGAAAATGTCCGCCAGCGGCGTTCTCGGCTCGTCGAAATCCTCAACGTACCCCAGAGGGTACGCTTCCGGTTTCGATTTGCTTGCGGCTTTGCTGGACAACCTTTTTGAGCATCCTGCATAGATCAATATATATTATCTCGATCATGGGCAAAAAAATAACAACTGCATCTCCGCGTCGTGGAGTCACCGCACCGCAAGGGTTCCGCGCAGCCGGCATCCATTGCGGCATCAAGAAGCCAGGCTTGCTCGACCTCGCGCTCGTCGTCTCAGAGCAGAGCGGTCCCATCGCCGGCGTCTTCACGAACAATCAGGTGGTCGCCGCGCCGGTCATCGTCGATCGCTTGCACTTACGCCAGGGAATCGGACGGGCTATTCTCGTCAACAGCGGTAATGCCAACGCCTGTACCGGCGCCAAAGGGTTAGCCGCCGCAAAGAAGACTGCCACCGTGCTTGCACGCCACATGGGAGTCCCCTCGCAACATGTGTTCATCGGGTCCACCGGCGTGATCGGTCGTGCATTACCGGTCGATCGAATCATCAAAGGCATCCCGAAGCTGGTTACTCAGCTCACCGACCGTGGAGGCCCGGATGCAGCTAGGGCCATCATGACGACCGACCTGCGCCCGAAGTCCATTGCCCTTCAGGACACCATCGGTGGTCGGTTGATTACCATCGGCGGAATGGCCAAAGGCTCTGGGATGATTCATCCCAACATGGCCACGATGCTGGCCTATTTCACCACGGACGCATCAATCACGAAGAGCGCCCTCCAACGGGCTCTCAGCCTCGCGACCAATGAGTCATTCAACTGCATCTCAGTCGATGGAGACACAAGTACCAACGATACTGTCCTGTGCTTGGCGAACGGTATGGCAGAGAACCGAATCATCAAAGAAGGCACGCCCGCCTTTCAGCGGTTCCTCACACTTCTGACAGAAGCCTGCCAGGCCCTCGCGCTGGCCATTTGTCGCGACGGGGAAGGTGTCACCAAGGTGGTGAACATCGAAGTGACTGGCGCAGCCACCGTGGCGCAGGCACGGCGGGTCGCCCACACCATTGCCACCTCGAACTTGGTCAAAACCGCCCTCTTCGGTGAGGATGCCAATTGGGGTCGTGTGATGGCGGCGATCGGACGAGCCGGGGTTCCGATTACTCCCTCAAAGCTAAGCCTGTCGTTCGGCGGGGTTCCGATGGTAGGAAAAGGAATGGGTCTCGGACTCGCTGCTGAAGCCCGCATCGCAAAGGTCTTTCGTCAGAAAGAATTTACGATCGCCGTGGGGTTGGGACAAGGCCGTCACAAAGCCCACATCTGGACGACGGATCTGTCGTTCGATTATGTGCGAATCAACGCCAGCTACCGATCTTAATCGGATGCTGAAAAGGAGGTGGGGTAACTGGGACGATCCCCGTGCTCGCGCAACGCGCGGCTTGAGAAAGCCCTCGTTGGACGCGCGCAGTTGGGATCATCCCAGCCACCCCATAATAAAATGGATAGTCCGCTGCAGCCTTGCTGGACAGCCTTTTTGAGCATACTTCCAGGAAAGCGCCATGATTAAGAAAACCCGACAGTCGGCGATAGCTGAGAAAGATTCGTTCCTGGCGCCGTCGAGTTCTTTGCTGGATAATCACTTCGATGAAATTCTGGAGACGACCGAGGAGATTGCAGGGCTTGTGGCAATCTTGAAAACCCTCTCACCCACGGATGCCAAGCGAGACGAGTACGAAGGGCGGCTCTATGTGGCCCTCACACACCTGGACCACCACGTAAAGCCTGCCATCAAGGAATGGGATCGAGTTGTGGATCGGATGCCGGAAGATTGAATTGTTGCAGCCTGGCCAGTGCGCAAATATCACTCCTCTTGTCGGTATCCTGCACCACTCATTCAAATCTCTCCATCCCACGGCCCGCATTATTCACCTTCCCGCTTGCTCTGATACTGATCCTGCCTTCCATTTCTGCCTGAGACACGATACAGTAGGCCTATGGCTCCATCCACACAGCAACTACTCAAAGATGCGCTGCAGCTACCGGATCAACAACGTGCGGAATTAGTCGTTGAGTTACTCGATAGTCTGCCATCAGCGGAACCGGGTCAAGAACGCAGTGATGCCCAATGGCTCACGGAAATTGAGCGCCGGGCACGAGCAGCACAGGCCGGATCAGCAAGCGTATCGTGGGAAGAGGCTCGCAAGCAGGTGCTCGATCGCCTGCCCAAGCGGTGAAACCAGTCGGCCTCTCACCTGAGGCTGTTCTGGAGTTGATTGAAGCCGCCGCCTGGTACGAAACCCGCCAACCTGGGCTGGCAATCAGATTCCTTCAAGAAATTGATCAAGCACAACAGGCGATACAATCCCGTCCCAAGTCATTTCTCCAACTGGCGAATATGGCCATTGATCTAGAGGTTCGACGGGCCCTACTCCCCCGATTCCCCTACGCACTCGTGTTTCTTGAACTCCAGACAGAAATTCGAGTGCTCGCGGTCGCCCATGCCAAACGCCACCCGGACTATTGGCTGAACCGCCTGCAAGCCACCTGAGACTCACGAGCAATTTCTGGCCAACAAGAAGAGATATCCTGCAGATTTTCCAGTTCAGCTTTGACCTGAAGAGGTCGGACATTTGAGGTCACAATTTGTGACCTTGAAAACTGGGCCAGGAGGAAAGCGCTATCGCATCTTTTCTAAGGCCAGGTGCCCTCCTTGCTCGCAGAACGCGCGGCCTAGGAAGGCCCTCGTTCGATGCGCGCAGTCGAGGGCAACCTTGGCCACTCCCCTCCAAATACAATGGGATGGGAAAGAAAAAGAGCGGCCTGGCGATTCCCTGTGCTCGCGCAACGCGCGGTCGAAGACTCCCCTCGTTGAACGCGCGCACGCAGGAAAACCGCCAGGCCGGCCCTGAAAAGCAGAATGTCCCCATTTTATTGCCCCGTCAATCGCTGTCTTTCGGATGAATACCATGAGTACAACGTAACTCGTGTCATGGCTCAGTCCTCCTCTTTGCTCACGACCTCCCGCGGAGACTTGTTATGCGTATAATTTTTTAGCTCATTTAACAGTGCGGCATCGGCCTCTCGAACTTTCTGCGTGGTTTTGCTATCGAAGCAATCGGCAATTGCCTTAAAGCGGTCGTGTTTCCGCGTAAGATAAATGCTCGCTTCAACTCCGTCATAGAGCAAATGATAAAGTTTGACACAGGGTAGCCCAGTATAGCGAAAGTAATACGAAGGGTTCTTGCTGCGCGTTGATTTATGGATGGTCCTTCCAGGTAATCCAAGATCCACTAAATGGCGCATGAGGTGTTCAATGAAATCCCTGGAGCCACTCACAAAACTCGCGCAAGGCTTGCGCGTGTTGTTGCCCTCCCAATAAACCGAGCCATCCCCGTCCCAGCAGCCTCGAATGAAATGTCTCAAAAACTCCGGCGGAATTTCAGGAAACTGTAGCGTGATACTTTTGCTTGGCGTGAGTCCCAATCGTAGGAGGTCGGCGTATATCTCCGCGTTGTCAATGCGGAAGTGATACAGCGCACCCGCTATTCCTCTTTTTGCTGAGAACCCTAACCTCGCATTGCTATTTAGGAGGGCTATGACCTTCTCTAGAAGTTCAGGTTCCTTCTGACCTACAGTGACACGAAACTTGATGGGGCCAATCGGTTTAACGAGACATCCATCCGTATAGATGACACCAAGCACATAGGCCATCGCAAACGTCCACGACTTGAAAAACGACTCATTGACATGCCGTCTCTCGTGACTGATTGCTTTGCCAGGGGAATAAACGTTGGAACTGTACGAAATCTTACCCTGCTCCAGGGCAAGATTCCTCGCTTCGGTCAGCGTCCTGCGCACAATCTTATGTTGCACCAGGAGTTTGTGGATGTATTGACGAGTGCAGTTGAATTGACGTGCTATGTCGTTGAGTGATAGGCCGGATTTGTACTTCTGCTCTAAATCTTCTTTAGTAATAGAAATTGAGAGATGGCGTCCTACTCTCCGCGTGACGTGCGACTTGTGCCGCTTCTCCGCAGCAGCATCGTAACAGGATGCGCAGAGTCCTCTGGCTTTGTGATTATGTTCCTGGGTACCACAGGACTTACATCTATTGTGGCCTTTTGCCCAGCTCATCACTGCCTAAGTTCAGTGGTACGTGGCAACACAATGCATAGGGAAGCAACAGAATGGACGAATCGAGAAGGGCATGGGAGTCTCGCAACGAGGCCGATTGTAGGCTGCGCGGCGATGGATTCGCAACAGTGAGGCGGAGTAGGCTACCAGTCAAGACAGCCCTTGACCGTGAAGGGAGGGCTGAATTCTCTGACGAAGCCGTGCGGTCGATAGAAGGGAAGAGTGATGACTGAACCAGCGATGCCTACATTCGACGAAAACGGATTTCTTTCCGGTCGAATTGACTCCTGGATTGACTCACATCGGGCAGCACATAAAGATATTATTGATCGTGCTCAGGAACTTAATCGAGACTGTCACAGCTTTCTTGATGGTCGTGCCGTCGATTTAGGAAACGGAAAGCAGATAGCAACCTCCCTCTTGTTCGCCAGATCCCTTGAACTGTATCAGTCCATCATTGTGGTATCTGAGCGTGGCATGGCAGCGGCAACACGAATTCTGCTTAGAGCGTTCATCGAAGCAAATTTCCATTTCTTTGCCCTTCAGAGAGATCCAACATACTTAGAAGACTATTTAGATCAATTTCTTATTCAGAAGCGGAAGCTACTTCAGCGGATTCGCCTATCGAAGTCTTCTCCGATGGAGAGCTTGCGGCAGGCTGCCACCGATCAATTGTTTCAGGAAACCGAGAAGGCCATCACAAACGCAAAAGCACGGACCATTTCAACAGAGGAGGTGGCAAAACGTGCTCAGATGCACGATACCTACCTCACTGCTTATGCAGTTCTTAGTCATGCTGTGCATACTGGTGTTTCAGACATCGATCACTATATTCGTATCAACCATGCCACCAATGAAACCGAGGGATTCAAATACGGGCCATCAGAAGTAGAGTCCGTTCGAGCGATTTGCCTCAGCGGCATGACGTTGGCAGAAGCTCTAGAAATAGTCTCTCGGGATTGTGGCGAGAATCGCGCGGCGTTGTGTGCGGCACATAAGGAAGCATTTCAATCCTTCTTAGAAAAGGCATGAGGGACAAACAAAATGGTCGGGAATCTTTCCAATCGCTCTATTTGAAGACTTCTCCGACAACCCTCCTTTGCGCGACGGGACTGAACTGCTCATACCATCCACACCCCTTACGCCTTACCCCTCAGGCATCTCGCGCCTCACCACTTACCCTTTACCCCTCACTACTTGCAGCGCACAGCAATCCTGGCTATCGATACACTTCGTCGTGGCTTCCGATATCGAACGGGACAATTTCCTTCTTGGTGACACGAAATGTCAGGGTGAGGCCGTAGGCATGGGTGACACTCACGGCATGAAGCCCTTCTAGCAGGCTGCGGAAAAACTCAGTTTCTGCTCAAACTTCGCTGTGACCTTGCGAGTAATGATGTTGCAAGAACGGATTCCAGGATGCTCAAAATGGCCGTCCAGCGCGGCCGAAGCGAGCGAAGAGGCGAGGCCTACGCTTCGGTACATTGAGCTTCTGAGCGATGCGAGAACAAAGCTGGCGGACTTTTTCAGCATCCTGCTAGTTCTCCGTTGAGCGAATGCAATCGAAGGGACGAGAGAAAGGGGTTGGCTTCGAGATGTCTCAGCGCCTTGGCGAGGGGCTTTTTGAGTTCCGGGTGGGCTCGCGTAACCTTGACGACGCGCCGATCAAAATGGCCGGTCGTCAGCAGCACATACATCAGGCATCGAGACCCAGTTCGCCGATCAACGTCTGCGCCGTCACACGGCGCACTCGCCCTGCTTTCACATCTTTCAACGACCGGCGAATTCGTGAGATATACGACCGGCGATAGCGATCAGATAACTCGCGGAACTGATCTTCAGCCATGATCACATAGACCGGTTCGTTGTCCTTGAGGACATGCACTGGCCCACGTTTCAGGGCCTTGTCCACCGCTGAAAACCCGCGACGTCTGATCTCAGTGGCCGGTATGGTTCTTCGTGCTGCTGCGCTCGTGGTTCGCATGGACTTACTCTATCCCAAGCCGTCCATCACAGCAAGTCTCAAGACCAGAATGGGACAAACCAACGGGGTCGGGAGTCAGTTCAATTGCACTATGTGAAGACTCGCCTGACAACCCTCCTTCGCGCAACGGGACTAAACGGCTCAATCCATCCACAGCACTAACCCGTCACACATCTCACGCCTTACCCCTAACGCCTCACTTTCACTGACATCAGTTTGACTTCTGACTATGAGAAGGCGCACGATGGCGTCCATTATTCATAAAATACAGAGGTGTATGGTGCCATTTTGCTAGTCTCGCCCAATCCAGCTATACAGAATCGTTCAAGAATCGAATCGCGCCCTCTCGGCAGACTTCGCCATGAGGACGTTATTGTTTGTGCAACAGTACCGACCATTGGGATGACGCCCAGTGTTTTAACCTCATCGAAATGGAGATTGTGATGAAACGATTAGCAGCCCTTTCCGCAGGACTGATCCTCGGATCGCCTACCCTCGCATTGGCAGCAGAACATAGTGCGGGATATCGGGGTGTCGGGCAACTCTACTTCTTCTTCATTGGCGCAATCTTGATCTATGGCGTCTATGATAGCTTCGGCAAGAAAGCAATGTATGTCATGGCGCCGATCATTACGATCGGGCTCTATCTGATGTTGCCCCCGGAGTAGATACCGAGATCAGGGTACGATGCAAAAGACTGGCTCGGCTTAGTCGAGCCAGTCTTTTTCTTTGAGTTTCCGTGGAAGATATTTTTTGGTGAGGTACTGGAAGTCTTTGTTGGCAAGGGCGTCTAGTTCGTACTTGAGTCCGCTCGCGAGCATCCGCTTGATTTCAACCTGCCACGCCGGTTTCTGGAACCACTGATAGTTGAGGAGTTCCTTTGCGCGGGCGATGTCCTTCTCGTTCAATTTGATCCCGACGTTACGAGGAAGTTCGTATCGTTCAGGGTCGGCGCTGGACAGGCCGATGAACTTGGCTTTGGGAATCGCCATCCGCTGGCTCTCAAAGGCCAGATTAATTGAGCCTTGCTTCACAACAGAATAGATATAGTACCCCCAGGGATCGTTATCGACCAGGACATAGACTGGAAGTGTATATTCCTCGTGTAGTCGCCTGGCCAAACGGCGCACCCCACGAGGCGGTTGCCCATTGCCCGTCAAGAGTACACAGTTATATCGGCGCCAGAATTTATCTTCCGAGAGGCGATTCCACTGTGTACCTTTCTCGACCAATAACACGAAGTCAGCCGTACAGCGGCGGATCTCCACATACTCCGGCTCGACAATCGACGGAACCGAGTACCCGCCTTTTCCCAGCTTGGCGCAATCCACACGATCCCCGTCGTCACCGAGCACCAGCGGACCGACGACACTTCCTCCATTTTCTGCGCGTACATGCAACTCTTCACGCAGTGCCGTGAGCGACACTTCCAGATCTTCGATAATCGGGTCCGATTCGTCCTGGGTGTCGAAGGTATTCTCGTGCGAGTCCTGAATGGTGTGTTTCGTCCGGTAATAAATCTCTCTGAGCGACGTCGTCAACTCTGCACGCTGCAATTCGGAGAGGGCATCCGCGACCAACATCGTCTGCATGAACTTCTTGGCCATGCCGACATTGAAAAATGAACGGGCCTGTTTCTTCCCCCCCATTTCGAGCAAACCCTTGCGCGCATTAAAGGTCACGTTCGAGAGCGCGCGAATCGGGATGGCCATCGTCGGATCTTTTAAACGCTGCGCGGACGCGATCACCATATCGGCCAGCCCGACTAATTTTTTCTCAACAACCCCGTTCTTTGTGATTTTTGTTTTTGCCATGCGTCGTCCTACTTTTTCTTCCTTGCCTGGGGGACCTTGCGACCGGTACGAACTGCGCCTGTCTGTTGCTGTGCCAGCGCACCTTTTTTACGAGTCGATCGGACGGTTGCGACCATGCGTGGCCTTTTCTTCTCAGACGGTGTCTTTGCAGTGTGTCGTGGTTCAGGTGTAGGGGAAGCCGGCTGCTCCTCGATTGCTATGTCATCGGAAACAGGAGCCGCCAATGGAGCCTCTCCTTCGATACCTTCCGCTGTGACAATAATGGAATGCGGCAGGCCCTCAGGCCCGGCGCCGGTCTTGCCGAGTGTTTCATCGGTCTTCATGCCGCCGGTCCGTGACGATGCAATCTTCTGCAACTGCGCTTTCAATTTTTCGACGGACAGCTTCCCACCCTTTAACCTGTTACAGGCTTCGGCGACTTCTTCGATATAAAGTTCGAAAATATTGCGCCGTCGGAATTCGCTCGCTGCTCGCTCGCGACGTCGCAGGAAGAGCCCAAGCCGACGCCCGCACTCGCGAAGCGCGAGGGTAATCTCTTTATGGATCTCGTCGTACTCCGCGATCGCCTCTTTCGATTCGCTCGTAAAGGGCACCCAGACGGAAGCAATGTGCACGAAGATAGCCATCGGACCTGCGGGAAGAGCCCCGCGTGATTGGCTCATTCCATAATTGCGCCAGGTTGTCGCCAGCACCGCCTTGAAAATAGCGCAAGCAGACTGCTGGTAGAGCAGCGGCACCCGGTTGGCATAGCGAATCACGCGCGCGAGTTCTGAATCTCCTTCTTCCTGCTCCCCTTCTGCCAATGGCATCGTCGGCTTCTCAGGTTTGGTCTCGCTATCCGGGGATTTTCCAAAAGCCAGTCCTGCTTCAATAATGAAGGGGTTGCCGCGATAGACGGAGGGAGGCCTGCTCACCGCCGTATAGAATTCTCCTTTGATCTGTTTATAGAGACCTGAGAGGATGGCCTTTTCGCCGATCGGGGAGAGGCAATTGGTCGGCGGCGCCATGATCTTTGTCGCTTGAATCGTGCGATAGAGCGTTTCGGCTGTCGCACCGCGAATGTCGCGAGGCTTCGCGCTGGGCGAAACCTTCGCCATCTTACACATCTCATCCGCAAGCGGAGGCGTCACCCGGCAGAAATCGCTCGACAGAAATCCCGAAAGGGTCTGGCTCTTGGCCTCATGGAGCATCTTGAGGAACATCCCGAATTCGATGCCGTAGGGATGAGGTTTGATTTCCTTCGGCGATGGCGGCAATTCATGATAGGCGCGAGGATATTCCTTCGTCTCCCCATCCGGCGATCGATAGATGAGCCTCACATGCGCGTTGGCAATTGACGTCTGCTCGAGATACTCATCCACCGACGCGCGACCCTTCTGGTAACGGCCTTCGACTTCAATCGCCACCTGTGTGCCACGCGGCTGGTCCCATTCGATCTGTTTGTTCTCATGGACCAGGGGTTCGTTCTTCTTGGTATCGATCTGCACCTCGAAATAATGGGCCGACGCCTTGGGGCCGATACGCGTAATAATCTTCACCGGTTTGCCGGTCGTCAGTTGGCCATACATCCCTGCCGCCGAAATGCCGATCCCCTGCTGACCGCGACTCATGCGCAAGCGATGGAACTTGGAGCCGTATAACAGTTTTGCAAAGATTTTCGGAATCTGCTGGCGGACGATCCCGGGGCCATTATCTGTGACCGTCACTCGGAAGCGCGTGGCCTGACTTGCAGAGAGCTTTGCTGCCGATCCAATAGCCACAACTTCCAGCTGAACCGTCACCTCAGGAAGAATCCCAGCCTCCTCGCAGGCATCCAGGGCGTTATCGACCGCTTCTTTGACGCAAGTCAGCAACGCTTTGCGTGGGTTGTCAAAACCGAGTAGATGCCGATTCTTGGTGAAGAATTCGGAGACGGAAATCTCGCGCTGCCGCGCGCCCATTTCTACCGCCGTCACTGCCGAAGCTGCACGGGGGGTTGTATTCTTGGACGTGGATGCAAGTGACTTGTGCGTGCTCATTCATCTTCTCCAGTCAGGTGACCACACCGGACAGCTTCAGCACATCATCATTGCCATCTCGAACGATGGAGATGACACAGCGAACCTCTTCACGGTTGTGAGAGGAGCGGAACGGCACATGGCGGGGTGGTGAAACGGGGAAAACCGCCAACCGGAATGAGCGGGCAATTAGGGTGGGAGGAGCGCGCACCTACCGAGGACAGCATAGGTACGACGGAGATCTTGGCAGGACTTTAGGCTTCCCGGTCAAGCCGGGCTTGCACACCATCCCGACGCTCGATCCCCTTATGAACCATATTCCCTCGGGGCGTTAAGCTCCCCCCACAGAGATACGATATTCTTCCGATGCGAGCGAGTCAAGGATTGACTCACTATGCATGG
>SWDP01000036.1:35078-46851 GCA_005116885.1 Nitrospira sp.
AGCCCGCATTATTCACGAAGGCTTCTACTGCACCCGCCGATACGCCGCTACGACAAGCCTGACGGCGGGCGGGCTCGTCGCTCAGTCAGTCAACATACTGTTTCAAGTATGCTTCCCTCCCTCACGGCTCCACGCGCCCGTCTCGCATGGCGTCTCGGCGGTTTCGTCACGAACTCTCGTGAATAATGCGGGCGAGTGTGCCACAGTGCTTGCGGCCATACCAGGGATCTTCGCCCTCTTCGGCCGGCACTCGCACACATATGCATCTATTATGACGCCTCTGAGGAAGTCCTCAATTCTGAAAAATGGGAGAAAGAACAATGCGGGTCGTACCGAGTCGTTCTTATCCGCTCGTGGCGGGATGGGATGGCGCCGGCTTCGCACTGCTTTGAGAGATGCTACGGCACTGGAACTCTGCGCTTCGCTCAATCGGACCAGACAAAGAGCTCCCCTCGGATCTAGAGAGAGAAACGGACCACTAGGTCGAACAGGTTCTTCTCAGAAGCCATCCTCGACACATGCACAGATATAGGGCGACCGCTCCTATCGCCCCACTCGGGAACACAAGGTTAATCCGTTACTGCCAATTACTCGCGTCTAGAAAAATGCCCTGCGCTTCTGTACGCCGCCACTGATTCCATGGCCGTCATCGACGCGATGATCTCTGGCTATCGAGACGACACTCCCGCGCCTGCCCATCAATCCTCTTCCGGATTAATGATATGAAGTCCCGCCGAGCGAGAGGCCGTCAGTAATTGTGTGTCTGCGCTGACAACGGTCAGCCGCAAGGGCTTCAACTCCAATGCGAGCGCCAAATGTAAAACCTGTGGTGATCGAAGCGCAGGATACTCCAGCGCAAGCTCTTTGGTCGCTAAAAACGTCTGCATTGTCGGCGCAATGAACTTATAGAGGCCCTCCTGAGAATCCCGTTCAAACTTATGAATCACCGAGTAGCAATCGTCTCTGGTGATTTCTCCATGATGAGCCCGATTGGCGAGGACTGTATACAAATCCGTCACAGACCACGTCGAGACAATCGCCACTTTACCCCGCTTCACCATCAGTCTGCCGATGATGCGTGTACCGCGTTCCATGCTATATCGTTTCACCAGCGCCGTTGAGTCAAAATAGTAGTATGGCATACGATCACACTCTCCCCTTCAGAATGATGGCCGCCAAGGGACCGGACAGTTTCGAGAGGCGATCTTGGAGTTCATCCAGAGGTAGGTCGTCGTACCCCTCCTTACGAAACTTGTCGGTGAGGTTGCCCAGATTGAACGAAGCCGTGTCGTTCTTGAGCCGCTCATTCAGTCGGCGTTTCGCCAAGCTACTGGGAACCCGCTGTTGCGTCACCGTCAATCCGCGACCACGACTGCGTGGCGCACGAGTTGATGTCTGTGCTGCTTCCAACTTCGATTTGGCCATATCCTCCCTCTCTCCGAATTAGTGCGGTGCTGATGCCGGCGCAGAGGACAATCCGTCCCGGGGACATCCCGCAGGCTGGCTCGCCTGTACCGGCAGTTCTACCTCTCCATACACATGGCTCGCTATGGCCTTTGCCACATGAGTCGATAACGTCTCCTGCATGACACGCACAACTTTTGCTGTTGCCTCACGCTCCGATAGATGGCCCTCCTTACCGCCTGTTGACAACGCAGCGACCACTCGCCGGCTGGTCACATCCACAACTTCGAAATCGCTGCACCATCGCATAAACTTGAACTGCGGATCACGCACATCGATCGGCCATACACGCACGACACCTCGCACGAGCAGCTCCGGGGAAGACCCGCCTGAATCACCGTTCATCGACCGATCCCCTTCCCACGCCCGACTCGTCACGGTGAGCCCTTCCTTCAACAATCCCTCCGTCAAGGCACGTTGCATCGGTTCAGCCTGATCCCCGGCCATCGTAACCGCCAACACCAGATTCGTAGCAAGGAACTGTTCGAGTTCATGCGCGAGTTCACTCACACGGTAGGACGCGGCGGCACCCTGCCCGCTCGTGCGAATCACCCGAAGATCGGTGTTATACGTCTCCCGTAGTACCAGATTCCTCGCAGCTCGTCTCAGTGCTCTAACTTTTCCCAGCTTATCCGAGGAACGATGGGCATCCTCGACATCGTCTCTGATCGATCGGTCGAGATCGGTAATTCGTTCCATGAACGAGGTCTCCGCCTGAGGCCGGTGCATCCCCGCCAAGGCATAATGCAGTCCTTTCTGCACATCGATCCATCGATCGACGATCTGAACATTCTCCAATACTTTGTCGGTCGACACACGGGTCAGATGGTCGAGCGTCAATCGCCGCTCAGCGCGGCTCTGTCCACGCTGCTCGATCACCAAATACGACTCCCAGTCCTTTGCATGCGCACTCACCTCAGCTTTAAAAATGCGAGCCACTGCTGCATAGGCACGATCCTCAGCGACCGCCCGACTCTCTGCCTGGCCCACACCAACGAGATATTGCCCGGGCGGATGCGCCGCACTCACCCCAACAATCCAGTCTGGTTGTGTGTGGCCTCCAACCCATGCACAGCCGGACAGTGCAGCCAACCCTATCAGCACCATCCCGGTTCGACATACGAACATCGATCCGTCTCTCATGGCATCACACGCTGGAGAAGCACCGCGGTCTCGCCCGGCCCGAGTGACAGAGTCCGCATGGTCTCAGACGTTAACGGGTCATGAAGCCCGCCGATTGGCTCGCGCTGAACCTGATAGCGGCCTGGTGGAACCCACACCCGAGCAAGATGAATTTCATCAGGCAACGTCTGCCAACTTCGTGTGTCGGCTTCTTCCGATGCCACCGCCAGTCCTTTTGTCAGCAGCCCAACGAGTAAACCCACCCAGGGCCCCGCATCTCTCCCTGCTGCATGCTGAGCCCCTCTCGTCGCCCCTTCGGCAAACGCAAACTTTGTCGCGGCGCGGGCAAGAGCTTTCGCAGTAATACCGGCCATTCGTTCCGAGAGCGCCTTCTCTGCCAAGGCGGTCACGTTATGCACCAATTCAGTGTTCACCGTCACCTGCGTACCATCGTCCGGGATAAGACTTACCGTATCGATAGGCACCTGTGTCTTCTGCGGGATAAGTCTTGGTAACGCCACTCGAACGACGCGTCCGTTCAGCCCATACAAGACCGTATCCATCGCCCGATTCGACCCTCGGTTCTGCTGCACAATCCCGCGGTTGAGGAGCACCAATTGGAGTGCGTTGAGGCTAATCGGCAGATCAAGAAACTGATCCTCCTTGCGTGGCGCGCGGCCATTATAGCTGATCACAACAACTTGAGCGAGCTGTTGTAACGATTGATTCGTTTCCCATTTCGTATCAGGAAACAGGCGCCGGTATTCAGCCAATTCCTGAGTGAAATGCATGGCCTCGGACGTTCGTAACACATCTTCCTTCAACTGAGACGGAACAGACGTGTGCGACCATGCGCGGGTGGCATCAAAAATCTCATAGGCCTTTCGATAGGCGATAAACGCATTATTCACATCGCCGGTGCTTTCGTAGAGAATGCCGCTCAAATAACGCGCAAATCCATCCTCTCGATAGGCGTGCTTCTCCTGTGTTCGATCCGACAGAACATTGAGTCGATGGTCGATACGACGGGCTTCGACCAGCGCATCCTGCCACTGGCCCAACACCGCATAGTTGAGGGCCTTCAAGACATTGATCAACACCTGTTCGTACGGGTCACCCTCGTAGGGGAGCGCCGTATCATTCGTTATGAACGCGAACGCCTGCGTTCGAATCTTTCGTGTATAGAGACGATCAAGTTCTTCCTCGGCCAGTTCCAAGACTGCGTTGCTCTGCTGATAGTCGCCGACGAGTTGAAGGGTCATCCCTCGATCCATGCCATAGAGGACACGGCTCCCCGTGCCATATTCCTTCTCGGCCTGCTGCACAATGGCATCGGCGCCCTTTGCGTCATGGGCGCGTAGGCTTGCATCAATGAGGAGATACCGGTTGACTGAGGGGCCGCATCCGGCGAGCAGCACAATCGCCAGTGAAGCAAGGAGGAACTGGATGGAAATGAAAAAGCCCCACCGTGCCGGAATACGGGCGGTGGGGCATGAGACAAGAGGGCTCAACGGATATCGAGGAGCCTAAAAGATTGAACGTTTCTTTTCGACGACCTTCTTAATTTTCTTCTGGCCGTACCACACCTTGGCGTTGTTCTCCAAATCCACCATCTGCAAATCAACCTGGTAGAACACCGCCTTTGTCCCATCGGCCTCATCGAGGATCGTTGCAATCGTACCCTTCATCATATAATCGGCGCCGATCTCTTTTCCAGGCGCTTTCTGCGTATCCTCCCGCGCGTACATCGCTTGCTCTTTGCGTTCAGTACGAAGCTCTTCGCGATCTCCCTTTCCTGCCACAAACGTCACTTTCTGTGAGTTCGTCAGCTCGCGTTCAAGATCGGTCACAAACGTGTTGACGTTAATATGTTCATGACTGCTGTTCTGAATGGTTCCAACAACGACTACCGGTTGACGCTGCTTCGAGCTGGAAAAATTGTTGAGCCACGGATACTCCAACGCCTCTTTCACCATGGACTCCGCAACGATCCTGGAATCGGTATCGTTCCAACGGCCGCTCAGATCGGTGACAACCCCGGAGTCGACCCTTGTTATTCTTGTCTCCTGAGCACAGCCGGATAGGGACAACAACGCCAACGCCACACACCCCACCCACCTTCTACCCCTTATCATCAGGCGATACCTCCTCACAGATGCAGCCATTGGCAGTCACTCAGTGGGAAGCCTTAACGTTGCTCCCGCTTCTCTTCTTCTTTTTCAAGCCGCTCAAAGAGCTTGTCTGCATTCTTCCTGACGTAATCGCGAACCTGCGCATTCAGTTCCTTTGCCTTTTCGAGATTGTCCTTCATGTCATCGAGATTCAGCTTGGTCAGCACATAATACGTGCCGGTTTTTTCATCCTTGTAACGCTCCATGGGGCGCACACCACTGAGGGTTGTCGTCGTCACCGTCTTAATAGCCCGCTCGACATTCTGCTCTTCCGTGTTCCTGGTAAAGTCTCCAGCCGTCGTGGAGGCCGCATAGTCGCGCATCAAATAGCCGGTGTACGTCTCAAACGTCTTGGCAATTTCCGCTCTCGCTCGATTTTCAGCGGTATCCCACGCCAGTGGTTCATTCCGAACACCGGACACAGCCCCGACGCCATAAAAAGCTTTACTGTCTTTTTCGTTGAACGCCCCTGACCCTTGCTTCACCCACTTCGGAGGACCACCGCAGGCAACAAGTCCGATCATCAGGGCAATAGCGACCCCTCCCCCGACCAACCTCGACCTGAACCCTAGTACCCTATCCATGCGCATGCCTCCTTGGTGATAATCAGGACGGTGAAACGATGTTCTACCTGCCGTAGATGCTGATAATGAAGGATCGAGTGTTCAATAGATTTTATGCTAACATGCACCCCCTATTCCGTCAACGAAACCGACGACCGATGGTGACCGTCTCGTCGTTCCTTTTATGGAGGCTACCAGTGGCAGACATTCAAATCGATGACGGTATCATTAAGATTCTGAGTCTTGAAGTTCAAGATCCCAAAGCAGCTGCAGTCCTCGCGGAATATCCTCAAGCCCGCTGGGCAGAAATCACGCGGAAGGCAGTCAAGATAGGCCTGGGGTATCTGAAGGGCGGCGAACGAGCCTAACGGACGGCTGCTGAAAAATGCCGCCAGCAGCGTTCTCACATCGTTCAGACCCTCAACGTACCGCAAGGGTACGCCTTCGGATCTTCACTCGCTGCGGCCTTGCTGAACGGCTTTTTTGAGCAGCCTGCGAGAGTGCTCTTGTGTTGTGCCACACAGGCAGACCATCGACGTTCTCGCGTGCTGGCCTTTCGGCGACCTTGATCGCAGCCATGCCACGCACCATCCGTCGCTCCACCTCCTCAGGAATCGCCGGTGCAGGCTTGATCTCTAGGCCCAGCTTGATGATGCGCTCGCGTAGAGCATGGTCATTCGGGATTTATTGCAGCTAGATAGTCAGTTGCTGCAACTGCTCACGCGGGGATTCGGCTGCGGCGATGCGAGTGGGAAGCGACGGGAAAACCCAAACTGTGACGACCACGGCTGGCATAAACAATTTCATGTGATGCTCCCGTTCAATCCCGGTAGCGTGTTCCTTTTTGGCTGGACTGTCGCCGCCGACAGATTGATCAACAAACAAATACCTGAGCACCACTCATGGTTTTAGTTTTTGGTACGACTGAAATGACGACAAGGAATAATTCTCTGCAGGTAGACAATGTTTGAATGAGCGATCAGGCGAAAAGGGCATGAGGGTATAGGCGAGGGTTAACAACCTACCGTTAGCAGAAACGGTACCCCTTACCGCGTCAGTTGAACAGAGGGAGCCATGCATATACCCGTCTTCTTTGAATCGCAATTCTGAGCCTGTAACTTCTGACTCACGCACACCCCGTCTTTCGGCAAGCCTTCCTTCATAAATGTCATAAATGTGCCACGCATTATAAGAATCGCGTCTGATAGAAATTGACTCGCTCGATATTTCACCAATTGCATTTTTTACCGTCCGGAACCAATCGCCCTCGAAGCGTCGCGCCTGGGCGGCCATCTCCCGATCTGTTTGCTCCTGTTTGGCCTCGGCTTCCGCTATCGCGAGCTTTCGCTTAGCGGAGAGGCCGTAGATACGATCCTGCGCTTCCCGAGCCTCGCTCTCGCCTGGATTGGAAAGGAGGAACCACTTCAGCGTGCGTTCCGCGTCGTTCAGTTGCCCCGTCAGTTCTTGCGCCACCGCCAGATTGTAGTAGGCATCGCCCCACCAAGGCGCGATCGTCAACGCCTCCGTAAAGCTCCCGATGGCGAGTTTTTGGAAGCCCGTGTCCTTGGCCAGCTTGACGATGTTCACGCCTTCCACAAAAGACCGACGCGCCTCCTCCGGCACCGCCGGCGTGGGCTTGATCTCAGCACCGAGCTTGATAATCCGCTCGCGTAAGGCATTGTCGCTCGGCATCTGTTGCAGCTGCATGGTCAGTTGCTGCAACTGTTCGCGAGGGGATTGAGCGAAGGCGACCATGTCCAAGGCCAGGAATGTGAAGGCGACAACGAATAATTTGCTGGCAGATGTCATGGCTCCCTTTCCTTCAGTTATTTGGATTCCGCCTCCGTTGTATCGGGCGTGGCACTCTCGTTCCACGGCAATGAAAGGTTTTTTGTCACGTATTCCTTGAGGCGTTGCTTTGTCTCGGCCTTATCCGCACGGTACGTCTCCATCTGATACTCGAGAGTGCCTAGCTGGGCATTCTGCACAGCAGCATCGCCGACGCCCTGTTTCTGCTGTTCCTTAATTGTGGTAATTTTCTGAGCGGTCTCAGTCCGCATACTATCGAGCTGTTGGTCCCAGAGAAAAAACTGCTTAACAAGCTTATCTTCCTTGGCCTCGTCGGAAAGATTCTTGGACAGTGACGATTCCGGCCGCTGACTAGTACTCTGTGGGTACACCAGTGTGCCTTTATTCGCACCAGGTTTATCGAACACCCTTTCTGCTTCATCGCTCATCGCTTCCAGCCCACTCTTTCTTAGTGCTTCCTGGTCGTGGAAGTCAGCGCTTTTGAGGTCAGCGCCGAAGCCAAACGGAGCCCCATCCGGCTTGGTGCCCAAGAGTATCTCGATCAGTCTGCCTTGTTCTGCTGCAGTCTTCGATTGTCCAAGCGTCTGTGCCTCTCTCACTCTTGCCATTTCCGCTGGGCGTGTAATAATTGTAAAAAAGATTTCGCTGCTCTGACTCTTCACCAACGCCGTCACCGCTTGCTCAGCCTTAGGATTTCTAGGATCCAACTTAATGGCTGTGAGGAATTGCTGTTCGGCCTCGCTGTCATGGCCCTGCTTTCTGAGAATAGATCCCAGCGTCGTTCTCACGTCGGCGTTCTCAGGGCTGAGTTCTACGGCTTGCCGAGCGTAGTGCTCCGCCGCGATGAGCGATCCCTGCATCTGCAAGGCATGCGCTAATTCTGCGTGAGACTCCCAGTCCTTGGGATTTAACTCGATCGAACGCCGGTATGCGCGTTCAGCCGCCGACCAATTGCCCTGACTCCGTGCGATTTCCCCATCCTTAATCGCTTGTTGTGCCAGTTCTTTCATTGAGATTCTAGGCGGTTCTGGTGTGGGCACTTTCCTTGATGGGAGTGAAGGAAAAGATAAGGAGGGGAGGGAGACGGATGACGCCTTTTGCCATGCTGGCGTAAGCAACCGGGCAGTCACAACAAGTGGGCAATAGTTCCATGTGTCGGCTGCTACTCGACTCAGCATTTCGAATCTTCCCCCACTGACCAACCCATCAAGTACGCCCATGGGGACAGCAATGAAATCTATACCGATAGCAATGGGCCAGTACAAAAGACTTTGGAGAAGATTTGGTCTCCGCGCCCACATCTCATCAGTAGTAAGATAGGGACCCGTGTAGCCTCCACTCCCTGAGGAGCTGTCACTGCTTTCCCCCGACCTTGATGACGAAGGATCAATGCAGTTATTCCCGCTCCAGGTATCACAAACTTTCCCACCATAGGCAATATTCCCCACAGTCAGCAGTAGATAACTCGTTGTGAGCACCAGGATGAAAACCTTCCGTGTAATCGACAGGTGCACCGCCGTGTGTGGCATGATGTCCTCCTAATACTTCGTATTCTAAGGATTGGGGCGCTCGCCTGAACCGAGTCCAATCGTTTTACTCCCATGTTCTCCGTGGATGTCCCTTCCTCGTGTGTCTCCGGGCCGTAGCGTGAGAAGTTGGCTCACGCTTAGCTACTCAAGAGCAGGCCGAACGAATGTGGCCAGTTCCTTGTTCAGCGATATGGCGTGGTCCATGTCCTTTCTCGCCTTCTTCAATTCCCCGATTCGCTTATAGGCCAACGCTCGGCTCACATAGTTTGTGGGATCATCAGGATTAAACTGGATGGCACGACTAAAGCTTTCCACCGCTCCCAGGTAGTCCTGTTCTCCCACCATCTTCACAATGCCTCGGTCATAATACGCCTTCGCGACATCTGGCTTTACTGGGAAGCCCGAAGCACAGCCAACGCAGAGCACCAAAACAGAGCAGAGCACCCACGGCAGTTTGGGTAGTTGCGGCATGTTGCGCTTGGCAACTTCACGAATAGACGTATTGCTGGCAGCATATAAATCCATAGTGGTTTCCTCCATTCGTATTGAGTCATGGCATGCGAAGGAGCTTCGGAGTTGTTCCGGGTTCCGGTTGGATTGCCACGCCATTTTCTTTCAGCAGCGTGTTCAGTTCTCCCGCGTTTATATATAGTCGCCGCTGTGCTCCCTGATTGGAATCCATCATCTCGTACCAGGGTACCCCGCCATGCTGAAAGGCGCGTGTCAACACGACTTCGTGTCCGCCACTGACGTCGCCGTCCTCGGGTACCACATTCACCATCACCGGACGGCCCTCCGTCAGGGTCTTGGTGAACGCGGAGCTGGGCACTACCTCAGCCTGGCCAAAAGCTTCGGCTAGCATGATCACCTCCCCGCCAGTGAGGCCCTTTCCCTCGATGACCTGTTGTGGATTCGCGCGGTCGGCTATACTACGCCAGTCACCTTGGCTGATGAGATCAGTCGCACGGGTGGCCGTCACTCCATACGGCAAACCGGCCGCATTGGCCAATGCAAAGACGACGCAATCGTGATACTGGGTCTGCTCACCGGCCCCAGGGAATCCCGGGCTCTCGCCTTGGGAGGCTTTTTGCGCGAGTTCTCCGCCTTGCTCACGGGCTAGAACATCCTGCCAGGCCCGACGAATCTGAGTTCCAGTCACAGCAGGGTCGCCATCGAACCCCAACTTATTCAAAGCCTTATTCAGGCGTGCTCGCTCGTCGGCGGTCCATCCTAGACGTGCAGCCAAGGTGTTCATGCTCGTGATGATTCGTGCCCGCTCAACTTTCGCAATGAACTGATTACTCGCCTCGATATGACGGTTGACGTCGGCTGCCAGCGCCGCACGCGCACTCTCGCAGCGGGCGTCTTCAGGGCTCTCTGCCACCACGCTGTGGCACCTACTGTTGTGTTGTTCTGTGCGACCGCGCAGGACCGTGCGCGCCGCTACGAGTACGGCGCGGCGGGTGACGAGATCCGGGTACGCGGTAGCCGAGGCGATGGGAATTTCCGACAACGCCGGGATCGATTCGGCCCTGGCACTGCCCAATGGTAGCAGGCCGATCAACACCGCTGAGGTCAGTGCGGCAAACCATTTCCCACTTAACTCCGATTCCCTTGTTTTCATTGACGCGGCTCCTGCACACCGCCAGAAGTGGCCCTATGGCGGTCAAGCACATATTCTCTGGTGAGAAAATCCTCCAGCTCCAGCATCGACTGTTCCGTACTCATTGTCGTGGCGGCGGCATTGAGAGGCGTGGTGGTTCGTCCTTTCAATGGAGCTGCACCCTGGCGAGGACTCGTGCCCTGAACATCGGAATCTGGAAGGGGATCGACAAGCGCGACTAAGCGCTTCAGATTGCTGTTACCGGGATCGCGTTTGAGGGCGTCTTCAAACAAGGCTTTGGCGACCTTCCAATCACCATCTGCGACTGCTTGAAATCCTTTGCGCACACGCTCGCTAACCCCGGGCGGCGCATTGGCATAGGCGGTGGCAATGGCATGCTCCACGGACTTCGACAGGCCGGAGGGAACGTTGCGCGCATCCACCACGCTGGAATCACTCAATGGCAATGGGGGTGCAGGCTTCGTCTGCGCTGCGAGATTTACCGCAGCAAGGTAATTCGCGTTGTAACGCTGGCTCGCCTGAACATGGTTGTTGATCGCCATCTCCAACGAGGTGTAGGCTTTGGTGCAGCTGGCATCCGCGGCGCTTCCTACCTCGACTGTCTCACACGATGCGTTATGGCGATTGGTTCGATCGAGCAGTGTCTTGCGCTCCTTGGTCAGGGCCGCACGCTGCGTCACGAGTTCAGGATGGGTGGCGGCAATCTCAGGTTGCACCACGGACAGCAACGGAATATCCACGGCCTGGGCACTCTCTATGCCAAGCAGCAGGCTGAGACAGGCTCCGAGAACAAGAACATAAGAACCTGTCCAGGGATGTCCAACAGCCGACGCAACGGAACAGATGTTGAGTCCAGAATTTCTAGGCTTTTGATATGGGGCAATCATTTTGGCTTCGCCTCCGGTGTCGTGGGTTCGGGGCTTTCAACCCAATCAAAGCCAAGGTGCTTCACCTGCTTCTTGACGTCCTCTGTGGCCTTGGTCTGATCGTTATTGATCTGCTTGATCTGGTTCGTCAGGGTGCCCAACTGCGCGGACAGCACAGCGGGATCACCGGTACCCTGTTTCTGTTGTTCCTTGACCGTGACGATTTTCTGAGCAGTCTCGGCCTTCTGGGCATCGAGCGACCGGTACCAGGCCAGCATCTGCTGGACCTGTGGATCTTTCATGGCCTCCGGTGGAACCTGCCGTTCCAGCGCCGAAGATGGTAGCTGCTGATATTTGTTTTTATCTGGATAGACCAGATTTCCACTCGCTGTTCCGGGGGTGTCGAAACCCATTTGCGCCGTGGCACTGGCCGATCTATTGTTCTGTAAGGGTGTCTCGCGACCGTGTCGTTCGACAGTTTTCAGTTGTGCGCCCGCCTCGGTTCCGCTGCCCTTGAGACCGGAATTGCTCGTGCCGGATAGGCCTTTCAGTTGAGGCAAATTCGTACCCGACGATCCCTTGAGGACCACTGCATCGCGCTCGCGAATGAACTTAGCTTGTTGCT
>SWDP01000036.1:46951-58587 GCA_005116885.1 Nitrospira sp.
CTGTTCGAGCTCATTACGTTTGACGGATCCAAACTTTTTACACGAGATCCCGAATGGATTCTCTCAGGCCCATAGCATGGAGAACCCCATTAGCGGAGTTTGAGAATCATGCCATCAAGCTTGGTATCCGTCACAAACTTTTCGAAATTCTTGTTGTACAATTCGTTGAGCAATTCCTGGGCATCCTCAGGGTCGAACCAGAAAACCTGGTTGGTTCCGACGCCGGTGAGGGTCTCACGGATCTGGCTCCCATCGGCACGATTCTTCACTTGGACAGCCATCCGACTTTTTGCGTTCAGGGTCGTTTGGCCGATGCCACTCGTGGCATCCACACCAACATCGATGAGTCTGCCGGTGATGGTCATATCTGCCCCTTCGGCTCCAGTCCCTTTGACGACGGTCGCATTCCAACCTTTCCCATTGAGGAAGTCCGCGAACGCCTGTGCTGTCGCCTCGCCAAGCGTGCCGTTCGGGAGGCTGAAGTGACTCTCCCCACCCCATAGATGATGTCTGATACCAAGGTGCGACCGATCGGTACGATGGTCTTCAAACGGCTGAATCGCGACAGTCGCGAGACTCATCGACACCGCTTTCCCATCTGCCACGTTCGCGATGGGAACCTTCAGATCGACACGCTCGCCCTTGCCTGCACAGCCAGTGGCTAAGATGATCCCAAGAAGCCCGATTCCTAAGATGTGGGTGTGATAGTGCCTCACTTCTTCCTCCTTGATGTCCGACATCTAGCAGGATGCTGAAAAAGTCCGCCGGCCTCGTTCTCGCATCGCTCAGAGGCTCAACGTACCGAAGCATACGCCTCGCCTCTTCGCTCGCTGCGGCCTTGCTGGACGGGCTTTTTGAGCATCCTGCGGTTATTGAGACCTTCGCTTTATCTGAAGTATGGTCACCGATGTTATATGGACACACCGAGTTTTTCCTCAGCCTGCTAAAGCACATGTCCTATGGCGCACGCGATGGTTATTTTGTCACGAAATGCGCCCGACGATTTTGCTGGTAACAGTCTTCGTTTTGCTGCTTGCAGAAGGGTCTGGCTTCTCCATAACTCGTAATCTGAAGCTGCGAAGCCTGCGCACCCATGTCTTGGAGATACTTCTTCACCGCGCGCGCCCGTTTTTCACCCAGGACGAGGTTGTACGCCACGGTGCCTCGCTCATCGCAATGGCCTTCAATCAGCACCGTCTTGCTTCCGTTGGCGCGAAGCCATCCGGCATTCACGTCCAACACCGGCATCATATCCTTACGGACGTGAAAGCGATCGTATTCGAAGAACACATCGCCCAATGCTTGGCTGTCTGAGTCCGCATTCGGCGTAAGCGCGAGATTGGATGGTGCGGTGTCTGCTGGCCGCTCGAATGATCGCTCAAGCGGTATCGGCTTAATCGCATCCGGCTTGATCTCTTCGCTCTTAGTCTGCCCTGCTCGTGAGGCGGCATCCCCTGACGAGGACGAGACGTTCTTACCAGCGCACCCAGCGGCTAACACTATCAAGCTGAGGCTCAGACACACGCCGACAACACTTCGATCCATAACATAACCTCCTGTTGTATGAGTCGCGTCGTTCCATCAGGGTCAGGGCAATCCTGCTCTTGTACCTGGGCCACTTCATCGCGGTACGTCATTTCACATGGATACCAGATTACCGCCCATACTTATAGGTGCTCATGGAACATCCGTCAACCCAAAATCGCACCTCACCCCTAATTATAAGAGTGGGTGCGCAGGCTGTATTCTCACCGGAAGTTGCATCCCTCTTCAGCTTTCGCTAATGTGCAAGTCATGACCCATTCCCTCGCGCGTTCACTCGTTCTAGCCGGCGCGAGCGGTCTGTTCCTCTCGCTGAGTTTCCCAAATTCAGACCTCGGACTGTTGGCTTGGGTTGCCCTTGTGCCGTTGCAGTGGGCGTTGGACGGCAAAACCAAAACGCAGGCATTTTGGATCGGGTGGCTATCCGGCACGATTGCCTTTACAGGCATGATGACCTGGGTGGTCACCGCCATGAACACCTATGGCAAGGTCCCGCTGGTGATCAGCTACGGCCTCATGTTGCTGCTCACGGCCTATTTGGGTTTATATGTCGGTCTCTACTCGGCCGGGGCCGTGTGGTTTCGAACGCTGATTCCTCGCTACGGTTTCTTTGTCTTTCCCTGTTTCTGGGTGACGCTTGAACTGACCAGAACCTATGCGCTGAGCGGATTACCGTGGGGCCTCCTCGGCTATTCTCAATATCGTCAGATTGAGATCATACAAATTGCGGATCACTTGGGCGTCTACGGAGTCTCATTTCTTATTGTGATGGTGAACGTCGCCATCGCTGAATTTTTCTCCTGGCTGATGCCCTTGTTCCGGGGATTCCGACCGGCCAGGCTCCCTTGGGAACTCGCGGCCATGGCGGCCCTCCTCGTCACACTTTCGTGGGAGTATGGCCTGGCATCGCTATCTGAAACGCCGTTTTCCGATATTCCGCGATCGTCCATCAGTGTGGGAGTGGTGCAGCCGAATGTCGATCAAGCGGTCAAATGGGACACCTCCTATCGAGAGGAGACTCTCGCACGCTTCGATCGACTCACCGAACAACTCGGCCTGGGCACGGATTTGGTGGTGTGGCCGGAAGCGGCAACGCCGTTCGTCTTTGAGCGTGAACCAGTCTATCAGTTGCAACTCATCGCCATAGCCAATCGAGCCCATGCGCCGATCCTGTTTGGGAGTCCCGCCGTGCGTTTCTACCCGGATCGGCGCCCCTATCTGTTGAACAGCGCCTACCTCCTCTCCCCCGACGGCCAGGTGTTGGGACGGTACGACAAACAACATCTGGTTCCCTTTGGAGAATATATCCCGCTCAAATCTTCGGTGTTATTTTTCCTCGATAAACTGGTGGAAGGGATCGGTGATTTCGAAGCAGGACCAGGTCCAGTGGTCTTGACCTTGACGCCGAAACCCCGCTCTGCGGCAACAGGCATGGCTGGAACCACACCGCGATCGATCAATTTTGGCGTCGCCATCTGTTACGAAGTGATCTTTCCGAACTTGGTACGGCAATTCGCTGCGAATGGGGCGGAGTTCTTGGTGACCGTCACGAACGATGCCTGGTTCGGCGCCTCGTCGGCAGCCTCGCAACATTTTTCGATGGTCGTGTTTCGCGCGGTTGAGAATCACTTGGCGTTCGCTCGCTCGGCCAACACCGGCATTTCCGGATTCATCGATCCATTCGGGCGCATCGTCGAAGCCACGCCGACATTTACGGAGCACGCCGTCAAAGCGACGATTCAGGTCTGGCGCCCGCATACATTTTACAGCCGGTACGGCGATGTGTTTGCCTACGGCTGTGCTATACTCTGCGCGATTTTATTCTTACTGGGCATGTTTCGCTCTAAGGGTTCTGAACCGGATGCCATCGCGGCCACTCCTGTGTAACGAGAAAGGATCGCTCCATGCTGGATGAGATAAAAAATCGCGTGCAGACCCTCAGGCAATTGGTATCTGAACTACGGGGGCATCTTTGACTTTGCTCGCATGACGGCTGAATTGGCACATCTGGAGCTACAGACATCGCATCCTGATTTTTGGAACAACGCGCAGCAGGCCGCCAAGATTGGCCGGAAAAAGTCTGCGATTGAGCATGACCTCCAGCAATGGCGGGACATCGATGAGACCATGAACAATCTGGGCGCGCTACTCGAACTGGCAGAAGAAAGCGAAGATACCGAGCTCGTGAAGGAATTGACATTCGAGCTCGATCGATTCGAGCCAAAGCTCGCCGCGCTTCGGCTCGAACTGCTCCTCTCAGGCGAACTAGATCCCAACAATGCGATCGTGGCCATCCATCCAGGCGCCGGCGGGACGGAGTCGCAGGATTGGGCTCAGATGTTACTTCGCATGTACGTCCGGTGGGCCGAGAGCAAGAAATTCAAGGTCGAAACGCTGGATCTGCTCCCAGGAGAAGAAGCGGGGATAAAAAGCGTCACACTCTCGGTGACAGGAGCCTACGCCTATGGCTACCTCAAAGCCGAAGCAGGCGTCCATCGATTGGTGCGCATTTCACCCTTCGATGCAAACAAGCGGCGGCATACCTCATTTGCCTCGGTCTTCGTCTATCCGGAGGTGAATGAAGATATCGATCTCGTGATTGAAGACAAAGACCTTAGGATCGATACCTTTCGGGCCGGCGGCGCCGGCGGCCAGAACGTGAATAAGGTCGAGACGGCGATCCGCATGACGCATCTGCCGACCGGGATTGTGGTGCAATGTCAAAATGAACGATCACAACTTCAGAATCGCAATGGCGCGATGAAGGTCTTGAAGGCACGCCTCTATGAACTCGAAGTAAAAAAGAAAGAGGCGGAGTTCAATGCGATCGTCGGGGAAAAGAAAGATAACGCCTGGGGCAGCCAAATTCGATCGTATGTGTTCCAGCCCTATCAAATGGTCAAAGACCTCCGGACCGGCTACGAAGTGGGACAGGTAGCCGCCGTCATGGATGGCGATTTGGATGGGTTCATCGAAGCGTATCTGAAAAGGAAAATGGCAAAAGGCGCCATGCAAGAAGCGGTGGAAGATCCACCTGTCTAACTCCTTGCCCGTCGCCTCATGCCTGAAACAGCTATGGACGAACTGAACGAGCAGCAACAACAACGCATCAAGAAGCTCGACGCCCTGCGTGAAGCAGGCGTGGCGCCCTACGGTACGCGATTCGAGGTAAAGGATCGTGCGGGCCAGCTGATCAAACTCCATGCGGAGAAACCTAAAGAGGTGTTGGAAGAGGAAAAGATCTCCTGCACCTTTGCCGGACGCATCGTCGCCCTGCGACGATTCGGCAAAGCAGGTTTCGCCGTATTGCAAGACGGATCTGACCGGCTGCAGGTCTATCTCAAGAAGGATCACCTCACAGAGCAGGGGTATCGTATTGCCGAACTACTCGACTTGGGCGACTGGATCGGTGTCACCGGCACACTCTTTCGCACAAAGACCAATGAATTCACCGTCGAAGTCGCACAGCTCACCTTCTTAAGCAAAGCCCTCAGACCGCTTCCGGAAAAATGGCATGGGTTGACGGACGTGGAAACCCGTTACCGGCAGCGCTATGTCGATTTGATCGCGAATCCCGAGATACATGGCATATTCGCCACCCGTAGTAGAATCATCGCCGGTATTCGCGCCTTCTTGATCGAACGAGGCTTCCTTGAGGTTGAAACGCCGATGATGCATCCGATCCCAGGAGGGGCTGCGGCAAAACCCTTCGTCACCCACCATAATGCCCTCGGCGTCGATCTCTATCTCCGCATTGCGCCGGAACTCTATTTGAAGCGGCTGATCGTGGGCGGCTTTCCTCGCGTGTTTGAAATTAATCGCAACTTTAGAAACGAAGGCATCTCGACGATTCACAACCCGGAATTCACGATGCTGGAGTTCTACGTGGCCTATGCCGACTATCAGGACCTGATTGTCCTCACAGAGGAACTGGTCTCCTCCTTAGCACAACAGATTTTCGGCAAGACCGTCATCAGCTATCAAGGGAAAGACATCACGCTCACAGCTCCATGGCGCCGCTGGTCGTATCACCAGGCGATTCTGGAGGTGAACAACCTCGATGCCTCCGTCCTTCAGGATAAGGAGAAGGCGATTGCAGCAGCCAAAGAGCTCGCCATTTCGGTTGATCCACAATGGCCACTCTTCAATATCGTGAACGAAATCTTTGAGGAAACCGTCGAGCCGAAGCTGATTCAGCCGACCTTTATCACCGACTACCCCATCGATATTTCTCCCCTCGCACGGCGCAAGGATTCGAACCCGGAGCTGACCGATCGTTTCGAGCTCTATATTGCCGGCCGGGAAATCGCGAATGCCTTTTCAGAGTTGAACGATCCATTGGATCAGCGGGGACGGTTCGAAGGACAGGCCGCGCAGCGCGCAGCAGGCGACGAAGAGGCGCATCTGGTCGATGAAGACTTCCTGCGCGCCTTAGAATACGGTATGCCGCCCACTGCGGGTGAAGGCATCGGCATCGACCGGCTGATCATGCTCTTTACCGACCAAGCGTCGATCCGCGACGTGGTCCTCTTCCCTCAACTCAGGCCCGAGAAATAACGGTGGCCCTTCCCTTCGAAATCTTTGTCGGGTTGCGATATCTGCGCGCCAAGCGCCGGAATCGGACGATCTCATTGAACACCGTGGTCTCCATTGCCGGCATCACACTCGGCGTGGCGGCACTGATTGGGACGGTCGGCATCATGACCGGCTTTAAAGAAGACATTCAGGCGAAGATTCTTGGGACGACGGCCCACATCATCGTGCAGGATCGGATGAAAGACAGCATGAGCGACTACGATCCCGTCGCCAAGCAAGTCGCAACCGTTCCCGGTGTCGTCGCGGCGACCCCGTTTGTGCTCAAGCAGGTCTTGCTCACAACCCAGAACGGCGTGCAAGGCATTGTCCTCCGCGGAATTGACCCGCAACGCGAAGCGACGGTGACGGAGTTGGCCAAAAATCTCTCGACCGGAGAGTTAGCCGACCTCGGTAGGCCGGTCAAGGTGAAACAGCCACCGGCCGACAATCCCAATGGCCCGTCTGTCGAGACGGAAAAACCCGGTATCATTCTAGGCAAGGAACTCGCGATGCGGCTCGGCGTCTTTGTCGGTGATACGGTTAACGTGGTGTCCCCTCCAGCCGGCCCGATCAGTGCGATCGGCATGGTGCCGAAGATCCGCACGTTCGTACTGGTTGCGCTGTTTCAATCCGGCATGTACGAATACGACTCGTTTGTGGCGTACATGGGCCTTGCCGAAGCCCAGAAGTTTTTCAACATGGGGCCCACCGTGACAGGTATTGAAATTAAAGTGATAGACGTTTTCCACGCCGACGACACGGCTCAAGCCGTCGAGCAATCGCTCGGCTTCGCCTATGGCGCGCGGGATTGGATGCAGATGAATCGCAATCTATTCTCGGCGCTCAAACTTGAAAAGACGATGATGTTTTTGCTGTTGGTGTTGATCACCATCGTGGCATCCTTTAACATCGTCAGCACCCTCACCATGATCGTGACAGAAAAGCAAAAAGAGATCGCGATCCTCAAGGCGATGGGCGCCACCAGGAAAAGCATCCGGCGCATTTTCATGCTGAACGGATTGATCATCGGCCTGTCCGGAACCGCGATCGGCATCCCGCTCGGCTACGCATTTCTGTGGCTGATCCAGACATTCTGGACCTTCGATGCATCGGTCTATTACATCTCGCGGATCCCCGTCCACGTCCAAGCAATGGATGTGCTCCTTGTGGCCGGCTCCGCCATTCTGATCAGCTTCGCCGCTACGGTCTTCCCTTCGCTCCAAGCAGCCAAGCTCGAACCAGTGGCCGCGCTACGCTACGAATAATCATGCCGATCCTTTCAGCACATCACTTTCAGTTTGGAGCGTCCACGTGATCACCGTGGCTGGTCTGACCAAATCATTCCCCATGGGCGGACAAACCCTCACGGTGCTGAAGGGCGTCGATCTTCAGATTCGGCGCGGGGAACTCATTGCAATCATTGGAGCGTCGGGGGCTGGAAAGAGCACACTGCTCCACATTATCGGAACGCTCGATCGGCCAACCACAGGGACCGTCCACTTCGATGGCCAGGATATGTTTCGCATGTCGGAAGGTGAACAGGCAGACTTCCGGAACCGGCGCATCGGATTCGTGTTCCAGTTTCATCATCTTCTGCCGGAATTCACGGCGCTCGAAAATGCCTGCATGCCTGCCCTCATTCAGCGCCGAAATCTGGGAGATATTGAACCGGAAGCCATCGCATTGTTGAAGGAAGTCGGATTGGGAGCTCGGTTACATCACAAGCCGGGTGAGTTGTCCGGAGGCGAGCAGCAGCGAGTGGCGGTCGCACGCGCCCTCTTGCAGAAACCCGACCTCGTGCTGGCTGATGAGCCGACAGGAAACCTTGACACGCACACAGGCGAGGCGCTCTTTGCCATGTTGCGCGAACTGAACAAGGCCCGCGGGACAACCTTTGTGATCGTCACACACAACGACAAACTGTCTGCTCAGGCCGACCGGATCGTGCATATGCAAGACGGCCAAATTGTCTAGCAGGCTGTTGATAAATTTCGCCAGCATCGTTCTCGCATCGTTCAGACCCTCAACGTACCCCAGAGGGTACGCCTCCGGTCTTCACTCGCTGCGGCCTTGCTGTCACCGGAGGAACTGACGTATCCATTACGGACAACTTTGGGAAAGCCACGCTCTCGACTGCCTTCGGAATCGATGTCGGAGCCATCTACCGCCCATCCTCATGGTTACGATTCGGCCTGGTGGCGAAAGATCTCAATCAACCAACTTTTGATGTTCCCGGTGGAGAAGAGCTGAAACTCGGGCCCCAGGTTCGAGGCGGGGTCGCGATCAACCCCTATTCTTCGCTGACGTTGACGGCAGATGTCGATGCGACATCGAATAAGACGTTCATTCCAGGCGTGAAGAGCCAGGTCTTGAGTCTCGGAGTCGAGCAAACTATCTTTTCTGAATTCATGTCGTTCCGCTTCGGCGCCTTCAAGAATATGAAAGACGCCGGTACACCATTTACCCCTACGGCAGGGCTGGGCTTTCGGCTCTATGCCTTCCGGCTCGATGTGGGCGGTGGATATGACTTCCGCGAAGAGGGCGCGCTGGTGTCAGGCTCTGCTTCTTTGACATTCTAATGGTATACTGACCGTATGATGACTTTTCATTACCTACGACGCGCAGCCTTCTTCTTCCTTATTCCTCTCCTTGTCGCCGGCTGTGGTGGCTTACAGGAGGTGTGGGAAGGGCCTGGAGCGAAAATGTTTCGGCCTCAAGCTATTGCGGTGCTTCCACCCATGGCGAGCCAATACGACAACGCGCGTGAGGATATTCAAGAAGTCTTGTCCGGCTCCCTGAATAAAGGCGGCCATATCGAGCGTGTGATGTCTCCTGAAAATGTGACGGATATCTTCCAAGCCTCGAAGGAGGCGTTCGATGCGCTGGTATTCTACTTCTCACGTCTGGAGATGACTGGTCAGTCCGACAAGGACTCCGCTGTGAAATTGGGGAAAGCGCTGAACGTGGACTCGTTTTTAGTCGTACGGGTCAACTCTTGGGAATACATGCGCAAAGAAGGCGACAATGTCGGTCGAGTCGGGCTGAGCCTTCGACTGGTCGATGCCACCACCGGCACCACCGTCTGGAAAGCGAGACATGAAAAATCAAGCAGCTACATGTTTTACCGGCCAAACTTAAAAGATGTCGCGAAAGAGTTGGCAGCCGAGATGATTCAAGCCATGCCCCCCCAAGCCAAACGGTAACCCCTGCCCTCGCCTGAGTTTTCCCCGGTGCGGTTGAAGAGACCAACTTGCGTCAGTTCCAGCGTCGCGTCGTCCAATTTTCAATGAGAAGAAGGTGTGATCAACTGCCTAGCCTGATCTTGGCTGAGGCGATCGCATGGCGGTTTTCAATGAGCGGACGAACTCAGCGACATGCGTCACCATCTCTTGTTTCTGTCCGTACGCGGCAATCTGCTTGACGATCGCGCTGCCGACGATCACCCCATCGGCAATGGCTGCAACATTGGCAGCGTCCTCTGGCGTCGCAACCCCAAAGCCGACCGCGACAGGGAGTTTCGTGACTTTTCTAATTTTTTCTACGTTCTTCCTCACATCGGCCAGGTTCAGCAATTTTGCGCCGGTGATGCCGGTCAGTGACACATAATAGACAAAGCCCTGTGACTGGCGAGCCACAAAGGTCCGCCGCGCGGCAGTGCTTGTCGGGGCAAGAAGAAAAATCAGTGGAAGCCCGGCTTCAGCAGCCGGCTCTTTGAGCGGGCCTGCTTCATCCGGCGGCATGTCAGGTAAAATCAAACCGTCAACGCCGACCTGGGCCGCTTCCTGGAAGAACCGTTCCGGGCCGAATGCATGAATACTATTGTAGTACGCCATCAAAACCAGTGGAATTTGAGTCCTAGCCCTGAGACGAATCACCATGGAGAGGATCGATCGAAGCGTTGTTCCACTGCGCAAGGCCCGTTCAGCCGCCTGTTGGATCACCGGGCCGTCGGCGATGGGATCGGAAAATGGGACACCCAGTTCAATGATATCGGCCCCGGCCTTCTCCAACTCCACAACAAGCTGTTCGGTGCCTTGCAGCGAGGGATCACCTGCCATTACATAGGCAATGAGCGCCTTTTCACCTCGCTGCTGAAGCTGTGCAAAGGCACGGTCAAGCTTCGAGGTCACAGCGTAATACCTCGCATATTGGCAATTTGCTGAACATCCTTATCTCCACGACCGGAAAGATTCACAACAAGAATCTTGTTCTTCTTCATCGTCGGCGCCACCTTCATCGTATGGGCAATGGCGTGGGCGCTTTCAAGTGCCGGCATGATTCCTTCTTCTCTGGCTAAAATATCGAACGCCGCCATGGCTTCGTCGTCGGTTACTGAAGTGTACTCGGCTCGGCCTTGATCCCGCAAATAACTGTGTTCGGGGCCGATCGCCGCATAATCCAACCCGGCTGAAACCGAATGGGTCAGATTCACTTGCCCATCCTCGCCCTGGAGTAGATAGGTCATGGTGCCTTGCAAGACGCCCGGCTTCCCCCCGGCAAAGCGCGCGGCGTGCTTTCCACTCGCGACGCCCAGACCGCCGGCTTCAACACCAATCATTTTCACCTTCTTGTCCCGGATGAAGGCATGGAAGAGCCCAATGGCATTGCTGCCTCCCCCGACGCAAGCAATCAGGCAATCCGGTAACCGTCCTTCTGCCGCCAGGATCTGCCGGCGAGCTTCACGCCCAATGATGGATTGGAAATCCCGGATCATCATCGGATAGGGATGAGCCCCGAGCACTGAACCGAGAATGTAGTGGGTCGTGCGGATGTTCGTCGTCCAATCTCGCATGGCTTCGCTGATGGCATCCTTAAGCGTGCGACTCCCCGCATCGACCCCTGTGACAGTCGCACCGAGCAATCTCATCCGGAAGACGTTCAGCGCCTGCCGCTGCATGTCTTCGGTTCCCATATAGACTTCACATTGAAGCCCGAACATCGCCGCGACAGTGGCCGTCGCCACCCCATGTTGGCCAGCCCCGGTTTCCGCGATGATACGCGGCTTCTTCATTCGCTTGGCGAGAAGCCCTTGTCCGATCGCGTTATTGATCTTATGGGCTCCGGTATGACAGAGATCTTCGCGTTTCAGATAGATTTTCGCTCCCCCCAACCGTTTCGTGAGTCGTTGCGCAAAGTAGAGCGACGTGGGCCGTCCGACGTAGTGCTTCAAGTAGTAGGCGAGCTCCGATTGGAAGCTCCGGTCTTTTTTTACACGAGCATATTCCTGCTCCAATTCAAGTAGAGCCGGCATAAGGGTTTCTGGGACATAGCGTCCACCATACGCGCCGAAGCGACCTTGCTTGTTGGGAACCGAGCTCATCATTATCCTCTCGCTCGTTTAACAGGCCAAAGAAAAACCGCTGTGGCGGAGCAATACCTCTATCGTACCTACCTGGAACAAAAACACCGTCTCCACAGGATGCTCAAAAAGTTCGTTCCGCAAGGCCGCAGCGAGTGAAGGCCTGAGGCGTACCCTCTGGGGTACGTTGAAGGTCTAAACGATGCGAGAACGCAGCTGG
>SWDP01000036.1:58687-64824 GCA_005116885.1 Nitrospira sp.
GTCTCAATCAGCACATCCAAGCCTAAACCACGGGCGAGCGCATAGAAGTCGATCAGTTGCTGTTGTTCAAGTGCGGCAACGATCAAGAGGACCGCATCGGCACCGTAGGCGCGCGCTTCGTAAAACTGGATTTCATCAACCATGAACTCTTTGTTCAATAAAGGCAGGGGCACCGATTGTTTGATCTCGCGAAGGTAGTCGAGGCTCCCTTGGAAGAAATCCTTGTCGGTTAAGACGGATAGCGCCGAAGCGCCATGGGTATGATAGGCCTTTGCAATCTCAAGATAGTCGAACCGATCGGCAAACTCGGGGCGTAGGAGGCCAAGACTGGGTGAGGCCTTCTTGACTTCGGCGATCAGCGAAGGACTGCCGGCCGTTCTCGTCGCTTCGAGGGTCACGGCAAAACCGAGTGGACCAGGTGCGTCCTGAATCCTCTTCTTCAGCTCTGAGAGGTAGCCCCGGCTTTGCTTGTGCCGGAGTTCCGCTTTCTTGTGCTCCAAAATTCGAGAGAGAATCACGATGCAGTCATCCTTTATTCGTGAATGCGATGAGCCGAGCCAGCTTCTCCGCCGCGGCACCAGAATCAATGGTCTGGCCTGCCAAGAGGAACCCCTCTTGAAGACTTGCTGCCTTGCGCCCCGCAACAAGGGCCGGCGCGGCATTCAAACACACGATATCTCGTTTTGGCCCCTTCCGTCCCTGGAGAATATCGCGAGTGATCGCCGCATTTTCTTGCGGGGTCCCTCCGGCCAGCTGTTTGGCTGGGACTAGGGCAAGTCCGAACTCCGCCGGATCCAGAAGATAGTTCGAAAGAACGCCCCCCTTCGCTTCCGAAATCTGGGTCTTCGCCGTGAGGGTGATCTCATCGAGTCCGTCCATCCCATGAACGACAAAGCAATGTTGCGACCCCAGATGCATGAGGACATTCCCAAGCAGGGAGGTCAATCTCCCCTCATAGACGCCCAGCACTTGAACGGTGGCCCCGGCAGGGTTGGTCAGAGGGCCCAAGAGATTCAACATGGTCCGAATACCCATCTCCTGTCTGGGACCGGCACAATGTTTCATGGCTCCATGATAGAGCGGAGCAAAGAGAAATCCGATCCCAACTTCATTGATGCAATCCGCGACACGCTCAGTCGGTAAATCAATCTTCACCCCGAGGGCTGAGAGGACGTCTGCGCTCCCTGACTTGGACGACACAGAACGGTTGCCGTGCTTTGCCACGGTCAAACCTGAGCCTGCCAGAACAAACGCCGTCGTCGTGGAGATATTGAACGTGTGAGCCCCGTCCCCGCCGGTACCACACGTATCGACGACCAAAGGATCTCCAACGGCAATGCGAACGGCTTTGGCGCGCATCGCCCGCACGGAGCCGGCGATTTCGTCGACGGTTTCTCCCTTCAAACGAAGCCCCATCAAGTAGGCGGCAATTTGGACCTGAGTTGCCGCGCCTTCCATAATCTCGAACATCACCGATTCGGCTTGTTGTTCGGTGAGAGAGGCACGGTCAGCGAGTATAGCAATCGCGTCTTTGATCATGGAGTAGCGACCACACTGGTACTAGAGTTTAAGGAAGTTACGGAGGAGGTCTTTCCCGAACGTGGTGAGGATCGATTCCGGATGAAACTGCACCCCTTCGATTCCCAGAGACCGATGCCGCAATCCCATGATTTCACCCTCGGCTGTTTCGGCCGAGATTTCAAAACAGGACGGTAGGGTGTCCCGCTTCACGATCAGAGAATGGTAACGTGTCGCATCGAAAGGACTGGGCAGTTGATGGAAAATCGTTCTCCCGTCGTGCTGGATCTTCGATGTTTTGCCATGCATCAACCGTTCAGCTCGAACAACTTCGCCTCCAAACGCCGCAGCGAGAGATTGATGGCCGAGGCACACACCCAAGAGCGGGAGACGCCCGCCGAAATGCCGGATGGTTTCGACTGATACGCCGGCTTCCATCGGCGTGCAGGGTCCCGGAGAAATCACGATGCGGCTCGGTTGTAGAGACTCGATCTGATCGATCGTAATCTTGTTGTTGCGGAATACGCGAACGTCTTCACCCAGCTCCCCAAAATATTGCACGAGGTTATAGGTGAAGGAATCATAGTTGTCGATCATCAACAGCATGATAGATCGTGACGTGTGATGAGTGATGCGTGACGAGTTAAGGAATTATTCCGTCTAACTCTTCACAGATCACTCATCACCGATCACCCCTTTTTACTCCAGTCCCTGCTCGGCCAATTCGACGGCTTTCATCATGGCCTTTGCCTTATTACAGGTCTCCTCATATTCGTGTTCCGGATTTGAATCGGCAACGATGCCTGCCCCGGCTTGAATGAAGGCCTGATGATTTTTCACGACGACCGTCCGTATATTAATGCACATATCCATGTTACCGGAAAAGCTAAAGTAGCCCACTGCACCGGCATAGGGGCCTCGCCTTGTAGGCTCAAGTTCATCAATGATCTCCATGGCTCGAATCTTCGGCGCCCCGGAGACGGTACCGGCGGGAAAACAAGCCCGCAACACGTCGTACGAAGTCTTCGACTCATCCAATTGTCCTGTCACATTCGACACAATATGCATGACATGGGAATATCGTTCCACATGCATGAGCGAATCGACTGTGACTGAACCGGGTTTAGCCACACGACCAACATCATTTCTTCCGAGATCGACCAGCATCACATGCTCGGCCCGTTCCTTTTCATCCGCCAAAAGTCGCTGCTCCATCTGCTGATCCTCTTCAGGATTGACGCCGCGGCGGCGGGTGCCGGCAATGGGGCGAACGGAGATGACGCCATCTTCACACCGCACAAGTGTCTCCGGAGAGGAGCCAACCAGCTCCACCCCCGCAATACGCAGGTAATACATATACGGCGAAGGGTTCACCACGCGCAACGCGCGATAGAGTTGCAAGGAAGGGGCCTGCACATTCGCTTCCCATCGCTGGGATAGTACGGCTTGCACGATATCGCCCGCTCGAATGTACTCCTTCGTCCGCATGACCATTTTCTCAAAATCCGTCTTGCTCATATTCGCGGTAAAGACCACCGGCTTGCGGCGGCGATGCAGCCGTGTGCGGCGGAGCGGGCGCTTCAGCCTCGTGATCGTGCGTTCGATCCGTTCTGTCGCCGATCGGTAAGCAGCCTTAATGCCGCGCGCCCCTTTTGCCGTGACATGAGCGGTGGCTACAACTTTGATCTTCTGAGAGACATTGTCGAAGATCAGCAAGGTGTCAGTGAGCAGGAAGGCAAAATCAGGAAGGTTGAGCGGATCCTTCTGCCGCGCCGCTAAGTCCTCGAACGTACGCACCATGTCGTAGCTCAGATATCCGACCGCACCGCCGACAAATGGTGGAAGATCCGGCATGGTGACAGGACGATAGCTTTCCATCATTTCCCGCAGACGTTCTAGAGGGTTTCCACGGCTAGGAATACGCTTCTTGCGCGTGCCCTGCACGACAAGAAGGTCTCCCCGATCCTCGTACACGACAATAGGGGAACCGCTGCCCAGAAAAGAATAGCGGGCCCATTTCTCACCTCCCTCAATGGACTCCAGGAGATAAGCCGAGGGGCCATGGTCGATTTTAGCAAAGGCAGAGACAGGGGTCTCATAATCCGCGAGAATCTCTCGATAGAGCGGAACGAGATTACCCTCTTTGGCATACTGCCGAAATTGGTCGAAACTGAGTGAGTATTGCGGCGGGGCCACGTGGCCGTCCTATTACTCGTGGCCCACGATCAGCTTTTGTCCTACCTCGATAATGTCATCCGGCAGCTTGTTCCACTTTCTGACCTTGTCTATTGTCACCCCATGCTGGCGACTGATGCGATACAGGGTTTCGCCAGGTTTCACAATATGCAGAGTGGGCGACTGCATGCCTCCTTGCAACGATTCTGTTTGCTTGGATACAGCCGGAGCCTCAGGAGCCGCCCCAAGCGCCAGCATGCTTTGATCCCCGGCGTTCGGTATCGGTTCAACCGGCAGCGCCTTGTGCATCGGTGTAAGTCTGCGCTTCATATCAGCTTTCGCTTTGCGTTCCAGCAATGCCGATTCCTTCATGGCCTCGGATTCTTCCTGCATACGCGCCATCTGTTCCTGAGTAGCCTGTAACTTCGCCGTGAGCTCCCGACTCCTGGCTTCATACTCCATCAACTCATTTTTGCTTCGCTTCGCTTCACTATCGAGCTCACCGGTGCGCTTCTCTTCCTGCGCGAGAAGGCGTTGAAAGTTTAGGCTGCGCGCCTTTTCCGCATCGTATTTCTCTGCCATCACACATCCGCTCAGCAAGACCCCTCCACAGATGATGGTCACGATTCGAGAGCTGAATCTGGGCATCAACTTGTTCACGCAATTCTCCCCTTTCATGGATACCTCCCCTGGCGGTCGAGACAATTGTTTCCTCATGCAGCACTATGAAGACACTGGCTGCAGTATAATGGCAACTCGACTCAACTATGCGTATAAAATAGTGTTTATCGCGGTGAAAGTCAAAGCGAATATGGGGTATTCGTCGTTTGACCCGTTCCCCGGCCCTATGGTACGGTCTGGATCGTCGCTTCCTCAGTTCGTCACCATCCAGTCCTATGACCCACGCCGAGATCCTATCCAGACTGCATGCCCTCAGGGATCAAATCCGGCACCACGACTACCTGTACTACGTTAAGGATCGCCCAGATATTTCCGACTCTCAGTACGATCGCCTTTTTCGAGAACTGATCGAACTCGAACAGGCTCACCCTGAATTGGTCACCCCGGATTCTCCGTCTCAACGCGTCGGCGCCCCTCCTCTTCATGAATTAGCCAAGGTTCCCCACGAACAGCCGATGCTCAGTTTGGACTCCATTGTCGAACAGAGTGAAGTTCTGGCATTCGATCAACGGATGAAACGCGAACTGGAAACCATGTCCGTCGAGTACAGCATCGAACCAAAATTCGATGGGCTCTCGATCGAACTGGTGTACGACCATGGGATCTTTACTCGTGGTGCGACAAGAGGCGATGGAACGACTGGAGAAGATGTCACCGTCAATCTTCGCACGATCCGTTCTCTCCCGCTGCAGTTGCAGGTGGACTCCGGGATCCCTGACCATCTCGTTGTGCGGGGCGAAGTCTATATGCGCCTCGACGACTTTCAAGCCTTCAATCGGCGCTTGATAGAACGGGGAGATGAAGCGTTTGCCAATCCGCGCAATGCAGCCTCCGGCTCGCTCCGTCAGCTGGATTCTACGATTACTGCAACCCGTCCGTTGGTCGTGACATGTTATGAAATCATGGGCATGTCCGGCTCCATGCCACCGACACATTGGGATGAGTTGGAGACGTTGGCCCAGTGGGGTCTCCCTGTGCCGATGCATCGACGCCTCTGTGCGTCAATCGATGACGTGATTCCGTTTCACCATGAAACGGAATCGATGCGCGACCAGCTGCCCTATGAGATCGATGGTGTGGTGGTAAAGGTGAACCGCCGAGACTGGCAGAATCGTCTGGGCATGAAGTCTCGCAGTCCACGATGGGCCATCGCCTACAAATTTACGCCTCGCAAGGAAATCACCGTTGTGCATGATATCGTCATCTCTGTCGGAAGAACCGGGACCCTCACGCCAGTCGCGCTCTTGAAGCCGGTGGAAGTCGGTGGCGTCACCATCAGCCGGGCGACCCTGCACAATGCCGATGAAGTGGCGCGCAAAGACATTCGGATAGGCGATACCGTCAAAGTGGAACGAGCTGGCGATGTCATTCCCGCGATTACCGAACGGGTTCCCATCTCCGGTGAGCAACGCACCTCTCCTTTTCGCATGCCGGACCACTGCCCAGTTTGTGGATCGACCGTTGGTCGTGAAGGCGCGTATTTCTATTGTACTGGTCAGTTAATCTGTGGCGCTCAATTAAAGGGAGCGATCGAACATTTTGCGTCCAAGCACGCCCTGAACATTGACGGCCTAGGAAAGAAAACCGTGGCGCAGTTGGTCGATCAAGAACTGGTACGATCAGTCGGCGACCTCTACCGCCTGACTAAAGACGATCTCGTCACACTTGATGGATTTGCCGATCGATTTTTCATAATTGGGCACGGGGAGATCAACCGAGGTCGTGTCCTTAGGATCAACACTGGCCATGGACTTCAGCATGAT
>SWDP01000036.1:64924-111074 GCA_005116885.1 Nitrospira sp.
GAAGCCCTGAGGCATACTCGTGCAGTATGTCGAAGGGCTGAACGGCGAGACTGCCTGTCGCAGCCGCGTATCCGCGCTTGCAGCAGAACCGTCATGAATCATGCGGGTTAACTGACGAGGTCGAGGTTCGGAACTTCGACGGGAACCGGTGATTTTTCTTCACGGAAGATTTGGACACTGCGGACAGACCGTGGCTCGGCTTCATGAATAAGGATTCGGCAGTTGGCAATCCGCACCTCTTCTCCAACTTTGGGAATTCGACCAAGCTCTTGTTGAATGAGGCCGCCGATCGTCACCGCTTCATCGCCAAGGTCGACTTTCAGAAAATCGTTAACCTTGCGTACTTCGGTTCTACCATGGACAAGGATGTGGTTTTTCCCTAGCCGCTTGATCAGTTCTTCCGTAATATCGGTTTCATCCATGATCTCCCCGACTACCTCCTCGAGAAGATCTTCAAGAGTGACGATCCCCATGACACCACCGAACTCATTGACCACAACGGCCATATGCCGTTTCTCCTGTTGAAACTGCTTCATCAGGTCGTCCGCCGTCTTGCCAGCAGGAACGAACAGCGGAGGATAGGCGATGTCTTTGAGCTTCCCCTCATTCTGCCCCTTCGCAAGTTCAGTCAACGCCCTTGTCTTGTAGAGAATGCCCGTAATGTTATCGAGCGTCTCGTCATACACAGGGATCCGAGAGTATTTTGAGTTATAGAGAAGTTCCTGAGCCTCCTTCAGGCACAGATTCCCATCCAATGAAAACACATAGAGACGAGGCGTCATGGCGTCCTCAGCTGTGATGTCTTTGAGTTGGAAGACGTTTTTGATCATTTTCACCTTCTCAACCTCAATGGTCCCGGTCTTCCCTCCTTCATCCAGCATGATCTTCAACTCTTCCTCAGTGACGAGGGGAAGCGTCAGACCCTTCCCTCCTGTCAGTTTGTAGATCATCGGCACGATCATAAATAACAAGGGCTTGAGAAGCAGCTGCACAGCATAGACGGGGTAGGCCATGTTCAGGGTGACCGGAACCGCAAACTTGGCGGCGAGCGTTTTAGGAATGACATCGACGGCTACCAAGAGAACAAACGTCAGCAGACCGACCATGACGGCAAGCGCCTCGTCAAAAATAGTTTGACCGCCATAGATACTCAGGGTCAAAAAGGTGGCGTACATCGGTGTCGCCACGCCGACCAGACGGTCACCGACCAAAATAGTCGAGAGGAGCTTTTGAGGGTCGCTACGGAGATGGAGCGCCAACTTCGCTCGAGTATTCCCAGCTTGCGCAAGCGCCTTCAGCTTCGTTGAGTTAACCGCAAAAAAACCGATTTCTGCCGTAGATATCACAGCCGAAAGAACGATAAGACCCAAGAGGATTAGAATATCCATAGATTGCACTGCATTAGAGACATCTGACTATATCGGCCAGCCTGGAATATGAGGGTGGCCAGGGGCTGGCCCCTCTTGCCTTGACCCGGCATTGTGAGATTTGGGGGAACAGAGTAACGTGATAGGGGTCTATAGGAACTGTATCCATTGGACTATACATCTACCATAGGGATGGAGTAGCGAGCAAGTTTATGCTGAAAACGCACTACAATATCAGCTAGTTGCATTGCATATTCTCGGAAACACAAAAGAATTTGGAGGGCAGGATGGGTAAGAATATCTTCGTTCATTATCCATCGTCTCGAAATATAAAGGCTTGGAGCCCAAGGGAAGATTCGAGGTGGGAGACGGCGTCCTCTGCTTGAGCCTCTCTTGAAAACTGACCAATCTGTACTCGATACCGCTTTCCTTCAGGCAGATCGACAACCTGGATTCTTCCCCCGGGATAGAACAGCTTCACACGTTCTAAGAGGTTTGCGGCATTCTGCTGATCAGAAAATGACCCCACTTGCACTCGCAAGACCCCCATATCAGCAGCCCGTCCTTGATACCCAACGACACGTAATTCTATCTCATCGGTTCCAGCTCCAATCATTCCCAGCGCGTGAGCCCCGGCGAGCGAAAGATCGAGCACCCGCCCCCTCGCGAATGGACCACGATCGTTAACACGAACCGTGACCTGCCGACCAGTACTCATTGATCGAACCACAGCAATCGAACCAAGGGGCAAGGTCCGATGAGCAGCCGTCAACTGGTGCATATCGTACCGTTCACCATTCGCCGTCTTGTTTCCATGGAACCCAGGGCCATACCATGATGCAACCCCGCGCTCGACAAACCCGATAGGATAGCCTGGGAAGTAGACAGGTTTGGGTGCGCCGCTGCAAGCGGCCAGCATCACGATCGAGAGAGAGGCAAAAAGAAGGACCAGACCATGGGACCAACAGACGTGAGTGCTACGTGACATGCCTAGCAGGCTGCGAGAGAACTATATCGGCAGACAAGATTCTTAATGGCATACATCTGCGGACAGATTTTTTCAGTATCCGACTAAAACTCGTCGAGCGATTGATTCTGTAAGATAGTGAGTGCTTTCGCTGTGTGCGAGACAGTCAGCACGACAATCGCACGTTTCCCCTCTCGAGACGGGGTGCAGTAGCCGCATTTAATATTGATGCGTGCCTTCGTCAACAGATCCGCCACTTCTTTCAACGCACCCGGTTTATTTTCGAGGCTCAACAGCAAGGCAGTTTCCTCTGTATGCTTGACCTTTGCTGCTTTCAGCGCCGCACGAGCCCCTTCTAGATCTGCAACCAGCAGTCTCAGCTTCCCCGTTCCGGCAACTTCCGGAGCAGAAAAGGCCTTGATGTTGACCTTCGCCTCACCAAGGACCTGAGCCACTTTCGCCAGAACACCGGGTTTGCTTTTTCCGCTAATGACTAATTGTGTCGTTGTAGGCATGGACTTCTACTCCCTAAGCCGCATTCAAATTGTTGGGAAAACGTCGTCCGGCAAATCATGACCGTACAATGAAACGACTTCGCCTCTTGCTGCGAGACCGAACGGTTGACCTGATCGGAGATCATGAAAATCCCTTGCCCACACAAGGGGTACCACTTGAGTTCCCTTCTTACGAACAGCCGCTCGTCTCGCCGCAGGTTTCACACTTGAGGCAGGTCCCGTTCCGCACCATGGTGAACTGCTTGCATTGAGAACAAGGATCTCCCTCGTAGCCCTTCTGGCGCGCCACTTGAACAGCCGTTAACGTAAACGTTTCACGCTTCAATTCGACGGTGTGCGAGACGTTCCCATTTCCGTTGCCATGGCCATTCCCTTTATGCCGCGGGATCGCACCTCGTCGTGCAGGAAATATCTCTGTACTGATCGATGTCGACGCCAACGTTTCAGGAGTGGCTTCCTCTTCCACACACTCAGGATCTTGCTCATCCTTCTTGACAGAGTCCATTCGAAGATCCTCTTCCTTGACCTGCGCCAAGTCATACCGGTCGAGATAGGTGACCGCAAGCTCTCGGAAGATATAATCGATGATCGATGTGGACATCTTGATACGGTCGTTCAGTTTAACCGGCCCGTTCGGTTCAAAGCGGGTAAACACAAAGGCTTCGACAAACTCCTCAAGCGGAACGCCATGTTGGAGGCCAAGTGAAATCGCAATGGCAAAACAGTTCATGAGGCTGCGAAATGCAGCCCCTTCTTTGTGCATATCGAGGAAAATTTCTCCGCACGTCCCGTCTTCATACTCACCTGTACGTAAATACAGTTTGTGACCACCAACGACGGCTTTCTGTGTATATCCATTACGCCTGGCTGGGAGCGGTCGGCGCTTTGCTAAGTATCGTACCAACACCCGCTCTGTAACTTTTTCTGCAATCGACATGATGTCAGACGAGGCCTCGATGGTCTTACCGCTATCCGTCGAGGCTGATAACGGCTGGCTCAACTTCGAGCCATCTCGATACAGAGCCACGGCCTTCACCATGCTCTTCCAGGCAAAGAGATACGATGATTTGACCTCTTCAAGGGTCGCATCGGCCGGCATGTTAATCGTTTTACTGATGGCACCGCTGATAAATGGTTGCGCCGCCGCCATCATGCGGATGTGCGCGTTGACGGCGATATACCGCTGGCCAATCCGGCCACAACGATTTGCACAATCGAAGATCGGAAGGTGCTCGGCCTTAAGATGTGGAGCCCCCTCTACCGTCATGGTCCCACAGCAATAATCATTCGCGGCAGCGACTTCTTCTTGTGTGAATCCCAACGCCCTCAGCATGTTAAAGTTGGACTCATTCAATTGCGCATCGGTCAATCCCAACTTCTCACGGCAAAAACTCTCACCCAACGCATATTTATTGAACGTAAATTGAATCTCGAAGGCCTGAGCCAAGCCGCCTTCCATTCGCGCAAGTGCCGCGTCATCGAACCCCTTCCGCCGCAGGGCTTCATGGTTAATGAATGGTGCCGTCTGCAAGGTGTGTCGTCCGACACAATAGTTCACGATATCCTGAATCTGAGACTCGTTATATCCCAAGGTGGTGAGTGCAGTGGGTATGCTTTGATTGATGATCTTGAAATAGCCTCCGCCGGCCAGTTTTTTAAATTTGACCAGCGCAAAATCCGGTTCGATACCCGTTGTATCGCAATCCATCACGAGCCCGATCGTACCCGTTGGAGCAATCACCGTGACCTGTGCATTGCGATACCCGTAGGCCGTCCCCAACTCAAGCGCACGGTCCCACGCACGGCGCGCCGCCACGAATAACTCAGGAGGACAGTGCTCCGGCTGGATTCCTATCGGTGTCATCGTCAAACCTTCATATTCTTCCGGAGCGGCATTGTACGAGGCTCGCCGGTGATTACGAATGACACGCAACATCGCGTCGCGGTTTTTGGCATAGCCAGGGAAAGGAGATAGCTCTGCGGCCATTTCCGCTGAGGTGCTATAGGACTCGCCGGTCATAATGGAGGTCAGTGCACCACAGATGGCCAGCGCTTTGGGGGAATCATACGGAATGCCTTGCCGCATCAGCACCGTGCCTAAGTTGGCATAGCCCAGCCCCAGTGTTCGGAACTCAAAACTCTTCTCGGCAATAGAACGGCTGGGAAACGACGCCATCAGTACGCTGATTTCCAGCACGACCGTCCAGAGACGTACAGCATGGCGGAAACTCTCCAACTCGAATTGGCCATCGGTCAAAAAGAACCGGGCAAGGTTGAGCGACGCTAAATTGCACGCCGTATCATCGAGGAACATGTATTCGGAGCAAGGATTGGAGGCATTGATGCGGCCGTCCTCCGGACACGTATGCCATTCGTTGATGGTGGTGTCGTATTGCGTGCCAGGATCCGCACAAATCCAAGCCGCCCACGCGATCTGATCCCAGAGATCTCGCGCCTTGATGGTCTTGGAGACTTTCCCGTCGATCCGTCGCTTGAGCTGCCAATCACCGTCCGCCTCCAGCACCGCAAAGAAATCATTGGGAATGCGTACGCTGTTGTTTGAGTTCTGACCGGACACCGTTTGATAGGCCTTGCCGTCCCAATTTGTGTCGTATTCGTGAAATACAAAATGCGTGAACCCTTGCTGTGCATAGGAGAACATCCGCTGGATGTAGGCCTCTGGAACCGCATCTCGCCTGGCGGCTCCCATCGCCTCCCTGAGGATCGGATTCTGCTTGGCATCGACCTCAATTTTCATCTGACCGGCTCCGTCAACAACGTGACAGGCCTTGAGAACAGCGTTGAGGCGCTGTGCGCAGACTTTTGAACCGGTCACCATGGCGGCGACTTTTTGTTCTTCCACCACTTTCCAATTGATAAACTCCTCAATGTCTGGATGATCCAAATCGAGACAGACCATTTTGGCAGCTCGTCTGGTCGTCCCACCTGACTTGATGGCGCCAGCCGCTCGGTCGCCGATGCGAAGGAACGACATCAATCCAGATGAACGTCCGCCACCGGACAACGGCTCGGCATCGCCGCGAAGCTTGGAAAAGTTGGTGCCGGTCCCTGACCCGTACTTAAACAGACGCGCCTCCCGCACCCACAGATCCATGATGCCGCCTTCGCTGACCAGGTCGTCGTCGACGGATTGGATAAAGCAGGCGTGCGGTTGCGGATGCTCGAACGCATTGGTGGCTTTGACGACTTCACGGGTCTTAGGATCGACGTAAAAATGTCCTTGGGCAGGTCCTGAAAGCCCGTACGCAAAATGAAGCCCTGTGTTAAACCACTGGGGAGAATTGGGCGCGGCCATCTGATGCGCAAGCATGTAACAGAGCTCATCATGGAACGCATCGGAATCTTCCGGCGTTTTGAAATAGCCGAAATCCTTCCCCCAAGAAGTCCAACAACCGGCCAGCCGCTCAAACACCTGTCGGGAATCACGCTCTCCTCCCAACTGCGGCTTGCCGTCCGGCCCGATGATCGGATTCCCCTGCTCATCTCGCTGCGGCACTCCAGCTTTCCGGAAATACTTCTGGGCGAGAATATCGATCGCGAGCTGAGACCAGGGTTCGGGAATGTCGATATTTTCCAATTTAAACACGGTCGATCCATCGGGATTACGAATTTCCGACGAACGTTTCACGAACGGTAGGTCTTCATAAGGACTGTGTCCGCGATGTGTAAATCGGCGTTCTATTCTCACGATTTCCCCCCAGTCTGCGTATAGGATGGAACTGCTTTCGATCCCAAATTGAAATAGCCTGTCTGCATCTTTACTTTCAGTCGATATCCTAAGTGTTTTCAACCCCCTACTTTTGGTGGGTATTATTTCAAGTTGAGCACAGGCTGTCTATATATAGCGATCACTACGAATTGTCAACACTAAATATAGTGGTGCGCCTGGGGAAACAGAGGAGTTTCTGTGGATAACAACAAGTGGTGAGAAAACACCGACTTTGGAGAATTACGACCGACTTATTCACAGAAGTGCGACCCTAAATAGGCCCCTATTTAGCATTCACGGACCGTATAAAAAACTAAAATACACGGCGACCGAGGGTCAGAACGGCCTCATCCACCCCTTCAACGGGAATGAACTGGTTCCCGATACCGATCACCACCACTCGAGTACCCAGCACCGTAGTTTCAAACCGGCTGAGAATACCCCAATTCTGGCGTGTGGTGTGAGGCCGTACCATGCTATTGAGCAGCTCCTGACTATGCCTGCGAAAGATATTTCTGACCACTGTTCCTTCCCGTTGGGGTGTGGATTGATCCATTCGATCCATGGCCTTGGTGAGCTCGGCTTGTAGGAAACCCAAATAGTGGTCCGTAGTGGGATTCGTCAAGGCCAGCACAATACTTACAGCCAATACCGCCACAATGAGGCTTAACCGTAGCAGACTCATACAGGACCTTACTTAGGCTGAACTGATGGCTCTATGGATTCACTCGAAACGGAAGCGCGCAGCTCCCCTTTGACAAACGACAGCCGGATGACTAGCCTACGGCAGTGAAGTGTGAGGCAGCCACTATGCTGCTCCCATTGCTTGTATCTGGAGGATTACCATGTTTGTCTGGAGCAAACGCCTTGTCGGGGCCTTATTAGGGCTTTTTGTGGTCATGTTCGGGATCTATCTCTTTAAAACAGCGCCGGACAACACGAGCGACCTCACGAACTATACAACCGGCTGGATGACCCTCAACTATATCGGCTTGATTGTGTGGGTATTTGTCTGGATGATCGATCAAGCCCGCATGCGTGGGAAAAATTTCTGGCTGTGGCTTGTCCCCTTCATCCTAGCGCCCCTCCCGACATTAATGCTGTTCGTTTTGTTTCTCCAGCGACGCATACAGCCGTCAAAGGTCGGCTGAACCGGCTACGCCTAGCGCGTCGCGACCCACCTCTCGATGCAACTGTGTTCGAAGCACCCATACCAACCAGATCCCGGGTAACGCGACGAGAAACGACCAGAAGAAAAACTGCGCCCAGCCGACCATTTCAACCAACTCGGCCGACGGGCGACCGGAGAACACTCGCCCGAGCGCTTCCAGGGAAGAGAGTAATGCGAACTGAGTGGCAGTATAACGATGGTCACATAACGACATAATGAGTGCGACAAATGCGACGGTACCCATACCACCCGTCACATTCTCGACAAGAATCGATGTCATGAGCGCCATGTAGCTCTTACCCATCCAGGCAAGCCACATAAATCCCAAGTTCGAAACCGCTTGGAGCAGACCAAAAAGCAGGAGTGATCGAACCATTCCGAGCTTGGCCATGGCGACACCTCCGGCCAATGCGCCAATAAGTGTGGCTCCGATCCCGAGGCCCTTTACATACCCGACTTCGCTGACGGAAAAGCCCATCCCTCCAATAAGAAATGCCGTTTGAAGCGAAGCCGCGACTGCGTCTCCAAGCTTATACAGGATAATCAAGGCAAGAATTCCTATCACCCCTGGGCGTGTAAAAAACTCTTTCAGCGGTCCACCAATCGCTTCAGCTAGACTCGCCGGAGCCGCACCTGGCTCCGACGGTTCAGGACTGACAAGGATGGTGACAACCCCTACTGCCATGAGCGCAGCGAGCAGCAAATAGGTGTTTTGCCAGCCAATATAATCGGCTAATAGGAGCGCGCCGGCACTCGCAATCAACAGCGCACATCGATAGCCGTTCACCCACACCGCTGCGCCGAATCCCCGTTCAGGACGTAAGAGCACATCGGTTCGATAGGCATCGAATACGATGTCGAGTGAGGCAGAGAGGAAGGCCACAACAAGGGCTAAAACCCCGAGTATTTCAGGGCGCTGGCCAGGCCCAGTCATCGCCATGGCCGCCAATCCGAGCGCGACGCTCATCTGCGTCACCAGCATCCATCCGCGCGGCCGCCCCAGCCAGGGAGGGACCAGCCGATCCATCAATGGGGCCCACAAAAATTTCAATGTGTACGGAAGGCCGACGAGCGTAAAGATGCCGATAGTCTTCAGGTCGAGTCCTGCAACCGTCAGCCAGGCCTGTAACGTCCCGGAGGTGAGGGCTAATGGCAACCCCGAGGCAAACCCCAGGGGCAACATGATGGCGATGCGCCGGTTCGCAAGGACCTGAATGATCGAGCCTGTTTTCATCAAGGTGCTTTAGTACCCATGATGGGGCAGCATATCATCGGAATAGATAGGCGGCGCAGACATTCTCGAAATCTGATCGATCAAGATGGGAAGGAGGAGCGAATCTCAGCAGGGTTGGCCATTGAAGGTACAGGGCTTATAGCGCGAAATATCAAACTCGATGTGCTCCTGGTAAACCCGTTCGTTGCCATTCACACCATCCTGCTCCGGATCGTTATACATGGTGTGGTTCCACCAGTAGAACAAGGGATGGGCTTCCGTTCGATAGACAGGATTGCCATAGCTACTGCGCGAATAGTCCTCGACTACACGGCCCGTCACGTAATCGACTTGGCCATTACCTTTGAGTGAGTACAGCATGAGGAACAACCGCGCCTCGTGATCGTAGAGCTCGTCGATTCTTGTCGCGAGATCAGGTTCGAGAGGAAGAACCTCCTTCGTCCACCCACCGGACACAGGGAGGAGAAGAAGAGAGACCAGGAAAATGGAAGCCCCCAACTTCGACGGTATCACAACAGACTCTCACGTAATGGGGTAGGCAGGCGGACGAACTCTACCATGGCCTTTCAAGGCCTTCAACCCATGGCAAACGAACAATGTGCATGTAACAAATTAGATTCTGCGGTTTAAGGCCGTCCGTCAAGGCCGCAGAGAGCGAAGAGGTACGGACCGCACTTCGGGTAGCCGTTCGCCCTTGCAATGAATCTTGGCGCACGGATACACCCCTTCAGTATTTCGATTGCCCCTTGGGCAAGCTGATCCACCTTGGTAATTCGCACCTTCTATCAGGGGGGAGGCAAAGCAGTTGATGGTGACGGCCTGAATTCGGGAACTGCCCACGATTCTCTACGCAATGGAAGCATCATGTCCCGTAGCATCTGGTAGCCGCAAGTGAGGCTTGCCGGTCAAGACAGTTGCTTTGTGGCTCCAGATTAGATCAAGTCCCTTATCTGGGTAGCGCACAAAGAGATTTAAGATCCTTGCCCCTAAGCTCCTGATCGAGACCGTCCCAGATCCTTTGGACCGTGCGGGTAGAAAGCCTGGATCGAACTTCTTTGACGAAATTTTCGCTGTCTGGAATTGAGACATTGGGATCGGCTCTGTAAACCACAAGCTGAAAGAGGCTTTCAATTCGGTCGATATCTGCTGCGATCTTCCCGTTCAATGATTCCTCCGCCTGGAATTCGGCCAGCTGTTCTTCCATATCGGAACAGACATGCATGGGTATGGGCACGCCTTCTGCGGCTGCAAGCGCAGAAATCCCAACCATAACACCTAGTTCGTTCTCATCGTCCTTCTGGGTCCGCATCGGTTGAACCTTATCTCCCAGCAAACCCTCCGCCAAATCGTGTACTTCAAGCATCCGGATTACCGTAGCTTTCGAATAGCTGCCAAGCAGCCGGTCGGTTTCATCCAGATGCGACGAGTCATTGGGTAGGAAGGCGCGGGCGAGTAAGATGGCTCCCATAGAATGATCCGCTACACTTTCTGCTTCAGGCGTCGAGCGACTGCTCGAGGAATAATTCCATCCTGCACGCGGTTCACGTTTCAGACCAATGATTGCCTGTACCACTATGCTAACTCCCGAATGTAGGTAGTGGGCCGCCCAACGAGCATAGTGGTGCACCTCTGATGGCATCCCCTCCTTATTCGCTAGGGTCTGAAGTAGAGAAATAGCCGAGGGTAACTTCAACGTATCTTCCAGGCAGCCCTTCTTGAACCGATTGACACAAAGCGAGATCACCGTATAGGCGGTGATGGCGTGCACCGCTTCGCGCGCTTTCCCGGGCTGCAACATCTGATCAAACTGTGAGAGGGTATTATGAAATGGACCACCCCGATCGGCCGATTCCATGCTCGGATCGCTGTAGTCCTGGTCGTGATAGTAGGTGAGATGGAACCCACGATTGATGGCATCGAAATTGGGCCTTTGCCGGAGATAGCGGAAGTACTTGGCGCCATTCTCACCGAGGATCATGAGGCTTATGTGGACGGTCCGGTGTAGCGAGAGATTGCCGCCGGAGAAGTCGGTATCCGAGAGATTGAGCAGCGCCTCTTTGAGTATTGTCGCCCCAATTTTGCACGCAGGCTCCGTTGTGAAACGACCGCACAGGTACATCAATACCGACTTGAAGTGCATGAAATCTTGAACGGCAAATGATTTGGTCAGCTTGCGCCACACAGACTGGATTGCAGCGGCAGTCCTGTATTCGATCTCTGGTGACTCGGTCATGATGCGTTTGAGTTGATGGTTGATGTGATGGCTGAACACACGATCCATGAGTTTCAGATCGTTAACGCTGAGTCGACGCGGGCGCGTGGAGAGGGATTGGATGCGTTGCTGAATCAGCCGGGCTGCGAAATATGCTGTGATCTCGTCGCTTCCAGAAACAAGTCGTCGAGACCAGCTGAGCCGCGCATTCTCTGGCGGAACTTTGTCTACAACAATCGAATAGGCAATCTCGGCAGCGCATTCATGCTCTACGCTGGAATGATCCTTGGTGCCAAAATAGTTACGGGTGATATCGAGAAAGTAGTTTTTCTTTGCCTTGCCCTGCAAGTAATGCACTACGGTGCGTAGCGACGGGGAACGTTCTCCCGTGTAATCGCGCGCACAATTTAGAGCCATCGAGAAGTCTGATCGGTTTTTGCCGTAGACAGCACACACTGCGTCCAGCAGGTGCTCGCTGCCTGATAAGACCAGCTCCGCAGCATTGATGTTTATGCGGTACTCTTCAGGATCATCCTTGGATGTGTGAGTAATCCCCCTGATCCATTCGGACTTGCGCAAGAACGCGATCACCTTCGATCCGGCATGCGGAGCCTGCTTTCGCCACTTGCTCAAGTGGCCTCTATGCAGAGCGTAAGCAGGCGAGCTAGTATCAATACCGTCAATGATGATGGCCGTCGGGCCAGCGGACAACTCAGCCGAGACGATGCGATCCGCTTTAGCCAGCTCGTTTTCAAGATACTTGTGTTGCTTTGTGAGTAGACCGTTGGGCACCGCCTCAGTCGATTCGATAGCGTAGCGTTCAAGTTGCTTAAGATCCAACAGCAGAGGGCGAAGGGGAGTATGGCGAGTTCGGAATTGATCCAGCAGCTCGTAATACAGGGCATTTACGGCCAACGATTTGCCGCCGCCCGGGTTTCCCTTGATATCGATGTTGTAGCTCGAGTTGTTCAACGCGTCTGAGAGAAGGTCGTAAATGTTATTGAGTGATAGCAATGACTTTGCAGTGGCAAGCAGAGGTTTCCGCTCGGCCGGGAGCGTAGCCAACCGCTCGTATTCACGTATCGGATGCATCCAGGGTGGATAATCAGCGGGTGGCTTTGCATGGAGGCGCAGGTAATCACGGCTAGTGGCGGGCATTGCTTTGACCTTCCGTCGCAGTTCTTTTACTCCGGCGCAACGTCTCGGCGCGGTGTTTTTGATTTCTTCAATAGCTTCGATAAGAAACTCGGCGCCAATACGCAATGGATCGCGTTTCTTGCTCCGATTGTCTTGATCCAACCCTCCTTGCTTGTCCCAGTGAGTCGAGTAGGCTGCTGTGACAAAATCCGTAGCTACATGGACGCAATCGAACGTAGCAGCCCTATTTGAACGCGATACAGCATAGGCCATAAACGAAATCTCGTTGTCTACGGTGACGGGATTGATACCCCTGTACGCTTGTTCCTGGGTCCTTGTTTCGCCGATGACTGATGGAACGGAAATATGGATCTCCGTCTTCGTAATGGCACTACACCTGTCATAGTAGACGGACGGGATTAGCTTGGGCGGCTGGACCTTACGCGACAACCTATATTTAGGCGACACGGCGTCATAATGCACGCAATAATACGGACCACCCGGCGTCGTCAGTCCGCCGGTGATTCCCCGTCCAGGGTTTAATGGGTCTTTGTAATCAGGCCCAACAAAAATTCGCGAGCCGAGTTTGGCAAAATAGATCGCGTGCTTAACGCCTGCATCAACAAATGCTGCGAGCAACTTCGCGCTGGAACTGCCCCAATAGGTGTGATGGAAGCCGAACGTCAATAGAAAGAAATTGCCCTTGTCGTGGGCGTATGCCTCAATTTCAAACATTCTGTCGACCGCGAACGCGTTGGAGTCTTCCAATGCTACGAGCGAGTAGTCGTTCGGACGCCTCTTGAGTACATTGGCTATCTCTTCAACGTAGCCGAATACAACGATTCCGCGCTTCAGGATATCAGGAGGGATATGGCGTAGGGAGTTGTGTAGACCAGTCCAACTGCCAACTTTATCCTCCAGTTGTGGAAACACGCGTACCTCAATGTCTTGGCCCGGAGATCCGTTCGATGTAAGTTGGTCAAGCAAGTTGTATTTGAACAAAGCCTGCACCAGACCCGCAACCTGTTGTGTGTATTCACGCGATGGGAAGCAGACAACATTCAAGACAAGGTCCCCACTGGGTTGCTGTGTGATCAACATATACGGACGGTGCTTGTTGAACTTCTTGTGACCGACCACCGCTGGCCGTGGCAGGAAGCGTTTGATGCTCGCGTCGGATGGATAGGTCTCGCCCAAAACGTCCATCCATAGTGACTCGTGCCCGCTGTAGGCGCCGATGACCCGGATTCGCCACTTAAGGTTCCGCGCTGTTGTGAACGCGACTTTTTGTTCCTTTGTGAACTTAGTGCTGACATAGTCGACCAACTTATTACCCATCGTGTGTCCGGCACTGTTGTCGCTGAGTTGGCTCAGTTCGGGAAGGGGTTCCAGCCCGGGGTCGGCACCTTGTTGATATAGTAACCGGAGATTCATGCTTCTCTTTCGTTGCCTGGATCCAGCGATACGGCATCAATGAGTTCAAAGAGCAATGTGTGTGCGCTGGCCGTGTTTTGGAATGACGTAAGAGGCTGCACGCCAGTCTCAATGCTGTGCGCGATGTGCGCAAACATGGTGCGGTACCCGGCGCTGTCGATGTCATCGGCCAGTGTACCCAGGGAATACGAGCGGGGCTGCTCCCGGTAAAGACTCGACGTTGCCGAAATGTGCTTAGGCTTGGACAACGTCAATGATTTTAAGTCCGTCAACGTAGCGATCGTACCGCTGCGATGCATCGTGCGAATGGTCAATGAGAAAGCTGGCGCACAGTTGTGCAACAAGATAGATCCGCAGCATCGATTGCCCTGCAGTTGCACCTCAATGGCTATGCCTGGCTCATCCAACTCCATTTGTCTTATCTGCGACAGTCGTATTGGCCCTAGGAAACTCTGAGCCAGATCGATAACGTGGATAGCGTGCCACAACGTGCAAGACGCCGCAACGTTAAGGGCTCCCCATGCGACTGTAACGGGCTTCGTTGTTGCATATTCGATGTGGATGGCGGCTATTGGATCATGCTCCCCACGCGCGATTAGCTCCCTTATTGTGGCCGAAAATCTGAGATTCAGTCCGACTGCAGTAATAGCCGAGCCGGCTGTCTCGGCAACACCGAGAAGGTGTGCAAGCGTGCTTCGATCAGTCGCGAGCGGCTTTTCGCATAGTACGTGCTTGTTTCGGCGTAATGCAGCGTCAATGATCTTCTGGTTGAACTGAGGGGGGCCGGCGGCAACGATCAGATCCGCCGACTCGTACAAGGCTTCATCGGTGTGCGACGCGTGGATGCTAATGCCGGGGTGCCGATCAAGAATCCGTTTCGCTTTGATGGCATCGCGACTGGATACCGCCACCAACCACAACTTCGATACAGCACGAATTGCCGGAAGCAACTTCGTCTCGGCATGCTCACCGATACCTATGACTGCCACTCTAGTTAGCGATTTGGCAGTATCGTCTAGATGCATGCTCGCTATCCAATAAATCCTAAAGATCCTCGGTGGATGGACTCATCACCTTCTGGATTGAACATAGCATTTCTAGTTATTCTCAGGCTAGCCATTAAACTCAGGGTCATCTATGAAAACAACTGTCATGGGAGCGAGCCCGACCGTCTGTGATCTGAGTCCCCGTGCATCTCAGTGGGCTGACCAGCCGGGAGTTGTTGTACCACCTGGTCTGTTAGGACTCAGCTGGCTAGCTGGACCATTTCGGGAATCGGTGGCGACCTTAGGATGGGCAATAACCAGTCGGTCGTTGCACGTCAAGCGGCGTTGGACTTAGCTTTCAAGCGTTCATAGAATACGCCTCCCCGCGAGCTCCCTATGTCCTTCTCGTTTCGTTCTTATCGTGGTTTCCCTGTGTAATGCGATGTGACAAACAACTCTGGTCCATGCGTCAAACGATCGCTTTTCGACCCAAAGCAGAAGTACATGACCGACCGCTACCAGAAGGGGGGCTTACACCGATCCGTATAACAACCCGTGATACATGGTCACCCAGTCGCAACTCATTGAATCGGAACCAGTTACGGCGTATTGTTCACGAACCATAGTGGCGTCTTATACGGACAGAAAATGGCAAATCCGGCTCTTATTCGGATCGGCCTAAACATTGTTAGCATCTCGGAAGCCGCTCATGATCATCATCTTCGACACGAACATCTGGATATCCGACCTCGCTTTAGCGTCGAACGTAGGCAGCGCAGTGCGTTTCTATTTACGCGAGCAGAAGGGGCGCATAGGGCTTCCGGAAGTCGTGAAGCTGGAGACAGAATTTCATCTGCGCACTACCTTGGCGGATCACATCGAAGGTATCCGATCGAGCCATCGGCAACTTCTCGCAGTCTTTGGTCGTCTGAAGGAAGTGGTGCTCCCGACCGAAGAAGAAGTCGAGAAACTAATCTCGAAGGTGTTTTCGAATCTCGGCGTCGAGATCCAGGAGTATCCGTTTACCGTGGAAAGCGCGAAGGCCTCGCTCATTCGTGCCGTCCGTAAGCTACCTCCTAGCGACAAGAATCAGCAGTTCAAAGACGGCGTTCTATGGGAAGACTGCCTGGCAATGCTAAAAACGGAGCATGTTTTTCTCGTCACGGAGGACAAAGCGTTCTACAAGAACCGAGATCCAAAGCTCGGCCTTGCGGATGAACTCGCGAAAGACGTCAGCAGCGCAGCGAACGAATTCAGGATCTTTCCTTCGCTTCGCGACTTACTGTCGCAGATTGGAACAGGAGTGAAGATCGATCCTGCCTCACTCATGGACGCGTACATGAACATTCACGGCGACAAGATGCGGGACAAGGCTGGCAAGCACTCGTTTACGCTTAGTGGTGAACCGAAAGTCACAATCGACGTTTTTGTCACAGAGAAACCGTCGTACTTGTACGTCACATTCACCATAGAGTTGCCGTGCGCAGACGCAACAACCGAGGGAAGAACCGGTGCCAGGATTCTCGCGCGCGGAGAAGGTACGTACGATGCAGAAGGGAAACGATTTATTGAGCTGGCTAATCGAGGCGAGCAACTTCTGTATCAACTTCCCGATGGCACAGAGAAGAAGTTGGAGAACATCGTGCTGGTGGTCGGGAGCGCAGTTATCGGCCATCGAACAGTTGAGCATTCTGTTCGGCACAAGGTATGACGGGGATGCTAAACATTGTTAGGCCTAACAAATGCCACTGGAGACAGCATGCTTCGACTCTTCCGAAGACAGCCTGCTACTGAAGTCCTCGTCAGAGACCCAGCAAAGAGGGCCTACAACTCACCTGAGCCAGCAGACAACTATGCGCCCCTTCATTGGGAATATGCTGCAATGAGTAGCGCAGCCTATGAAAAGGCACGCTTCAAAGCACGCCATGGCGACCGCGACGACGCAGGACCAACATTGACCGCGAGCCCCAGCTTGCCGCGATGGTCCCGGTGGGCGGACTTCCCAAGCGACGAACTCTTAGAGAAGCTCAGTTCAAGTGGACTGTACGTAGACGTATGGGAGAGAGAAGAGCAACCAAAAGCCATTGCTGTGGTGTTTGAAGGAACAAACTTCACCTCAATGTCTGACTGGCGAGCGAATCTCCGCTGGTTCCTCCGCTTCCTCCCAAGCTTTGAGGACCAGTACACGATCGCTGCGGATGAGGTGGCACGCGAACTTTACGAGCGACTCGCCACGAACCCTGCACGCTATGAGATCAAAGTAGGCAACGCACAGCTTCTATCTGCAAGTGGTGATCCAATCAAGCTTGTCGCTACAGGACACTCGCTGGGCGGTGGACTAGCGCAACACTTTGCGTACGCGTTTCAGCAGCCCTTTGCCTCCGGCGGACCAAAGGTCTCAGAGGTATTTGCGTTCGACGCCTCCCCCGTAACCGGTTGGAGTGTAGTTCCCCGGGGCATTCGCAGCTGCAACGCCCACAATCTTCGCATCAATAGAGTATTCGAGCACGGCGAGATCCTTGCGCTTGTTCGGCTAGTAACAAGTCGCTTGTTGCGCTATACGGAGCATCCGTCTGTTTGGGAGTACCGGTACAACTTCGACCCATCCTGGAACCTAGTCAGAAATCACTCAATCGGTATGCTAGCGCAGGGGCTGAAGAAGGCCGCAGGCCTCACAACGTGAGGCATCGCACGTGGCACGCCTTTACAATCGCATTGCTTGTCGCAGGAGATGAACTTGGAAGACAAACGGCTTGAACGTCTGTACGACTACACGAAGTTCCACATTGGCATATACCTCTCGGTCGCCGCGGGTCTACTGGCGCTCGTTGGACTAGCCGCAAAGTCAGAGGAAGGTCAATTCCTAGCGAAGCTCATTGGCTCCCCGCTTGCACTTGTTGGATCTGCACTTGCAATGTTTGCCGCTGGGGTAGCTGGAGCTGTCGTTGCAAGCTCAAGCACCGAATGCGAAACCTACGGGCAACTGTAGGACGGGAAGCAAGGACCAAATGGCTTGAAGCTCCTGAAGGGCAGACACTGGGCCGCGATTGAGCACACCTGCTTTTGGATTAGCGCAGTGCTGTTTGTTATTACCGTCCTATCTGCATCCACAGTTCGAAAGTGGATCGGGTGAGGTCTAACATGTCGTTCAACCGGAGCGCCAACGGTAGGCCACCAGGCCCGCGCAGCGCCTTGGTTCATCATGCACCGCGCGGGCCTGCCATCGTCGCCCGGTTAACTCTACGTTAATGTGACAGGGCTGAGGACCACTTTATAGCGATGCGAACTCGGCGCCAATTTTCCACACTCGGCCGATAGCAGTCCTCGACCCAAGAACGTCTCAGGGAGTCTGGCGGGTGTTTGCAGTGGGCTAGGGATGTGAACCTTCTCAAGGAGGGGACCTTACGCCGATCCGCATAAGAATCCGTGATGAATGGTCGATGGGCCGCAACGAGAGTCAGGTGATTAACTGAGGAGGTGTTATGAAATACGCAAAGATTACTGTTTTGCTCGGAGCTTCAACAGTTCTGGGGGGATGTGCAGGTCTGGACTTTGGTGAGCAAGGAATTTCTTTCTACGAGCCAAAGCCGTATCTGTTCGTTTCAGTGAACAAGGATTGCGTGTCTACCGCCACGCTAATATCTCTTCCTGGTGACAGGAAGTTTGTGAAATTTAAGAGCGGTTATGGCTCGTCAGACCTCTCTGTTGCATTTTCCAATGGCATTCTGACTAACGCTGGTCAAAAGGTTGATACGAAAGTACCCGAGACAATCACCGCAATCGCGAGTCTTGGGACGGCGATAGCGGCATTGTCTGCCGATAAAGGGGTGAAGCAAGTCATTTGCTCACCATCTGCAATTCTGTACCCAGTAGTGAACGGTGAACCAGACCGAAACTCCCCCACTAGCTTTCCAGTAGAAAGCAAGATAGTTGACGGGGGGATGACAAAGTAATAATTTGCGGCCCAACAAATCGCTCCAGCGGGACGCGCCGCTTACGGCGCTCCCCTGAGCTCGCACGTTAGGCGTCAGATAGAACTACTTCCCCAACTACTCTGAAAGGAGTTTGCAATGGCAGTTCTCATAGAAAAGTTCGCGCTTGGATGGCATCAACAGACCGGCGGCGCCTATCGAATCAAGGTCGTAAACGGCAGCTGGAGCAACTGGATAACCGTTCCATCAGCTGACCTCGCAGCACTCGCTGCAATTTTCGAAGAATCGCCGGTGTATTTTCATCCCAATGGGTCCATAACTACTGGCGAAGAGCCGATCGGAGACTAACTAGCTGGCGTAGCGTTCGCGCTACCGCCACAATGTCATACCAACCACATCAAGAGGAATTATGAATAGCAAGTTTTCACCCGCGCAACGAATTTTAGTACTACTTTCAGTGCTACTGCTCGCAGCCTGCTCGTCGACGCAACCCACGAAGAATATGGAGGTGGTAAAGGAGGGAAAGATAACCTTGACGCAAGGTACGGGTGGCAGTCCATCAATACAACGTGCACTGAAACTAGTCATAACGAGTTGGGATTTCCATCGGACTCAATACCCGTTTCAATGGGAGTCAACATTCAACGGGACGGCAAGGCTCATTGATGCCGGAACCGGGGAGGTTATGTCATGGAACACTATCGAGACTTGGGCACAAGACGATTGCGGAGCTAATCCCAGTGACACGAGGTGGTACAAGACTGTGAACAACACATCAGACGCCCCGTTCGGATTCGGAACCTAAGACGGAAAATCAAATCATGCAAGCGCATTTTTTAAGTTCCTCGGGAGTGCCGGCATCTGGACTGCAAGCGTACAGTCCTCCGGTTGCTAAACCGCGCAGACGCCTAACAGGTCCATGCACGGGACTGCCTGCGGCAGCCGTGATGTCGGGCGTTAATGCGACGGCTGAGGATCACTTTACGGCGGCGCGATCTTGGTGCCGAACTTCCGCTCCTGGCCGAGAGCGGCCATCGCGCGACAGTAAATCTTGCCTTTTCCAGAACCAACTTCTCGACCCAACCCCATACCGAATATCAGATCGAGTTTGAGCTATTCACATGGAGCCCCATAGCTTTACAGCCGGGGCTTTCTGCGTAGACGGGCGGAGAACTCGCAGGAGATCCTTGCTCCTATCGCGCGGAACTCCCTATAATGCCCCAGCTATTATGAAACGTGCTTCTCTCCATACACTCGGCTGTCGGCTGAACCAAGCAGAAACAGCGGTGCTCGCGGCTCGCTTGCAACGTGATGGTTACCGTGTCGTCGAGTTCGGTGAGCCGACCGACTTGCTCGTTGTGAATACCTGTTCTGTCACTGATGAGGCAGAACGGACCTGCCGATACGTTATCCGCAAGACGTTGAGACATTCCCCCGATGCCTTTGTCGCAGTGACCGGCTGTTACGACCAGACCGGCGTTCACGAGTTGCGCACCATTCCAGGAATCGATCTGATCGTCGGCAATCAATTCAAATGGGATTTACCCTCATTTCTTCCAGCTCCCGATGCGCTAAAAAAGCAACCAGCCCCGGAAGTGCTGCATACTCGCACCATCGACCGGGAAGATTTTACTCTGCCGGAGTATGGCGAGCCGGACTCAACCAGAGCGCTGCTCAAAATCCAGGACGGCTGCAATGTGATGTGCAGCTTCTGTCTCATCCCCTTCGCGCGCGGGCATGAACGGAGTCGCCTCCTGGATGATGTGATTCAAGAAGCCAGGATGCTTGCAGCAGGAGGCTACAAGGAAATTGTGCTGACAGGCGTCAACGTCGGGCAATACCGCCAGGGCGATCTCGATCTGGTCGGGTTGATCGCAGAATTGGAAGAAGTTGAAGGACTCGATCGAATCAGGATTTCATCTATCGAGCCGACGACGATCACGGATGCCCTCCTCGATCAAATGGCATCTTCATCGAAGCTCTGCCCCTATCTCCATATCCCCCTACAGAGCGGAGATGACCGCATCTTGTCGGCCATGAATCGCCCGTACAACGCGGATGAGTATGTCCGTCTGCTCCAGCGGGCGGTCGCAAAGATTCCTCAACTTGGGCTAGGGACCGATCTGATGGTAGGGTTTCCCGGAGAAACCGACGACGCATTTGAGCACACCCTGCGCATCGCGCAGGAGCTGCCTTTCTCCTACTACCATGTCTTTACCTATTCGCCACGACCCGGCACAGCGGCGATGAAATTGCCAGACCAGGTCCCGATCGCAGTCGCTCGGCAGCGTGCAAAGGTACTCGCTGGACTGTCCCGCCTGAAACGCTTGGCTTTTGCGGAACGGTATATCGGCTCTACCGTACTCGTTCTCTTTGAGTCAGGAGTACAGGATGGTTTCCGGTTAGGGGTGACAGAAAACTTCTTGAAAGTGGGCGTATCATCGAACATCGACCTCACCAATGACCTGAGGGAAGTTCGGATCATCGGAGCATCGGATCGTTGGGCGGTGGGTCAGCTGGCAGAGCGCCGTCAGCCCATGCAAGGAGTGCCTGTTCTATGACGACTCGATCTACACCGGCTCAGGTACATCTTGAAACCTTTGGCTGCCAGATGAACGAGTACGACTCGGAGCTCGTTCGCTCGCTGATGAAACAGGATGGCTTTGTCTTTACCGACGAGCGCGAACGCGCAGATGTCATTCTGATGAACACCTGCGCGATTCGGGAGAATGCCCACAATAAAGTTTACAAACACCTATCTGAACTGAAGAAGCTTAAGCAGCAGCGACCGTTGGTCGTCGGTGTCCTCGGCTGTATGGCGCAAAACCTGAAAGAGGAACTGACGGATATTCAACCGCTGGTCGATGTGCTCGCAGGCCCCGATGCCTATCGCCAGCTACCGATGTTGATCCGCAACGCGATGCTCTCTCAAGAAGAGGGGCTGGATCAGAAGGGACTTGCGGTCGACCTTTCGGAATATGAAACCTATCACGATGTGGTACCGGACCGAACCGACGGGGTGAACGCGTGGATCGCCGTGATGCGAGGCTGTGACAATTTCTGCAGTTTCTGTGTAGTCCCCTACACTCGAGGCCGTGAACGTTCCCGCGACCCAGAGGGGATCGTTCAGGAAGCCCAGCGGATCGCTGAGCAAGGCTTCAAGCAGATTACACTCTTGGGGCAGAACGTCAATTCCTACCGGTTCGGCGACTGGGATTTTGCACGATTAATCACCGCCGTGGCGGATGTACCAGGCATCCAACGTGTGCGGTTTACCTCCCCTCATCCCAAAGACTTTCCACTCCCGTTGCTCGAAGCCGTAGTGGCACATCCCAATATCTGTAAACAGATTCATTTGCCGCTTCAATCCGGCAGCGACCGCATCCTGGGCTTGATGAATCGCACCTACACCAACAAAGAGTATCGTGCCTTGGTCGAGCGTATCCGCGCCATGCGGTCTGACATCGTGCTCAGCACCGATATTATTGGAGGGTTCTGTGGGGAGAGCGATGCGGATTTTTCCGAGACCTACCGGCTTGTTGAGGAAATACGGTTTCACTCCGCATTTATCTTTAAATACTCTGAGCGAAAGCACACCATCGCGGCACGCAAGTTTCCGGACGATGTGTCAGAAGGCGTGAAGACTGAACGGGTTACACGACTCTTCGACCTCCAGCGGAACATCTCCTACGAGCGCAACCGGGAGTTTTTGAAGACAACCCTTCCTGTCCTGGTCGAAGGGGACGCGAAACGATCCGCGGCGCAAGGAATGGGGAAATCGGATGGCAACATCACCGTCATCTGGGACAAACGTACGATATCCTCTCGACCGGGAGACATGGTTTCCCTTGCCATCTACGATGCATCTTCCACAACCTTGTATGCAGAAAGTCCGCCGATGGCGTGACTCGTGGGAGCCCATCCGACTTTTCCAGGGACATTTCTGGAGAAGACGCTCCAAAACGAACACCCGTGCACAAGTTTTGTTTGTGATCTCCCCTTCCTGCTCACCGCACTCAAGAAATACTGTGAGAGCACCATACGTATAATCATCCATCCATGACTAGGTGATTTCCACGCGACGTTCAAAAAAATAACCCTGTGAATCCTACAACTAATCGCTGCATTATCAATCACATAGGCTCAGTCACTTCCTGCTCAAGGTCATCCACACTGCGCATGTAATCATTCCTCTCCTCTTCTAGATTTTGCTCTTGTACATCGCGGAGTTGCTCCATCTCTCCAAAGGCATAGTCCTTGCTATCCACATGGATCGCAACTACGTACCTGAACACTATCACTCTTGGAGATAGTCATGATCGAGAAGCAAGAGGCCCGCGTACAAGAAAAAGCTGCTCCCTCCATAAGTCTAGAAACCCTCATTGCGTTGGGAATCTTCGGATGGATTGCACTGAGCATGGCATTGATGGGCCTGGGAATCTGGTAATCCGCCTGGCATACCGACAAAACGCCTCGCCACGGATCACCACTTATACGCCTGTCCTGAAAGAAGGAGTGTCGAGATGAGCAGCTGCTTTCCGCGTGTGAATACGAATCGCTCGATGATCCAGAGCCTCGCTGGGATCGCCACCGCATGCGCCCTTGTCATCAGCGGTTGCGCGAGTGGAACAGAGACAACCCTCAGTCAGAATACGAAAGGCACCGTCTACTTGGAAGAAGTAGCCAATTGGTCGTTTGACGCCAGCCATCCCGCTGTCATCGATCAACAAACCATCACAAAGATCGTGAAAGGGTTATACCGCAAAGACGACATGGGCAAATCTTCGGGAATGCCTGTTGGTGGCAGCAAGCCGATGAGAATTTTCAGCGATGAGGATGCAGAATATCTCTCTCCCCTGCTCGCGCAAGGCTTATCCAAAGCAAAACCCGCACAGCTTGTTGGGTTTAACATATCCTCATCGGCAGGGTCAGGCTCTGAACCCATCACGGGCAGTATTTATGTGCAGAAGGGATCGATCTACGTGACCATTGAAGAAGGCGCCGCACAGACGGGGTTTATGCCTGAGTCGGTGGCGCGCACCGAACCCGCTCCGGCCCACATCGCCGGCGATGCGCCCGGCGCCATGACGATGATCATCGACTATCATGCGCTCGCCAAGACCCCGATGCCCGAGGCCATGCCGACCGCAAAAGCTTCCTCAAGCACTACAATCGCCTCCATGGCGGCGTCTACCCCGGCAAACGCTCAGGCGATCTCTGCGAGTGCGGGGCAGGAAGTCGCACAAGACGAATTCTTGGCCCAGAAACTCAGTGACTTGAAGGTGGCAAAAGAGGCGCTCGCCAAGAAGAACTCCGAGATCGCGATGCTTCGCAAGGAGTCGCAATGGATGAAGCGCGAACTCCGGGATCGCGATGAGGAAATTAAAGCGCTCAGGCTGACCAAGGTCTCCGGTAAACCGGCACCGAAGAAGAAATCGGCGCAGGCGACCAGGGCTCGCTAGTTTTCATCAATCGACACTCAGCAACTCCGGCTGGAGCAAGACCACTTCACTGGACAGAGGCTGCCGAAAATTCATCCGGCAATAACAGGCATAGGTCACATAGGTATCTTGTAGGCAGTACCGAGCCAACTCTTGCCCCTGTCCCCTCCCCCACATCTCAGCCACCTGAGCCCCGCTACCGGATTTCGTCTCGACATTCAGCGCGCGCGCCAGCACATCCAGCTTGACCCACCCACGCGTATCCCAATTGCTCCAGATCGCCATGGTGTCATACACCGGCTCTGTACGAAACTTGGCGAGGTTGATCTCCAGGCTCGGCTTGACTTGGTGAATGATCGATCGTTTCTTCATGAACGGGAGGTCGAAGCCCAGGCCGTTATGAGTGATGAAGAGCGACGGACGATTTTGCGCCAAACGGCTCCAGAATTGCCGCAGCAACTCCCGCTCATTTCCGCCGTACCAGGCTACCGCCCCGCGCGGTTCGAGCTGGTCGGAAAATTCCAACAGGCCGATACAGACAATCTGACTATACGTCGCGTCAAAAGCCGACTTTGCATATTGCTCATCCTCAGCCAGTCGTTGAGCTTCAGCCGCCCCCGCCGTAAACAAATCGTACCCCTCGCCTGCCGGCCCAGGCTCTCCGCTCGACGGAAGCTTTCCCGCCAATCGCGCCCATTCTTCCCGCGGCGCTTGAATCGTCTCGATATCCAGGACAACTTTCATAAAATCTGCCCCAACGTCTGCCGCTGGAGCGCCTCAATGATAGGACGGTCTGCTGGAGGAAATTCAAAATTGCCCAACTCCTGTGGCCAAACCCAGCGAATTTCCGCGCAGTCGATAGCTGTGGCCTGTCCGGTTTCGATTCGGCAACGGAAGAAATGCAGCTCCACGGTTTTCTCCTCGTACTCATGCCGAATGATTTGAAATGGTATCGGCACGTCGATACGAATACCCAGTTCTTCAAACAGTTCCCGCCGAAGACACTCTTCCATGGTTTCACCCGCCTCACATTTCCCGCCTGGAAATTCCCAGAAACCTGCCAAATGCACACCCGGATTCCGACGGGCGATCAGGTAGCGGCCATCGCGATAGACAAGACCGGCAGCGACTTCAACGACCTTCATACCGCACCGTGACCCTTCATCCCTTCGGATCGAACGGATACGTCTTACAACACGATTTCATCGGGCATTTCCCGCACGTGGGATTTCTTGCCGTGCAGCAGGTCGCCCCAAAGTCCATAATCGCTTGATTGAAATCATAGCCCTTCCCGCTTGGAATGAGAGCTTCCGACAGTTGCCAGAGCCTCGGCTTTTGAGCCTTGGGATCGCCCTTCGCAATGAATATGCGGTGAAGGACACGAATGACATTCGTATCCAGAATCGGCGCATCTTCGTTGAAGGCAAACGAGCGGATCGCGCCGGCCGTGTATCGTCCAATCCCCTTGAACGACAGCAATTTCTCCGCATCGCTCGGAAGCTGACCTCCATACCGCTCGACAGTCTCGCACGCGATACTATGTAACCGCTCAGGCCTGATATTGTAGCCAAGGGGGTACCATGTCTTCTTCACATCCGAGACCGGAGCGTCGGCCAATTCTTCAAAGCTTGGGTAGCGGTCCAGAAATTCGTGGTACTTCGGAATCACCCGATCGACTTGTGTCTGCTGCAACATCACTTCAGAAACCAGAATGTGATAAGGATCGGAGGTCTTCCGCCAAGGCAGATCACGGCCATATTTCTCATACCACTTGAGTAGTCTGGTTTGAAAACGACGTTTCAGCGAGGCATCGAGGACGAAGGACTTCTTCGAGTTCTTCTTCTTGCGCTGAGAGGCTGTCCGAGAGCCAGAGATGGTGGGCATGCAACATCAATCCAATGGCGGCATTCTAGAAGCGTGACCGGTGAAAATCAAACCACTTTCAAATGGAACAGGCGCTGCCGCCGATGTGTCAAGATCGGTCAAAAGTTCGAACACTCCTCTGCCATGTCTGTTTCAATCGCTCAACTACCCTAGCCTATCGCATCATTTGCGCAATCGTTTGCTCATCGAACGCCATCCATGTGGCTCAATCTGTGTCCTCCCCAATCTATCGGAGCTTGCCATCTCCAAAGATCGAATTTTCTTTGACAACCGCCCGTTCACCGAATAGCCTTACCTATGACGAATGCATAGTCGAGGACGTCTCATCCCCGATGCACGATTGAGACAGAGACCTTCTGAGGACACTACGGTGACGGAACAGAGACAGCACGTTCGCTATCAAGTCGAATTTCCAGCGATATTTGCGGGTGCCCCCTCTGGGGTCGGGATCGTCTACAATCTCGGGATGGGTGGCTGTAAGGTCGTCAGTGATCTTCCAGTCAAGACCGGCATACGCTTCACAGTCCACCTCCAGACACCCGAACAGCCAATCGCCATTACCATTCAAGCCGCTACAGTGCAATGGACCCTTAAACACGAGTTTGGCGTAGAATTTCATGAGATGCTGGAGCAGGAACGAACCCGCCTGGGACAGTTTCTCGCAACCCAAGCCAACGTCGTTCCATAGAAATATCTACTGCACAACCATGGTCACCCGAAAGCATCTCAGATTTCCCGTGTCACTCTCCTGCACCTTGGTACACCAAAATCGGTTCCGCCATGCAGGATCAGTCAGAGACCTTTCTGCCAAGGGATGTTGCGTGGAGAGCATCATCAGCCCATTTACCGGCATGCAACTCGCCGTCCACCTACATATCCCCGGTGAGTCCAAACCAATCATCATCGACAATGCCGCAATCCGCTGGTCCGGATCTGCCGGTATCGGCCTTGAATTTCTGACCGTTACTCCCCCGCATCAAGACCGGCTGGACCGCATGATCCAGCGGCTGATCCAACAACTTCAGATTAAACCAGAACTCCAGTAGACCAGTTGCTTTTGAGGCGCTCGCCTCCGTATCCTTTCTCTCCATGGACTTCTCTCAGCTTTCACAAGAACAATTCAAAAAACTTGTGCGCGGGATCGTCGATGATCGTCTGCGTGAGCTGCTGGGTGACCCTGACCTCGGGCTCCAGCTCGGCAGTGGCTTGCACGCCCGTCTGAAAGAGTCATTGGCGAGTACGGAGAGACTGTCCGGCGAGGACATTGCCGACCAACTCGGTCTCCGCTGGTAAGGACAACATGGCCTGGTATCGTCTTGCCTATCGCCCAGCTATCCTCAAAGATCTTGGAACACTTGAGCCAACCATGGCACAGCGACTCTTGGATAAGACTAAATGGATTGCCTCCAACGTCGATAACTTGCGCCACGAGGCCATCGCAGCAGATCTGCCAGGCCTGTCCAAATATGCGGTCGAGGACTGGAGGATTTTCTATTCAATCGACCGTGACAATCTCCTGATCGATATTCACGGCATCGTTCGCTACACAGAGGCCCGTGTATGATTGCTGTCACCCTTGCCGCCATCACAAAACTGAGAGCGATTCAAACCCATCACCCTGAGGATCCGATCGTCCGGATTTCTGTCCGCGATGTGGACGATTCACGGTTAAGCTTCAGTATCACGTTGGAAGCGACCACCCAGCCTGATGACGACGTTCAGCAGATGGATGGGCTCACCATTGCAGTGGATCGACGAAGCGCGTCACGGATGGAGCGGGTAACAATCGACTATACTGAGGCCAGCGGGTTTCGCTTCCTCCACGATGAAGAGGGCCACAGCCTGCCGCTTCTTACCATTCCCACTCTCAATTGACTGACGGAGAAACTTGGTAGGAGTTTTAAAATCCATTTCAGCACAGTAACGCCACTATGTCTGCACCTTTGGACAAGAGGAAAACTGCCCTGCAAGAGGCTCAAACAGGCCGCCCAGCAAGGCCGCAGCGAGCGAAGACCCGGAGGCGTACCCTTGCGGTACGTTGAAGGGTCTGAGCGATGCGAGAACGAAGCTGGAGGCCGGTTTCAGCCTCTTATCGAGGGTTAGGTGAGTCGGTCTGGCAGGCTGGCAACATGCACCTGGAACTCGCCCCTGGTCACATCGTCGACATAGCGGCGCAGGGCATCCTTCACCACGGGAAAGGCGATCTGGTCCCAGGGAATCTCAGAGAGTGAGAACAACTGCACATCGAGGCTTTCCTCACCTATCCCAAAATCCGGCGAACGCATCGGCCCTCGGAATACCAGGTAGGCTTGGCCGATGTGGGGGAGACTGAGGACCGCGAAGAGGCTGATACGCTCCACCTGAGCCTGCGCTTCCTCCAAAGTCTCGCGAACAGCCGCCTGCTCAGTACTCTCGCCGATCTCCATAAAGCCGGCAGGGAAGGTCCAGAGACCGGACTTGGGTTCAATGGCGCGCCGACAGAGAAGAATGTAGCCGTCCCATTCCGGAATACAGCCAGCGACGATTTTTGGATTATGGTAATGAATAGTCTGGCATGAGTCGCAGACGAACCGCAGACGATTGTCGCCAGCGGGAACTTTCTTGGTGACAGGCGTGCCGCAGGCGCTGCAATAGTTCATCGCGATGCTCAGTCGGATGGTGATTTCAAATGGATAGCACAAAACTACGGTTCTTTGCACCCTGCCCGAGTGGGCTGGAGGGCGTCCTCGAACAGGAACTCCACGACCTTGGCGTGCCTATGACCACAAAGACGGATGGCGGAGTCGCCTTCCTGGCCCCCTGGTCCAGCATGTATTGGGTCAATCTCAAGAGCCACATAGCCAGCCGCGTGCTCTGGGAAGTCGGCCAAACCCCCTATTTGTCGGAAGACGATGTGTACCGCGCAGCCTATCACTTGCCCTGGCCGGACTGGTTCACGTCGGCGCAGACCATCAAGGTGAAAGTGAGCGCACGCCGTTGTCCACTCACCAGCCTGGACTTCATCACGCTACGTATTAAAGACGCGGTCTGCGATAAGTTTATGGCAGTGCGCCATAAGAGACCGAATGTAGACACCCATCACCCGAACATCCGACTTGACGCGTTTCTCGATGAGTCAACGGTGACGTTCTATTTAGATACCTCCGGCGACCCACTCTTCAAGCGAGGCCATCGTATCGTGTCTGTCGAGGCACCGTTGCGAGAAAACTTGGCGGCGGGCTTGCTGCGGCTCGCTGGATGGACGCCGAACGACGTGCTGCTCGACCCTATGTGCGGAGGGGGAACGATCCCCCTCGAAGCGGCGCTGATGGCGCGCAGAATCTCGCCCGGGCAGTCCCGGGCATTTGCGTTTGAACACTTGATTATTCACGATCCCAAACTCTGGGGCCATCTGCGCGAAGCATCTCGGGTGAAACAACTGGCAGAGGTGCCGGCTGCCATCTATGCCTCCGATCAGGATCCAGCCGCGGTTAAAATTGCGCAACGAACATTTCAGGGTGCGGGAGTCTCGGTAGATATTCGCTTAAAGCAGAGCGACATACTCGCCCTTGAAGCTCCAGCTGAGCAGGGCGTGCTGTTGATCAATCCTCCCTATGGAGTCCGACTCAGCCGGCCAGAGGAACTCGATGCGTTCTACCCCCAACTGGGCGACTGGTTAAAACAGCGATTCAGCGGGTGGCGAGCCTATGTCTTTACCGGAGATTTGCGTATTCCAAAACTCATCGGCCTTGCGCCATCAAAACGCATTCCTCTCTTTAATGGTCCGTTGGAGTGTCGGTTGTATGAGTTCCACATCGTGTCGGGGTCGATGCGCAAAACAATTTCCACACCTGCGAACAAAAAGTGATGTCTCGCCATGGCCTGTGGACACAGATCATGAAGCGTTTCCAATCGTTTCTGTTCGGTCTATTCGTACTCTTGTGGCTTTCCGGTTGCAGTACGATACAAAGCTTCTTTGCGTCGGGGGACTCCCCACCCGCACCCAACAGTCATATGCGCCAATCGGCGCTTGACCGGCTGGCACCAACCGTCCGAAAGGATTTTGAGCAACTCACCGGATTGCGTCATAGAGACCTGCGTGCTGAGCATGAAACGGTCGAGAAGATCCCGGCGCAATTCAAACGTCGCCTCGTGATCGAGACCCTCAAACAGCCCTGGGATGGTCTGACGGAATTAGAGCGCCAGGGACTCGTATTGGCCGACATGGCAAAAGGAGGAGCGATCAATCTTCCAGGCCTTCTCGATGTGCTCGAAGCCGGTAGGGATCGCACCTCCACCTTCTCAAAACCGATTCCGCTGCCGACGCATTCCACCCAAGAAGACCTCCTCGCCTTCATGATCGGAAGCTTGGAGCAGGCATCGCTGCACCGCGAGAAAGCGCTGACAAATCTGACAGAAGCAGAGAGGCACTTCTTATTTCTGCATGCACGATCGATAGCAGAGCACTTCACTCCGCAAATCTCGAGCCTGTCGAACCAGGCAAGCGCGCAAGTCAACGCCGATCTCCGATTTGCCGAACTGATTGAGAAACAGATCGACTATGCCAGTCTTCTTGCATCCGCCCAAGTCCTCGCCCGCCTTGCCAATGAACCGTGGCTTCACCAAGCCGCTGCAACCTGGATGAACCCCCTGCCGGCTTCTTCCGTTCCTCCCGGCGTAACAGGAGACATCCTGCTGGCCCATGATACACCCTACGGATTGATTATCATTGGTGGCCCAGGATCGAATACCTATAAGATTGAAAAAGGAATCGGTCTGATTATCGATGTAGGCGGCAACGATCATTACCGGGGGATGATTGCCGCATCTGCAGAAGAAAATCAGGGCAATGCCGTCGTTATCGACCTCGCAGGGAACGATACGTATACAGGGGCTCCTCTCGGACTCGCCACCGGGCGGCTGGGGGTGGGGCTGTTAATCGATCACGATGGCGACGATGTCTACCAGCTCGACATGGGATCGGGAGGCGCGGGATTCGGCGGACTCGGAATCTTGTTCGACGCGAAAGGTAACGACCTCTATACGGGGAATCGCCTGACTCAGGGCGCCGCCATTGGAGGACTCGGCCTCTTGCTCGATGGGGCAGGAAATGACCGCTATACCAGCCATGGCTTCGCGATCGGATTCGGCGGCCCCTTGGGCGTCGGCGCCGTCATCGACATTACCGGCAACGACCACTATCAATGCGGCGACACATATCCCAGTGCCTATAACTCGCAGGATGCTCCGACGGGGAAACCAGGCGACCCTCTCTATCAATACGACTGCTTCGGGTTGGGTGCCGGATCTGGACAACGAATTCTGACAAAGAAGGTGGAGTGGCAACCCTACAACCTGGCCGGTGGCTGGGGGATCTTGTTGGATCTCGAAGGGCAGGATCACTATGACAGCGCCAACTTCTCACAGGGGCAAGGCTACTTTTTCGGCACAGGAATGAAATTGGACTTCGATGGCGACGACGAGCACCAGGGCGCACGCTACGGGCATGGTGCCTCCGCCCACTTCGGGGTCGGCCTTTTCATCGACCGGCAAGGAGACGATCGCTACGGCTCCTCCGGACCCTATTACAACGGTGGAGTCGCATGGGACAACAGCGTAAGCCTCATGATCGATGCAGGACAAGGCAGAGATATTTATGCCTTCGAGCACTCGACCGGTCTTGGTCGAGCCGACTATGCAGGCTGGGGGCTTTTCATCGATGAGGGAGGAGAGGATCAGTACCAGGTCAATTCAGGCTTCGGAGACTCCTCGGAGAAAAGCGTCGCCGGGTTCTTCGACCTCAACGGCAACGACATCTATGCACCACATCCCGATTCTTCGATGCCGCCCGATACTCGTCCCGGTAACGGAAAGCTCTTCCTCTACCCTCAAGGTGGAACCTTTATCGATCGGTAACGAGCTGGGAGAAAGTCCCGTCATTGGATGTGGTTCATCTTTCCGCAGATCAGAGGTCTTGGTCACAGTGGAGCCCCACGGCCTTAGCCTACTCCGCCGAAGTAGCTCAGCGACGAAGGCTGAAAGCGTGTCCTCCTTCGCCAAGGCTTCGGCACGCCGTTCTCTTCTTCCACTTTCCCAGGTGCGGCGGAGACGGTTGCTCCATCTGCACTTGCACGAATGCATTCCGTCCCGCCATCATCTCCCAGTCCGGGGCTGGGGTTCAGCGCGAACATCACCGAAGGAGCGGGCCCCATCGAGGCTCCGCCAGTGCATGGTATCTCCGCTACTCGTCCAGTGAAGATGGTGGGTCTGTCTGTGACTTGCGAGGGGGTGCCCGGCTCTCTTCTTTCACTTCCCAGGTACGGCGGAGACGGTTGCTCCATCTGCGACTTGCACGAAGGCGCGGGCACCACACTTGTTGATCAGATGCGACCAGCTTCCGGCTGGCGATGCCGATGTTCGAAGTTCCGTTCATGCGAAGCGAGGAACGGAACGAGTTTCGGCATCGAGCAGATGAGAAACGTAGTGTGGTCGCGCTGAAGTGCCGGAGCAGGTGGGGCAACCGTCTCCGCCCCTCGCATGTCAATTAACAGGCCAGATGGGCCTAGGCTGCGCCTTTGCGCGGTTCGCGGTGCAGGGCCTCGGCCACCGCTCGGGGATTGCACGCCGCGACACGCAGGAGCGCGAGTGCCGGGCCGTCCGGTGTCCGCCGCCCCTGCTCCCAATTGCGGAGCGTGGCGACACTGACACCGATCATCAGAGCGAACTCGGTTTGCGATGCCTTAAGCTTTTCGCGAACGGGCTCCATTTGTCGAACTTAATCGAACCATGGTGCTCAAAAGAACGGACTCTACCCCCAACGAGCCGACTCTCATTGCGACAGTTGTTGTCATCGCTGGAAAAACAGACCAACTAGAATATTCACTCATCAAACAGGTCAATGTCATTGGATCGCAAGACGGGTCGGCAATTCGCCTCACCGGCTGGTTTGCCCCTAAAGCTGCGGCGACAATCGCCCGACGAGGCCACAACTATTCCATCAGCCATGCTCAGAGTACGAAACCTCTGCTCATTAACGGCATACAGGTAATGGGACAACACGATCTAAAGGATGGGGATCATATCGAGGTAGCAGGTGTGACGCTGAGATTCTCTGTGTCTTCAAAAACCAACGGCACAACGCGCTAATGACGACAGCGCTATTTGAAGAACAATGTCCCCTTCGGGAGGGTCTGATAACATCGGTCGGAAACTTCCTGGCCATATGATTGTAGACACTGGAGGATCTGCCCACCTCCAGGTTTCACCGCTCGACAGAATCGTTTGACATCTTCGTCGCACGCCGCCATCACTCGATTACGATCTTCCTTCCACTTAATAAACTGCTCCTTTAACTGGTTTTGACACAGCGGCGGTAGTTGTTTTGCGCGCTGTTGCAAACAGCGTGTCCGCGCCGAACCATCCGGAGAGTCTGGACATAATTGTTCGATGTCTGCTTCGCACTTAAGTCTCGCAGCCTGCAATGAACGAGAATCCAGCCGTGACACAACTGGAATGTCAACATTGGCGTCGTGCGACCGATCGTCGCCTGAACTCGCAATCGCTGCGTCTGAAGGAAGCGGAGGCGACGTGGGAATGGTGAGATCCAGCGTGGGCGGCACAGGCAGTGAAGGCAACGGACGTACCACCTGGCGAGCCTCAACAGGTGGCGTAGTTGGGAACAACTCTTCCTGTGACGGAAAATTGCCTGCGACAATCACCCACACGAGCCCAAGACCTACAATGGTGATTGCACCGGCGATCGTGCTGCTCGATGACGTCTGCTCAGCCATAATAACTTCCTATCTATTCAGACCGAGCATAAGATAAGACGTCGAAAAAATCACGAATTGTCGGGTTTCTTCCAGAAGCCGATACATATTGTGGTTCGCCATAACCGTGAGCACTTGCACGGCAAGGCACGCGCGGGGAATCACCAGATGATAGACAGGAGGAGCGAACAGGACGATAGCTAGTTATCTGGAGCTTCGACGATGTGGTTCTCGAACCTGGTACAGCCCTCGGCGAGCAGCCGATTAGTCAACATTTCTCCAGGCCACTCGATGGGTAAATCGGCTGTGAAGATCCACACATCGGGAGAAGTCCAGACGGGACCGTGGTCTTCGGGAAGTTCAGGATCGAATAGGTCTGTCCAGACCGGCATGTAGACACCGTTCCCGCACTGTGTGTGGAGATGCACGATCGTGCGGCCACGGACGAGTGGGTCCAGATCGCGCCAAACCGCTGCAGTTTCATCGGCCAATCGATGGAGTCGCACGGCATTTTGCGCGTCGAACATGGCATAGGCGGCGTACACCGGCGCTTCAATCATATCGGGAGCCAGTGCCAACTCGGGGCATTGCGCTACAAGGCCTTCCAGAAGCGCCCGGCGGTGCCGGTCTTCCAGTGAGTCCGGCAACCCTGAATCCGGCACACCGATCAACTCAAAAAAGAGAAAGGCCGTGCTTTCAACAGGGGGATGAAGCCGAGCGGCAATTGACGTGGCCCGCTCGGAATCCACCACCGTGCTTAAATGGTCATTCAAACCCTGGAGACTGAGCGGTTCCAGCGTAGAGTCGGTCAACAGGCGAGCCTCCACACGCACCACCGTCCCAGCGGAGAGCCGAAGATGTCGATGTAATAACTCAGCCGTTGAAACCGGATCGATTTTCAATTTAAGTGGATGGGCCAAATTGGCTTGGAGAGGAAGTTCCAAGGCCGCCATAATGGCATAGGATAACTTTTCATCGGCTGGTCCATCAATGAGCAGGGAGCAGGAGGCCTCCGCGAGAAGATCGAAGAGCCATTCCGCCATATCCTCGTCTAACGCCGCCAATACGGTTAAAAGGTCGTATTCTCGCCCTTGCTCCAAGAAGGCTTGCAGCGTATCGATTGCCGCTTCGGTATCGCCATGGTCATGGCGCCGAGCATTGATCATATGGACAAGATCTCGTGTGAGAGGATCAGGGCGAGACCAACTCAACATATCGACACACTCCTATCACACCATCCAACATCGTGATCCATGTTGCCAAACTTTTCCCGTGGTAGCAAGCGCTCAAACATTTTATTCCCACAAAGCTTTGGCCGCTGACTGGACAGCATACGGCTCACGATCCAATCACCTTCACCAAAACTCGTTTTCGCCTGTTTCCATCGAACTCGCCGTAGAAAATTTGTTCCCATGGGCCGAAGTCCAACCGACCTTCGGTAATGGCGACCACAACTTCTCGCCCCATTAATTGACGCTTGATGTGGGCATCGCCGTTGTCTTCTCCCGTCTCGTTGTGCTGATAAACCGCTTCTTGAGGGACGAGCTCTTCCAAGAACCGGTCATAGTCCTTGAGTAAGCCTGGCTCATCGTCGTTAATATAGACACTCGCCGTAATATGCATGGCGTTGACCAGTACGAGCCCCTCTTGGACTCCGCTCTTCTTGATTGCCGCCTCAACCTGCCGGGTAATGTTGAGGTACGCGCGCCGCGTTTTTGTCTCGAACCAGAGTTCTTCGCGATAGGATTTCATGGCCGTCGATCAGTGGGCGTCTATTCTGCCGAACTGTGCGCTCCAGATGCAAGCGCGCGACGTGTCTCCCCCACGCCCTCAATAGAAACTCGCTACACATACTGCATGAAATTCGGGAAGAAGAATCAATCAGGCAGCTTCCGGTATATAATGACGCGATGTCGGGAAAGAAAACGACCGCGCGGCCAGACCCACCACAATATCCACGGCTTCGACTGTCAGCCCAAGCCAACACCGTCCTTCGAGCGCGTTACCAGGCCAGGAACAGGGATGGGACGATCGTCGAGACACCGAGGCAACTATTCTGGCGAGTCGCAACTGATATCGCGCAAGCTGAACGACGGTATCCCCCTCCCAGCCGGCTGCCCCATGCGGCTCAGCGCTGGTATGAGAGCATGGCCCGGCTCGACTTTCTTCCCAATTCTCCAACATTGATGAACGCCGGACGACGCCTCCAGCAACTCTCCGCCTGTTTTGTCCTCCCTGTCGAAGATTCCCTGGCCTCCATTTACGACACCTTGAAACATCAGGCCCTCATCCACCAATCGGGCGGCGGCACCGGATTTTCGTTTAGCCATGTGCGCCCGCACGACGACCAGGTCGCGTCGTCCAATGGTGTAGCCTCCGGGCCCATCTCCTTCATGCGCCTCTTCAACCTCTCAACAGACGTCATCAAACAAGGCGGAACCAGGCGCGGCGCAAATATGGGCATCCTCCGCATCGACCATCCGGACATTCTCGACTTTATCGCGCTCAAACAAACACCGACTGAAATGACGAACTTCAATCTCTCTGTCGGCGTCACCGACTCGTTCATGCAGGCCCTCAAACGCCGTCGCACCTATACCTTGATCAATCCCCATACCAATAAACCAACGCGGCGGATTCCAGCACAGCTCGTATTCAATCGGCTCGTTGACGCCGCTTGGGCCAGCGGGGAGCCAGGTCTGGTCTTTCTCGATACCATCAATCGCGCAAATCCTACTCCTCGCCTTGGCACGATTGAATCGACGAATCCCTGCGGTGAACAACCGCTTCTGGCCTATGAATCCTGCACTCTCGGCTCCATCAATGTGGCGAATTTCATCGAACGATCGGATACAGGCCCCGCCATTGACTTCACCCGATTGGCCGACGCTATTTCACTCGCCGTACGCTTTCTCGACAACGTGATCGATCGCAACTGCTTCCCACTACCTCAAATCGAGCAGATAACGAAACAGACGAGAAAGATCGGTCTGGGGATCATGGGATTCGCCGATCTGCTCATTGGTCTCAATATCCCCTACAACTCTGAAGCTGCCCTCCTCACGGCGACGACTCTCATGGAGTTTTTTCAATCACGCGCCCATCTGTCGTCAGTGAAGTTAGCTGGCGAACGGGGAGCCTTTCCTGCCTATCGAGGCAGCCGACTCCAGCCGCTTCACCGGCGACAACGAAACGCGACTGTCACCACGATCGCGCCGACCGGCAGCATCAGTCTGATCGCTGGCTGCTCCCCCGGCATCGAACCGTTATACGGCGTGCAGGAGGTCCGCCGCGTCATGAACGGCGTCGTGCTGACCTCGCTTCATCCTGCTTTTCTTCGACGCGCACGTGAACTCGGCCTCAACCTCGAATCACTTCTGCCTGACCTGGCCGGTTCCCCCTCTATTCAACATGTGACTCAGATCCCCGAAGCGGTCCGTCGACTATTTGTCACAGCGCACGATGTGTCTCCCGCTCACCATGTGCGTATGCAATCGGTGTTTCAGCGATATAGCGACAGCGGAGTCTCGAAAACCATCAATCTGCCTGCCACGGCAACCAAGGCCCACGTGGCCGAAGCCTTTCTTCTCGCGTATCGACTTGAATGCAAGGGCCTCACCGTCTTCAGATCGGGCAGCAGAGAGCAGCAAGTCTTTTCCTGCAGCCCGACGCAGCCCTGCTAAAACATGTCGCCATCGCAGGATTCATCGGGAAAATTGACAGCGCTCGGCGATGGTGATAGCTATTTCTACAGACGAATCCCCGTGCATTGAAGGTTCAGCAGGGAGGTGCTCGATGGGTGCGCTTGTCGGAAACATGACATCGACGTGGAGTGCTTTTAACTGGACACTTCTCTTTGCCCGCCAACCGGAACCGGATCTGGAATTTACGGAAGAAGAACTCGATCAAACGAGCACCATGAATGCGAGAGGCCCCGTGAGCCCTCAGAAGAAATCCGGGGGAGGAAGCCCGATCCTCTGGGTGCTTGTCCTGGCGCTTGTCGGTGGCATCGCCTATCTCTCGATGGAACAAGACATGGTGGCTAAATGGCTGAGCCCGTACCTGGGGGAGAGCACTCCACCACCAGTGGCCTTGAAACCGAAGCCGGTACCGCAGGCACCGGTGCTCGCACCACCACAAGCCGCTGTCACTCCGAGCAACGACACCCCAGCCGCCACTCCCCCCACTGCAGTTACCCCTGTGGCTCCCGCAGTTGTCGCACCAGCCCAAACAGCAGCGACACCCGTTGCCCCGGTTGCAACGACTTCCGACCCGATGTTTAGCGAAGGACAAAAAGTAACCATCACCGGAGACCACACGGCTCCAGACGAAAACATTACGTTGTTTGCAGAATCATCGAGTAACAAGCCTGGGCCAATCGTTCGTCCAGGAGTCTTACTGACGGTCATGGACGGTGATTTACAACCCGGTGGCTGGGTGTATTCGGTGCGCACCGACGAAGGCACCATCGGCTGGATATCGGAGAAACGCCTTCGCTTAAAGTTTTAACCCTCGACGTTCTCTCACATCGGCCACCTACAGACCAGACACATTCTCGCCTTTTCAGGCGAGATCCCTGTGCTATAATCCCCCCCAGTTTGTATCCCGTAACTACACCCGCACGATCGAAACGATTCCATGACGACACTCGCAGCGATGATCTTTGACTTTGACGGCGTGATTGCTGACACCGAGCCTCTTCATTTTTCCAGCTTCCGCCACACGCTTGCTGAAATGGGTATCGAGCTGACTGAATCCGACTACTATGCCAACTATTTGGGGTACGACGATCGGGGCTGCTTTATCGCGGCACTCACCGCACACCAGCATCCCATAGACCCAGCGACGCTCACGCAACTGATGCAGCGGAAAGCCCATGCCTATCTCGATTCGGTACGTGACCACCAAGTCATTTTTCCAGGGGTCAGTGAGTTCGTGCGTGAATCCGCCGCCACTTACCCCTTGGCGATCGCCTCCGGCGCCCTACGCCATGAAATCGAGGTGATCCTCGAGCACGCGGGGCTCCGAAAAGAATTCCTTCACATCACCAGCGCAGAAGACGTGACCAGAGGAAAGCCCGATCCACAACCTTTTCTCCAGGCCCTCAACGGACTCAATCGACAACGCCCTGAGCACGCCATCACCGCCGGATCCTGCTTGGTCATCGAGGATTCGATCCCAGGGATCCGCGGCGCGAAAACTGCCGGAATGAAAGTCCTTGCCGTCGCCAATACACACGGGGTCCAAGATCTGCATGAGGCCGATGCGGTTGTCCCAAACCTTTCGCGCATGTGCCTAAATGACCTTCGCGAACAGTTGTGGCCGGCCACGTAAGAACCCGATGCTATGAGAATCTGTTCGCTGCTTCCCAGTGCCACCGAAGTGATTGCCGCGCTTGGTCTGAGCGAGGAGCTAGTTGGAATCAGTCATGAGTGCGACTACCCGCCATCAATCAGACACCTACCCATCATGGTTGAACCGGTGATTCCTCCTCACGGACTGGCCAGCGCCGACATCGACACACACGTTCGTCAACTTGTGGCCTCAGGACAGCGACTCTATCGGCTGAAGGACCAGCTCTTGCGACAGGCTCAGCCAGAACTCATCCTGTCTCAAGACCTCTGTCATGTCTGTGCCATTACGCCGGACCAACTTCAGGACGCCGTTGGTTCGATGCCTCAACAGCCAACAATCCTCACGTTGAACCCCAGCTCAGTCCTTGATGTGATCAATGATGTCGTACGGATTGGTGACGCCGCCGGTCGGTCGGCTGAAGGCCACCGTCTCGCCGCGCACTTACACGATCGGCTCGATGCGGTGCACCGTCGGCTCCAAACCATCTCGCACCGCCCTCGTGTGGTCTGTATCGAATGGCTTTCTCCGCTGTACGTCGCAGGCCATTGGGTTCCTGAGATGGTTCAACGAGCCGGGGGCCAGGATGTCCTCGCGCAGCCCGGGAGCCCTTCACGAGTAGTGACATGGGATGAGATCTTGGCCGCAGCTCCAGACGTTCTTCTGGTCATGCCCTGTGGTTTTTCCGTTGAAAAAACCCACGCGGAGCTGCTTCAATTGATGCAGCATCCGGATCAATGGAGACTTTCTCCTGCATTGGCAGAACACACATACCTGGTCGACGCCTCTTCCTATTTCAGCCGGCCAGGCCCTCGATTGATTGACGGGATCGAAATTTTGGCTGCCATCCTCCACCCATCTGACCATGACCACATTCATGAATCCATCGCCTGCCGCCTTGGATCACTGCCGATTCACCAACGCCCATGACTTCACTCTCCGTCGCTGACGCGCAAGCCTACTGCACCGCTCTCACTAAGAAGAGCGGGAGTAATTTCTATTACTCCTTTCTCTTTCTGCCGAAAACACGACGTGCCGCGATGTACACGGTCTATGCGTTCTGCAAGGAAGTGGACAATGCCGTCGATGAGCCGCCGGCAGGAAGCAATCCCCAGGATGAGCTACGACGGTGGCGAGCCGAACTTGAAGCGGCCTACCACGGCAGACCGACCTTCCCGGTCACGATTAGTTTGGCTGAGCATGTGAAAGAACTCTCGATTCCACAGACCTACTTCGATGAACTGATCAAAGGGGTGGAAATGGATCTGACGGCATCGCGGTACACCTCGTTTGAAGACCTCTCGCTCTACTGCTATCGTGTGGCATCGGTCGTGGGACTGATCTGCCTCCATATCTTCGGCCCCACATCGGCCAGAGCACAAGATTATGCCGTCGCACTCGGTATGGCGTTTCAACTCACGAACATTCTCCGGGATATCGGAACCGACGCAGCCCAAGCTCGTATCTATCTCCCCCAAGAAGATCTCCACAAATTTGACTGTACCGACCAGGCAATCCTCCAGCGGCAAGAAAACGACGCCATCCGCACACTGGTCCGCTTCGAAGCCGCGAGAGCGCATGAATACTACGCGAAAGCGCAGACGTCGTTCGAAGCCTTGTCGGCAGGCGACCGAAAGGCATTGACGGTCGCTGAAATCATGCGCGCCGTGTATTTGAGAATTCTAAAAAAGATTGAGGAACCGAGTCATCGGATATTTGGCCCTCGCGCTCGGCTCACGGCGAGCCATCGATTGGCGGTGGCCGCCGGAGTGTGGTTCCGCGCTCGATCCTCGTGACCCCTACGAACCCACAGTCCGTCATAATTCTTGGAGGAGGCCCGGCCGGTCTCACAGCCGCCTACCGTCTCATCCACCATGGCTATCGAGTCACGATCATCGATCGGGGTCCTGCCGTTGGAAACGCCCTCTCAAGTGGCGATCTTCAAAATGGCCCTGAACCCTTCACGATTCTCGGTTGCCATCGCGCGACGCACGCATTGCTGCACTCGCTGCATCCCACTCCGCAGCAACCGGAAGGGATTATCATCCCTCTAGAGTTTCGCCTCCCTGACGGTTCCCTCGTTCATTACCCGCGCACCGCCTTCCCCTCCCCGCTTCACACATGGATGAACCTCCTGAGATTTTCTGGCATACCTTGGAAGGAACGATGGAGACTTGCATCATGGGTGGAGCAACTATGGGAAGGCGAAACAGAGCTGCCTGCCGATCTGGAACACCGCACTGCCGACGACTGGCTCACGTCAATCGGACAAAGCGGACAGACCAGTCGCGTCGTATGGAATCCTCTCGCCCAATGGTTAACCGGCAATGACCTCGTCACGATGTCCGCCGATGCGTTTATACGATCGATGAAGCCTGTGTTCCTCAGCACGCATCCCGATAGCCGCATTTCAGTGGTGCAGGACTCGCTTCTAACCCGCTTCATCCAACCGATTACCGAGGTACTGAGACAGGGAAACGCGACCATCTTGCATCATGCTGACGCGACACAGCTCCGTTACGAACGAGACCGCATCTCAGGCATCCTGTTGCGCGATGGCTCCTTGTTGCAAGCCGATTGGTATGTCACCGCCCTACCCCCGCAACAGCTCACACCTCTGCTTCCAGAGCGATGGCTGACCCGCTATGCCTATTTTCAACAGCTCACAGAGTTACAATCGATCGATCGCACCATGCTCCACCTGCATGCCGCGCAAGCCTGTCCCACCCCTCGCCTCGTGCTGCTGAGCGGCACATCCTTTCACTCGGTACTTGTCACATCCCTCACGCCTAACCGCACAGACTTCTCACTCATTACGACCGACAGTCAGTGCGCGCAGACCCAACCTGACTCACATCTTGATAGCGCTATCTCTGAACTGCTCAGATCGTGCGGGCTCCTCATGGCTGAAAGTAGGATCGCATCAACCCGGCATCGAACAGTACCCAACGCCATCCTCTCCCTCAGGCCTGGAGCCAAACTACATCGACCCATCCAACGCAGTCCGATCGCCAACTTGCTGCTGGCTGGTAGTTGGACCGATACAGGCTGGCCGCCCAATCTCGAAAGTGCCATCGTCAGTGGCAACCGCTGCGTCGATGCAATAACCTCCGATAAGTCGGCTTGACGATGGTCCGATCAAATTGGTAAGTCATATCGCTATGACATCTTTGTCAGTAAGAAACGCTCTAATGGGAGGACTACTCTTCTCACTGATCGGATGCGCGTCCAGCCCCTATGAGCGTGGAGGCAATCCGCAAGGGCTTAGTCAGCGAGACGTGGAACGGGATTATATGGAATGCGAGTACAAGGCTCGCTTTGCGAACCCGCAGCAGTTCTACAACCAGGGCTCTCCCTTCCCTTTCAGTGCGGGCTCCCAAAGTCCCGCCGATCACGCACGCGCCCTCCATGGACTCTCAACGATCAACGCAATGCGGGACACTTGCCTGACTGCTAAGGGATATCGTGTGGAATAATCAGGATGCTGAAAAGGGAACAGGGTAGTTGGAACGATCCTCTTGCTCGCGCAACGCGCGGTCTCAGCAGGCCTTCGTTGGGCGCGCGCAGTTGGAATTATCCAAGCCACCCCTTGGAAATGAATAGCTCGCTGCGGCCTTACTGAGGATAAGACACGTCCCTGGGCGAAGAGGCTGTTCTGACAGACTCGGGCAAGCGGGTGAAGTAGCCGCCTGGGTTGGGCGGGTGAGGAGTCTGGCCTTTTTGAACATCCTGTGAAACAATTCATCTACCCGCTGTCTGCAGATAACACGCATCTTCAAACCGATCGCCACGTAGGTACTTCGCGATCACCATCCACTCCCCACGCCCATCGGTCAACGCGACATACGCCTTCTCGTCTATAATGAACGGCTGCAACGTGAACATCATGCTCAAAGCCGACAAATGCTTACCCGCCTCTGAAGGCACTGGAAGTCCGGACAACTGGTAGCGTCCCCCCGTACGCTCGAACTTATCAGGCGTCGCCAGCAGAGCAGACAGGTCTTGCCAGTTCGCTTGCTCAAGGACAGCACTATCAGCAGAAAACATGTAGAAACTGTCGCTCGGAGCGCCCTTCATACAAAACGTGGTTTTGACGACCAGGTCCAGCTGCCCATCGTTATCCAAATCAAACATCGCCTTATCGAGACTCGAACAGTGCCTTGTCTTTGGCCCTTGCCCCTTCAGTTCGACCGGCTTCCAGGTAATCTGCCGGAAGATTTCGTGCTGGTACCGTAGCCGCCCTCGATCGTCTACATCCTCACGAAATGCCTCCAGCATTCTTGCACAGAGCTTGCTATCCCGACCCACGACAAGCTGATACCCTCGCTCACCAGCCCAGACTACGCCTACACTCATCATGAAGGTGAGAAGGCCGGATACGAGCTGTTGTATGAATTGCATAATGCCCTCCCCTGACTGTACTCAAACTGGCAATGTATACAGCCATTTTTCCCACGTTTCTCGTCCATTGACAAGAAAAGTCGGCCCGCCTAAAATCTGCTGAGATTTTCACCCGCACCCCTTCATCATCATGACACTCCTCGAACTCAGCAAGTCTCTCCACAACTGCCAGCGTTGCAAGCTCGCGAAGCTGGGCCGAACCCAAGTGGTGTTCGGTGTGGGAAATCCTCATGCGAGCGTGATGTTCGTGGGAGAATCGCCGGGCTTCAACGAAGACCAGCAAGGGGAACCGTTTGTCGGGGCTGCTGGAAAGCTCTTGAACGATCTCCTGCAATCTGCGGGATTGTCACGTAGCGACATCTACATCGCAAACGTGATCAAGTGCCGCCCCCCGAACAACCGCGACCCGGAACCGGATGAAGTCGAAACGTGCAAACCATTTCTCATGCAACAGATCGCCATGATCCGTCCGAAACTGGTCTGCACGTTAGGAAACTGGGTGACGCAAACATTGCTGGAACGGAAGGTTGGAATTACCAAGGTCCGCGGCCAAGCCTTCTACCTAAAAGACTTTGTTCTCTTCCCTTTATTGCATCCAGCAGCAGCCTTGCACCAAGGCAGCATGCTCGAACCGCTCAAAGAAGACTTCAAGAAGTTGAGAGAGTTTCTGGATCGGAATACGAAACCAGCCGAACCCACAACAGCAGCTTCACCGGCTGCTCCGACCTTGCAAATCGACCCACCCCAGCCGGCACAGATGGACCTCTTCAGCTGAAGTAATCACTCCAGAACTGCGCTTAGCCGACCGGCCAGACGCTTGTAAATCAACCCTGGCCTCGTTATCCTTGTTCAGTATGGCTACTGCAAAAGCGCCTCTTATTATCTCGTCACCGGACATACTTGGCGGTACGCCGGTCTTTGCAGGAACTCGCGTGCCAGTCCAGACACTGATTGAATACTTGGAGGGAGGCGAAACGATCGACGATTTCCTTCAAGGATTCCCGACTGTCACTCGTGATCAAGTGATCGCCTTCCTCGAAGAAGCCAAGGCCCGCATGCTCGCCAAGGCCTCGTGAGAGTTCTCCTCGACGAGTGCATCGACCGACGGTTCGCAAAAGAACTCGAGGGGCACGAGGTGATGACCGTGCCTCAAGTCGGGTGGGCCGGAATCAAGAACGGAGAACCTCTATCGAGGGCGCAATCACAATTCGATGCATTCGTAACCGTTGACCGCAATCTGGCCTTTCAACAGAATATTCCTCAGTTCACCATCGCCGTTATCGTGCTGGAGTCCCCGACCAATCGCCTGAAGGACCTTCGACCACTTCTGCCCAAACTTCAACAACTGCTTCTGAACGTGTGCAAAGGCTGAAATCAGCCGAGTCAGTTTGTAACAATAACCCTCACAGCATCAGTTAGCGCGGACATTCAATGGCAAATAGCGCCAGCTTCGCTATGCTCAGAAAAGTAGAATCCCTGTTTATCGTCAAGGGTTGAGCCCTTCGCGCAATAAATATATTATGTCGGTCTGTATATCAACGCACCGCCGTGTTGCGGACAGAGATAACAGGTCTATGAACCAACAGAAGAATTACGCGAGGGTTGGCTTACGGCATCTGCATACTATGCCGGTCTGTATACTCAATAGTTAGGTGCCCATGGCTCCGCGAGTGCCTAGTCAACAGGAGTTTCTTGAATACGACGGCGCTCACTGTTTTCGACTCTGGGCTGAGCTGCCAACGAACTGGTATTGCCCGGCGTGCCTTCGGACGAAGTTCAAAATAATGCGGTGGACGACACGGTACTTTCGGCGCGACGTCGGAAAGTGCTCTGGTTACAAGGGTTGGATGGCTGGTCTTCATACGCACCATGATCATTCACAAGACTCCATGTTCGGACGTTCAGGCCGCTTTTCCGCAACAATCATCTGTGACCAATGCAACTCCGCGGATGGAGTCGCCAAGAAGCACCTAAGACTTCCAGACCGGTTTTCGTTTTCGCCCGCCGAAATTGCCATGTTCATAACCTCGACGCCTCACGCGCGCCACAAGGTTGACCTTGAAAAGGCTCAGCAGATCTATTCGTGCCTGGGCGCCTAACAATTCGCTCGAGCGGACAAGAGGGCTTCGCCCTGTTGCCGCTCAGCTCATGATCCGTTAGCCTTCACATGACGAATCATCAGCGCATAGGTGCAATTTCCAACGCCCACGCCGGCCGTGAGTTTGAGCGCGAAGGTCACTGTTTGGAATGAAGCCATGTACTTCTTCCACTTGGCCCCTCGCATTTCAGAAAGATACTCTTTGTTCTTCGGGCAGAGCATCCTTCGCGCAAGGAAACACTTGCCGAGTACTACGTTCGGCTGCAAAGCCATCTCATACCAGAAGGCGTCTCCATCCTTGAGTACGATTCAAAATCAGGCCATGCACGCTATCTCAAGGGTGCGGGCTAACCGTCGTATCTACCTCAACAAATAGCGTACTATTTCTCTCCTCTCAACGACGCCCGTTGCTGCTGACGCGTGCATCAGCGTTCTGCTGAGTCTCGCCCGAGCCAGCAATATTCATGAGCGCTTCCGCTGTAATCGCGGATTCGCCGCTACGACAAGCCAGCAGGGACCCGAAAGCGGGACCGGCACCGCC
>SWDP01000036.1:111174-128072 GCA_005116885.1 Nitrospira sp.
TATGCTTTTGATTGGATCGTCGAAGAGGAGTCTGAATCGGCGGCCTCACCACCTTCTTCTTCGGCAGGCTTTTCCTCTTCCGGCACATCGAACCAGGAGACCAGCATCTCGTCCCACCAGGCTTCGTCGATCTCTTTCCCGGGATCGCTCCCGAGACAGGCGACATCGTCTTTCGTCACAATTGGACCGACGAGCTGAGGTTGGAACTTGGCTCGGTCAATAACTTCTTTGGTCGCATACCCTCCGATAATCCAGGAGTCAGGATCGGCCCGGCGTGACTTATACCCCTTGAGCCCGATCTTGAGATACATAAATATCTGCTGTTGCGCAGGATCTCCGACGCCAGATTGCGGCAACCCCAATGTCTTTTCAATCTTCTTGCGCCAATGCCGGTCGTCGTAGCGGGACGTGACCAGCTGGAGCATTTTCCTTCCAAGCTCAACATCAAGCGGCATGATTCGGCACTCTCTTTACGGTCTCAGATGCTGTTTTAAAAAAGCCGTGGTACGTGCCCAGGCATCTTTGGCTGCCTCCGGACGATACACTGTCTTATCCGTGTCCCGGAAAAAAGCATGAGGCGCGCCGGGATAGGTTTTAATCTCACCAGACTTATTGTACTTCTTGAAGCCTGCTGCGAGCCGCTGAACATCCGCCTTGGTAATCCAACCGTCATCTTCCCCATAGAGGTACAGCACAGGGGCCGACAATTGTTGCAACGGCGTATCAGGATTCGGCACCTGACCATAGAATGGTACGGCAGCCTTGATCTCTTTGTTCACACAGGGCAGCATGAGCGCATAGGATCCGCCCATACAGAATCCGGTCACCCCGATTCTCGTGGCATCGACTTCAGGAACGGACTTGAGATAGGCCACGGTGGCATTGAGATCCTTGAGTCCATCTTCCTGCTGGAGCGTATTCATCAACTTGCCAGCCTCACCGGGATCGGTCGTGAGGGCGTTCCCCAAGCGGGAGTAGAGATCCGGAGCGATCGCCACATACCCCTCGGCAGCATAGCGGCATGCCACATCCTTGATGTGGTCGGTCAGTCCCCACCATTCCTGAATGACAATGATCGCAGGACGTTTTTCCTTGGTCTGCGGTGCTGCGACAAAGGCCCGCATCGTGACATTGCCGCTTGGGTATTGAACGGTTGTTTCTCTAATCGATTCGGCCATGGGACACCTCCAACCTGGCCCGATTATGAAGGAGGAATTGTAAATGATGAATTGGGATAGGAAGCCATCCAACACTCATCATTCAACATTGCAACTGATCGCCCTGGCGATCAGTTGCCCGCCACCATCATCTCTGCAATCTTCACGGTCGGACTGGCAATGCGCCCGCGAAATGCAAGATCGTTGCCGATCATCTCGATTCCTGCAAATATGTCTTTCAGGTTGCCCGCAATCGTGATCTCTTCCACGGGATAAGCCAACTCGCCCCCTTCGATCCAAAATCCAGCTGCTCCACGTGAATAATCACCGGTGACCATGTTGATGCCAAACCCGATGAGGTCCGTGACGTACAAGCCCTGTTTCACCGTCTTGATAATATCTTGCGCGGTCTTGGTCCCAGGTGCGAGAAAGAAATTCGTGGGACCGACCGATGGATTCTCGCCAACGCTGCGAGAGGCGTTGCCGGTCGACGCCAACCCGAGCTTCCTTCCTGAATAGGTATCGAGCAGGTAGCTCTTCAACACCCCTCGCTCTACCACTGTCGTCCTCCTGGTCGGCAGACCTTCGCCATCGAACGGTCGAGAGCCCAAACCTCCCACCACTCGCCCATCGTCATAGACCGTGACATACTCAGGGGCCAACGATTTGTCTAATTGTCCTGCCAGGAATGACGCCCCTTTATAGAGCGAGTACCCCGACACCGCACTGCAAAGATTCCCCATGAGACTTCCGGCTGCTTCTGCATCGAAGACAACAGGAACTCGCTGGGTTGCCACTTTCTTTGCTCCGAGCTTTCGAACTGTCCGCCGCGCTGCTTCCAGTCCCACCGCTTCCGGGGAATCCAATTTGACGAATTTCCGTTGCACATCGTACCAGGAGTCGCGCTGCATGGCCCCGGTCTCCGGATCGGTGGCAACAGGCGACACCGACATTGAGAAACTGGAACTCTGGTACTCCCCCAGGAACCCATGACTGTTTCCTAGCACCACACGCCCCGAAGAGGAATCGAAGTCGCCCCCTTCAGAATTCGTCACACGTTCATCCGTGGACATGGCGGCAGCCTCTACACGTTTGGCGAGTTCAATTTGCTGTTCTGTATTCAGCCGGGTAGGATCGTAGAGATCCAAGTCCGGTTTCTCTCCCGCCATCTGATCCGCCGCAGGCAAGCCGGATACCTGATCTTCCACAACGGCCTTCGCCAGGGTGCAGGTCTCGGCAACGAGCTGATCCAATGAGCCCGCTGAGAAATCGGAGGTGGAAGTACTGGCAGAACGTTTCCCGACAAACACGCGCAAACCGAGATGCTTCTCCCGCGCTTTCGTGAGGCGATCGACGGCGCCCAACCGAACCTGCACTGAAAAGGTTTCACCGTCTGCGATAATGATGTCCGCCTCCGTCGCCCCACTACGCTTCGCCTTGGCCAAGAGATCTACGGCAAGCTGGCTATATCCATCGCGCTGTTGTAGGTGCTGATTCATCGCTGCGTCCCGCCCACGGTGATTTCATCGATGCGAATGGTCGGCAGACCGACGCCCACTGGAACAGACTGCCCTTCTTTTCCGCACGTACCGATCCCTTCATCGAGCTTAAGGTCATGCCCAACCATCGAGACTTTGGTGAGAATCTCTGGTCCGCTGCCGATCAATGTTGCGCCCTTGACCGGCCTTGTCACCTTCCCTCCCTCGATCAAATAAGCCTCGCTGGCGGAAAACACAAATTTACCGTTGGTAATATCCACCTGCCCGCCACCGAACGACACGGCATAGAGACCACGATCGACCGAGCGAATGATCTCCTCAGGGTCCGACGTTCCAGCCAGCATAAACGTATTGGTCATGCGTGGCAGCACCACACTTTGATAACTTTCCCGCCGCCCATTGCCGGTCACGGGAATGCCCATCAGCCGCGCGTTCAATTTGTCAGTGATGTAGCCGCGCAGAATCCCCTTCTCAATGAGCACCGTACGACCAGTCGGGGTCCCTTCATCGTCCATGTTGAGCGAGCCTCGCCGGCCAGGCAAGGTCCCATCGTCGACAATCGTACAGACGTCGGACGCTACTCGTTTCCCAAGGAGATTAGAAAACGCGGATGTTTTCTTGCGATTGAAGTCCGCCTCAAGACCATGGCCGATGGCCTCGTGTAACAAAATCCCCGGCCATCCGCCGCCCAGTACAACCGGCATCACACCCGCCGGCGCGTCGACAGCAGACAGATTGAGAATCGCCTCCCGTGCCGCTTCACGCGCAAACCGCAGATATCGATCACCCTCATGATAGAACTGAAATCCGACACGCCCCCCTCCGCCGAATGAGCCGGCTTGCCGTTGGCCGTTCTCTTCTGCGATACAAGTCACTTGCAGTCTCGAAAGTGGTTGCACATCCCCGATCAGCGTACCGTCAGAGGTGGCCACGATCACCACCTTATACTCCGTATTAAACGAGGCCATGACATTCTTAATACGCGGGTCATATCGACGCGCTTCGGCATCGATGGCGTTCAAAAGGGACACGCGATCTGCCGTGGCGACTTCGGCCTGTACCCGTTCGATTGGGTAAAGATCACGCGTGGGACGTTGGCGGACAGGCACCGGAACCGCCTCGGTCCCGCTTGGTGAATTGGCAATATAGCGAGCCGTGTCGGCGGCCAGTTCGAGATCCTTCTTCGTCAGCTCATCGGAATAGGCAAAACCGGTTTTTTCTCCTGCTGTTGCCCTCACTCCCACACCTTGAGACACACTCTTTGTCGCTCTCTTGACGAGAGACTCCTCCATTGAAACTGACTCAGATACGCAGGACTCAAAGTAGAGGTCGGCATAGTCGACATCGCGAACTTTGACCCGCCCAAGCGCCCCAAGCACCTCGCCTTCGGTCAGACCGAAAGACGTCAACTGAACAAGTTCACCCATGGTTTGCGAGCCCCCACAACCGTTAACCATCAAGTAGACGGGGAAGTATAGCTGATCGCTTTCAATAGGCGCAACGATAATTGATCCAACTCATCGCTTTTACAGGACTTTTACTAAAATTCGTTTGACATTCTTCCCCCTCACCAGTAGACTTTGCCTGCCTAACCGTACATTCTTGCGCTAAAGGACTTTTGCTGACTGCACGCTTATGGACACAAAAGACTCAACAGCCATAGATCAGCTCTCCTTGGACGAGCTTGCCACAAGACTTGAACCAGACCTCCTACCCAAGCACGTCGCCATCATTATGGATGGCAATGGCCGTTGGGCAGAACTGCGAAACCTCCCTCGCATTGCTGGGCATCGGGAAGGGATCAAATCCGTCCGGGAGATGATCACGGTCTGCTTGGAACTGGGCATCCACGCCCTGACCATTTATGCGTTTTCACAGGAGAATTGGAAACGTCCCATCCAGGAAATTTCCTCACTCATGGGCTTACTTGAATACTATCTTTCAACGGAACGCTCGAAACTCATTGAACAGGGTGTCCGATTACGCACAATCGGACGGCTCGATTCCCTTCCAACCTCCGCACTCCAATGGGTCCGAGCCGCCGAACAGGAAACCGCCCATCTCGACAAACTTCATCTCACAGTGGCCCTCAGCTACGGTGGACGCGCGGAGATTGTGGATGCTGTGCGTGAACTCCTCCATGAAGCCCAAGACGGAAAGCTACAGCCGGACGATGTGGATGAATCCCGTATCCAACAATACCTCTACACCCATGATTTGCCCGATCCTGACTTATTAGTTCGCACCAGCGGGGAAACGCGAATCAGTAACTTTCTCCTCTGGCAGCTCGCCTACACCGAGCTCTATTTTACTCCAACACTGTGGCCCGATTTCCGTCGCCGCGAATTCTTACTAGCCTTGCTGGAATACCAGCGACGTGAGCGTCGATTCGGTCGAGTTCTCAGCGCTGTTTCGTCATAGTGGTCGATCTCAACCTTCCCATGCAGGAGTACAAAACCGTCAGCCAGCAGCAGGCTGAACCGCCACGCACGGTAGCGTCCCGATTTGATCCGCGCAGGATCTATACCATTTTGGTCCTCGTGCCGCTCTTATATGCCGTCATTCGCTATCTCCCGCCCCTCGTATTTTCCGGAATCGTCATCCTGGGGGGAGCGCTTGCCCTCTTCGAGTTCTACCGATTATGTTTCGGCGACCGCAGCCACTCCTGGATGATCGGGATTGGCTTGATGGGCTTCGTCGCCCTAATTCTCGGAACACACTGGCCGAGCATCATCGTTCCAGCCCTCCTGGCTATACTTGTCTGTACTATTTCTGTGCCGCTTTTCAGCGGGTCACCCCTTGAACAGAGCCTGAGAGACGGCGCGATGACCTTGTTCGGCGTACTCTATTTAGGCCTCACGCTCAGTACACTCTCGATGACGAGGCTTCTGCCTCAAGGCGAATGGCTCATCTTCTTTCTGCTGATGGTGACCTGGGCGTCCGATACCGGCGCCTACTATATCGGCACGCTGTATGGACGACACCGCCTCGCCCCCACGATCAGTCCCAAAAAAACTGTGGAAGGCCTGGTGGGCGGTTTGATCAGTGCCATACTTGTCGCGTACGCGGCGCGTTGGTGGTTTTTCCCCGACTTTTCCGGTCTCGATTGTATAATCTTGGCCACCCTACTGACGCTATCAGGTCTCTGGGGCGACCTGACGGAATCAGCCATGAAACGTAGCGTCGGCATGAAGGACTCCGGCGGAATACTACCTGGACATGGAGGCATGCTTGATCGTCTGGATAGTCTCTTGTTCACTGCCCCTGTCTTCTACTACTATGTCACGATGGTGAGCCGGCTGCGAGTGATTGACTGAAGGAGCTACGTATGAAAACGATCGTCATCCTTGGATCGACCGGGTCGATCGGTACCAGCACCCTCGATATTGTGGACAGGTTCCCGGAAGAATTTCGCGTGGCAGGTCTGACGGCCGGCAGTAATGACGAAAAGCTCGAGGCACAGATCCGCCGCTTCAAACCCCGCGTGGTCGCCCTATCGGATACCGCCGCGGCAGCCAGGCTCCAGGAACGTTGTGAGGATCTGCCTGTCGAAATTTTGTCTGGGCAAGACGGTCTCATTCAGGTCGCCTCTGCGTCTGAGGCGGATCTCGTCATTTCCGCCATCGTCGGTGGCGCTGGTCTCGTACCCACCCTTGCGGCAATCCGCAGCGGAACGCAGGTCGCCTTAGCCAATAAAGAGCCGATGGTCATGGCCGGGAAACTGATGCAGGACGAGGCGCGGCGGCATGGCGTACGCATCTTCCCCGTCGATAGCGAACATAGTGCGATCTTCCAGTCATTGGAAGGCCATCGTAAAGTGGACGTCCGCCGCCTGATCTTAACAGCCTCCGGAGGAGCCCTCTGGCCCCTGAGCAAGGAGGAGTTACACGACGTCACCCCAGAACGAGCGCTCCAACATCCTAATTGGAAGATGGGTGCTAAAATCACGATCGATTCTGCAACCCTTATGAATAAAGGGTTGGAAGTCGTAGAAGCCCGCTGGCTCTTTGATATCCCGGAGTCACAAATCGAAGTTATGATCCATCGGGAAAGCATCATTCATTCTCTGGTAGAATATGTAGACCGTTCCATGATCGCCCAGTTAGGATTGCCGGATATGCGAACACCCATTTCTTATGCGATGAACTATCCTGGACGCATGCCGCTCGATCTGCCTTCGTTGGATCTGACCGAGATGGGAAAGTTGACATTTTGCAAACCGGATCACGACCGTTTCCCCTGCTTAAGTCTCGGCTATGAATCCCTTCGGATCGGCGGTACGATGCCCGCGACGATGAATGCGGCCAATGAAATTGCGGTCGAGGCATTCTTGAACGGAGGCATCCGGTTCACCGATATTGCAGGAATCATTCGCAGCACGATGGATCTCCACACCATCAAAGACATCGAGTCGTTGGAAGACGCGCTGGAGGCGGATCGCTGGGCTCGCGAGAAGGCAGAATCGTTGGTAGTGGCGTTGGCACGCTAGGTCTACACGAAGGAGCGTACACCGTGTTCATGGCAATTACCTGGTCCCCCGATACTATCTGGCTGCTCATGCAGAAGGCATGGTGGTTTCTCATCGTGCTTGGCGTGCTCGTCGCATTCCATGAACTCGGGCATTTCCTGGCCGCTCGCTGGGTCGGCGTGAAAGTTCTTAAGTTTTCACTTGGTTTCGGACCCAAGCTCATCGGCAGAAAAATGGGCGAAACAGAATACCTTCTCTCGGCCATTCCCCTCGGTGGCTATGTCAAATTGTTCGGCGAAGATGAGACCGAGGCCACCACACAAGAAGATCGTACGCGATCGTTTGCGCACCAAAGCTTATGGGGCAAAGTCCTGATCGTCGCTGCAGGACCTGGGTTTAACTTCATCCTGGCCTATCTCATTTTTGCCGGATGGCTCGCAACCGGCGCGCCGCTTCCGATCCCATCATTCCAGGATCTCACCCCCGACGTTGAAGCAATGGTGCCCGGTTCTCCCGCCGATACCGCAGGCATGCAAATCGGAGATCATATAAGCGGAGTCAACGGACACGATATTTCGACAAGGGCGGAACTCTTCGACGCAGTGGCGAAGAGTAAAGGGCAGCCGCTGACCCTTGAGATCAAACGAGGAGAACAGAGTAAAACGCTGACAGTTACGCCCGCAATTTCACCCAGACCACAGCCCGCTGCGCAAGAACCCCTATACTATCTCGGTATCGAAGAAGCACCGCCCCTCGTCATGTCAATTGTACCGAGTTCTCCTGCGGCAAAAGCCGGACTTCAAGTTGGAGACCATGTAGTCAAGATCGAAAGCCAAACGATCCATACGTGGTTCCAGATGACTAGCCTGGTAAGAGAGAGCCCCAACCGCGAACTACACATAGAAATCTTACGGGATGGACAACGAGTCTCTCTGACTGTGACACCTTCTGCTGAAAAGGAGATGGTAAACGGCCAGTCGGTGGAAGTCGGCAAGATCGGCCTTGCAGGCCCAGGAAGCCGTTCACTGATACGCTCCAGCACCCCCTTACTATCGCTGTATGACGGCTTGAGAGCCACATGGGGCTTGACCGAACTGACGGTCATCGGTCTCTACAAGATGATTGTGGGCGATATCTCCAGCAAAAATATCGGAGGGCCGCTGACGATTGCAAATATATCTGGAGAAGCCGCTGCACAGGGCGCCTCAAACGTCATCTATCTCATCGCCCTGCTGAGTATCAATCTAGGCGTCCTCAATCTCCTTCCCATTCCTATTCTCGACGGTGGACATCTCTTGTTTTTTCTGATTGAGGGCATCCTCCGCAAACCACTCGGTGAGCGCCAGAGAGAACTCGCTCAACAGGCCGGACTCGTGCTATTAGTGGGTATCATGATCTTTGCGTTCTGGAATGACATCGAGCGAATCTTCCTTAAATAGGACATGAGTTCGAACGTCTCAATGTCGAACTCGTCATGTCAGCACAACATTTTCCCTCTCACTGATGCGTTAGATGCAATGACCTTCAGGCCGCATGACCGTGTGTCCTCACTCACAACATCATGAGAACATCTCAACTCTTAATCCCCACATTGCGAGAAGCCCCCGGCGAAGCGGAAACCGTCAGCCATACGCTCATGCTCCGAGCCGGTCTGATTCGCAAAGTGGCAGCAGGTATCTACACCTACCTTCCACTCGGGCTTCGGGTCATTCGAAAAGTTGAACAGATCATTCGGGAAGAAATGAATCGGGCAGGAGCCCAGGAGCTCCTGATGCCCATCGCTTCTCCCGCAGAATTATGGCGAGAAACCGGCCGATGGAATTTTTACGGCAAAGAGTTAGTCCGGTTCAAAGACCGCCACGAGCGCGAGTTCTGCTTGGGACCGACCCATGAGGAAGTGATTACAGATTTGTTCAGGCGTGAAGTTCGTTCCTATCGGCAGATGCCGCTGAACTTCTATCAAATCCAAACCAAGTTTCGAGATGAAATCAGACCCCGCTTCGGACTCATGCGCGGGCGCGAATTCATCATGAAGGACGCTTACAGCTTTGATCAAGACGAAACAAGCGCCAGGATCAGCTATCAAAAAATGTATGATGCCTATCATCGTATCTTCACCCGCTGTGGCCTCACCTTCCGTGCCGTGGAAGCCGACACAGGCCTGATCGGCGGCAGCTCATCTCATGAGTTCATGGTGCTCGCAGAAACAGGTGAAAACACCATCGTCTACAGCGATACCGGCACCTATGCCGCCAACATCGAGCAGGCTGAAGTGCTGCCCCCTACTGATATGGGCACCGAAGTCGTGCGGCCACTTCGCTCCGTCCAAACGCCCCACTGCCGGACCGTCGACGACGTGACAAAATTCCTGAACGCTTCCCCAGCGCACCTTGTAAAAACACTCCTCTACTCGACAGGAACCGACACGGTCGCCGTGCTGATACGGGGAGACCATGAGGCGAACGAGGTCAAGATTCAACGATTCCTACGAGTGACGGATCTTGCGCTTGCAGATCCTGCCGTTGTCGAGCGGGTCACTGGCGCACCGGTTGGGTTTGCCGGCCCCATAGGCCTACAACACGTCCGGATCATTGCCGACCACGCGGTCAAAGCCTTGCGTAACGTGATCGTCGGGGCCAATCAGCGTGACACGCACTACGTCGATGCCAATTGGGATCGCGACTTTCAGGTCGAACAGTTTGCCGATCTCCGCAGCGCTTGCGCAGGAGATCCGTCACCGAAAAAAGATGGAACGTTGAAGACGACGAAAGGCATTGAAGTCGGACATGTCTTTATGCTCCGCACCAAATATAGCGAAGCCATGAAGGCCTCCTTCCTGGACCTTCATGGGAACGAATGTCTCGCCGTGATGGGATGCTACGGCATCGGGGTCGGCAGAACTGCAGCTTCAGCAATTGAACAGAACCACGACGCAAAAGGGATAATCTGGCCCTATCCGATCGCGCCGTTCCATGTCCATCTTCTCCCACTCACTCAGTCAGCACAAACTGCCCAGGTCACCGCGCAGCTCTATGAGGAATTGCAAGCGGCAGGGCTCGAAACACTCTGGGATGATCGGGATGAGCGAGCTGGCGTGAAGTTCAACGATGCGGACCTGATTGGAGCGCCATTCCAAGTGGTTGTCGGAGACAAAGGCCTCGCCGAAGGAGTGGTTGAGGTTACAACCCGAAAGGATGGAGTAAAAATCAAGCTGCCTCCGGGGCAAGTCACCGCTCATCTACTTCAACAACGAACAAACTGAATGCCCTCTCACTCACCAATGGATTGATTCTCCATTTTGCCACTTCTGTCACCATTCCCAGTCTGAAACTGCCTTTTCCTTGCCTTCCAACCTCGATCAGCTACACTGATTTTCAATCCTTGCATCACAGCATGTGTATTACAGACATTCTACGCACTCTTCATTGAGCGTACGACGATAGTCTTCATGGATGAAGGCTGGGAGCCCTTGAAATGGAAGCCACTCCGGTCGCCAAAAGCCCTCAAGACCTTCAGCAGAAAATAGCATTCTCTGAACATGTCAAGCGCATCACAGAGCAAATTCATGCGGCGCGCGATCTTGATTATATTCTCCTCGATCTGCGCAAAGAAGTTCTCAGCGTCTTCGATGCCGAAGACCTCACCATCTTTGCGTTCGATCCGGAAAAGAAGGAGATTTTCTCTAAAGCCCCTCACATCGATAGCGTCGAGGAATTCCGCATTCCGATCTCAGAACAAAGCCTGGCGGGGTTCTGCGCTAAATATCTCCGGCCAGTGAGCATCGCCGACGCATATAACATCGCAGAGCTTCAAGGCGTCCACCCCGCACTCGTCCACGACACAACCTATGACAAACGGACCGGATTCAAAACGAAACAAGTTCTGACCTATCCGATCGTAGCAGACAACAAGTATTTGATGGGTGTCCTCCAACTCCTCAATAAAAAAACCGGCGGGCGATTCACACGAAAGGACGAAGAGTCCGTCGCGGAGATTGCAAAAGCACTCGGCATTGCCTTCTTCAACCTTCGCAAAGTCTCAAAGAAAAACCCGAGTAAGTTCGATCGTCTGGTCGCAAACAAGCACATTGCTCAGAGTGACTTGGACAACGCCATTGCCGAGTCTAAAAAAGGGCAATCGGACTTCGAGGGTATCTTAATCGAAAAGTACAAGGTGCCGAAAATCGAGATCGGAAAATCGCTCGCCCAGTTTCACAAATGCCCCTACATCGAATACAGCGAACGCACACTCGTCGATATCGAACTCCTGAAAAATCTCAACGTCGATTACCTCAAGAAAAACCATTGGATGCCGCTCAAGCGTGACAGAACCGCCATCGAAATTCTCACGGATGACCCGAGTGATCTTGATCGCGTGGCCGATATTAAAAGGACGTTCCCAGGTCTAAACATTCGCTTTGCCATCAGCCTTCGTCGAGATATTGCCCAGTTCCTTGGTTCCGCGACAGGACAAGGAGACTCGAACCCCACCCGAAAGCTGGACGAAAACGTCTCCGACATTCTTGGCGAGCTCGTCAACGAAGCCCAAGAAGCGGCCACTGAGGACGCCGGAGGCGGCCTCGACGAAAACGATAACGCCATCGTGCGACTGGCCAATCAGATCATCGCAGATGCGTACCGACAAGGCGCCTCTGATATTCATGTCGAACCCTATGGCGAAAAACGTGAAACTCTTGTTCGATTTCGAGTCGATGGAGACTGTTTCGAGTACATGAAGATTCCGCAAAGCTATCGACGCGCCATCGTCTCGCGCTTAAAAATTATGGCCAGCCTCGACATTGCAGAACGGCGCAAACCTCAGGACGGTAAGATCAAATTTAAATTGTCGGATAGCAAGGACATCGAGTTACGTGTCGCGACCATTCCAACTGCCGGATACAACGAAGACGTGGTCATGCGCATCCTCGCCGCGAGCGAACCCTTGCCACTCGACAAAATGGGATTCTCGGACCGTAATCTGACAGCCATCAAGGAGATCGCGGCAAAACCCTACGGTATTATTCTCTGCGTCGGGCCGACCGGATCAGGAAAAACCACAACTCTGCATTCGGTCCTTGGCTTCATCAATACGCCGGACATCAAGATCTGGACGGCTGAGGATCCCGTCGAAATCACTCAATACGGCCTCCGGCAAGTTCAAGTTCAGCCAAAGATCGATTTCACTTTTGCCAAAGCCATGCGCGCCTTCCTTCGGGCCGATCCTGACGTGATCATGGTTGGAGAAATGCGAGATAAAGAAACGGCAGAAATCGGCATTGAAGCCTCATTGACCGGACACCTCGTCATGAGCACTCTCCACACAAATAGTGCAGTAGAAACGGTCACTCGACTTCTCGATATGGGCTGCGATTCGTTTAGTTTTGCCGATGCGATGTTGGGAGTCCTCGCCCAGCGCCTCACACGCCGGATTTGCAAGGACTGCAAGGAGCAGTACGTCGGAACTGCGGTAGAATACGAAGAAATCCGCCAGGGCTATGGGCAAAGAGGACATTTCTAAATTGAATTGACACACGCTAACTACACCATTTGACTCTCATCATGACCCATGGTACCCTGATCCACACTAACGAGTTAACACTAGCCTTTGCGCGCATCGAATTTCATTTAATGATTTCAGCGCAAGTACTCGTGAATCGCCATTGCTCTTTCGATCCTTAACATCCTGCGCGTAGATGCTAGACGAAAAAATGGACGGAACATGGTATTCCACAATGGAAACAACCAGTTCCATAAAGGAGCATGTATGAAGCTATCCTCTGGATGGCGAGCCGACAAAACGAGAAAGAATCGTGCACGGGCGACACGAAAGCCAAAGATTCGTTGGGAGGTACTTGGCCTACCCAATCCTCTTGATAACAGCCTAAGTACTTCAATGGAAGATATCCGTCGGCAGGTGTCAAACATGGCAAGCCGTGGGTTCGGCCAGGGTACCCGTTCACGCACAGCTGAGCGAGAAACTAAGACTACTGGCCATGCTCCAGACTCAAGCAACAAGAGACGGCGCGGCCTGGCAGAGTAATCGTAGTCCTCAATGAAAAGAATGTGGGGGAAACCCTAATAAACAGCAAGCGATTGGCGACTTACTATGAGTTGCTAGACCAAGGAGGGCACCATCGGACGAGCAGGGAAAACCACCATCGCAAAACGTGACCGCGAAAAAGCAAAACAAATTCAGCGACGTGAAAAAGACGCCCGTCGAGAACAGCGTAAAACTGAGAAACCGGCTCGCCCATTAAATACAGATGCAGGGGAAGATCCAGATTTGGCAGGGCTTCAGTGGGGCCCCCAAGAGCCTCTGTATTGAAGGTAACGTAAGCGTAAGCCTCATACATCACTCTCCCCACGCTCGGCCTTATAAAATGGTTACCTGCTACGGTCTCCTGATGTTGTTAAGTCACTATTAGGCCATATCTGGCATGCCGTTGCGTCAAGATTATTTTTCTATAGATTACTGCAAACACACCAGTCCCAATCGCCTATATCCGGCCTTCATATCTAGATAGTGTCGTCACAAGATTGCCGCCCAAAGTGCGATGCACCTGATTTGTACGGCAGCGAGGAATGAGGCGGTGTTTTGGCGTATCTTGTCGCTATGCCGCGCCATCGCATGAGATGCAGGAAGGCATTCTCGACCTTGTGGCGGATTTTATACAGGTCTTCATCGTAAGGTCTTTGAACGTTTCTGTTTTTCCGGGGCGGGATAACGGCTTTCATTCCCTGATCTATGATGGCGTCGCTATCATAGCCCTTATCGGAGATCAAGTAATCGGTGCGCATGCCCTGAATCAGGCGGCCAGCTTGCGTGCAATCCGCTCTGGTACCTTGCGTGATAACGACTCTGTGCGGCATACCATGCGCATCCACGGCCAGATGTATTTTGGTGTTGAGCCCCCTTTTGTGCGGCTCATGTCCTGATTGCCGCCTTTTGCACCAGCCGCATGGGGATGAACCTTGCAATGACTGGCATCAATCATCAGCCATTCGTACTCGGGCTCATCAATAAGCGTTTCCAACAACGTCTCCCAAATCCCCTTGTCGCGCCAGCGGCAAAACCGCTGCTGCACATTCTTCCAGTCCCCGTAATCCGGCGGCAAATCCCGCCACGGAGCGCCGGTGCGCAATATCCAGAAAATCGCGTTGATGAACAAACGTTTGTCTTCGGCAACGCCGCCCCATATGCCCGCACGGTCGGGCAAGTGCGGCTCCAGCAATGCCCACGTTCTACCCGATATATCGTGTCTGCGATGTGCTTTCATGCTGAGCCTCCTTCAGGTCAACACGATTTTACATCATTTTTTATCTCGTGACGACACTATCTAGGGAATCTCTGATTTATTCCCTCCGTCCGATATGCTACGGGTACCGCAGCACCGATGAGGAGGCGCCCCCATGCAGCAACAGAGGTTTGCAGACGAGTCGTTTGAACAGTACCGCAAGCTCACCCGTCGGGAGCGGTTTCTTGACAAGATGAATCGCGTCGTGCCGTGGGCAGATCTGGTGGCCGCGATTGAACCGGTCTATCCCAAGGCCGAGGGGCCAGGGCGCACCCCGGTGGGCGTCGAACGCATGCTGCGCCTCCATTGTCTGCAACAATGGTTCACTCTGTCGGACCCGGCCGTGGAGGACGCCCTGTACGACTCGCGCGCCATGCGGCAGTTTGTCGGGATTGATCTGGGCCGCGAACCGGTGCCTGATGAAACCACGATCTGCAAATTTCAGCATCTCTTCCGACTGCAAGCTGGGCGACGTCAATGTGCTCGACATCCTGAGGCTGGAGCCCGGGGCGATCTACGTCATGGATCGCGGCTATCTCGACTTCGCGCGGCTGTACCTGCTGCATCAGGCACAGGCCTTCTTCGTGACTCGCGCCAAGTCGGAACACCCAGCTTCATCGCATCTATTCGGCTCCGGTCGATCGCCGCACGGGCCTCATCTGCAATCAAACCATTGCGCTGACCGGCACCACCAGCCGCACGGACTATCCGAATCATCTGCGTCGCATCCGATTCAAGGAGCCCAAGACCGGCAAGACGCTGGTGTTCCTGACCAATAACTTCGCATTGCCGGCAGCCACCATCTGCGCGCTCTACAAGGCACGGTGGCAGGTGGAACTGTTCTTCAAATGGATCAAGCAGCATCTGCGTATCAAGAAGTTCTACGGCAATTCAGAGAACGCGGTGAAGTCGCAAATCTGGATCGCCGTGTCGGTCTATGTCCTCGTCGCCATCGTCAAGAAGCGCCTCAATCTGGACGCCTCGCTACTACACGTTGCTACAGATCTTGTCGGTCGCCCTGTTCGAGAAGATGCCCGTGCAGCAAGCGTTTCCTGGCAGCAACCACGCATCAGAACCGGGCAACGACGGCAACCAACTAAATCTATTCGCGTTTTAACCGGATACTACTGAAGGGCTATCTCAGTCGATTGGGATAAATTCAACAGCAATTGTGCTTCCTTTTGGGTGGCTTTTCGGGGTACCGTTATTTTATCGGATTACAAATGGAAAGTCCGACAGGCCCCTGGAATGATCAACGTGTTTCGATACAATACAGAAGTCCTCAGTGATCGATACAGATCCGACATTGACGGCCTCCGCGCCATCGCGGTTTTGTCTGTATTATTGTTCCATGCAAAGATCCCGGGATTCGGCGGCGGCTTCGTTGGCGTCGATGTGTTCTTCGTTATTTCTGGATTTCTGATTACCTCTGTCACTCATCGGCAAATCGTCAACAGGACCTTTTCGATTCGGCAATTCTACGAGCGGAGAATTCGTCGCATCTTTCCAGCCCTGTTCCTTGTTATCGCCGTTTGTGCGCCACTCGGATTCTTTACCCTGTTTCCAGTTGATTACAGGGATTTTGGTCAGAGTACGGCATCTACGGCAATCTTCTCGTCGAATTTTCTGTTTTGGATGGAGTCCGGCTACTTCACAGGAGCAGCGGAAATAAAACCGCTGCTCCATACCTGGTCGCTGGCCGTAGAAGAACAATATTACGTTCTTTTTCCGTTGATTCTATTGGCGTTGATGCGCTGGCGCCCGTATACCTTCGCCATGATTATAGCGATGTGGGTCGTTTCTTTTGCATGGTCGAGCTATCTGGTTGGCATTGCACCTGAGCAGGCATTTTACCTGGCGCCATCGCGTGCGTGGGAACTATTGACGGGTGCGATAGTAGCGCTCTACGCGAGACCAATGAAACCGGGATTACTCCGGGGGGCAAGCAGCATCGCAGGCTTCGTATCGATCGGACTGGCCGTCGTTCTGTATTCCAGGTCGACACCGTTCCCGGGTCTGGCTGCATTGCTGCCTTGTCTGGGAACAGCCGCTTTGCTTTGGTCAGGGATGGAGAACACCACACTGGTGGGGCGTCTGTTGATGCTTAATCCGCTGGTCGGGATTGGATTGATCTCCTATTCGCTGTACTTGTGGCACTGGCCGATACTGATTTTACTTAAGCATTTTACAACACTCGGTCCTGACCCATGGATGAATATCGCAGCCCTGGCCCTGTCATTTCTGACGGCCTGGTTATCCTGGCGCTACGTTGAAAAACCGTTCCGGGGCCCATCTTCCAGGTTCAATCAGCGGCAGATTTTCAGTTTTGCGCTTGCTGTTACGATAGCGGCCTTTGTTTGTGGAAGTCTGATCCATCTAACTAAGGGATTTCCGCAGCGTTTCTCGCCACAGGTTCTGGATGTTTATGCCGCGGGCGAAAACTTCAATAAAATTCATCGAGATTGCATCATGGATATCAA
>SWDP01000036.1:128172-186257 GCA_005116885.1 Nitrospira sp.
ACCCGCTTGATGCCGGTTTCAGATACTGCCCGGAGAATTTCTGCATGAAACCGCCGTAGCGGTACATAAGGAGCCTCGGTATACTTATCTCCTCGCCGGATATGAACACCGATGATCGGGTGCACGAATCCAATTCGCTGTTTTACCTCTTCGATCGCCGTTTCATACTCGGGCCGATACTTGAACCGGCTCAGCAATTGTCCTTCGAAGAACCGTCGCGCAGGACCTAACTTGCCTATCTCAGGATCCAGCCAGTTCTTTTCCTTGCTTGCAGGTAGACTAATCGAGCCGGCGTGCTTCTCGATCTCTGTTGGAACCCACTCGTAAATCATGCGATTCAGGGTTTTGTCCTCCCAGAAACTATCAAAATCAAAGAAAACGACTTTAGTGTGCTGTTCCTTGGTAAAGTCGAGGTTTTCTTGTGGTAGGTGCTCGATATCCTTGAAGGTGAACTGCCCTGTCGGCTCGAGGCATGGGGTATAGGGCGGGTTGTACTCATTTACAAAGACCGCAGTACGGTCAAACATATAAGCGAACTGTAACCCAAGAACGCGTCTGTGAAATTGCGCCCCGAAGCCAAATCCGTCCTGGTCGAGGACGACAAACTTCGAGTCCTCAAAGCAGCGCCGGAATTGCAGCTCATCGAGTCGATCGTGCAAAGCAGCAGTGGCGGCTTCGATCGTGTCTGGTTTATTCTGTGTGTGCGATAATGACATTCAAGGTTCTCCAGCAGGCTATCCTGAAAACCAAAAATGAAGCTACGCGGTGATCACGCAAGCATTCTGTCGTGCAGGTTCTACATTATAGCGTAACTCATCAGATAGATATAAGTACTGGTTAGTAAACGCCCAAATCCAGAGATAGAACTTCCGCCATGTTCGTTGGGCAGGTTGTCGACCTGGATTTGAACTCGTTCCCCTCCTTCTTCTCGCGAGAAGAGTGCGGTCACGCCGTACGGCTCTCTTCTGGTGACTCATCTGTCTGTAGGATCTCGTTCGCATGGCAACACCGTAGCCCATCCGGGCGTGAAGTGTTGCACTTGGAGTTAGAACTCAAGGAGCCATAAACTAAGAACGCACTAATCCAAGTCCTAGATCGTACGCAACCCTTTGTTGCCCATGCGCCTCAACCAACGCGTCCTGGCTCAACTTACTGGAGCGCTGGTGTGCCTTGCTGTCCGAAGAAACAACTACGCATGGCTCCTTCGCAGCACCCATGCGCTTCGGACTGCATCCGCGCATACATCAGCCACACCGATGTCCACTCCAAACCTTTTGCGTGAACCAAAATGGTGGATGATACGCTCGCAAGCATCGCTCGATTTTGTCATCAAACTTCAGACTCACGACACTATTTCCGAGTCAAGATCTGGCTTCGCCAAAACCAACAACGTGTTCCATCAATCTATCTGTCTGGAAGCAATTCAAAGTCTTCTTTTTCACACCCAACTCGTCAATATCTGGTTGGGGAACAATAACCCCCGCCGATCATTCACGCCTTTACCCCATGAGCCCAAACACACCGCTTCATCCCGGCTAGCCGTACGATTCTGTTCTTTCGAATCAAGTCATTCTCCGGTACGATGAGGTCAATTGATGCCCGCTTTGGTCCTCCTCTGGTAGCCCCACTGCGGACGATCACCTCTTGGCCGTTCAGTCATTCTCACGTACGACCGATCATGAAGGCTGGGGCTTCCCTCTGCCAATGGCAGAGAGTTCCCCAACAATGTTTCGATCGCGCACAGCTGATCACGATCCTCAAAGGTCACAAAACTTGTGGCTCGCCCAGTCATCTTCATTCGAGCTGTCCGTCCAATACGATGGATATAGTCTTCCGGGCAGTTTGGCATATCATAATTGACCACGTGGCCAATATTGGCTACATCTATTCCCCTGGCAGCAATATCCGTCGCAACAAGAATTCTGACCTGCCCTCGTTTAAATCCGTCGAGAGCGCGAAGGCGTTGAGGCAAACTTCTGTCTCCATGAATGACCGCAACACGATGACCGGCCTGTTCAAGCGATTGACCGAGTCGATCAACCCGACTCTTTGTCCGGGCGAATATCAGGACTGTCCCTCGTTCTGTCGCCAGCAACGATACCAACAGCTTCGTTTTCTCCTGAGAACTCGTATGATGTACCGTCTGCGTCACACCTTCAGCCGTGGTTGAGGCAGGTGTTATCATCACACGAACAGCTCCGCTCAGGCTTGTTTGAACCAGGTGGGTCACATCTGTCTGAATCGTGGCGGAGAAAAGTAAGGTCTGCCGCTCTATCGGCAACGCGTCGAGAATCTGATTTATCTGTGGAGCGAAGCCCATATCAAGCATACGGTCGGCTTCATCGAGCACCAGAATCTTCATCGGAGCCAAGTTGACCGTCCCATTCCACATATGGTCCAGCAAGCGCCCCGGCGTGGCAACCAGGACATCAGGCCGTTGGCGTAACCCTCTGATCTGCGCCTGCATATCGCTCCCCCCTACGATGACCGTGGCAGAGATGCTGTGGCTCCGACCGAGTTTCTCAATTGCGCCAGAAATCTGCAGGGCCAATTCTCTCGTCGGTGCGAGAATCAAGGCTTGCGGCTGACCTTTTGGCAGGGCGGCGAGCCGTTCGATCATGGGGATAACAAATGCGGCAGTCTTCCCCGTACCCGTTTGTGCACAACCAATGACATCCCGGCCCTCAAGAGCTGGTGGAATGGCTTGAGCCTGAATGGGAGTGGGAACCACCAGGCCGGCTGCTGTTAAATCCCGCAAGAGCGGTTCAGATAGACCAAGGGTATGAAAACTCGCGTGAGCAGAAGTATGCAATGCACGATCCTTTCAGTGTGATCGCATGAAGACAGGATCTGAGAACCGAGGGGAGAGAAACCGGGAAGGCGTCAACTCCGACAGGACCTAGTCGCGATGCGATCGCGAAGTCCGTTATGGTGTATACAGCGGTGCCGCCGGACTACTACGACAACCACGTGAAAGTCATCGTACAGTAAGCCTTCTCTGTCGTCAACTTTCTTGAAAAGTAGTGTGGATAGCACATCATCTGTCCGCTTTAGAGTACGCCACCAAGGAGGGTCATATGGCGGGACCTGATCCTAATCGCAGGAACAAGAATATCCGCAGGCTGCCGGACACTTGGCCTAAGCCCATAGAAGAAACGACAGCACAACCCATTGCCGGACATGATGCGGGATTCGGGCGTATAACAGTGAAGGGCTCGAAGACGATCTCAAGCAGGACGGCGTGAACATGACCGTCCCGCACCGGCCCACCCGGGAACTCAAGACGCGAAACAGACGCCACCTCCGCGATACCAACGCCGCTGGCTTGTCGAGTGCTTCTTTGCATGGCTGCAATGGAAACGCCGTCTACTCGTTCGCTGGCAATATTGCGCCTCAAGCTTCCTCTGCTTTGTGCAGCTCGCTAAGACTTTCCGCCAAGCGGTATGAACAATTGATACATGGGGATCACGAAATCGAGATCGAGTGAACGACCCCTATTCTGGCTAATTTGTGTCATGGAACGCTGACAGGTTCGCTATACCATGCGGTCTGTGTTAAACTGAGAACATATATAGTTATAGTTGGGTCAGGCCCTGTCCCTCGCGCCTTCACTCCCTCCTTCTAAACTCTGCGCGATCGAAGCTCTCGTTTCTGCGGTTCTACACACACTGTTATAAAGGAAGCCGCCGGGCATCATGCATCTGTGCCCCGCTTGCCCCTGCCAGACCTGTAGATCCGGTAGACAGTGATTACCGATGGCAGACGTTGATCGAAACAACAGGCTGCCACTCTAGGCAGCCTAACGCCGCCAGTGCCAGCGCCTTATGGATGAAGAGGGCCCATGAACCAGACAAAACAGCAATCCGAGAGATCACAATCACCCACATTTGCCATCACTCCCTCGGGCGTCGCGATCAAGATCAATAGTCGTCGTGGCATCTGGACCGCCCTCATTTTTTGCTCAATTACTGCTGGTGCAATAATTGGGGTTCCCCTCTATGGATATCTATACCACTACACCTGGCTAGATTGGTCGCTATTTGGACTGCTCTATATCGTCAGCGGATTGGGCATCACCGTCGGCTACCATCGGTTAATGGCCCATCGGAGCTTTAACTGCCCAAACTGGGTCAAATGCACACTCTTAATCGGAGGTGCCTGGGCGCTACAGAACTCCGCCATCAAATGGGCTGCTGATCATCTGCGACATCACGCGCATTGTGACGAGGAGAAAGATCCGTACAATGCACAACACGGCTTCTGGCACAGCCACTGTGGATGGCTCTTTATCACCGACCGATACGCCGACCCAAAGTATGCAACGCGTGTTGCAAACGATCCCGTGGCCATCTGGCAACATAAATACTACCCCCTTCTGCTCCTTGCGGGCCTGGCCGGCACGTTTCTCACAGGCTTTCTCTTCAATGGCGTGATGGGTGGAATCGGTTGTTTTCTCCTCGCCGGCGTCGGACGCACATTCGCCGTACTGAATTCGACGTTTTTCATCAACTCCATTTGTCATCTATGGGGACGGCAGCCCCACGGCACTTCAGACTCCAGTAGAGATAGCTGGCTCGTGTCCCTCGTAACATTTGGCGAGGGGTACCATAACTACCATCACATGTACCCAACCGATTACCGGAACGGTACCCACTGGTACCATTTCGACCCCTCAAAATGGCTCATCCACGGTCTCTACTCACTCGGTCTTGCCACATCACTTCGGACTGGCCCATATGTCGAAGACTCATTGGCTCGGACGAACTGATCCATGACAAAGGACATCACGATGGGAAAACGCGTCCTATATGTGGGGGGACTTCCTGAGAGCATTTCGGACTGCGAGTTACGCGGCATCTTCACCTCTTACGGTCTTGTTGCCAGAGCGTACGTGGTCAGATTCAAACATACAGGAAGATCCGCCGGGTATGGATTTGTAGAAATGGGGTCCGGTGAACAGGCCTTAAACGCCGTGGTCGCCCTTGAAGGAACCAAATGGGATGGGCACCTCCTTAGACTGTATGTCACTCCCTACGCAAACCAAGCCGTATAAAATCACACACGTGATGGAAGGGACATATATATGAGCCGTACCAACTTGGACCCCATCGTCACGTTTCCAGATGGATCGCACCTTTTGATCAGCACTGCCTGCTCAAAAGAAGGAAGTTTTTCATGTGCCCTCTACATGGCAACCATCGCAGCAGATGACCGCGGGACCTTCCACGTCATCTCCAACCATCTCGACGCAGCCACGTGCCTCGTTGCACAAGAGGACGCCTACAGTTATGCCCAACGCCTCTACCCGCGATCAGCGGAGACGATGAAACGGCCGCCCTATCTCATCTGGCCTGGCCCAGGCCCCACCGGTAATGCGGATGTATAAGTTGCTGGTCGGCCCCTCTCGCACGACTTGGCAACCTCAATCCTGCCTCTCACACCATTCATGCAATCTATCTTTCGTCGGCCAGGCATTTCACATTGAGAAAAACCTACGTCTATAGCTTTTCCCTTGTGCCTCTGTTAGGATGTCCTCGTCTCATGCGGCGGGTCTCGCATGAAACAGCGAATGGAACGGCCCATCACCGATGTTGTTGTTACCGAGAATCTGACCGGAAGCTCGATCCAAGTCGCTGCATTGTTCGCGTCTTCGGCCCGTCCCTTCCCCTCGTATATGTGTTCTCGAGTCTCAATCAATATCAATTTCAGAAGGAGGAACCCCCATGGGTTCAAAACTTTATGTCGGCGGGTTGCCCTATGCGGCAACTGAATCACAACTCACCACCCTTTTCGCGGCGCACGGCACCGTCGAGTCTGCGCGTGTGATCACGGACAAGTTCACCGGGCAATCACGAGGCTTCGGCTTCGTCGAGATGGCCACACAAGAAGAAGCCAAAGCTGCGATTACCGCATTGAACGGCTCACAAATGGACGGACGCCCGCTAACGGTCAATGAGGCCAAGCCACAAGAACCTCGGACGGGTGGCGGCGGACGTTTCGGCGGTGGTGGCGGTGGCGATCGCGGTGGTCGCGGTCGTTTCTAATCCAGCGCTCACATGTGCTAGCTGAAGAAGGGGCGCTTCGATTGAAGCGCCCCTTCATGCTTTAACACACCCCTCCCATCTCAGATTCAGGTTACTCTAGCGAACAATTCTCTGTCTGTCGCAGCTCAGACCTAATACATCGACAGGCCTCCTGATTTGTGTCTTTGCCACACTCGAACACTGTTACAACCACAGTGACAGTAAAAAAATCTCGCCTCATCTGTGCCATACGGAGCGCCACACGCTGCATACAGGCGATGACCATAGATGAGAAATCTTGGAGGATTCGTCGAATCGTGTCACAATAATATTCAATGACCGAGAGACCACACATGCGATGCAACCAACGAACGCGCTTTCTGCATCTGATCATGATCCTCGGAATTACCACAGCATTATGTGCAACACCCAGCTTTGCAGGAGACATTACCCTCTTGAGTATTGGCCCTCGCATTGGCTTCGGTGAGAAAATCCCCTTCATGGGGAAAGAGCAAAAATACTATTTCCACCTGTACGACGTCGCAGCGCTCATCAAACTCCCCTGGTCCTGGCCACTCGGTGGAGACACCTGGGGTCTGGAGACGAGACTGATCGCAAGCGCGGGGCTACTAACGGGGGCCAATGAGAACGGTCTGATGATGACGGCCGTGCCTGTTCTCGCACTGAGCGGCTGGAAAGGACTGGTTACCTTCGATACTGGAGTGGGAGCAGGACTCTTCAGCAACCATACATTCGGTGTGCAAGATTTCGGAGGGCCCGTTCAGATTGTCGCAACCTTGGGAGCTCAAGTCAGTCCATTTTCACACACCTATGCCGGCGTTCGTGTCCAACACTTCTCTGATGCTGGGCTGAACGGACCTTCCAGCCTAGGCGTGGACATGTACATCGTAGAACTTGGATATCGATTCTAATCCGAACGTCGCCGGCCCGGCGATCCTTTCTGCAAAACATTAATGACCTGCTCGTGCGACCTAATAGTAATGCGCTCCTGCAGGATGCTCAAAAAGGCATCCAACTAGGCCGCAGGTGAGTCAAAACTGGAGGCGTACCATCTGGGGTACGTTGAGGATTTTGACGAACCGAGAACGACGTTGGAGGGCTTTTTCAGCATCCTGCTACAGCTTCCACCCTGACAACACACATCGCTGTGCAACGAGCGGCCTGAAGCTTTCGACATCTTCCGAAACCTTAGTCATCACCTCGTCTGCCAACCGCTGATCCTCAAAGCACTCATACGCATCGTCGAGAAAACCTCCACGAAGCAAGGGGTGCTGGAGGAACGCCTGACCGCCTCCCGTCGCAACTTCCAACGGAAACTCGGCTACAATAACGCGCGCGAGATGAAGCCGATCCAACCATCCATGAGCATCTGCGGCTGACGGACGTTCGGCAAGATAGGCTTCCAACCGACGGCGTTCCAGCAGGAGACCACGAACCGCCATCTCCTGATCGATTCGACGCCACAGCGATTCGAATGTGCCGAGCGAAGGAAAAGTCAACACCAGTTGGCCTCCTGGCTTGAGATGATCCAGCAAACCCTGAACAACTTCGAACCGGTGGGGGCGGAAAAACATGACGGAGAGATTGCCGGTGATACGGTCGAAACAAGGCAGGTGCTGAGGCAGCGCACGCATATCTAAGCATTCAAACCTCAGCCATGGAAGGTCTACGCCTTGGATTGTGCGAGCACGCGCAATCTGTCCCTCACTATAATCGATAGCCAGAACCTGCCCTGTAGGCCCCACCTGCTCCGCCAGGTAAAAAGCGGGAATCCCGTGACCGGAGGCAATATCGAAGATGGACGCTCCAGGTCTAAGATCCAGATGCTGCAGCAACGATTCGGCGAATGGAGTGGACCAATCGTCATAGGTTGGAAGAGGCCACCGCAGCCTCACATCATTCGTGGATTTGGTCATAGGCCCGCTCCCCTATTACGCTCTCGGCGCAGATTATCCCTCCGTATGCCGATAATCATCAGCCATTCCACGATGTATCACTTAGCGGCGATATCGGGGAGCGAGGAAAATCAGGCAAGAACGTTCTGCACGATTGTCCTGTGGACCGAAGAAAATTGAAATCAGCGAAGATTCGTCAGGTCTGGCAACAACAGCCTCACCTTATCCCGGCCTGCTTACCGCGACGACTTCGGTTGACGTTTCGCATGTAGACCCTTGTCGCTCTTGCTCATAGGCTTGCTGGACTCACCCTCAGAAAGAATGTCTTCAATCTGGGATTCACTGCACGTCAAATCGCCGTCGGCTGGTTTCCGTGATAGAGCACTGGCCGGCTTGGATGCGGCATGAATCTTCTTATCTTCTCTATCGTCCGGCATGGTGGCTTCCTCTTTCTCTGAAAGTACGTTTCGTCGACAACGATTAATACCATACCCATCGCCAGGCACCTTCGCCTTGAAAACCGGCGAAGCACCTTCGTCAAGCGATCATCGTGTTGCCTGATCTGTGTGTGCGTCCACTATGCCCCAGCACTCACAGCTGGCACGCCCTGAGGAGCCTGAGCCGTCGCGGCCGGTGCCGTCTGCATAGACGCTTTCAGCTCATCAATAGCCCTACCAACATCTCCCTCCGTCGATCCAAACCGGTCGCTCATCACCTTAATGGCCTGAGCGATTGCTTTCTTCATCTTCGCAATCTGTTCTTCTGGTGTCATCGCATCTCTCCTTATAGTGTAAGCCTGTACCGAGAAGTCCACGACATGTCCGCCGACTCCTGTGTCCCTCAGAACCTAATCCGCTCAGTCCTGGTAGTCAGACCTCTTCATCACAGCAGGTCGGAAACGCTCTGCAGAGGAACAGCGGAGGCTGAAATATTCCACACGCAGGAAGAACGTTCGACAGGCGCGAAATAGGACCGCCAGCGAGTTTCAATACCGCTCAGCGTCATGCTAGACGCCATGGAGGCCGCGGTCAAGAGGTATTACGCGCGCCCGAGATACCTCAAGGAGTCAACAGGTTCTCACTCAAAAGATACTCGATCTCAGTGCGTAACGTTTTCTGATTACGCAGTCTATAGGTTTACGCTCCATGAACCTCGGCCGGTACGTGAACCTCAACCGAGTGCTCCTGATGGTCATCCACAAGGGGAATTGCCATATCGTGTTGCTCAACGCCATCAACGCTCACGCTCATCTCGCCGCTCCCGGTGCTGACTTGTAGGACGTTGATGTGGTAGACCGTTTCCCGGTATCGGTAATGCACCGTGAACCCCTTCCAACTTGCAGGAAGACACGGAGTAACGTGTAGCTTGTCTACTTCCAGTCTCAACCCGAGGAGTGATTCTAGGATAAGCCGGTACATCCAGCCTGCCGAACCCGTGTACCACGTCCATCCACCGCGACCGGTGTGCGGCGAGAGTGCGTAGACGTCGGCCGCGACGACGTACGGTTCTACTTTATAGGTCGCAACGCCCTCCGGAGACCGCGCATGATTGACTGGGTTGATCATGGCCAACAATTCCCATGCGCGCCGTCTGTCTCCCAACGCAGCGAACGCCATCGCCGCCCAGATGGCTGCATGCGTATACTGCCCACCATTTTCTCGCACTCCTGGAACGTACCCTTTAATATAACCAGGGTTCAAATGTGACTTATCGAACGGCGGATCCAACAATTGGATTAATGCATGGTCTCGGCGTACCAGGCGCCGATCCACCGCGTCCATACCCATCCGGGAGCGCGTGGCATCCCCCGCCCCTGAGAGCACCGACCAGCTCTGCGCAATCGAATCAATTTGACATTCGGAATTACGGGCCGATCCAAGAGGCGAGCCATCATCAAAGTAGGCACGGAGATACCACTCTCCATCCCAGCCATGCTGCTCGATGTTCTGGCGCACGTCAGCGGCCTCACTCTGGCAACGTTGAGCGAAGGACAGGTCACCACGCAATCGTGCAACCTTCGCGAACTGCATGAGGACGTCATAGAGGAAAAATCCCAGCCAGATACTCTCCCCCCTGCCCTGTTCGCCGACCATATTCATGCCGTCGTTCCAGTCGCCGGAACCGATAAATGGGAGGCCATGCTCACCACGCGCAAGGCCTTTCAGAATGGCCCGCACACAGTGTTCGTACAAACCAGCCCCTTTCTCAGACCGTCCCGGTAAATCGTAATACGAGTCCTCCTCCTGGTTGACCGGGCGGCCTTCAGCAAAGTGGATGGGTTCATCCAAGACCCCGCTATCCCCTGTACTCAGCACATAGCGGCATGTCGCCAAGGGCAGCCAGAGGTAATCATCTGAACAGCGTGTACGCACGCCTCGGCCTGAGGGAGGATGCCACCAGTGCTGGACATCGCCTTCCTGAAACTGTCGGGCTGCGCAAAGAATGAGATGTTTGCGCACCAGGTGCGGCTCGGTATGGATGAGCGCCATCGAATCTTGAAGTTGATCGCGGAACCCGAAGGCGCCACCCGATTGATAATATCCGCTCCGCGCCCACAGACGACACGCGAGCGTTTGGTACAGAAGCCAACCGTTGGTCAGCATGTTCAGTGATTCGTCCGGCGTCTCCACATGCACCGCGCCAAGTGTGTGCTTCCAGTACTGCCAGACCATTTCGAGCGCACCATGTGCGGCGGCAGGTCTCCGAAAGCGGCGAACCAAGTTCCGAGCATCTTCGGCATCTCGCCCGACACCGAGACGGAAGGTAATTTCACGCTCTTGCCCATTGGCCAGCTCGAATGGAACGTGGATCGCGCCACAGGGATCGAGCCCGGCCCCCACTTTTCCCGACAGCCGCAGCCTGGTCATCGCAACCGGACTGCGAAGCGTGCCGTTCCGCCCAATAAACTCAGTCCGATCGCCACTAATGGTCCGAGTCGTCTCGTCCACATCAAAAAAGGCAATCCGTCCGCCGAACTCTGTGTGATAGGGATTTCGCGCGAAGAGGGCACCGCTCTTCGAGTCCAGTTCAGTCACAACATGCATTGCCGATTTTGGCCGTAGATCTCCCAGTACCCATTCTACGTAACCCGTCGCGGATAGCTTGCGCGATCGGCCTGACTCGTTCCTTACTTTTAAGACCATGAACTTTATCGGCGCATCCAATGCCACATACACCCACAACTCTGAACGGATACCTCGCTCCATATGCTCGAAGACACTATAGCCGAAGCCGTGTCGGCTGACATACGGTGTCGCCCCACGGCTAGGCAGCGGCGTGGGGGACCAGAAGTGGCCCCTCTCTTCGTCACGGATGTACAAAGCTTCTCCGCTCAGATCGCTCACCGGGTCGTTGTGCCACGGGGTGAGGCGGAATTCGTGAGCGTTCTCGCTCCAGGTGTAGGCCTGACCGCTTTCCGAAATGACGGTGCCAAAGTGCGGATTCGCCAGTACGTTCACCCACGGTGCCGGCGTCACATCCCCCTGCGCGGTCGTGATGACATACTCGCGTCCATCGGGCGTGAATCCTCCCAGCCCGTTGAAGAATCTGAGATCGTGGCGTGGCAACGCAGCGGATGGCACAGGCTCGGCACGGTGGGTTCGTCTTAGCCTCAGGCGCGGTACGGTAATGTCCAGATGACCTCGGCGGGTGATCTGATCCTCCAACGATCCCCGATTGTCGGTGATGATGGCACGGGCGACCGATTGCAGCAGAATGCGATCCTCGGTCGATATCTGGTCCGAAGGACGCACGAAAATGCCGCCCGGTCGATCCACCACATGTGCTTCGAGACCCGCGGCAATCAGCCCCATGATTTGTTCGTGGAGTAGTTGCCGGTAACCGGCGTGATCTTCGTTCCAGATCACCAAGTCCACGGCCAACCCCTTGGAGCGCCAGTATGCGTGGGCCTGTACGAGCTGGCGCACCAGATCGATATTGGCCGGATCTCCGATTTGCAGGAGCACGATCGGCAAATCGCCGGAGATGGCGTAGCCCCAAAGCCCGGATTGCCCGCGGCGGTTTTTGATCAGATCGCTCGGATCAGCCCGCAGCGAGGAATTGGCATAGAGGACAGAGTTGGCCAAGCGGCCATAGAGTTGCGCATCGGCCTCGGTGGCATTCAGCTGCCGCATGACCACCTGGCTATGAGTCCATGCCAAATCGAAGACACGATCGGCGAGACGCCGATCCTGGTATTTCTCAACCAGGGCCAGACAGACGTTGCGGGTGTCGCCGATACCGGACACCATATCAATCGTGGCCGATTCTTCCGGACCGAGCGTGAGCCGACACCGGATAGCGACAATCGGATCGAGCACAGAGCCCTCGCTGCCCGAGAGTGCCCCAGCATCATGCGTCCCTTGTCGCGCACCGGATCCGCTCATGGCTTGTGGATCGGCGGCGGTACGGCCACGGCCGATGAACCGTAGGCGGTCCGTCTCATAGGATATTGATCCGATGTCTGCTCCATGTACGGTCATGAGATGACACATCCATGGCGAGTGCTCGTCGAAGGAGCGGGGTCGGCGCGTACACAGGATCGCTTGCCGCTCGCGAATGATCTCGGTCTGGACAAAAAGATTGCTGAATGCCGGATGCAGCGCGTCCGAGGCAGAAGATCCGAGCACGACCTCCGCGTAACTCGTGATCTCGATCGTTCGGCTGGTCCGCGAGCCGTTGGTGATACGGGTTCGACGCAGTTCGATGTCGTCTTCCGGCGACACCACGATCTCGGTATACGTCTCAATATCGTGGTCACGGAGGCGAAACTCAGCCCGGCCCTCAGAAAAGATGACCTCGTAGTTCTCTGGCGGCTTCAGCGTCGGCTGATAGGCCGTGGACCAAAACTCGTTGCTCTCCACGTCGCGGATGTAACAGAACGTGCCCCAGTTGTCGCAAGTACTGTCTTCGCGCCAGCGTGTGACGGCGAGGTCCTTCCAACGGCTATACCCACCGCCCGCGTTTGTGATCATCACGTGGTATCGGCCATTCGACAATAGCTGCACCTCGGGTATCGGGGTGTGAGGACTCTTGAACCGGCGCACCGGCATCTCGGCATCACCAAAGGTCGTACGTAAGTCAGAGAGTTCCACGGTGTGCGAATAGGATGCCGTCGCCTTCGGAATCCGCTCCTGAAGCAATAGCATGGTCGCCTGGAACAACGGATCCGACTCGAATCGCTTCTGCATCGGGCGGTCCAGGAGCAAGTAGGCCAACGAGAGCAAACTCATGCCCTGGTGATGGGCCATGAAGGATCGAATCACTGCACTCGATTGTCCGCGTGGGAGACGGGAAGGCGTATAGTCGATCGCTTCATACAATCCGAATGGTCCTTCGAGTCCCATCGTTGCGAGTCGCTGCAGATTCAGGCACGCCTCCTCGGGCGCCACCATCAGTGCAAGCGCCGAGGCATAGGGCGCAATGACCACATCATCGGCAAGCCCACGTTTGAGTCCCAGGCCAGGCACACCAAATGCCCGGTACTGGTAATTGAGATGAACATCGATCGTGTTGTAGCCGGATTCAGAAATGCCCCACGCGACGCCGCGCTGCCCTCCATATTGGATCTGTCTCTCCACCGCCGCCTTGCAGGTCTGGTCGAGCAGCGTGTGTTCGTATGTCGGCATCACCAAGAGCGGCATGAGGTATTCGAACATCGAGCCGCTCCATGAAATGAGCACCGGCCCTCCACCGGTGGTCGTAAGGAGACGCCCGAGAGCAAACCAGTGTTCCTGCTGCAGTTGTCCCTGTGCAATCGCCACGAAACTGCACAATCTCGCTTCCGAAGCCAACAAATCGTAGTAACTGGAGTCTCTCCGGCGCTCGCCGACGTTGTAACCGATCGCCAGTAGATGACAATCCTTATCGAAGAGGAAATCATATTCCATGCTGGCGAAGTGACCGGCTTGACGTGCAAGCTCTTCGATGGCTGCGACTCTTTCTCTGGCGCGCTGACTGGCCTTCGCAATCAGTACATGCAGAGGATCACCCCAGGTGTTCTCCTCATCCGTCGGCTCCACGCCCATTCGATGTTCGATGGCCGGCAAACACACTGCGTCAAGACGTGCTAATTCGCGCAGCGTGAGGATCTCATCGATGTGGTCATACTCGTTCAGCCTATTCTGTGAGGCCGACAACAATGACCAGGGAGCGAGCAGGATGAGATCAGCGAGGGCGTCTTGGCATTGCCGGGCGAGGGCGCGCGCCCACCAGGTCGCTTGGCTCTCCGGGGCAGCCTTCACGCTCGCGAGCACCTCCTCGGCGGTCGTGGCCAGCCGGTCAAGACAGAGCCGCGCTGCCGTGAGCGTGGTTGGCTGGGATGCGTAGGCAGATTCCAGATGCTTCTGAAAATGAGCGAGTGAAGCCGGACTGCTCTCCCCTGCAGCATCCTCAAAAATCCCAACTGTGTCGCGAAGTCCGTCAAAGAATCGCGGCCCCAGGATCTTCTGATCCGGGAGTGCGAGCAAACCCGGTCGCAGTGTCAGCAGATGGCCCGCAAGATTTCCACTGTCCACCGTCGACACATAGGTCGGCAGCAGCGGTTTCAGAGATTGCGTGTCGTACCAGTTATAGAAGTGGCTTCGGTGACGTTCCAACCCTTCCATCGTGTGAAACGCGTTCGTCGTGCGTTCGATAAGTTGTCCGGCCGACACGTAGCCGAAGTCGTACGCGGACAAGTTTGCGAGCAGCGCGAGTCCCATATTGGTCGGCGACGTGCGATGCGCAACCACAGCCACGGGATGCTCCTGATAGTTATCAGGCGGCAACCAATGATCGTCCGGCCCGACGAACTCCTCGAAAAACGCCCACGTCTTTCTGGCAAGCTTCCGGAGAAAAACCATCTGGTCGCCCGTTAAATACACTTCGCGCCGAGTCATCGGTTGACTGATCCACCATGCGACCACGGGGGAGGAAACCCAGAGACCCAGAATGGGCATCGCCACATCTAACGCGCTCGGCTCCGACAGCGTCAGATAGATCACTGAGGCCGTGGCAAGTACTGGCCCGATCCACATCATCCGACAGTAGGCGACGAGGCCTGTGTGGCGATCGCGATCCTGATTGCTTGACGGACTCCATTCCAGCAATCTGGTATGCGAAACCAACATTCGCCAATTCGTGCGCACAATCGCATCCAAACTGAAGAACGCCTCGTGGGGAAGGCACACGACCGTCAATACCGTCTGAACGATGTGACGCCCGGCCGAGCGTAGCGTGGCGGCGACATGCTGCTCCGGCAACACATCTTCCGGCTTCTGAAACAACTCCAGGACAGCAGAAAGCAATGGAGGAATCAGGATGATGCCGATCACCGCCGAGGTCCACAACCAGACCGGTGACAAGACTGTCCAGCCGAGCAGCAACAGGAAGGTCACCGCAGACGGGACAAGACTACGCCGAAGGTTGTCGAAGAGCTTCCATCGAGACAGTCCAGAGAGCGGGTTCTTCTGACGCTGTGCTCCTGGACCGGGAACGCGCGGCAAGAGCCACCCAGCAAGCTGCCAATCCCCACGGATCCAGCGGTGCCGCCGGCTCACATCCACGCTGTAGCAAGAGGGATTCTGCTCATACAACTGCACATCGCTCAGCAGCCCCGCCCGCACGTAGCACCCTTCCAAAAGATCGTGGCTGAGAATCCGGTTCTCGGGACAACGACCCGCAAGTGCGCGTTCGAACGCGTCCACCTCATAGATTCCCTTGCCGATGAACGAGCCTTCACTGAACAGATCCTGGTAGACATCGGAGACGGCGCGCGTATAGGGATCGATGCCGGGCTCACTCCCGTGGAGTTGCGCATAGCGCGACTGATTCGTGCCTGGGAGGCTGACGCCGACGCGTGGCTGCAGGATGCCGTACCCTTCGCAGACACGCTGCTTGTGCTCGTCGTACCATGGACGATTCAACGGATGCGCCATGGTTCCTACAAACTGACGCGCCGCATCACGCGGCAGTTGTGTATCCGTGTCGAGGGTGATCACGTATTGCACCTTCGACAGCACCTCAGTCTCGCCGACGATGAGGGAGAAGCAATCCCGTGAGCCACCTCGCAGAAATCCATTCAAATCCGCAAGCTTGCCTCGTTTGCGTTCGTACCCCATCCAGATCCGTTCTCCAGGGTTCCATCGGCGCGGGCGATGAAACAAAAAGAACGCATCGCCTGTCGTCTTTCTGTACTTTCCATTCAGCTCTTCAACTCTTTTCTGGGCCAGCCGCAACAGGGGCTCGTCTTCCGGAAGGGTTTCCTCGTGCGCGTCTTGAAAATCAGTCAACAGGCCGAAATGCAGGTGGTCGTCCCTATTGGCTAGGAACCGGACTTCGAGCGCCTCGGTCAACGCTTCGATGTGTTCAACGCGGCTCAGCATAGTCGGAACCACAACCAGTGCACGGAATTCCTGGGGAATGCCTTTGGAGAAGTCCATTCGCGGCAGGGCATGCGGCGTCACCAACACTGTCGCAAGCCAATTCACCAGCGCGACCGCCAGTTGACTTGTACAGATGAGGGACAGGAGGCCGACCAGTGCGAGGAACCAACCCTCGTCATCCTCGGCATAGGTAAGTGCCAGTAAGCCGCCGGTGAAGACCCCCGTCATCAAGACGATCGTCCCGACATAGAGGAGCAACGGAAACCGACCGCTCATTCGCTGAAGCGCGTGAGATGTGGAGAGGCGCACCTCCGCCGCTCGTTCGAGCTGTGGCACGCCCTTGTCGATCAGATAAAAACCAACATGGGCTTCTCGGTCGTCGACGCCTTTCCTACTCGCGCCTTGCTGTGCCAGATGAATCGCGTGGCGCGCGACTTCGTGTTCCGAAAGCCGGCTGCATCTCGCCATCTTCTCCACCACGTGGCGGTAGCGATCGCGAGTGGCAAAATCCATCTCGCCGTAGGCTGCAGCGGGATCCTCACTCAGCGTCCGCTCGACCACGCTCATCGTCTCTACGAACGTGCGCCAGTCCATTGCGCCCAGAAACCGGAGACTGCCGATGCTGTTACTAATGGAGACCTGGTCGACGGCCTGCTGTTGGTTTTCCGATTGCACCGACTGCTCAATGGTCAAGCCGGACTCGGAGAGCCGCTGTTCGATCCAGGTAAGCGGCAACGCCAAGGCGGGGCTCTGTCCCTGCAACCGGCGCGTGAACTCTGCCACAAACGCACTCGCCATCGGTGGGCTCGACCGCGCCATGTCTGCGATCACCAGAATCAGACTCTTCGGATCCTTCTCTGCGATGTCCATCATCTGATCCGCCCAGTAGTCGGCCCGATTGCGGTCAATCCTGTGGGCGGCGATCCGCGTTGCCGCGCGTCGGAGATTCTCGATCAGCGCCAGCCGGAGCATGATAGGGATGGCCCATAATTCGCCTAACGTAAGCCCAGTGATCGTTTGGTAGGCGGCAACGAAACTGCTGAGGCCTCCCGGATCGACTCGTCCATCGCCGTGTGAGATCGTCTCGATCGCGATGTCATACACGCGCGGGAGTCCGACCGTTGAGCTATTCAGTAAACGAGGCAGCTCCCGACTGTACCCCTTAGGCAAATGTCTCTTCGCCGTGCGAATCTGTTCTTCGATGAGATAGAAGTTATCGAGCAGCCATTCCCCGGCCGGCGTAACCCGACGGTTTGCCTTTGCCGCCTCTGCCAACAGATCGCGGACTCCGATCAGAACACCTTCATTCTCAGCCAACCTGTTTAGAAGCTGGTCTGGAGCCTGTCCCGGACTCAACTGGTGCAGGCCAGCCAGAGTCTTGCCGTGTTGCTCCATTTGATCGGCGCTGAAGAGCTCCGAACGAAGCGGGGGCTCGCCGCCGGCGTACTGTTTCGCTAAGGCGTTTTCGGGGAAGCTTGCCCTGAAATGGAGCAAACTTCCGAGATCGATCTTGCTGCTTACCTTCACGTGTGAAGCCTCTTTCTTATACGCGAGGTCTCGCGAACCAGTCTGACTCACGATGGCGGCTTGGATTGCCCCTCTTCGGCGCTTTTTGCATAGAGCACCGCTCGGTTCGAGACGAATGTCTCAAGGCCAACGTGTGTATGTGTCGAAGTCCGATGCGACACCGAAGATCGAGCGCCGACGACTTGATTGGAATGAACAGCGACTGCACCGCTACCTTGGGCACTTGGTCCTGACGAAACTTGCTCAGCGGAAAATTCACGCCAAACCGTCAAAAGCCCAGAATTCCTCGTTCGCCGCCCGGTATGAGGAGAAGTCTCGACAGCGTCCCTGACACATCGGAGGTGTGATACAGCTCGCAACTATATCGTCCAGCCGCGCGAAATCTTCGATTAAATCTATCCAATTAGATAGAAGATTGTCTGGTCAAAATTGCTCAGTTTGAACGATCCAGTTGGCAGGCGACTTTGCGCGTGCGCTGGTCAAAACATCGAAGCCTCATGAAGGAGAATCGAAAGGCAGTGGAAAACTATTGTGACGATCAGCAAATCAGCAATTTCCTCGACGACGGTAAAACGGTTTTTATCATGTACCGAGCCATGGCTGTCCCTTTGCAAGGCTCCTTTCCTTGACAGTACGGAGAAGGAGTTGGTAGAAGGACTTAGCGAATGGGAGCGAGCTGGCTTGATCCTCACAGAAGGAACCGATCCGTGTCTGATGTATCACCTCTCGAAGCGGAAGTGGCGAAACTCATTGTGCGGACACTCACTCTCAAAGTTGACCCTGCACAGATTCAGCCGGAGGAACCCCTCTTCGGAGACGGCCTAGGCCTTGATTCGATTGATGCGCTCGAACTCTCTCTTGCGATCTCTCAATCCTATGGGCATCAGATACGTTCAGATGATCCAGACATTGTCGCCACCTTCGCCTCACTCCGCTCGCTCTGTCGGTCGATCGAAAAACATCGCACGAAATAGCAGCAGGTGGCTCTATGAACCGCGCCGCGTTGCTCGGCCTCTACCACGCTGACCGAGTATTGGCTTGGGAGAACGGCTACTCGATAACCTATGGCCGATTTCTTTCCGATGTGGAAGCCCTTGCTGACCTGCTTCCTGAAAAACCTACGGTCATTAACCTAACTGATGACCGTTATCGGTTTCTGGTCGGATTCGCCGCGGCCTTGGTCCGAGGACAGACCACGTTGCTTCCTCCGAGTCGCGCGCCGGGCGCCCTGGCCCAGGTCGCTCGAGAATATAGCAACAGCTATTGCCTGGTAGATGGCACGGAACAAGTTGAACCACTCCCCTCCTATCAGATCCCAAAGAGCACAGGGGGTCAGAACGACACGGTGAAGGTTCCCCAAATCCCTATTGACCACCCGGCCATAGTGGCCTTTACGTCAGGCAGTACGGGAAGTCCTCAACCACATTTCAAGACCTGGGGATCCCTCGTCGCAGTCGCTCGGAGCACAGGAGCCAGACTGGGGCTCATGAGCTCGGATCAGATGACCGTGGTGGCGACAGTTCCTCACCAGCACATGTATGGGCTCGAAGCCTCCATTATGCTTCCCATTCAACATGGGATGGCGTTTCATGTGGGGCGGCCGCTGTTTCCTGAAGATGTGCGGGTGGCGTTGGCGGACGTGCCATCGCCGCGCATGCTTATCACCACCCCTTTACATATCCGGGCTTGTGTCACCACTCGCTCACGGCTGCCTCCCGTGGAGTGCATTCTCTCTGCAACCGCGCCCCTTCCTCGCTCATTGGCGAAAGAAGCCGAGACCCTATTCCAAACCAGAGTCTATGAGGTGTACGGGTTCACGGAAGCCGGGAGTCTCGCGACAAGGCGGACTGTCGACGAGAACACCTGGCACGTGTTGGATGGTATCACGCTGCATCAAGAATCAGTCGGGTGTTCCCTGCATGCTCCATACTTGCGTGAGCCGGTTCTCTTTCCCGATCTGGTGTCGCTGCAAGGGCCGCATCGGTTCGTGTTGCATGGACGTGGCACGGATCTGGTGAACATCGGTGGGCACCGGGGTTCCTTAAACGACCTGAGCCAGAAACTGAACGAGATCGAGGGTGTGCAGGATGGAGTGTTCTTCCTCTCGGATGAAAAGGGAACTGCAGTCACACGTCTGATCGCCTTTGTTGTTGCGCCTGATACAGCTGCCGAACACATTCTGTCGGCGCTTCGAACAGTCATTGATCCTGTGTTTCTCCCCAGACCGCTTCACCTGGTTCCCCACCTTCCCCGTAACGAGACCGGCAAGCTGACAAGAGAGGCCTTGCTCGGACTTCTGCAGAATCTTCACAACGAGGAGCGGCATGGGACCTGAGCGCATTGTCACAATCGGTGCGGACCATCCATCATTAGCTGGGCACTTTCCCGGCCATCCTGTGGTCCCTGGCGTCGTGATGCTGGGAGAAATCATGAACGCCATCCGCGAAATGACGAAGGAGCACATTGAGTTTGTGGGTATGCCGTCGGCAAAGTTCATGTCTCCCCTACACCCAGGAGAACCTCTCACCATCAGATTGAACCAGCAGGGCGATGGCGCAACAGAATTCACCTGCACTACCGGGTCTCGACTCATTGCGAGTGGCTGCCTGCGATACCGCATCGTCGCCGATAATTCCACGGGTGATTCGTGAGTCCCGCGTGGTTGCGACAACGCGAACGCGGCAACCGAATCGCGTCACGATTCATGATCTGGATGGCGTTATCCGTAGGTCGTCCAGCCACACGCGCTTTGCTCTATCCGATCTGTGTCTATTACTTGGCATGTTCGAGGCAGGCGAGTCAGGCTATCCGACCCTACTTGATCCGAGCGCTGGGACGCCCAATCAGCTGGCGTGACCTCTATCGGCAGTATCATCGTTTCGCGGCGACGCTTCTTGATAGTGTCTATCTCCTCGCCGGACAAGGCAGCCGCTTTGACATCGATATACAGGGACTCGATTTGCTCACGGATCGCGTGGCTCGTGGCAGAGGATGCCTTCTGCTCGGTTCGCATCTTGGAAGCTTCGATATCGTGCGGACCATCGGACTGACCCAGCAGGATGTCGAAATCAAAGTCCTGATGTACGAGCAGCATATGCCGATAATCCGAGACCTTTTCCGTGACTTGAATCCTGCGTTCGCCGATTCGGTGATACAGACCGGGTCGCCGAACGCGATGCTGCAAGTCAAGGAATGTCTGGACCGCGGAGGGATGGTGGGCATTCTCGCAGATCGTCTCGTGAAGGAGGATCAGACCACATCCTGCACATTCTTCGGCAAGCTTGCACGATTCCCTGCCGGCACCATGTGGCTCGCGAGCATCTTACACGTGCCAGTCATTCTCTTCTTCGGGATCTATCGTGGCGATAATCGCTACGAGGTCCATTTCGAGTTGTTCGCAGAAGAGATCACGATCGACAGGCGGCATCGAGATCAGGAGGTTCAGCAATGGACTCAACGCTACGCCGACCGTCTGGAATACCACTGCCGCCTGGCGGCCGACAATTGGTTCAATTTTTATGACTTTTGGGAAGAGCACCAATAGTTGGCCGTTGAGACTGTCGGCCCTGTTCCTCATCTGGTTGTTCTTGCAGGGTCCTGCGCCAACATCCCTGGCTCAGCTGTCGCCCCAATCTGAGGACGAGGCAGAATCACCTGGCTGGAATGTGGACCAGCTCATTGAAAGCCTGGCCAGGAACCGGCAGGCGGAGGTACGGTTTGAAGAAACCGCATTTTCTAACCTGCTCACCCGACCGTTGAAAACCCACGGCATCTTGCGCTTTATTCCTCCAGCTGGACTCGAGAAACATATCATCGCGCCTCATGAGGAGCGCTACCTCGTTGAAGGCGATACAGTTCTTTTCGAGAGCAAGACAAAAGGTACGAGCAGAACCCTTTCATTACACGACTACCCTGCCCTGCGGGCATTTATCGAAGCCTTTCGGTCCACGCTCGCCAATGATGTCGGCACCCTGAGGCGTTTCTATCGCGTGACGCTGCAGGGTGAACCAGGACGGTGGGTTTTGATGCTGCGTCCCCTGGACAAATCCGTGCAGGAACTGGTGACGTCCATTCGATTCTCCGGAGAAAGGGAGCAAGTCAGTAGCATTGAGATCCTAGCCCCGGACGGAGATCGGTCTGTCATGCTGATCACAACGGGCGCACCGTGACCAGAAGATCCTGGGGCACACTGTCGATCTGGTGCATGGTACTGGGGTTCACCGCGTGGTTCGTGGCCACGCATGCACATGTGGAGTCCGAACTCTCCCGCTTATTGCCGGAAGGTGCCACACCAACAGAACGCCTGCTCCTCACTGAACTGCGCACAGGCGCGGGCGGGCGGCTCATTCTTCTCGCACTGGAGGGAGAGGATGCCGACCTCTTGGCAGGAGCCAGCACACAGTTGGCGACCTGGATGCGCAACAGTGGTTCGTTCCGCTATGTCGGCAATGGGGAACAACCCCTCACGCAAGAGGAGCAGGAACGCCTCTTTCAGAATCGGTACATGCTCAGTCCAAGCCTGCAGCCGTCACCCTTCAGCCAAGATCATCTCCACGACTCCCTGGAGCTGCGGCTGAAGGACCTCACCTCTCCCCTGTCACCGATGATCAAGGGAATGATCCCAGCCGACCCCTCCGGTGAGTTCATGAAAATCCTTCAAGCCTGGATGACCTCGACGGCTCCAGCACGACACCAAGGAGTGTGGTTCTCGTCGGACCTGCGGCGCGCATTGCTCGTGGCGGAAACGCACACGGCCGGTTTTGATATGGAGTCCCAGGAACAGCTGCAAAAACAAATTAGAGAAGCCTTCGGACCGATCGCAGGAACTCCCACTGGTGCAGCACCTATTCAGTTGGTCATGACGGGACCCAGCGTCATTGCCGTTGAGATGCGGCAGGCCATCCAGGACGATGTGTGGCGGTTGTCCTTGTTCGCGACGTTGCTGGTCACCACGTTTCTCTTCGTCAGCTATGGATCCGTTTCGGTTCTGGTCCTCACTCTCCTTCCCTTGGCGAGCGCGATCCTGGCCGGGATCGTAGCCGTGAGTTTTATGTTCGGATTCATTCATGGCATGACCTTGGCATTTGGAATTACGTTGCTCGGCGTCGTGGACGATTATCCCATCCATCTGTTCAGCCATCTCACCAGGGAGAGCCGGGCACCGACCGTGATGAAAGAGATCTGGCCGACGATGCGCCTCGGAGTCGTGGCGACGGCTCTTGGGTTCTCTGCATTACTCCTGAGTGGCTTCCCTGGCCTGTCGCAACTGGGGCTGTTCGCGATGGTCGGCTTGTTCACGGCCGCATGCGTGACCCGTTGGGTTCTTCCTCACATCGTCCCCATAGGATTTCACACGAGACGCGAAGGGCTGCGTGTCGCTCGATGGGTCGATGCGCTGACGAGAGCGCGACTTGTAGTCCCGCTGGCAGTGGCTCTTGCCATCGGCTCCTTCATCTGGTCGGATACGCCACTATGGGAACAGGACATTGCCAATCTGAGCCCGATCTCGCCGGAGCAGAAAGAGCGGGATCAAGTCTTTCGCAATGAACTCGGGGTACCTGATGTCCGGGACCTCATCGTGGTGGAGGGCTCAAGTGAAGAAGAGTCCCTCCAACGTAGTGAAGCGTTGGCGCTCGCGTTGGACTCACTTGTGAGAAATGGAGAACTGGCAGGATACGATCTCGCTGTTCGCTATCTGCCCAGTCGCAAGACGCAACAGGCGCGCCAGGCGGCATTGCCTGATCACGAAACCTTGGAACGAAATCTCACAGCAGCCATGAAGGGCTTGCCATTCAAGCCCAACCTGTTTCAGCCCTTCCTGGACGCTGTAGGAAAAGCCAAGACGCAGGAGCCGGTCGACCTGCAGACGTTCCGCGGGACGGCGTTGGGGCTCAAACTGGACTCGCTGTTGGTCATGCATGAGAACCGCTGGGTCGCGGTCGTGCCGTTGCGTGGGGTCACTGACAGGCAGAAGTTCCGTGATTTTCTGACGCCGTGGGGTGAACAGCAGACGACCTATTTGGATTTGAAGGAAGAATCGAACCGAATGGTCAGCCTGTACCGGAATGAAACACTACGACTCCTGGGATGGGGGGTCCTGGCCATCGGTCTCGTGCTGCTTGCCGGGCTCCGCGTTCCCGCCACCGTCCTGCGCGTGATGCTTCCGATCGGGAGCGCCATCGTGGTGGTCGCTGCCTCGCTGCACGCGCTAGGGGAACGGTTTTCGCTGTTCCATATCGCGTCATTTCTGTTAGTCATCGGTCTCGGGTTGGACTATGCGTTGTTCTTCAACCGGAGAGATGGCACACAGGCGGAACGAGGACGCACCGTCTATGGCCTGGTTGTATGCAGCACGACCACGATCTTGGTATTCGGAGTGTTGGCCCTCTCGCAAATCCCCGTGCTCCGAGCCATCGGATTGACCACGACCTTGGGATCGCTGACCTGTCTGATCTTTGCCGCACTCTTAGCTGAATCGCCTAAAAAACCACCTCTTCTCGCCAAGACTTCCCCCGACTGAGCAATATTGAACAGATGGTCCCTCCGCAACCTGCTATTTTTCTTGCGGGTCGGTTTGATCGCCAGCGCAGAGGAGCGCCTGCAATGTCACACGCTTCGGTTCATCAACACACAGAGAAAGACGTATCTCGACTCGTTGAGGGGCGCGGCTCGAATCAGGCCGTCGATAATGGCACTTACAACCTTCAGGGCCACCGGCACGCAGTTCCACAGTATCGACACGTTGGGGCACGATCGATGGCCCCGCTTATTCTTACTCACTACACCGTCGTCTCAGCGCTGGGGAAAGGCATCACCGAGACCTATCATGCATTGCGGAATCGGCGTTCCGGGTTGCGGCTCTGCGACTTCGAAGATGTGGGAATCACCACCTACATCGGCCGAGTCGATGATGTGGAGGACATGTTCGTCGGCGGCGGTTCTACCTCAACGGAATTGGAGCGGTTCGACTGCCGGAATAATCGGCTCGCGCTCCTCGGACTCCAACAAGATGGATTCATCCAAGCGGCAATTGAGGCCCGGGAGCGCTACGGCGCCCACCGCGTGGCGGTGATTCTGGGTTCAAGTACTTCGGGCATCTTGGAGACGGAACATGCGTATTGCCGCCGTGACCCTGCGACCGGCGCCTTACCATCGTCGTACCTGGCGTCCCATCGATATACCCACAACATGTTTTCGTCCGCACATTTCGTGCGCACATACCTGGGGCTGCGAGGACCGGCAATGGTCATCTCCACAGCCTGCTCGTCCAGCGCGAAGGCGTTTGCGACGGCGACACGATTCATTGAGGCCGGATTCTGCGATGCGGCGGTGGTCGGCGGCGTGGATAGCCTCTGCCTGACGATTCTGTATGGATTCGCGTCGTTGGAGCTGATGTCGAGCGGTCCCTGCCGTCCATGCGACGAGAATCGCAACGGACTGACGTTGGGCGAATCGGCAGGCTTTGCGTTACTCGAAAAATCTGAGCATGCGGGTCGGCCTGGGGCAGTGGCGTTATTGGGTTACGGGGAGAGTTGCGATGGGTATCACATGTCGCACCCCCATCCGGAAGGGACCGGAGCGATCAAAGCGATGCAAGCGGCTTTGCTGCGGAGTGCGCTCACCCCCGGAGACATCGACTACATTCATCTGCACGGTACCGCGACCAAAGCGAACGACAGCATTGAAGATACAGCCGTCCACTCGGTGTTTGGTCCCTCGACCCCCTGCAGCTCGACCAAAGGGTGGACGGGACATACATTGGGGGCAGCGGGAGTCACAGGAGCGGTGATTGCCGCGATGTGCCTTACGCGTAGCTTCGTTCCAGGAACCCTGAACACGACTCGCATCGATCCCAGCTTGAGCAGTCACGTGCTGTTGGAAAATCGGGAGCAGCCGGTTCGGCGGGTGTTGAGCAATAGCTTTGGGTTTGGCGGCAATAACTGCAGTCTAATTTTCGGGACTATCTGATGGAATTGTATGTAAACGGGATCGGCACCTTGGGACCGGGGCTCGCAGGTTGGGCAGGAAGCCGGGCCGTACTGGCAGGCGAGAGTCCCTCGTGTGAAGCAACCCCGATGGAGCCGAGTGCAAGCCTGCTTCCGCCGAACGAACAGAGGCGCAGCAGCGAGAGTGTGCGCTGGGCTGTCCATGTAGCACAGGAGGCCTTGGAGCAAGCGGAGGCCGATGCGCGCGAGGTGACATCCGTCTTTGCGTCTTCCGACGGCGAGACCGGTGTTCTGGACCGTCTCTGCACCGCGCTGGCCATGCCGCAACGGACGATTTCTCCCACGCTGTTCCATCATTCCGTCCATAATGCCGCGTCCGGCTACTGGGGCATCGCCACGGGCTCACAGCAATCGTCAACTGTGCTGGCTTGTTATGATTCTTCCTTCTGTGCCGCCTTGTTGGAAGCGGCCGCCTATGTGCACGCCGATGAGAGGCCAGTACTCATCGTGGCCTATGATCTTCCACCTCCCCCTCCTCTCTATGCTGCGCGACCCCTGCGGGGAGGATTCGCAGCCGCGCTGTTGTTGACACGAACTCCTGCGCCGTGCAACCTCGCCCAGCTCGACCTCACTCTTTCCAATGACCTTTCCGAAGAAGCAACGAGCATGGACGATGCGCGACTGGAAGCCCTCCGGAGAGGAAATCACGCCGCGCGGTCGTTACCGCTTCTGGCCGCCATCGCAAGACAGTGCGTCACACTGGTCCGTCTTGAGTATCTAGAAGACCAACATGTGTTGATCCGGGTGCGGCCATGCTGAGGATCGGCAAAACCGCTCTGTGTCAATTAATTCCGCATCACGGCACGATGTGCCTGCTGAATACAGTCGAGTGGTGGGATGAGACCAGCATTCTGTGTACGACCGCATCGCATCGTGACGCAACGAATCCCCTCCGGCGAGACAACCGATTGGAGGCGATCTGCGGACTGGAGTATGCGGCACAGGCGATGGCGGTGCATGTCGGGCTTCTGGATCAAGGCAAAGAGCGTCGACTCACCGTGGGATACCTGGGAGCCGTCAAGAATCTGATGCTTCAGGCTACTCGTCTCGACGACGTGAAGGGAGACTTGACGGTTCAGGCGACCCGTTTAGTCGGCGAGGTGAATAGCTTCATCTATGCCTTTCGAGTGTCGGCTGAGCAACAAGAGTTGCTGGATGGGCGAGCATCCATATTCCTCAAGTACCTTGACCATTCATCATGAAACGAGCCTTAGTCACAGGCGGCAGCGGTCAAATCGGCGCCGCGATCTGCCGACAACTGGCGCAAGAACATCTGCACGTCATCGTCCACGCGTATCGCAATCGCGCTGCAGCTGAAGAAGTGACTAATCAGATCATGGAAGTAGGCGGATCGGCCAGCGTAGCCTGCTTCGATGTCAGCGATGCCCAGGCCACCCAACGTGCCCTGGCGCAGATTCTGGAAGCCGGTCCGATCCAGGTGCTCGTGAATAATGCAGGTATCTACGATGATGCCCCGATGGCGGGCATGCGGGCAGACCAATGGAACCACGTGATCGCAGTCTCGCTGGGCGGCTTTTTCAACGTAACGCAGCCGTTGCTCCTTCCGATGATCGGCACCAGGTGGGGACGGATCATCACGATTTCGTCGGTCTCGGCCCTGCTTGGCAATCGAGGCCAGACGAATTATGCAGCGGCCAAAGCGGGGCTCCACGGCGCCTCCAAATCGTTAGCGCAAGAGGTCGCCTCTCGTGGCGTAACCGTCAATGTGGTGGCGCTGGGTTTTATCAAATCACGGATGGTTGAGCGGAGTTGCAAGCCGGAAAAAATCGAGGCCTTGGTCCCGATGAAGCGAGCCGGGACGCCTCAAGAGGTGGCGTACCTGGTCGGATTCCTGGCCTCCGATAGAGCCGACTATATCTCCGGCCAAGTCATCGGTCTCAACGGGGGAATGGCATGAATGACCATTCGCATTCTTCAGGAGACAACGTCCTGGCCGGGTACTGGGTGGTCATTCCCGCCTATAATGAAGCCGCCACGATTAGGGACGTGGCAACGCGGGCAGTCCGGCAGATCGAGCGTGTGATCGTTGTGGATGATGGGTCGACCGATGGCACGGCGGACGCTCTGGTCGGCTTGCCGGTGGCCCTGTTACGAAATCCCACGAACCGCGGGAAGGCCGCCAGCCTATGGCGTGGCTTTCAACAGGCATTGGCTGCCGGCGCCTCCGGCGTCGTGACGCTGGACGGCGATGGCCAGCATGCGCCGGAAGACATTCCACGATTGCTCGCTGAAGCGGTCTTTCATCCCGATCATGTGATCATCGGCGCCCGCCGTCGAGATCAGCGTCGTGCAGCCTTCTGGCGTTATGCGGCGAATCGCGTGGCCGATTTCTGGGTCTCCTGGGCCGCGGGCTATTCATTTTCAGATAGTCAATCGGGCTTTCGTGTCTATCCCGCATCACTGTTGAGTCGCGTGAAGATCACACATGGAAAAGTCAGGAGCTTTGTCTTCGAAAGCGAAATTCTGATTGAGGCCACGCGCGCAGGACATCGAAGTCTCGCGGTTCCCATTGAAGCTTTCTACCGTCCTGGAGCGCGACCGAGTTATTTTCTGCCGGTGCGCGATATCGCCCGCATCACTTGCATGGTGGCGTGGAAACTCATGTCCAGAGGCATGTACCCGATCGGACTTTATCGCTCGCTCTTTGGACAGGTCCCTGATTCCTCGCTTACACGTGAAGCGTCGTTCGCGAACCGAGAGCGAGATGAGCAAGACGTGCGTGACAGGCGCAACTCAAAGTTCTGAAAACCTCGAACTTCGGACCTCGAACCATCATCCCTCTCACCCGTGCCCCTTTCGCGCAACTCTCACGAGTCTCGAACTAATAACAAGGACTGCGCATTCGGGCGACGAATCACAAACTGATAATTGTTAAACGGCGCTCCGCCCCACATCGGAAGAAACTGGATCGGTTTCCGACCGGCCTGATGGATGAAGCTCAGCTTGTGAGAATCGGCCTGGGCGATCTGCTGCGGGCTAGCGATCAGGACGGGACGTCCAGACCCTATTCCTACGATCGGGTTGACTTGTGTTGTGTTGTGCGTTGCATGGCGGGAGCGGTTCACCCACCGCTTCGTCGGCAGAATTTACAACGTTGAGCCGTCCCGATGACTGCAACGAATGAAGGGTGTTGTTCGTTCGCAAGATGTGGCGCTCAAGATCTGCCGTCGGCAGTACTTCAGAATTCACATTCATGGGCACGTATGTGGTAAATCGACGGGTCGACCATCCAGCCACCCGACTTCGCATTCGGATTGTCCGTGGATAAAGCAGACCCAATGTGAGCATGTTTCGAATATCGCGAACTCTTGGTTTAGCCGTTCGGCACAACACGAAATCGGCAAGAGGGCACACCACGTTAAAATTTCGTCCGTTCATCTGGTGGTGCATGAAATGATAGCGCGCGAGGAAACGGTACACTTTCCAATCCTTAAAAAACACATCCTCAGGAATGTGCATTTGGCGATGCAGCGCATTCCAGAGACGGTTATGAACAAAGGCTGATGCGACGAACACACATCCTCCGAACGGTGAAAAAAATATCAAAGGCGCCCAAAGGGGCAGTGTGGAAATAAGCATGGCGAGGCTATCAGAAAGTTTGAAGGTCAAATTATCGAATCTCCCTACTGGATCCGGCTCGTAATCAAACCGTTTGTACCACCTTCCATGGTGGCGGACCGCATGGGCTTCGTACGTGGTGTTGAAAAATGGATACGCCCGATAGACTGCGGCAGGCAACCATTTCATATGCATGAAATAACGGTGAATGATGTGCTCAACAAAAGAGATGATGCCGTAGCTCAAAAGCAAATACATTGCCAAACGTAGGATCATGGAACGATTTAACCCCACGACATGGGCTTATTGCCCTCGGCACGTTACATCGATCTCGAGAACGGGGTCGGTATAACCGGCAATGCAGGAATCGCCAGCGTGTCGAACAGGCTGAAACGAAAGTGGGAGTGGATCAGTAATACAGATGAATGCCGATACCGATCCACTGCGTGTTTTGATTATAAAATTGTCCGTTCGGTGAGGGGCCGCTGAAATACTCCGCGAGTAGTTGTAGCTTACGATCTCCGATTCGCGCATTTTCGAATTGAATCCCCGCCATGACGGAGTTGGCAACCTTCCAATTACTTCTCTCATTCGCCTGGGCATCCACATAGGCGACGGGACGGACCTTGCCGTCCCACAAGGTCCAGGGGCTGGTAAGCTCAACTCCTACTTGGCTCGTGCCGCGTTTCAGATCTTTTGGATCTCGTCCTACCAGCATGCCCCCACCGCCATAGATCCGAAACCAGGAGGCCACGTCATAGGATAATTTCAGATCCACCTCTTCGAAGCTCAAGTTGACTCTATTGACCGGAGTCTGGCTGTTGAGAATGAACTCATCGCCCAGGTGTGAACTCTGATGGTGGAGGCGGAAAAAACCTGAGAGCCGACCGGTGCGGTAGCTCGCGAGCAACCCCACCGTATAGTCGGCATTGACGAGATCCAGCGATCCGGACGGGGCGTTCATATTGAAGACACTGAAGACACCGGCCTGGAGCGCGAGTTCCCATTGCCCATTTAAAGGAGCCGCATTGCGGTAGAGCGCAAACGTTTCACCAAAATTGGCTGAGCCGGTATTCCCAGGTTCCCGGCCGAATGACACGTGACGAGACGCCATGGAGAAATGCGGCCACCGTGGATCGGCATGGAAAGGAGCCACGAGGAGATCGCGAGGAAGAAATTTTGATTCGGGTTTGGGAAGCTTTTCCTGTATAGCCGCCTGCGGCGGATTCGCCGGAGCAGCGGAAGACCCAGCCTCTTCTCGGACTTCCGCACGCACAACGCCTGGAATCTTTTCCAATGCCGTGATAACTTTTTGTCGGTCGACCTTGCCGAGCGAGTCGGCGATCAGAATCACAACTCCCTCATGCACCTGTACAATTGCCCCTGGTACATAAAATTCGTGCTCAAGAACAGCGGCGGCATAGCCGGCGATATAGGAATCGTCAGCGGCGTTCGTAACCGACACGATCCCCAGGAGGAGACAGAGCACGAAGACCATGCCTCCCACTCTTGTCGCGATCCTGACGGAGTTCAAAACAGAGAACAGGCGGATGAGTACGGAAGCGTGAGTGCCAAGAGTGACCATCCTTACACAATCTCCTTCGCGTTCCAGACACAGCGGTCTCGCTTCAGGGTTGCAGATATGGCTTGCAGTAGTGGTGTCCTTGCAGAGAACATCGCTTCGGAGCGCGGTGAGCATGCTACTCGGATCGGGTGAAGACTGGTCAGAATTGCTTCCAATCTGCAGAGGCGTTGAGGCTCTCTCACTGGTGGCGGCCGGCAAGGTCAGTCGCGCGCACATGAACATCCTCGATTGCATCGGACAAAATTCGCGTATTGATGTGTGCTTCATGCTCCGAAACACACGCCTGACTCAACGAGCTTGCAAACAAAGTAGGTGAATAGTCCTCCAGCAGCATGTGTTCGAGAAATCGGTCAAGAACGGAGAAATTCTTCGGTGTCATGCTCCGCATGTTCCATTTGGACATGTTGCGCGGAAAGGATTGCTGATCTGCATGCACGAATTCGTAGGGGTGGCTATAGAATACCAGCCGCGAGGCACGTCGAGAGATCCGGCTGACCATCCATTTCATCACCGGCAGACCGAGCGTCCGGAGCGTCGCCATGTTCATGGGGAACAGGAATGCTGAGGGAGCCAACTCGATGAGCGAGCTGTGTCCCGGCAGGCGCAAATGAGATGACGAGAGACGATACGGCTCGCTCGGCGCACGAAAGTATTTCAGGTAATGCACCCGGCCGAAGCCGCAATCAAATCGCCTCGCCGGCACAGATGAATCGTAATGGTATCCCTCGGCTTCGAGCGCACGTAAGGTCGTTTCGCTGATCCACAAGCTCGGGGCTCGGAAGACGACAGGGCGAACCCCTGAGGCTTTCTCCACAGCTTCCGTGGCCAGCCGGATCCATTTTCGCTGCTGATCATAACTGGCTGACCTGAAATCCTCGTCTTGTTCGAGGCTCCCGTGTTCCCACCCATGTGTGCCGAGTTCATGCCCTCGCCGCCGGCAATCTCCGATCAGATCCGGATAGCTCTCCGCAAACCGCCCGGTAACAAAAATCGTCGCCTTCACCTTCCATCGATCACAGAAGTCCAGCAAGCCCTCCAGCCCCACTTCGGACCCACGGACCCAATCAACATCGATGGTGAAATGCAAAGGCTTGTACGTACGTGAATGCATGTGATGACCGTGCTGAGATTAACTCCGCGACTCAAAAAGAAGTTAGGATGAAACTCTGTGACTATACAGCCCTGAACTTATCCGACTTTGCATGCTGCGAGAGCGCAGGTTGCATGCGAACACGGGACGACAACATCGTATGGTTTATATTGATACTCTTTTCTTGACTGAGGATGCCCTCGATCTCCAGCAATAGTTCCATTCGACACATCTCTCCTTGAAGATACAGAACCTGAGTATGGAGAGGCAGCTGTTCCCTGAGGATGTCTCGGATCGTCGCGAAGTGTTCGGGGTGTCGAATATAAATCTTGAAAAGGGCTTGCCCGCCCCACTGTCCGCGTGAAACTCCGTGGAGCTGCTCAGTCTGTGCGATCAGTGCATTCAGGTTGTGGAGGATTTCCAGGGTTTGTTTACCCGGATCGCCGATGTGGGTACTTACATGACCAACCACGCTCGCCGTACCGGAGATGAGCAGCTGGGCCCCGGAAATGGATGGCTGCAGGGTAGCTCTCGCAAACGAGGGGCTGCTCGGACCATAGATGGGAGGATACTCGTATGCGCGCACCTGCCGAGGATTTTCGACGTGCGTTCCTGGTCGCTTCGCCGCCAGGAAATGGATTGTTAGCGGTCCAGACATCGTCCCAATGGCAGTCCCCGCAGGCAGGGTTCGAGGGAAGCCAGATAGATTCTCGGCCAGGGCCTGGTGTCGACCGGCGCAAAAACGCTGGTACCGCTCCAGCCCGCCGGATTCCTGGCTAATCTGGGGGAAATAATTCCACACCCTCAACAGATGAGGGTAGCCCAGGGCACGAGCCTGGACGAGCAGACGTCGATAGGCGTTATAGGTCACGCTATCCAGCGTGCCCGGACGTTCTTCCAATTGCACCACGCCGAAAAGCACCTCGTCGTTCATGGCGCAATGGATTCCCTCGGCCTGATGATAGATGACTGGCAGGTTGCTCATCCACACCTCGGCCAGCGGAGGTCCGTTGAATTGCGGGAGGTCGAGGTAGACAACCGGACAAGCACCTAAGCGATTGGACTCCTCACGACTCTGGTCATGACGGACGACACCCAAGACTTTTGATGGCGAGGCTTTCAGAAGGGCTTCTAGTCCAGCCGTCTCCACGTACGCGATGCGGGAAGCATGGATATTCGAGATTTGGTCACGTTGAACAGACCTCACCTCGGGCCAGGTACCCGGATCCACAACCCATCGCTTTGATTTCGCTTGACTCACTCTGCCATTCTCCATTTGTAGTCGCCGCCCCAACGAAGCCACCTGAATTCACTGCGTCGTTGATAACCTCGGTCACCTATCATTAACCTCGGCGTTCGCCTTAACAGACAGCCTGTGCCTCTTCGTTCGAGCGGGTCTGCTCAATGTACCCCTGCTGCCTTTGCATTAGGGAAGCAGAGCATCTCCCGCAACGTTCGTGGCAACAGGGGTGAAAATGAACCCCAAGACTGGGATCAGATACCACATTGTGGCCTCATCAGACTGTACGATTCGCACCTTCGTTGCCCCGTGCTTTTTGGCTTCGTCGGCGAAATTCTGGACTGTCGTGTTCAGTGTAGCGTCTCCCCAGATCGGTTTGGTCATGAATAGGTGGATCGCGTAATTTCTCGTGTTGATGTGCGTCAGCTTGTCGCCGTCCATTCCTTTTATGCCGCGCAAATCGGAAGCGGTACTGGATATTGAACAGCCAGCGCCAACTCCCATGACTAACACGAGCATCGCCATAGCAGAATATTTCATGGTTTCCTCCTGTGGGTGGACACACGCTCATTCGTGTGTAAATCTAGGCTACATCTATCCCAATGGCCTGACTGCAGTCTGTTCAAGATTGCTCACATTTGAAGAATCTCCGATGGCGCTTCGCGCTCGCCCGGCCCATAATCAATGATGCAAACTTCAATTCAAGCTTTGTTGTAAAAATGATGATCCGACTTCTGTGTCTTTATTCAGAAAATTCAGTACTCTGAAGGCATATGGACGCTCCAGGCCTGTGCTGATCGATGACTCGCACGGTGTCAATAAATTTATGGCAAATATTAAAGAAAGTAGACAGGTCACGACGATTCGCCTCAGAGGTGTCGCTGTAGGATTGTCGAAAGTGAACTGCATGTACATCAGTTCATGTCGATTGCCGGCGTGCAGGCCATACATTGAAGCCTGGCGGACGGGCTCACTTATCGAGAGTCGGAGGCGTCTGTCGGCAACAGCGCGATGGCAGGTTCAGTCTTTTCAAACCATTTCACGGTGAGCGCTCTCTGCTTCATCTTCTCCACAAGCCCCGCGTACGTACTATCGCGGATAATTCGACCAAACTGTGTCCGGTAGTTCCTCAGGATGCTAGCGCCATCAATGACCACGTCGTACACAATCCACTCGCCGGACTGATTCTCTAACCGGAAATCTAACGAGGTATCAATCTTCGGGCCTACCAAGTTGGTTCTGACCTGGGCGCAGCTGCCCTCACGTTGTTCATCGAGATAGAAAACCTGATCGTCGAAATATTGGTCAATCTTGTTGGCAACCGTGTCTCGTATCAACTCAACAAAGAGGTTCTCAAATTCCTGTCGTTCCCGGCCACTGAGTTTCGTCCATGGAGACCCCAGAGACCGTTGGGCCATTTGCCTATAGTTTACGCGTCGTCTGATGACCTGCTCAACTTGTTGACGACGTTCCGCGGAACGGCCCGGTTGCTTCAGTTCCCCATTCCCGAGGATAGAGAGTACATCGGTGAATGTGTTTTTCACCGATTTAGTCGGGGAGTAGTCGGAAGGCTCCACAAGTGTGGAGGCATCCCCGGAGGCTATTATCGCCGGTAGACTTTTCAGCCCAGAAGGATCTGATTGATCGACCGTCATCGTGCGGGGGGACTTCATCCAGCCGCATCCAGTCACTGTGGCTGCCATTCCAAGCACAACGATCCACGACACGAAATGTGGTTTCATGGCGACTCTGTGGTGTGTGGCGATTTGCATCTTCGTGATATCGGCCCTGTCAATACTCTGATACATGCACTCGGCATCGTACATTTAGGTGTCAGGCTAGGCTCTTACGGATTTGGAATCTGGTTAAAACAGCTCAGGTTAAAAAATTATTAATTGATGAACAATACAAGTGAAATCTATTACATAGGCCTATTCATCAAAACAGCCTTAAAGTACTCTGGAACAGATCGAACAACTCGCCGAGATACCTACACCCGACGTATCTACTGACGGGACCCGCAGTACCGATTGTGATGTGGCAAAGGAGGTGCGGCCAGTTGCGAGACCGCCCGCCTGAAAAAACTGAGGTGGTATACGCTGGGTTGCGGTGAAGGTTTTCCAGGAAGAGCAGGAAATGAATATGGCAGATGGATGCGAATTGATTTTGGCACCCACTTCGAGTCCGTCAAATGCGTGAGAATGGTGTTGCCGATCGTACGGTATTCATCTTTTGGCTCGGTATAATGCCGATCATAACAGGTTGAGCAGAAAGCCATAGGCAAGGATCTCAACCGCCGGTATGAGATAGCTCCTGCCGGGCCTCACTTCCCAGGACAGAGACTGTTTTGCCCCCTCGGGATCCGGCGGGCCGATACGGATGGCCTGAGGTGGTGCTGGCGACGTGAGCCCGACGACGGAGGTAGGATCCTGTGCGAGGCCTGTACCGGGCGCCACAAAGGCGAATACGAGAGCGCCGATGACGAACAGCTTCACGTGCACATTCAAAATTGAGATGGACATGTTGGCACTCTTTTCGCCAGATAACGCGATTAAACTGTCAGGACATATTTGCTCGTTAAAAACAAGAGGTTTAGCTTTTAAATGAATGATATACTGATTAAAATAGCTCAGGTGAGAGGAGTCGCAAGGGAATGCCAAGTGACTCGGTGCCGGCGGACATCAGCGATACTAGTCGTGCAAGACGATATTGAGGAGAGAACTGTGCACTTCAATTCTGCCTTTGTAGTGAATGAAGCCCAACTTCCTGAACTTATTCAAAAAGAAACTCACGCGAGAGCGCGTGGTGCCGACCATGTTGGCCAGCGTGTCCTGGCTGATCTTCGGAATGACCGGCTCCGGCTTGCCTTCTTTCCCATAGTGGGCCAGCAACAGAAGCACCCGCGCCAGCCGCTTCTCGGATGAATTGAAGAGATGATCAACTAAGTCCGCTTGGATACGCGCATTGCGAGACAGCAAATAGGCCATAAACAGCTCGGAGAAGCTTGACTCATCGTGGAGCACGCGGATCATGGCCCCCTTCTCAATACGCACAATCGCGGATGCGCCCAGTGCTGTGGCGGTCGCCATGCATACCCGTTGCCCGACAAGGCAGCCTTCACCGAAGAAGCTGCCCTGCTCCAGAACCCCGACGATGGCTTCTTTGCCCTGCTGCGAGAGCACACTGAGCTTCACCCGGCCCGCCTGGACATAAAACACGGCAGAGGCCGAATCCCCTTGCGAAAAAATCAGCTGTCCCTTGGGGGCCTGCAACGTCGTCTTGCCCTGCCCAACTTTGCCAAGAAAGGTCAGGGGATTGAACGATGTGACGGGTGATCCGGCCGGGGGGCTTCTCACTTTCTTATCAGGAAGGAGTCCGACGACCGTGTCTGTTTTTGTTCGCGAAGTCGGTTGAATTCTTTTCATACGTGCTCCAAGTTCTCTGCGCAGTCTTTGCTTCCATGGTCAGCAACACTATTCCGTTGCATGCCCGTTGGCTAATCAAGCGGTTCCGAGCCAGACCGTTCACGGCCTCAACAAGTTGATCCATTGCCAGGGTAATGGATCTATCATGTGTAGTCTGGTCAGAATTGCTCACTTCGGAAGAGAGGAGGCAGGCCGCGCGAAGGTGACTCTGCACGAAGATCCGTGAAAAAAGTAATCCTCATGCCATTCCAACCTATGTTCTCTTGACGAGAGCCTCTCCAATACAAACACACGGTGGAGAGGCGCCCCTCCACCGCGTGTTTGCAGACAGACTTTCGACTGATTTACTCGGTCTTGGCTTTGAGTTCTTTGGCCTCGCCTTTGATTCGCTCCCCGGCTGCTTTTGTTTTTCCCTTCGCCCGTTCTATTGCACCACTCACGTCATTGCCTTTAGCCTCTTCCATTTGGGCTTTCATCTCCCCTTTGGCCTTCTGAGACTTCGCCTTCACTTTTCCCTTCATGTCCTCAACTGCAGCTTTCGTGTCATCAGCTTGAGCGACACTCTGAATGCCCACGAAGACAAACAGAAATGCCATGACAACCATCGTAATTTTTTTCACGGGAACCTCCCTGTAAAAGTTTAAAGCATTGCAGTCTTGGGTGATGCGGTGCATCACCATCAATTGACTGTCATAGTATGCCTGATGAACAGGACAGGGTCTGGTCAATATTGCTCAGTAGAAAGTAACTCGTTTCTTCAGTTTTAATGTGCCGAAGCGGCATCGGCCGAGGATAGGTTTGAAATAGCCGGCCCATTGACCACTTTCCCGGACTTGTCGAATCGCGATCCGCGGCAAGGGCAGTCCCACGTTTTCCTGAATGGTTCCACGCGACAATGCCTCCCAAATGCAAACACATTGCTGACTGTTCATGTAGCTGCCCCGCATCATCGCAATAGACAGCGATCTTCTTCAGACCGCGTCGGACTATGGCGCCGAAGCCGAGGGGAACTAATACATCTTCCTTGATATCCCCGAGGGTGACCCAATCAGCGTATTGTGCGGCCATATTGAGGGTTTCCTCGGTAAAGCTGTTCAACTCGCCGATCGTCTTTCGAGATGGACCAAACAGAGTAGAACAGGAAATTTTTCTCGACTTTGCCGTTTTGATCGTATGGCGAAGCAGACTGAATACCTCACAGACTATCCCATCGCGTTCGCCGCAGCCCTGTGCTTTATCGTAAGCTGGGCGTTGACCGGCCCGCTGTTCGACTTTGGTGAGGTCTGGAAGTTCATCCTTGTTGCCGTGACCTCCATTGTGACCTTTTTGATGGCGTTCTTGATTCAAAACACCCAGAGCCGCACTCGTCCGGCGCTTCAATTAAAAATCGATGAGTTAATCCGTTCCACGGGTGGCGCTCACAATGTGAGGCTGACACTGAAAGATATGTCACTGGAAGAGATCGAGACGTTCCGCACACACTATGAAAACCTGGCCGTGACGGCTCGAGAAAAACTCAGACGAGGTCAAGCCGATACCAGCATCCCTGCGATCACCATTGGGTAATGATTTTATCGCGGGTTGACGTGGATTCGTTGCCAGGTCTTTGTGATCATCACCAGTCCTAGTTCTCTCCCCGGGTATCCTCCGGCACGATTCAATCCTTTTACTCCTGCTGAGTTTCACGCAGGTGTTGCGTCATATTGCCTGCCTCGTCAATTTTTCAAAACTGAGCAATTTGGCTCAGCTTTCATTCAGCTAAGGGTCCAACATAGCTATGTGACCTAAGGAAAGTACGGTCTTCACCTTTCTTGTGAACAAAGTCCGTGGTTCTCAACTAGGGCGGAACAGGAGAACCTATGGCGTGGGCATGGTGAGGTGGTTTCTTGGTGATCGAGGAATGGGTGAGTCCCGTCGATAATTTCAGGGAGAGTCGGCTCAGAAGAATAAGATATGTGAACTGTGAGCGCTTTTACGATTCCGTGATTCACGGGAATCGTCTTATTGAAAGGAGTTCGATATGCTGTACTACGCACTGATGTTCTTGGTGGTTGGAGTCATTGCAGGTGCTCTGAATCTTGCCGGAGTAGCCGCCGTGGCGGTCCAGATCTCCTGGATTCTGTTCTTGATCGGGATCGTGTTACTGGCGATCCATCTGTTCACAAATCGTTCCGTCCGGGTACCCTAGCCGGCAGGATTTTCTAGAAATGGAGCGGCGCATTATCGAACGCAGGGCAGATAGGTGCAGTGGGCACTCTCATAGTCTGCGTGCTGAATATATTGTCTTTGCTGTAAGCCTTATGAGGCGCGCGCGCATTGCCAGGATTGAAACTGTGTAGGCAGATCAGGCGCGCAGGCCAAGCTCTGGCGATCAGCACGACAAATTTCACTAGTCTCCTGCTGCGCTTCGCTGGGCGGCAACAGGGTCGGCCTCGTTAATCTTTCAAAGTGAGCTGTATTGATCAGATCTATATCTTTCATAGGTGTAGGATACCAAATAATCGACGATGATCACGCCCATTGACACGTCCTAGCGTGAATGTTGTGACCGTCAGAAAAGACCGATTGAATTTTCATTGATGAGTTCAGACTTTAACAAGGAGGTACTAATATGAACCCGATCCGATATCTAGGAGTTGCGTTGGTTTTATCTGTGTTGGGCTGTCAGGGCACGCCCACAGTGACGAGAAGTGGGGATGTCAAAGACATCATTATTGGGGATAACCTGTCCTCTGGAGAAATAGCAGTGAACCCGGGCGATGAAGTTCGGTGGGTCAACAAAAGGACTGCACCTGTACGAGTCATCTTTCTCGACCCTGTGGCGGACAAGCAGTTGTCATGCCAGAATAATTTTGGCGGGATGATGACCCCCAGCAACACGGCCAAACTGGGCATGAACGAAACCGCTAGCGCCTGTTTTCGAGATCCTGGGTATGTCCGGTATACCGTCAGGATGGAATCAGCCAATATGACTGGCGAGCGCAATGTTCCAGGAGTGATTAAGGTTGGAGGGCAGAGTGGGCAGGCCGCTGGTCAAACCAGTGATCAGAATAGGGGCCGTAGTAGTGGCCAAAGCAGCGATCAAACCAGTGACCGCACCAACGACCAAACTGGCGATAAAACAAGTACTCCAAGAAGCACAACGTCGACCACCACCAGTACTACGACGACCACTGAGGGAACAAGTGCTCCAACTAAGCCCCCTCAATAAATGACTGCGGCATCGAGAACAATGAGGGCAGATTCCCATGGAACTTGCAGACAAGAATTGTAGCGATGGCGGGAGTGTACCCCCGTTGAAAGCCATCCGTGCGAAGGAGTTGCTGAAAGAACTCGGCCAAGGCTGGAAACTCAACGGGCGAAGGCATTTGGAGCGTCACTACACCTTCAAGGACTTCGCACAGGCGCTGGCGTTTGCGAATAAGGTTGGCGCTGTCGCGGAGGCCGAGGGCCATCATCCCGATCTATATCTGACCTGGGGGAAATGCAAGGTCGAGATCTGGTCGCACAAGGTTAAGGGTCTCACTGAGAGCGACTTTGTCTTGGCGGCCAAAACCGAACGGAAGTTCAAACCGTTTCGTGCGCCCGCATAACCGAGAGGAGTTCGAGATCTATGATGAAGAGGCGGCGAGGACTTCGATGGCGGACACCCGCTCGTAGCGCCTCAAAGACCTGCTTACCCGAGGGAACTCAGTCCTAAAACGTTCTTGGCCCCTCGTATCGAAGGCGAAAGAATGCATGGTATGGCAGAGCATAGTGAAGGCTTATTAATCGGAACCACGGCGCAGTTCCTGGCGTATAGCTCACGAAACCGTAGGCCGTGGGTCGCTCGATCTCGGGCTTGGTGGACTGACCCAGGACTTGAAGCGACATCGTCCGAAAGTCCTCATCGATTAATTGGTTCTTGAGGAACTCTCCATACAGATTCGGTCCGCCTTCACAGAGCAGAGTTCTGATGCCATGTTCTTGCCGGAGCAGTTGTGTGGCCGTGACAAGATCGACTCGCGTTCCTTCACCCACTGAGAGGATCTTGGTTGTTTCCTCCCGGCCTAGCCTCTCGATCTGCGACAGGAGATTCTTTTCCCCTTCACGAGCAGTGATGATCCATGCTTCGACTCGCGGAGAGCTGAAGATACGAAGAGTGAGATCGATGTTCCCGGAACCACTGAGGACAAGAACTTTCTGCCGGCCGAGCCCGAGCGTATCCTGTCGGTATATCCGCAATTCCTCGTCATTGATGCCGTAGTCCCAACCCTTCCCCTCAGGGTTCAGCTCCTCACGGAGCGTGCTCGCACCGATCAATTGGGCATCATGGTGCGCTCGAAGAAAATCCATGAGCCAGCGATCTTCCCTGCTCCTTGAAACGATATTGCCATCGGCACGGTCCTCCAACTCTCTAAACGATGCCCTGCCGTCAAGCCCCATCACAAAGTTGGAGGAGATATATGGGCGACGAGCGTCGGCAAGTGCAGGAAACCCAAACGGGCCATAGCGTGCCCTGAAGTGTTGAGGCAAGGGAAACGTATCTTCGCTGACGGTATAACAAAGTTGCAGGTCCATCGGCGCCTCCCCAAAATGACAGTATGACATCCACCATCCAGCACTTGATCAGAGGTCTGAACCGCGATGCATGATGTCGTGCACAGATGCACTATTGGACATCCTGGCCTCATAGCCCTAAAAGCGGGATATACCACTGTACCGGTTGCTACCCCGATCTTTCATAAACATTTTTTCGACTCGATAGGGTCGGCGTACTTTCGATACATACGACCCATGTGCGTATCCTACTTCCGAGTTCACTAATAAATGGACCTTCATCGATTGAAGACCTTCACTTCTAGCAGAGGAGCAAACTATGTCCATTAACGCGTTTAATAACTTCGCAAAACACAGTGCGGCTGTCGTGGGATCCCCGTGGGCATTTGTTCTTGCTGTCATCACCGTCATGACATGGGTGGTGACAGGACCTCACTTTGCGTATTCAGATACGTGGCAGCTCGTGATCAATACCGGCACGACCATTGTGACCTTCCTGATGGTGTTTCTCATTCAGAATACTCAAAACCGTGATGCCAAGGCAGTCCACCTGAAGCTTGATGAACTCATCCACGGCGTGCGCGGTGCCCGCAATAGCCTTATCGATTTAGAGAATTTATCCGACAAGGAGTTGGAAGTCTTGCAGCAGCAGTTTGAACGCCTTCGCAAAAAGGGTGATCCTCATACCCAGCCGCAACAAACTCCGTAGGAACATGTGGTCCGGATCGTGTGTTGAGGAACTCGATTGAAATTTGGCGTGGGATAGACAACTCAGTAGAGGATATACATGCTTACGCACGGGTCATGAAGTCCTGAACCTTGGCCGTTCACGGTTTTAAAATGGTGATCCATTTCAGGAAAGCGGTTCCATCAATGCAGCCTGGTCACAATTGCTCAGTTCGGAAGAGAAAAGGTAGGAGAGGTAGGCCGCTTATCTCGACCGCAGGACGATCATCAGAAATAAGAAAACCTGAGCGCGCAAGCCACGAGAATAGTCAATGAGGCACGACTACTATGGTTGATGTTCGAAATGATCGGAAATGACCGAGCCGTCGTTATTTTGACGAAATCTTCTCGTCTTCGGGGTTTTTAATAGACAAGCGTGGGCTCACCAGTTCGATGCGCACGACCTGTCCCATGAGTTGCAAGGGTCCTTCGAATTGCACGAAGCTCGGAATTTTATCGTTCATGATCCAGCAGGTGTAATGGAACTCAGCAGGAAGTTTGCCGAGGGCTTTGCCGAAGAACTCCTTAATCATGCCGATCTGCGGGGTATAGACGTACTGCGTCGCCTTCCTTGACACCTCGGCAATGTTGACGGGATCTTCATCCACGGCATGCAGATTCACTTTAATAGCTTGAGGCGTCGGCGTAAACGCGAGCACGTTCACCGTTTCGTCACTGCCCTTCTGTAAGTTCTTCGACATGGTAATCAGCATGCCGTTGTAGACATCCTTGGGCAGATCGACCTGTCCGGTCAGCACCTCTTCTTTCCCATCCTCCCCCTCTTGTGAGCGCACCGTGTATTTCGCGGTGCCTCGGTCTACAGAGACATCAAGTTGCTCAGGAAACGACGGGCCCCGTTGGACCAGACGATAGCTGATCATGGTAAACACCTGTTGTTGCGAGAAGGCCACTTTTTCATCGTGCAGGGAGCCGTCCTTGAACCGGAACACCAACTGGTTTTCGATCAGATCGTCCTCTTTGAGTGTTTGGATCATCTCACCCTGGCCCAGAATCTCCCCGGCAAGTGATCGGACGAGGAGAAAGCCATGGGTCATGCCCTCCGGGAACTTTACCGCGATAGGAGCAGCATAAGTAGGAGTGCACAGAAGGGCAGCGATCACCGTCATCAACGCTGCGCATGCGCCGACCGCACGATGGCACACAAAGCTAATTGGACGATAAGACACAGTCTTACCTCCTTCCATCTCTGAGCAATTCAGCCAAAAGTTGTAGTTCTTCTATGTGCTGAGAGACCACCTTCACAATGCCAAGGATGGGAATCGCGAGCAGCAGACCCCATACTCCCCAGAGCCATATCAAGAAGAGCAATGCATAAATACCGGCACTGGAATCAATTTTGCGATTTGGATGGTCATCGAGATGACAACGAATACGACAATTATGCTCGAATGCTGTGGACAGAACCTCGAGATGTGGAGAGAAATGCTGGCGATGGCTGTAGGGATGTTACCGTTTGACGGTCCAGAAATTTGGCAGCAGAGCCTTGGCGAGACGATGCCCAAGTACCGCCATACGTTGGAACGCGTCTTGGCTCTTCTCATGTCCCGTGGCTTGGCCCCTCTGTTCGGTTCGCGTATCTTGCAGATCATAGGCCACCTTTCGCTCAGCCTGCTGATCCTCTGGCTCTGCCGGTTCCCAGAGATCCACACGCGAGCCCGATACTTCAAAGCGCTGATGCTCATTGAAGACCCGCTCTACGTCCTCAGAACTATCCATGTGAATGATCCCGAGGCCGAGAGAATGGCCCCACTCATCCCTTACAACTTGCGCCTGCACAACCGTTCCAAACGGGATGAAGGCCTGACGGAGCTTGTCATCGGTGCAAAAGTAGGATAGACCGCTGACATGGATACGTGTACTCATGTTGAAGCTCCCTGGTGAGACACCGATCATCGAGCAGAACGGCGTTATGCATTACCCCTCACAATCCACAATTAAGCAGGCCTGCTGCAACGGCCATTAGGAAGATACGCTGGAGTTCCGCTGGAGTTGTTCATTCACCTCTCCATTTTGCTTCCATAGCGGCCAATTGCCCCCTCACCAGTCCAAGACTTGTTCTCTCACGCCGAAGAAACTCTATCTGTGCTTGGATGTCTGTCAGAACGCGATCGATCTTCTCAACCGTGATCGTGAGCCCGACCGGTTTCCGATGAACTGTCTGTCGGTCTTCCTCACTATCTATCAAACTCACCGATGTTTGGGATAGATCGGATAGGTCGTTGATGTTTGCTTCCATCATTGATTCCTCCTCAACCCCTACTTTCGTTTTCGTGTTACCTACTCCAACTTCATGGGCCTACGGGCTTGACCGGGCAAGCCCGTACCCTTCCCGCAAACTAGTTCGACTCACGCAGAAGGACGTACCACGGGTTGATACATCATTCATTCGCGATTAGAAGCGTTCCGAGACCTATAACGAAATAGCCGGCGTAGCCGGTTCTTGAAGGCTCTTGGTGATCCTGTCGAGTACCTGTTTGACATTCCTGCTTTCTGAATCATCTTTCAGTAGATTCCTTTGCGCTAGTATTTCCTGAGCGATTGCACTAGGCGTTAGTATCTTCTGATGTTCCAGTGCACGACACAGCCCAATGAATGCAGTAGAAAAAGCTGTGACGTTGGCAGATACATTCGCATTATTTTCCGTGATAGGCATGATTCACTCCTGTGTAAAATTAGATTGTGGGATGAGCAGAGCACGTATACCTGTCACTGTACGCTCCCTTTGGACCCTATGGGACTAGACAAATCCCTAGTCCGACACATGATGAAGATCCGCTTGGCCACCCTCCGTTTGTGGGGTCACTTGATAGCTCCTCACTCCTCTTACAAAAAGAAAACCGGATACGTTGTAAGTCCGATCTGGATCATGATTTCCTCCTAGACCTGCCCGACGCCATCACGTCTGGCGTACATAAGCCAACCGCTAAGGCGCCATAGAGCCAGGGCAAGCTACGGCACGAAAGGGTCAGTTCAAAGCCGGACGTGAAACGCCGGGGCACGACATAATAGTCCGTGACTTAGGCCAGCGCCGAAATGGCGACTCCGCTTCCGACGGATAGCAAAAATGAATCTGGGGAATGCATCGAACGTCGACAATACCGATAGAGCCACGCCCAGAACCCGCAGGCCACGCCATTCAGCAAGAGGCCCATACCTGTATATCGCGCCGTGAGCAAGTTCTTCTGAGCCGCCTTTCTTCCCCATGCAATATGGCTGATCGCATTGATCGGCCGCCATCCCGATTGCCCCTCCACCCTTCCGCAAACTACCGCCATCGCAGTCACGGCCAAGCTGCTGACCGCACTGATTATCAGAATCTGCCTGGTACTATCGCTCATCTTATCTCCCCTCGCTCCAGGGCACGGATATGAGCTTTATTTTAATCATGGGGTACACCCCGGAGCGCACGCCATTATTACTTCCATTCGCCCCTCGTCCGTACAATGCGTATGATCATTCTCAGACTGAGATTCCATCGCTTATAAAGGATAGGCTTTCGCCATCAAGTCCTGTCGATATCTGCAAGCGCCATTATCTCCTTCGCTCAAATAGGTCACAGGCTCTCAGTTTGTCGTTCACTTGATGGTACCCCTCCAGCCGCTTGTCTCATGGCCGCGCGCTTCGATGTAGGTTTTGAATCGCTCCAGGTCTCCCTCCACACGCCGGCCGACAAGGCCCATGGCATCCCCGGTCTTTTCGACGAACCCTTTCGGGTCATATTCCAGCTGGAGCATGATCTTGGACGTGGCATCCGACAATCGATGAAACGTCGCGACTCCTGCGTTCATGGCGCCTCCCCGGCTCGTCCAGGCAATACGTTGATCCGGAACTTGCTCCGTGATTTCCGCGTTCCATTCTTCTTCCTTGCCGGCGATGCTGGCTTTCCAATGCGTGCGCTTGTCATCAATCTGTTTCACCTCCGTCACGCCTTCCATGAACTTTGGAAATTCTTCAAATTGAGTCCATTGGTTATAGGCCGTGCGCACCGGTACGTTGAGTTCGATTGATTTCTCTATGACTGACATAATGTGTACTCCTTTCACACATGAGGTTTTAGTGAGGTACTATCTAAAACACCATTTGATCTCCGGTGACGAACATCTCGATTTCCCTTTGTGTGACTCAAAAAACATTTGACAATAATACGTACTCCGTATGCTTAGCTCAGATGTAACCAATAAACTAACAAAAGGGGGCGATGTACTCGTAAATTCCCTAGTGGGGGAAGCCATGCCCTATAGCCATCATCTGACTCTTTTGGTCAAGGGGCGTCTTTACTACTGTGTCCTGAGAAAACCGGCAATGGAACGTCGAGCTTCTCGACCAGTCACTACATCCATATGTCCCACCTGTAAGCGCTCAGTGGTGACCTGAAAGGCCTTCTCATAGGCCGGTGGCAGCGAGGCAGATGTGACTGTGACCGATCCGTCGCCATCTTCGTGTACGATGGTTGGGTCTAGGTGGGGAAGCCATTTTTCGAATTGATCCTTGTCGAACACCACGTTAGCTCGGTGGGGTCCGGCTTCCTTGGGTACCCACACTCCCCTGGCGAGCGTGCGCTGCCCGTTCGCATAGAGATAGAGCAGAGGAATCGGTCGGTCGTTCGGCGTCGTACTGGGAGCGTGAAGCAGATCGAAAAATCGTTGCGATCGATCGAGCCAGTAGGAAGTATAGGCATCACGACGCTCGACGATCTGAGCAGGAGCCGACGGTGTCCCTTTTAATAATCCCCACCCCTGCTTCCGCCAATGGGCCGGCGTATGAATCGCCCCCCTGATTGGGTGCTGGGTAGGTGTCAGCAACACATCGGCCCCTAGAGCCGGTAACGTATAGTAGGAGGCGGGAAATGACGCCAAGGCCTGTTGGTCTAAGAGCAAGCTGTTGAACCCGATCTTCCGGCCATACTGCATATTTCGAAAGGACCACATAGATCCCAGGAATGGCACACCTGCCATCACCACCTTCTCAACATGCAGAGTGCCTTCCCACGCTTCAACGGCCTGCTCCAACTCTTGATCGCCGTATCGAAGATAATAACTTACGATCAGCCCACCCATGCTATGGGCGACGAGGGCGATGTGTGTGATGCCCTGAGACTTCAGACGCCTGATCTCGGCACTCAACAAACGGACGGCATCCATGAGGTCGAGGCGCCAGTCGTAATTTAATGGTTCGATCGACACGTGCCCGCCATGCAATCTGCCTAACTCCGCGAGGAGAGGACGATACACCTCGAACGAACAGCACCAGGGAATGACTCTGACTTCATCCAGAATCCCGCTCGGTCGGAGAGCCACTCCGTCGAATGCCAGATCGGGCAACGGCAGAATCAGAGACTGCGCGCCACCGAACGCTTGCGAGGCGGTAATCCAGAGAAACTCCCCATTGTCGACGCGCGAGAGTTTGGTCCCGTAGTAGCCCGCTACTACGATGACCGCAGAGCGTGACGCCTCAGCGTAGGGTCCATGAGGAGTGACCGATGCGCTGCATGCCGAGAAGGAGCACAGGAGGAGACCAAGGATAGCGGTATACCACTGTATGGGCTTCACTCAGGGCTTTCAAAGGAAAAGAATATGCCGGACGATTGAGTTTCTTATCCGATCAAAACTTCGGTGTCGTGGAAGCGGTCTACAGTTCTATGCTTAATCACTTGTTACAAGTCACTGGTCAGGTCATCATGGCAGGGGAACGGTGATATGTGAACCACAAATGTTCTCACTGCCCGTCGGGTGAGACTTGTTCAGTATGCGGTCGATCACATGGGTGAGCGAGTGGCCCTTCATTTCATCGGGACGATTCTGCAATGTTGCATGAAACGACGGGAGCAGACCAAGAACGTCTAATATGGTGGGGGTGACGTCCACCAGAGACGCCTCGCAAATCGTACCCAGCGCTTCACGTTCTTCCTGTCCCCCCCTTACAAAAATGATCGGCACCAGCGAGTCTGAGGCATTGAGATGCCCATGATCAGAGTGAAAATGTCGATGTGTGACCACGTCAAGTTCCTCAAGAACTCGCCAGTCTCTTTTGTTAAGGTACGTCAATTTCTTAGACCTGTCGGCCAGCAGAACGATATCCGGTGCGGTCTGGGGATCTGTTGGTAATCGTGATGCAAGCCCGTTGAGCCTTTGTACTGCCAAAGGATATGCGGGACTATTCAACGGGCTCTGATCGAGAGGGACAGCGGGCAACAACTGGATGGCGGCTCCATCATACCGATAAGGAATGAAGACATAGCGGTTGCCCTGTTTAGACAAGACGGCTTCCGGTCCCTGCTCATTCTTGTGGAGAATAAGCAATAGGTGTTTCAAAATCGGAGCGATATCGTCTTGATAGTCTGGAGTATCCTTCCACTGTCCCTGTGCAGGCTTTACATGGAGCCCAAGGGCTCCGCCATTTAAGGTAGCCACAATATTCGAACCCCCGGAAACAGTCCCGTTGGAGAAGAATTCTAATGAGGCACGGACCCTGGCCAGAAAGCTTTCGTTGCCTAATGGGGGAGTTTCGAGACGATAGGCCTTCCCGCTTGTCTTGGCCAGTTCGGTGAACACAACGTTGAGATCTTCAATGCCCAGGGCTTTGTCCCAGTCAATTGAAGTATGGCCATGGTCCGATACCAACACGAAGAGCGTCCGCTGCATGACTGGTTCATCCCGCAACCCTCTCCACCGAATCGGATCGACCGGCGTGACGCCGGATACTAATGTGGCATGGTGATTTCTCACAATGGCGGGATCTCCCGCGATGAATTTCGCGATGAGGTCATCGATATGCGTGAGATATTCTAGACGGGCCTGCTCCGGATTCTCAGGGGAGAGGTGTTCGGCATGGTCGAGGCCGGCAAAATAGAGCGTCATCAGGCTGGGAAGCCGCAGCTCGGCTCCTTCCTTGGCTGCGCCATTGAAATCTTTGAGTGATTTCACCGCCGCCCATAGCGCGTTTTCGTCCACGGCGTCACTTCGATTCTGCTGATAACTCAGCAGGGTGTCGAAATCAGATCGGATCGCCCCCTGCCCACTCCCGCGCGTGAGCATGTGGTGCACGACAATGCTCTGCCCGCCCCTCTGTCCGATATACTCGTAAATAGTTTTCACTCGACTGTTAATATCGTCGGAAAGGAAATCGTCTGATAGTTGCACTTTCACCACGTCGATATGATACTCCGTGAAATATCTCGCGACTTCTCGTTCCCTGAAAAATAGATTATTCCCGGCAATGCCATGAGCACCGGGGAACACGCCGGTAAACATCGAGGTCCAGGCCGCATAGGTATAAGAAGGGAACACCGTCGTCGGTTGTTGGACGGCAATGCCCTTGGTTAACTGTAGGCCGCTTGGATCGACGCGCACACCGAGAAGATCGTGTAAGCCTCCTGGTTTTCGTGGAGGATTCTGCGTGAGATATTTGACCAGCGTCCCTTGTTCGAGGCCATCAACGGCAAAAATCACGACATGCTCAATGGGGTGCCCGCCAAGAGAGCCATGTAGAACGGTGTCGGCAGAGTACTGAACAGCTGGGAGGCGGCTACAGCCGTTCAGTCCTATGAGTAGGAAGACAAGCATCAACGCAACTACGTAAGTGGTCGGATGCCTGGCGTGCAGACGAGCGGTGCTTCTGATGATCATTGTTTCTAATCTTAGAGGCGCCGGTGACATCATCACCCGATAGGCGAGAACACCCGCCGTTCCACAATCATTCGGTGGTCAAAGCCACTCATATAGGATTTATATGGGTGGCTACTGGTTTTTCCAGAAACGTGAGAGCAGGAATTATTTAATTTCGTGAACCTTGCCGGTCATGGCGTCCACATAAACTTTGTGGGTGTTCTTTCCATCGACGATTTCAATCTTGTAGACGACGCGGCCGTCATCTTTTCCCATATTCACTTCAACCGTTTTGCCGGGCTTTGCCTGCTCCGCGGTTTTAATCGCATCGACCATGCTGACGGTTGCTTTTTCACTAAGCGCCCGGTCGGACTCGAACAGTGCCCAGGCCGGGGCAACGGTTGCACAGAGCAAGATTGCCAATCCACCCGAGATGATTTCCTTCTTCATGGGATTCCTCCTGTGGTTAGGTTAAGTAGGACCAAGGATTGAGAGACAACGGAACATGCATTCATCATATTGATAATGATCTGATCATAATTGCTCATTCCTAAAAACCTGATAGTGCCTGCACCAGCGGTCTTAATCGTACATTTCAGAACTTGCTCATGAATCGCTGGTGCATGCGCGTCTGGCATCCAGTATCAGATCGATCCTTTCGGTCTTCATAAACACAGCTCTTGCCATCCCCACCATCCCGCGAGGTACTCCTCGTTTTACCGCAAGACGACGGAGTCGATTCGCACGAACCACGGGGTCCTCGATAGATCCACAATTGATGCATCGAGTTGACAGGCGCATCATGTCTGCTTCCGGACTCAGACCATCGAAGGTTTCGCGTACGAGCAGTCCCTTACAACGTTGACAGACCATAGGACCTCCTTCTGTTTTCTTTGTCGCTCATTATCTGTCAGGTTCATCTTGGGGCAGCGGTGCCGGCTCAGGCGCAAGCTGCCCCATCATCGGCACTCCTGTTGGGGTTCCTTCCGCGTTCCACACTCTACCGTGAACTTGGCACAGATCGAGCACAGATGCGGCCCCAGGGCTTGCGAGGTGTAGCATGCCTCCAGATCTGCTGAACCACACTGACAGCAGAAGGCGAGATTTATGCGGAGGAGGTTTTGCACCGACCGAGCTACTCCGCAGGTCACGATGTTGCCTCCTATTGGTCTTAGTCGGATGGCAAGTACCCCATGGGCATTATGTCGAGAAGATAGGCGGCAGTCTGTTCACATTTGCTCATGTTGAAAAATTGATTTACCGCCTCAATTCAGATTGACCGTAAGACAGACGCCCTACCTCAAGTAGTAAGGCAGCCCCCTATCAACAATGACTCCTCTCATCTGCGCTCTCTGCCGAACACAGTGAATAGTCATGTCATTGAGTCTTTGTGAACCTTGCGAATTGAGCAATTTTGAGCAGAACGAGAATCACATGCAGTGCATACTAAATATGGTACCAACGTGAGTGTTACTTCACGCCTGAGTGAAACGTAAATCAACAGATTGCGTACAGAGAGGTCATCAAGGGCGCAGGCATCGTCATCAATTGGCAGCGGGTTGGTTCAAAACATTCGTAAATGGAGGTGACATATGGGCACCATACTTCTCGTTATCCTCATTCTATTCCTTGTTGGCGCATTGCCCACTTGGCCTTACAGCGCGAGCTGGGGTTACGGCCCCAGCGGCGGGCTAGGCGTGATCCTGTTAGTCTTGGTCATTCTGGTGTTGACTGGTCGGATATAACCGGCGGCGGAAAAGCTTTGCTGTGCCTATATAATTTTCGGAACAGCTTAGTCGTTCTGCACATAATCAATACGGTCGACCACCCACTTTCAGGACCCATCTTCGTCGAACGCTTCGGACTCGACAGCCGCTTCCGGACAGTCTTGCAGCTGTGCAGATCATCTTCTCTGAACCGACACAGCATCCTTAATTGCCTCTCATATTCTGAAGAGCATTCTCGAGCTGATAGTGCCCCACTGAATGATGACAAAGGCAACACAGCCGGAGCATGCGATCGCTTGCCACCCCCATTCTAGAAAGCTATTCGAGACAGGCCAGCCGACATCGTCGACACTACCTAGTCTCGTACAACGCGAAGCCAGCGCCCCATTGCTACCCAATCAATCATTTCTTGCCACATGATCAATTCTGACCAGACCGCCGCCGGTCTTCTAGACATAATGGCCAGTATGGAGGAGGTTTGAATGGGATGGGACAGGACAGATCAATGCGGACGCGCAGATATCGATATCTAAATACAGGAGGAAGCCATCATGAATGCCGAGCAACTCAAGGGAAAATGGATGCAGTTCAAAGGGGAGCTGAAAGAGAAATATGGGAAGTTCACTGATGACGACTTGAAGCAGATCGAAGGCAATTACGACAAGTTTGTCGGCAAAGCCCAGGAACGATATGGCGATAAAAAGGAAGACCTCATGAAGTGGGCGGACCAGTGGCATGAGAAGCCAACGCCGAAACCCGTAGGGAAGGGACAATAGCCTCACTGAATGGATGCGATTCACAAATGATGTCTCACAACACACGTTTACCTTCGCTTAGGGAGAACAAAATGAACACACGCTATGTCCTGACACTCTGTACAGCTCTGGTTATCGGTGGGGCCCTTATCGCGGGATCGGTGCACGCGCTTGACAAGGCTGATGAAAAGACCCCGATCAACGATACGTGGCTCACAGCGAAAACCAAGATTGCGCTTGCGGCCGATGGTCGCGTCAAAGGGCGGCAGATCGATGTCGAAACCACGAAGGGACAGGTGATGCTTCGCGGCAAGGTCGATTCCGACTCGTCCAAGCAGGCGGCGGAGGACATCACCAAAAGACTCGATGGCGTCAAGACAGTGAAGAACGACCTAGAGGTAGTTACCCCGTCTACACGCGACGCGGTGGAAGAAAAGGATGAGGCCATCACAACACGCGTGAAGGAACACATCGCGATGGACTCACAACTGAAGAAAACCGATATTGCAGTTCAGACTAACGCAGGGGTCGTCTCGCTGACCGGCGAGGTCAACGACATCATGACCAGTGCCAACGCGTCCTGGGCCACTAGGCAGGTTCCCGGCGTAAAGTCTGTCAAGAATGATCTTACAGTGAAAGAGAAGGCCTAGAAATCGGAGGAAGCATTTCATTCGTTTCGGTTCGAGACGACAGACTCAGGACAATCGTGTGCCACACACACATTTACTAGGAGGTTCGTTATGAAGAAGCTCATGGTTCCGTTCATGTTCGCAATGGTGCTCGGTTTCGGGATGGCATCACTCTCCTTCGCGGCTAGTGACATGGCCGAGCCAAGCTCCCAAACGGTTAAAGGAGACCTATTGAAAATCGACGGGGAATATTACGTCGTGAAGGATACGGCCGGGAAGGAAGTCCGTTTGCATGTCGACAAAACCTCTCAGCTGGACGGCACATTCAAGGCGGGGGACAAGATCGAGGCGCAGGCCACGGACAAGGGCCATGCATCATCTATTAAACAGGCAAAACCCAAGATGTAATTCAGGGATTTGAACGTACAAGCTCAAGACCTAGGGAGTGGGGCCGGCCCTGAGGGCTGGCCCCACTCCATATCTCGAGGCAACTGAAGGGGTTGCCTACTTGTAATACGTAGGATTCAAACACGAGGAGGATTCTCATGAGTATCATGACAGTGAAAGGCCTCATCGGTGCATTGGTACTGGCAAGCGTTGGGCTTGTCGTTTCTGCCTGTAATACCTCCAAGGCCACGGTCGACACGTTCGCCAAATTCACGTCGAGCACAAGCCCGGGGGATTGGATGAACGCCGACGGCGTCATACAGGAAAGCCAAAAAACGCGTCTGTTTGCCGCAGTTGCGTTCGAGAATCTGGAACAGGACATCGCGCGTGGCAATGGAGAATATCTCAGGTCGTTGGCCGTCTTGATGAAAATTCCTGCCGGGGAACAAGACGAGTTTAGGAGTCTCTCACAGAGACAATATTCTCGCCTCTTTGCCTCTGACAGGCGAACGGCGGAAAGCTTGTTGGCTACATTGATCAGCAACAGGAAGGATCGATGAGCCGATAGTTAAGAATAGGAGTATGGCACTGGCGGGAGACCATTCTCAGGACCAAGTTCGGCGAGAATGAATGCCTGGTCCGCGGTTAACAATAATTTCCTTCGTTAGGAGACACGTATTATGTTGATGTTCAAATCGTTCATCGTGTGTGGAGTCATCGCGGTCGGAGCGCTGTCTGTCGAAGCCGCGGACATGGAGCTGCAACTGGTCGATAAAAATTGTTGGATCGAAATTTTTGAAGACGATAACTATGATGCCAATGACCCTCATGTGAAAATTCAAGGGCCGAAAGAGGTTTCGACTATGAAGAATCTTGAGGGTAAGGATTGGGCCAACGACATCGAGAGCGTCATCGTTGGGTCCAACGCCTCAGTCCATGCCTATGAAGACAAGGATTTCAAAGGCACAGAGATTACCTTCGCGCCAGGCCAGCGTGTTCCGAATCTTGGCAAGCTCGACATGGCAAATGACATCGAATCCATGAAAATCAGCTGCGGGAAGTAACCATTTGTCGGAGAATCTTCGGGATTCAGTATGTGCTTATCCCACTAGCCGGACGGCGACATCAAGGTCAGTGACAAGGTCGCGGCCCAGGTCATGGAAGAGAGCCACGCATTGTCTACGCCGAAGATGTAGGTTCTAGGATGCGAAGGGGTGGTAGTTCAGGTACTGGGATTGGGCCAATCCTCAAGGATGGCCCCAATCCACGTAATACTCAGGATCGGAATTTCCCAAAGCACAGCGGTTCGCAATATCGATTCCAGCATCTGAGCCCCCTCCCGATGGCCATTACACCGGCTCCCTTCGACCTTCAATAAATCACAAACCATGAGCAATACTGAACAGATCTCTGTATCAATGCATGGGCCTTGTCTTCTACCTATGGAGTAAATAATGGGCAAGACAGTTGCGGACATGCTGGTCGAACGACTAATCGATTGGGGCGTCGATACTATTTTTAGTCTGCCTGGCGACGGCATTAACGGTATTTACGAAGCGCTTCGGATGCATCGTGACGCAATTACAGTTATCCAAGTCCGACATGAGGAAACGGCCGCCTTCGCCGCCTGTGGCTATGCAAAATATGCGCACAAGCTTGGGGTGTGTCTCGCGACGTCTGGACCTGGCGGGCTTCATCTGTTGAACGGTCTCTATGACGCCAAATTCGATGGTCAGCCCGTCCTCGCAATCACTGGCCACACTTTTCATGACCTTATTGGAACGCATTATCAACAAGACGTGTCCCTCGATAAGGTCTTTATGGATGTCGCGGCGTATAACGAGCGGGTCATGGGACCGGCTCATGTGTACAACGTGGTGGACGAAGCCATGAAAACAGCCATTGCTAGACGTTCGGTGGCTTATATCACCATTCCCAAGGACATCCAAAAATGGACCACTGAGGGATCGCGTTCTTCCACGAACATTCCGCAGCACAGCGGCGATATCTCCAGCGATACGCGGCCGCTGCCGCCGAAAGCCCTAGTCGAGCTTGCGGCAGAGATCATTAATGCCGGATCCAAGGTGGCAATTCTAGCGGGGCAAGGCTGTCTCACTGCACGCCATGAAATATTGCAATTGGCTGAAGCTGTAGGCGCCCCGATAGTGAAGCCGCTGTTAGGGAAAGCAGTGGTGCCTGATGATAGCCCTTACACCACCGGAGGAATCGGTTTGCTTGGAACCGCTCCGTCGCAAGAAGTATTGGAAGACTGTGATACTCTGATTATCGCCGGCAGCAGTTTTCCCTACCTCGAATTCTATCCTAAGCCCGGTCAGGCCAAGGCCATTCAGATTGACATTGATTCTTCAAGAATCGGCCTGCGCTATCCGGTTGAGGTCGGCCTTGTCGGCCGGTGTAAGGATGTCTTGCGAGCCTTGCTGCCGCTCATCCAGTTGAAGACGGATCGCAGTTTTTTGGAGCAGGCGCAAGCACGGATGACGAAATGGAATGCGTTGATGGACGAACGAGGGACACGCATGGATCTACCGTTAAAGCCCCAGGTGGTCGTTCGACAGGTCAACCAGTTCCTGCACGACGACGCGATCATTTGCTGCGATACCGGCACCGTGACGACGTGGGCTGCGCGTCATATTCACATAAAAGGCAAGATGCAGTTTTCCGCTTCCGGCACGCTGGCCTCAATGGGGAACGGCCTCCCCTATAGCATTGGCGCAGCGGTGGCCCATCCTGGTCGCCAAGTTGTCTGCATAACCGGAGACGGTGGGCTCACCATGCTGATGGGCGAACTCGCCACGCTGGCGAAATACAATCTGCCCGTGAAGGTCATTATCTTGAAAAATAATGTGTTGGGCATGATTAAGTGGGAGCAGATTGCATTCGAGGGAAATCCCCAGTACGGCGTCCAATTACACCCGATCGACTTCGAAGGAGTTGCCAAGGCTTGTGGGGTGGCCGGCTTTACCGTCGACGATCCAAAACTGGTGGAAAGCGTGTTACGTGAAGCGTTCAACCATCCTGGTCCGGCGGTTATTCAAGCTGTTGTTGATCCCAATGAGCCACCACTTCCCGGCAAGATCACAACGGAACAAGCTTGGCAATTCGCGAAGGCGCTCGCACGAGGGCAAAAAGGAAGTTGGGAGATTATCAAGACAGTCGTGGAAAACACAGTTCGGGAAGTCGTGTAAGGGAGGGCGATTCTAGAGCCATTGAAAGCCGTGTCACGCACCAGCCACACGCTCAGACAGAAGATTTCGCCCACATCGTTGTCAGTAGAACCAGGCTCCAATTCCACTCAGACTTGCAGACGGGAACGCACGCCATTCCCTGATCATTTTAGACTCTTGAGCAATATTGACCAGACGGCATCCTGTCCATAGCTTATCTTGGCCTTATTAACATTGTGACCCGCTTACGATCGCGTCTACACAAAGGAGACTACATGATGAAAACGATAACGGTGATATTCATCGGAATGGGATTATTAAGCCTCTCTTTCGTTACGTATTCTCATGCCGAAATGAAGTCGGACAATTCTTCATCTCTGGGCGAGACCCTGTCGTCGGAGCCCCGGGGAGCGACCAAGGCAGGTGAGACGGATATCACCAACACAAAAGGCCAAGGTAGTCTCCCTAGCAAGTACACAATCATGCCTGTTGCCACAGGGAAAAAGGTGGAGATCGACAGTGAAATGATCGGCGATTCCGTGAAGAATCCCAAAGGTGAGGACCTTGGAAAATTGGAACAACTTATTATGGATTCTGAGACCAAGAGGATCGAATATGCCATGATTTCAATCGGCGATACCGGCCAATTGAAAGCCTACCCCTGGAGCTCCTTTAAGGTGAACAAGGAACAAGGCAACGTGGTACTCAATGTGACCAAGGAACAGCTACAGACAAAGATGACCGATCTTTCTCCGGACATTCAGGCGCTAGAACAACAGCTACAGACTTTGCGGAAAAATGAGTCGCGCAAGGGAGCACGCGAGGGCCAGAATTTTGGGGACCGTGATGCGGCTGGCCCGATGGGCGAGGAAAAGCGGAGCGGGGGAGCGGAAACACCACCAGTCAGCGGCAAGTAACTTGACCCCAAATGGCCGACCCACTTTTCGACTGGACCCGAGAAGACGCGCCGGTTCTCTGACGCCTCAGAAATAAAAGATTTTTGATTTCTGCAACTTGGCATGAATGTGCGTTTGAGCGCCTTCTCACGCGCTGAATCGATAGCCCGCTATTCTGCATCAAAACAACCGGTAGCCTCCGAAAGAGACGGACTGGGATAGGGCTCGCGTGAACAAAAATGGCGAACTCAGCCTCGTCAGGCGATCATTCCACCAAGTTATATCCGGATATGCAGGGACTACCGCACCTTCAAAAATTGACACTCCTCACGCCTACATTGATGACGATGATATTTAACGTTGCATGGCTGATTGTGCTTGGGCGTCTTCATTTCGCATGGTTATAGCAGGTGGAACCCGCTTCCCTGCATGCTGAGTTAGAGGAAAAACCAATAAAGCTGCATACCGATGGATCCGGGATGGCGTGAGCTGCTGCTAGCCGCCAAGTGTTTTATCTTGGGTTTTGAACCAGGCGAGGGCGTGATCAAAATGTTGCGGATTAAAGTCCGGCCAATATTCGTCTCTGACATAAAAATCGGCATACACCGATTGCACCGGGAGGAAACCGCTCAAGCGGCGGCCTCCTCCCCACCGCACAATCAAATCCATACGTGAAACTTGATCTGAGCGGAGGCCGCCATTCTTCAGACCGGCAAGGTCCCATTCCCAACCATAGTTGACGAGCAAATTTAACTTTATTCCGACGCCTTGGCGATGCCGCAATTCCTTTAGTTCCTGGGGAAATTGTGTCGAAGTCTCATCACCGACGACCAGAAGTGCCGCTCCACGCCGTGCTATCTCA
>SWDP01000036.1:186357-191293 GCA_005116885.1 Nitrospira sp.
GTCCCCTGACACGCAAGATTGCCTGTTTCAGTCGTTCATGCAGGCCGATACCGGTATCGTGCACTTCAAACCGCACTGTGGCCTCAGTCTCGGTCTGGTGCGCCAGGGTGATGGAAACCACGACTTCGCCCCGCTCCGTAAACTTGACGGCGTTCCCCACAAGATTAATAAGGGCGGTTTCAAGTTCCAAGTGCAACGGGTGAATAATGGCGCAGTTGTGCATAGACTTCCAGGGGCGTGGCAAAGCCGAGGCATTTTCTCGGGCGCGTGTTCAGGCGATGCGCGATGGCGTTCAGCTCGCGCTGGGTGTAGCCCGACAGGTCTGTGCCCTTAGGGAGGTATTGGCGCAGCAACCCATTCGTATTCTCGTTGGTACCGCGCTGCCACGGGCTGTACGGATCGGCAAAGAAGATTTGGATCGCGAGCCGCTCGGCCAACTGCTCGTGCTCGGCCATCTCTTTGCCCCGATCATACGTCAAGGTTTTGCGCAGCAGGGCGGGGACGTGACGCAGTTTTTTCGTGAAGCCCACTCGGGCACTCGTGGCATCAGTTCCGGTCATCTTGGCCAGGATGACCAGCCGTGTGGTCCGTTCCACCAGGGTCCCGACGGCCGACCCATTACGAGCGCCCTTGATCAAGTCGCCCTCCCAGTGACCCGGCACCGTACGGGTGGCCACCTCAGTGGGGCGCTCGGCAATCGGCGTCATATTGGAGATCTGGCCCCGTCGATCTCTCCCCCGCGCCCGAGGGCGACGCGCCTTGTGCGCCTGACGCAGGGCCGCCAACAGTTCGGTCCGCAATGCGCCTCGCGGCAGCACATACAGACCGGCATAGATGGTTTCAGCCGACAGGTGTTTGCGCATGTCGTCAGGATACGCGCGTTGGAGCCGCCCGGCAATCTGCTCGGGCGAGCAGCCCTCAACCAGATGGGCCTGGACGTACTGCCACAGCCAGGGGTCGAGGAGTTTACGCGATCGCCGTGGCTGACCGGCTCGGGCGGTCGCCTGGACCTGCGCCGTACAGGCGCGATAGGGGTGCCCTCGCGTCGTGTTGCGGCCCAACTCGCGGCTCACGGTGCTGGGGGCGCGGCCCAACACTCTAGCCATCATCCGCAACGAATGGCCCTGGGCCAAGCCCAAGCTCAACGTCTCACGGTCTTCCGCACTCATGTGTCGATAGGATCTCTTTGGCATGGCAACACCGTAGCCCATCAGGGCCGGCAGTGTTGCACTTGGAATTAGAACTCAAGAGGTGAATGCTAGAAAGCGCTATAAACGGTGTGAACGACAGCATACCGAGAAGCCAGACGGCAGGCTGTTCACAATTGCTCATGTTGGAAAACTTCATGCGGGAAATGCAGCAATGCTTTTCTTCAAGAGCATCCCAACCAGAAGACCATTGCAGGACATAACACACGTCCGTTATAACGTTTCCGTGCCGGTTCGCTACCCCTCGTTTCTCTCTGTAAATTCCATTTAAACCTATTTACCTCCACCTCCGGCACCACTGCTGGAACCACTTCCGCTACCACTCATGCCAGATAATCCAGTATCGCCGCTAGGTTCGGTGGAGGACCCGGAACTCCCGGAACTCGCCCCAGTCCTCCCACTGTTAGATCCTATATTTCCCCCAGGTCCAGTATCCATTCCCATCCCCGGTTTTGCTTTTTCCGGAAATGTACCGTCGGTTCCCGTGCCGGGGTTGATACTTCCGCTATTCCCACTAAAGCCTTTCTCTCCTCTTATAGAGCCTTTGTCTCCTCTTCCGGGTTCCCCTATAGATCCGCCACCTTTTCCTCCAGGCGCGGCAGTACCCTGTGCCACGAGCATGGAATCCGGGATCAAATCGCCGGATACTGTGTTGGCTGCAGATACATAGCCGACAAAACAGGTCATCCCCACTGTGGCCACACCGACTGAGAGCATATGTATGAGTTTCATGGACATCCCCTTTGTTAAAAGTTAAGGCACAGGATTGTGAAGCTTCCCATTCCGCAACGCCAAGAGCCGGTTGAGGACTCTATGCCGCGGTTTTTATCACGTCATGAGCCGTCTTTCAGTCCGACCCGAGGCGGGCCGCTCAGCTTGCGAAAGACGAATACCACCAAGATCGCCCCCATCACAGCCATAAGAAAGCCGACCGGATCGGCTTCTTCGTACCAACCAAGCATGCGGCCGAGAAATCCACCGACGAGGGCGCCGCCGATTCCCAGCAAGATAGTCACAATCATGCCGCCAGGATCGCGGCCCGGCATCAACAGCTTTGCCACCACACCTACGACTAACCCGAAGAGAATCCAGCCTAGAATTGACATATGACACTCCTATCCGCCTCCGATTCCTCCTCCCTCACAGGTTTAAAATTGCCAGGCGAGTCCCCCAACTACATGGCTGGCGATATAATCCACGCGTAATCCCGCCGTCGAGCCTTGCGCTTGATTGAAACCAGCGAATACGAACCCCAGCGTCAGCACATATTGCACGGCCCTACGTGTACAAATTATTCGGCTAGCCTCGTTATTGGATTAGCTTATATCTGTCTTCGTCGATTTCTCACTGTGACATGTACATTACGGCTTCCAAACTGGTGTTTCCCCTAGTTCATTCCCTGCTCATTGGGCGGTACCAATAGAGCTGCGGCCACCGGTGAAGCACTTGGATCGCACAGAGACGCGGGCCGCATTGATTCTGGGTAACCTCGAGGGCGTAGGCCAATGTGCGCGCCGACCGGAACCACGCAGCTATTTGATTTGGCCAAATACGGGTTCGAACATGGCACAGAGGACGAGAGGAAAAATTTATGGTACTGGCAGATGTCGTCTGTCTTCTTGAATAGATCGGTCAGGTGATCAAGCACTCGAGGCATACCGAAGGTCTGAGGAGCTACAAACCAGGACGATGCAGGCAGGAGCAAGCTATCCGTGGGGCGTCAACCAAGGATCGAGAAGTCGATCGGTTTGAAGCGCCCGTTGTTCGAACCTTCAGCAGAGCAGGCTGTCAGCCCACACACCATATCCATCTCGGCCTTCAGGTCAATGTGGTCGCCTGACTTTGACAGGGGCACGCCGACGGTCACCTTCCCCTCCTCATCGACCTTGACGTTCATGAAGATGTTGAATGTCGTCGAAATCTGGTGCCCTGAGATACCGTGCTCTTTCAACGAATTAAGCAGATTTTCGAAACAGCTCGGATGGTAACCCTTGTGCTTGTACAGGATTTCAAACATCTCTTGACTGCACGGCGTCAGGAGGAAGTCATGCCGGCAGACGGTGTCTTGGATGATGGTGAACATCGGCTTACTGTTGTTAGCGTAGAGGATATCGTTCGTCGTCAGGTAGATACGGCTTGCATAGTCCAGCGAACGACCTGACGACAGCCGGCAACTGTGATCGTGCTCGTCAAAGGCGAACAGGTCAGACACCTGCTCGCCTAGGGGATCGACAACGCGCAACACCTGCCCACGCTTGATTTTGAATGAGCAGCCGCTCTGTGGCGCAATACGTGTCAACTGTTGGGTGGTCATGTCTCATCCTTTTTGTGTGCGTGGAACGGGCATGGCCAATTGCCTGAAACTGCCCGACCGGAATATTGACTCGCCTCGGAGCTTTCGCCGAAATTTTTCAGCATGGGGTTGATCGAGCCCTGGAATTTCATCTCGCGTGCTCGGATGATCTGCTTCATGGTCTCAAACTTCCCGCGAGCGCGCAAGCACTCAAATTGTTCATGTAAGTTGAACACCATGGTGGGATACCTAAAGGTTCGTGCTAGACGCGATGCCTTGGGGTGCATGCCGATGACGAACATTGCTCGACCACCGATGCTAAACGAAAAGTTATTGTTCATTGGGTCGGAGTCGACGCTCTTGTCCCAAGCAAAGAAATCTGAATCAATGGCATGCATGGCCTGAAGCTGACTCCAAAGCATATGCTCGAAGTGCTGTTCCGATTCGATCGCGGGTCCGCGGAACATCGCAATGAAGGTAATGAGCTGGTCGTCGATGATCGGGAATTCGTGGCAGAACTCGTACAGATCATGACAGACAGCGCGCACGGCATTGTCGCACGCAAGTTCCGGAAATAACCCGAAACGATAGCCCTTTTGGGCGAACACCGAGATAGCGCCAGTGCACGGGTAGTAATCGCCAGCTATCTGTTGACATAGTTGGTCATGCGCATCGATAAGTTCGGCGTCGACGGGAACGTCGGGTACCAGCGGCCTGACGACTGCAGTATCTTTGAAGGCCGCGTAGCTCGAGAACTGTCTTGCCGCCGGATCGACCGACAGGGGGTTCCACAGACACGTATCGTGTCTAGCGATGTCGCCGCCGTCAGTACGTGTCGAATTTATGAGGTTTGGGTGCATGTTGTAAATCACGGATGCATTTGGTAGCCGAGCGTGGCGCATATCTCTCGCCAATATCGTCCGGCCGGTTCTCTTTCTCCTGACGTGGGGACGGCTCTTTAATGTAGTGGAGGATTCACGCAGGGCAGACGCAAAGCAGTTGACCCGCCACCGACTCATCTCGCGCTATGTATTCGCCTGTCTCAGAATGATTTTCTTCCAGCAGGGGCCAGCAGGCTCGCTACCTTTTGCCCCATCGTCGGATCGGTTTATTCATTTCTGGGATCACTCATGTCGGCCATATCAGTCAGTCGAATTGACCGCATGTGATTCTGATCGTTCACGGTCGCAACGATACGATTTCCTTGGCTGATGTTTCCAATCTTCCGGGTGGAAGGATCGCTCTGTAAACGGATTTCCTGCCCGTCTTTCCCCCGCACGAAATAGTCCTCGCCTTCAACGCGCAGCACTTCGCCCTCGATTCTGTGACTGACCTTCATCTTCTCTCGGGCAGTGTGGCCGCCAACTTGACCGCCTTTCCTCTCCCATGGATCTGACTGCGATGTCGGATGACTAGCCGCATTAACGGCCTGTGC
>SWDP01000036.1:191393-191927 GCA_005116885.1 Nitrospira sp.
CCTGTGCCGCGTGAGACTGACCAAGCCAAAGCAGCAACCCCCAAGACATGAGACCGACGATTTTAAAAATAGACACCATGAGATCCTGCTAAACCGTGTGCCGCAATATAGTTACATTACGCTTCAGGATGGACCTGAGAGCCTAGCACCTTCCCTAGTTTGTGGGCGATGAATCCGGGGACGACCGAGGTGAAAGGTTCCGCTCCTAGGCTCACTCTCAAGTTCATGTCTGCCGTATAACCGTGGGGTTATTTAATCAGCATTTTGAACCTCCCCTGATTTCACAGACACCTCCATAAGTGGGAGAATCATGAAATTGGAGGTCAGCATGGCAACAACCACACGACGTCAATTTACCGACGCATTCAAGTCCGAGGCCGTTCGGCTCACACGAGAATCGGGGCGACCGGTGGCCCAGGTGGCGCGGGAACTCGGGATTTCTGACAATGTGCTGTATCGTTGGAGGAACGAGCAGCAGCAGGTCGAATCCCAGGGCCGCACGCGCCAGGCGGTGCGGGCCGAGCAGGACGAGTT
>SWDP01000036.1:192027-192592 GCA_005116885.1 Nitrospira sp.
TTCTTCATCCTCCACCTTCTCGCAGGCCCCCTTGAGCGCCTTTCCTTCCTCACCCTGAAGGTGTTCTGCCGCCTGACTCATCAGCTCCCAATTTTGATGATCTTTGGTTTTGGCCGTCACGACGCATTCGCTGGCGACTAGTTGGGCGGCTTCGGGCTTTCCCGTTTTCAGAGCCATGTTCATCGCGCCCACAAGCGACTCTCCCTTGTGCCGGACGATTTGACGCCCTGGCGTCTCCTTGGCGGGATCGAGTCCCATGGCTTCGTCAACGTGTTGAAGTGCCGCCAGGCCAACACCCGGCGACTCGCCCAGTCCAGGACCGCAAACAAGTACATGAAGCCCCGCGCCATCGGGATGTTGGTGATATCGGCGGCCCAGACATGATTGGGTCGCGAGATCTTCAGGTCGCGCAGGAGATACGGATAGGCCCGATGGGCCATCTGCCGGCGGCTGAGAGACGGCTTCCGATACAGGGCCTCAAGGCCCATGCGGCGCACCAGTGTGGCCACATGCCGCCTTCCAATGGCGTGGCCCTCCTGCCGTAAGAGATTGTGCAGCATGCGCG
>SWDP01000036.1:192602-193436 GCA_005116885.1 Nitrospira sp.
CGGTTAAGAGCAACTGACAGATATTCTTCCAGGTTGGCATGGCCGTCACCGCTTGGCGGATTGAATCGGTTTGCGCTGCTCGCATCTCCTCGTCGATGAGTCGCATCAGGGTGGCAACATGCCGCCGCCCAATGGCGTGGCCCTCGTGCCGTACGAGATCGCGCAGCATACGGGCTCCCGCAAACGGATACTGCAGATGCAGCTCGTCGATCCGCCGCATCAACACCAGCGTGGTCTTGGAAACCGGCGTCGGGTGGTAGTAGGCGGTTGATCGGGCCAGTTTCAGCAGCTGGCATTGCCGCATGACAGGTAGGGCGTGAGTACGATCGATCATGGCTTTGCGCTCCGCAAGCCCGCCTTGGTGAGCGCCCCGGCTAAAAAATCATTCTCCAGGGCCAGTTGGCCAATCTTGGCGTGGAGGGTCTTGAGATCCGGCGTGTCCGCCGTCGGCTTGGTCCCACCAAATACAACAGCGGCCCGCGCCAGCAATTGTTGCTTCCATTCGGTGATCTGGGTGGGATGGACACGGAACTGTTCGGCCAATTCAGCCAGCGTCTTGTCGCCTTTCACTGCGGCCAAGGCGACCTGCGCCTTGAAGGTCGCTCCATGATTGCGTCTCGTTCTCTTCATCGCCTCGCTCCTCTCGTCTGCCACCATTCGGTGGGGTGGGTGAAGCCAGGCTACCACTTAGCACACTGTCCGAATTTCCGGAGCCCCCTCTGCTCGAGTTAAAAAGTTGATCCACTAAGTCCGCTTGGATGCGAATGTTGCGTGATAGGAGATGTGTGAGGAACAGCTCGGAGAAGCTGGGTTCGTCGTGGAGCACACGGGCGT
>SWDP01000014.1 GCA_005116885.1 Nitrospira sp.
GGGCGTTGGCCGTCAGATCCTCGCGTCCTAGGTACCCCTTCATGACGTTGGGGCCTTTGATCAGCAACATGCCAGGCGCATCAGGAGGCAGAGAGGCGAAGCTGTCGGGATCGACGATGTGTACAGAGACGCCTGGCAGTGGTTGGCCGACCGTTCCTCGCCGCGAGGCCGGTTGGAAGTATCCGGCGGCCCGGAAGTCAGGACAATTAACCGCAACAACGGGCGCACATTCAGTGATGCCGTAGCCCTCGATCGGCTCGATGCCGAACCGATCTTTAAACGCGTCCACAAGCCGCGGTGGAAGTTTTTCAGCGCCGGTCAGGACTACGCGCAGCGAGCTGAATTGCTCCGGGGTGCAACGGCGATGGTACAGCTGAAGAAAGGTCGGTGTGGTGACAAGAAACGTAATGCGGTAACGGCGCACGAGTTCGCCGATAGCCGCGACATCGAGCGGGGACGGGTGAAAGACCATGCCCGCGTTGTTGAACATGACGAGCCAAAAGACGAGATAGCCGAACGAATGGAAGAACGGAAGGATTCCGAGCACTCGCTCATCCTGGTAGAGATGAAGGGCTTGGCTGGCTCCCTGCTCATTGGCGTCGATGTTGAAGTGCGAAAGCATCACGCCTTTCGGTTCTCCCGTACTGCCGCTGCTGAAGATGATGGTGGCCAGGTCGTCCATTGTCAGGGGGGTGTGCTGTCCGCAGGCCCGTTCGATCAAGCGCGTAGGTGCGCAGAGGGCCAGGAGACTCGCAGCGAGTTTCTGTCTTGTGCCGATAGTGCGTGCGACGTCCTCCAGCCACACGATCGACGGCCCGTCAGGCAACTCCAACTTGGCCTTCTCGACAAAGACCCGGCTGGTGATGATTGTGCGAAGGCCGGCAAGTCGCACCGCGGCTTCGAGGCCGGACTTCCCGACTGTGTAGTTCAGATTCACACTGGTTTTCCCGCAGAGTAGAGCTGCCACGTTGACTAATGCGCCGGCGACGGTTGGCGGAAGCAGGATGCCGACACGGGGCTGGTCTTCCCAATGTGGCCGAAGCATTCTGGCGAGCACGATGGACCCGATCAGGGCTTGGAGCGACGACACATGTGGGCGGGTCTGATCCGCCATGGCGAAGCGGAAAGGATGCCGCCTCATGGCATGGATGAATTCACGGTGCAGCGGGCGGCGATCGTGTTTTCGTAGGCGCCAGGCCTCCTCTCCGAGTGTGCGAACCGCGTCGCGGAGTGTGTGTGCCGGCGTATCCGATGACAGGGGCGCGCCGAAGGATACGGTCAGTGGATAGGGAATTCGCTCGGGCCATTTTCTGAGGAACCGACCCCGCTCAAAACTGAAGATGCTGCCCCAGACGCGATCCAAGTGTGTGGGGATGACCGGCACCTGCCGCCCCTTCACGATCCGTTCGAAGCCGCGGCGGAACGGCAGGAGTGTGCCGGTTCGAGTGATCTGTCCTTCAGGGAAGATGCAGACGATTTCTCCGTCGTCGAGGGCCTGCCCCGCACTGCGCAGCGCCCGAAGAATCATGCGCGGGCCGCCGGTCGAAGCAATCGGGATGACCTTCATGGCCGTCATCAGCCATTGAAGCAGGGGGTGCGTGGCATAGGCCGCATCCACCACGAACCGAATAGGCCGATCGATGCTGGCCATGAGCAAGAATCCATCGACAAACGACATGTGATTCGGGACGAGCAATGCCCCGCCGGATTGCGGGATATGGTGCTGGCCGACGATGCGGAGGCGATAGAGCGTGTTCGTGAACATGACGAGCAGCAGCCGCAGGAACACATCAGGCATCAGCCAAAGGGCCCACGCGGTGCCCACGATAGTCACTCCGCCGGTGACGAGGAAAATGTTGCTCGTCGAGAGACCGGCATTGGCGAGCGAGCCGCCAGCGAGCGATCCGAAGAGAATGCCGATGAAGACACAGGTGTTGCAGAATGCGATGACGGCGCCACGACGATCGGGTGGTGCCTTCCATTGGAGAATGGCATTCAGCGGCACGAAGATGAAGGAGCAGGAGACTCCGAGGAGTCCCAATACCAGAAACGTTCCGAACAACGGTGGGGTCAGCGCACCAAGCAAAGATAGTGCGATGGCCGCACCTGCGGCTCCCAAGGGGACCAGTCCGTATTCAATCCGGCTTTGAGACAGCCGCCCGACCACCATGGCGCCGACGCCGATGCCGACGGACAACAGCGTGAGTGGAAGTCCCGACATCGCATCCGAGAGATGCAACACGGCTTTGGCATAGACGAGCACGTTTTGGGCAAAGAGGCTTGCAATCGTCCAGAAAAAAACTTGCCCTGGAATAGCCAGGCGCAGCAGGCGTTCTGTCTGAATGGCAGCCCAGGCGACCCGGACGGTTGAGCCGACGCCGCCGGTCGCGCGTGCGGGCGAGACGTGGGGGACGGCAAAGGCGGCAATCAGGCCGACGACTGACAAGGCGGCTAAAATGAGGGGCGCGATCCAACGCTGGTCACCAACCGCTTGTAAGAGAAAGCCTCCGGCTGCCGTGCCTGTCAGGATGGCGGCAAAGGTCCAGACTTCCAACAAGCCGTTGCCGGCGGCGAGACGTTCATGCGGAATCAACTCAGGGAGAATGCCGTATTTCGACGGGGCGAAGAGCGCGCTGTGCACGCCCATCCCGCACAAGACGATCAACGGCAGCATGCCTCCGGCGGGGTTCAACCAGAGCGCAACTGTCCCGGCGCTCATGAGGAGCACCTCCACGACTTTCATCGCAATGATGACCGTGCGTTTGCTCAAACGATCAGCCAAGGTGCCGCCGACCAACGACAGCAAGACCAGCGGCAATGTGAAGATGACAAACGTGAGCGTGGTTTGTGTTTGTGTTGCGGCTTCGAGCTCAGGACCCGGCGCGATGTTCGCAGTTGCCTGCCGGATAGCCAGCAGTGCGACCATGAGCTTCCAGGCGTTATCGTTGAACGCGCCGAAGAATTGCGCGATCAAGAGTCCGCGGAGTGAATGGAATGAGGTATTGGCCATGGATCACGATATGAGCCGGTCGTTTCCTCTCGCTAATATGCTGAAATGTTGTCGAAAGATCAAAGGAAACGATCGGGTGTTTCATTGACAATGAACAGGGAGTTGATAGGTTGAGGGAAAATCCTGAAATTGACCGAATCGTTCGATGCGAACAAAGACTGAGGATCGGAGATGATCACTCGAAGACAATTCCTGAAACTGGTAGGTGCCGCGGCGGTCATTCCCTGGGGTTGTGCTCAGTTGGGAATGCGCCCATCCGGCATTCTGCTCAACGATGTGCATTCGGGACTAAACCCAACCACGGTTCGCGACGTGATTTCTGTGCGCTCGTCTGAAGACATTTTGCGTGTCGTGGAGCGGGCGGTTCGTGATCGAACAGCTATTTCTGTCGCCGGGGGTCGTCATGCGATGGGGACTCAGCAGTTCGGAACCGACACGTTGCATCTCGATATGCGATCATTCAACCGTGTGTTGAATTTCGACTCGAGCTCCGGTTTGGTCGAGGTCGAAGCGGGTATTCAATGGCCTGAGTTGATCCAAGCCTCTCTGACCATGCAGGCGGGTGCCGCCAAGCCATGGGGCATTGTTCAGAAGCAGACTGGTGCGGATCGGCTGAGCATCGGGGGCGGCCTATCGGCCAACATCCATGGGCGAGGACTACGGCTTACGCCATTCATCGGAGATATCGACTCGTTCAGGCTTGTTTTAGCCGATGGTCAGGTGGTGACGTGCAGCAGGTCGGAGCACTCCGATCTCTTTAAGTTAGCGGTCGGCGGGTATGGTCTCTTCGGTGTGGTGTCGTCGGTCACGCTTCGACTCATGCCACGGCAGAAGCTTCAGCGTGTCGTCGACCTGGTCCAAGTTGACAATGTGATGGAACGGTTCGAACAACGGATTGCAGAGGGATATCTCTACGGGGATTGTCAGTTTGCGCTCGACCCGGCCTCCGAGGACTTTCTCAAGCGAGGGATCTTTTCTTGCTACAAGCCGGTTGATCCAACCACGCCGATTCCAGCCCGTCAGCGGGAAATCTCCGAGGAGCAGTGGCTGCGCCTGCTTTATTTAGCCCATGCGGATAAGACGAAGGCGTTCGAGGTCTATTCCGGTGAGTATTTGACGACGAATGGCCAGGTCTATTGGTCCGATACGCATCAAGCGAGTTATTACCCCGAAGGCTATCATCGGTCGCTTGACGACAAAATGAAGACAGGGATTCCTGGGTCGGAAATGATTTCGGAACTCTATGTGCCTCGGAAGGAACTTGCCTCATTCTTTGCGGACATGCGGGAGGATTTCAGGACACACAAGGTCGAAGCGATCTACGGCACGATTCGCCTGATCGAACGAGACCATGAATCGTTTCTTGCCTGGGCAAAGGAGCCTTGGGCTTGCACCGTCTTGAATCTTCATGTGCCCCATACCCCGGACGGCATCGAACGGGCCGCTGCCTCGTTCCGTCGATTGATCGATCTGGCGAGAAAACGGGGCGGCAGCTACTTTTTGACCTATCACAAGTGGGCGACTCGCGCGCAAGTTGAAGCCTGCTACCCGCAGTTTCCAGAATTTCTTCGATTGAAACGGAGATACGATCCTCAAGAACGGTTTCAGAGCGACTGGTATCGACATTACAGGACCATGTTTGCCGATTATCTATGAAGAATCCGCCACGTCGATTAATTGGGCTGCTGTGGATCCTCCTGGTCGCCTTCTGTTGCCGCGTACTTGGCCAATCCTTGGTAGCCTTTCTTGACGTGCGGTGGCTTCCACCGATGGAGGAGTGGTACTCCGGTCTGTTGCCCTATCCGGTCTTGCTTCCAACGCAGCTACTCATCGTTGCGATCTGCACAATAGTCTGTTGGGACTTTACCCGAGGGGAGGGCTACTTCGTTCAGACTCAGCCCCTGTTTAGGCACGGTGTGCTTTGGTTTGGCTATGTCTATTTGGCCGCCATGCTTCTCCGCTACATTATTCGCATGAGTCTCTATCCAGAGACACGATGGTTCGGCGGGACCATTCCAATTTTCTTCCATTGGGTCTTAGCGAGCTTCATCATCGCCTTTGGGCAGTATCACAGGGGTCGGCTCATACACTCGTCGCGACCATCCTAGCCCAACATGTCTTTCTCAGAACCAACCACGATGGCAACAGATTATGCGCTTGCCGTGCTGTGCTGCGTCTTTGCGTGGCATCTATGGCGAGTTGGAAAAGCCGCAGTGCAGGCGAGTGTGTGTGCTTGGGCCGCAGGGTTTGTGTGTTTCGGATTGGCTTCGTTTGCCGGCGGGACGGTCCATGGCTTTGCGGCGATATTTAGCCAGGCTGTTCTTCAGGAATTGTGGAAGCTGACCGCCTATGCCGTCGGGTTAGCAAGCTTCTTTTTGCTAGTCGGCACACTCAGCGCCTGCATCGTGCCGTCCGTGCATCGGTTCGCGATGCCGATCCCGTATGTCCAGCTGATTGTCTATGCGTTCTGGATGGCGACCCATGATGACTTTCGCTATGTCATCTATGATTATGCTTTCACCAATCTTGGCATAGTGGCGTTACAGTGTTATGCCGGCTTGACCTACCGAGCCATGAGCGTTCGATGGATGGCTGGAGGCGTGCTGGTCAGTTTTTTTGCAGGGGCTGTTCAGATCAACAGAGTCGCCCTCCACGATCACTTCAATCATAATGACCTCTATCACGTGATCCAGATGGGTGGAATGTACCTCTTCTATCGAGGCGCACTTCTGCTCAAGGACCGATAACCTTTCCGCCCGTCTCTCCTTTGGGCACCGGCAACCCCTCCAATTCCATGATCCTCAACGCATTGGTGGTGGGACAAGGGCCGGGTCTGAGCTTGTAGTCGAATTGGAGGGCGCCGGCTGCGACTGTTTCTTGAAAGTGGGCATTCCGCAACCCCGGCACCGTCTTCTCGAGATCAGTCAACTCCAAATCATGGGTGGTCACCAAGCCAAACCCGTTGCCTTGCGCGAGCGCGGCGATGAAGGCACGGCTTCCGATTAACCGTTCCCGATTGTTGGTGCCTTTGAATATTTCGTCGATCAGAAAGACTACCGGCGCGCGGGATCGATCCGTTGCCGCGTCGAGTAGGCTTTTGAGGCGTTTTACCTCGGCATAGAAAAAAGACAAGCCCGCTTCGAGCGAGTCATCCACGCGGATACAGGTGGCGAGGCGTATCCACGTCCATTCGAACAGATCGGCGCAGACCGGTGCCCCTGCCTGGGCTAGGCAGAGATTAATGCCCAGAGTTCGCAGGAAGGTGCTTTTCCCCGACATATTGGATCCGGTGACCAAGAGTACGGTTCCCAACGTGTCGATGGTGACATCGTTGGAGACCCTGTGTGTCTCCGGAATGAGTGGATGGGCGAGCTTGTTTGCCGATAGCCCGGCTTGCACTCCGTTACGACTGTGGTCTGCCGTGATCGGGGCTGGCCAGTGATACGATGGATGCAGCGCGGCAAACGTCGCGAGTGCTGACGCGGCCTCGACTTCGGCGACTCGATCCAGCCAGGTCGGAAGATGGGAGGCGACCTGAGCTTGGATCTGTTGGAGTCGATAGGTGAACCACAAGTCCCAGGGGCAGAACGCGTTGATGATCAGATGAATGAGTGGGTGGGCTTTCACGCTGATGGCATGCAGAATGCGAGCTGCTTGCCGGACGAGCTGGGGAGGATTCACTCCCGGTATAAGCAGCGGCGCCCACAAATCGGCGAGCGCAGTGTGGCGAGGCCGAGCGTGTCGTTCAACAAAGCCCAGCACGGCGCCCAGTTTCTCCAGTTCGAAGTGCACGCCCACCGCATGTTCCAATAATTCCTCACCCTGATCCGTCCAGAAATAGATTAAAGCATAGGGAGCGAAGGACCACATCCAATAATTCGGGAGCCAGTCAAGCAGCGCACTCAATCCGAGCCCCATGGTGACGACGGCTAGCAGGGCTTGAATCGCTAAGACGGTGGTGAGATGAGGGAACCCGACTGCATGTTGCAGGACCGCCTCCAGCCGTCGTCCGTTGATTTCCTGTTCGCCAATGAGCTGAGCTTCCAGCCCCAGCCGATCTCGAAGCAGCGATCTCGGAATGAGCTCCTGCACGAGTCGACGGCGCATGAGCCATCGGTCCAGTTCAGGTGGTTGCTCAAGCAGCCATGATACCAATCGTGCTTGCCCATGTGAGGAGACGGTGGTGTCGAGCAGATGGAGAAGCGAGTGAGGGCCGACCAGGTCTAAATCTTTCGCATACGGATGCTGTTCGGGAGCGCTCGAGGGACGAGGAGGAATGTGCGGCCAATCCAGCCGAAGACGTGCGAGGTGCACGAGCTTGATCTGCTTCCAGAGACGAAGGCGATGCAAGCGACTTTCGAGCCTGTTATGATACAGGGCCACAATGAAAAACAGGGCGACGAAGGCGAGGAGTGCCCCATTCCCGGTTTGATACCATCCCATTTTATAGAGGCCGACCGTACAGATCGCTCCGACGATGAACAAGACGAGACGCCAACGTGTCAGTGCGGAGCTAGACGCGGTGGCCAAGACGATCGTCCGATCGAGTTTTGCGACGAGGCGTGTCAACACATGGGTTTTCGTCATAGTCGATACAGGCTGGTTCTGGAGCATAAAGCCGACCTTACTGGAAGGGGGAGAGTGCGTCAACTCTAGCCTATTATGAAGTCAGAAGGATGGATCGATGTCCAGATTCGCACTGTTGTCGATCCTGCAGAGTTGCTTGGCCTGTTAGCTGATCCTGTGATCCAGGGAGGATGGGAGGATCAAGGGCTGATCCATCTCTATTGGCCGAAACCACAATGGAGCCTGGAGGCACGCGCTCGTCTATGCCGCGTGCTACAAGAATTTGATCCGAACGTGTCCGGCGAGGAAGATATTCGTGTTGAGGAATTGCCCGATCAGGACTGGAACCGGCAGTGGGCAGAATCGGTGAGAGCGATCAGGATCGGCCGGCGAATTGTGATCAGGCCAAGCTGGGAATCAGTGGTGTTGCAGGCGCAGGATATTGAGATTGTGCTCGATCCGAAGCAGGCCTTTGGGACGGGCCATCATGCGACGACCAGGATGTTGTTGGAATGGCTCGAAGACCTCATTCACGGGGGTGAATCCGTGCTGGATGTGGGGACGGGGAGCGGTATTCTGGCGATGGTCGCGTTACGGCTTGGGGCCGGGTCGGCTTTGGGAGTGGAATGCGATCCTGTTGCGGTGGATTGCGCACGAGACTATGCTCGAGAAAATGGGTTTGGGAGCGCTCTCGAAGTTCGGTGCGGGAGGTTACAGGATGTAGACCGACAGGGTACGCTGCGGCCGGATGTGGTTCTTGCCAATCTTGATCGCCAGACGCTGTTGCAACTGAGCGATACATTGGCGCAGTACGTAGGCCATGGTGCGCGGCTCTTGTTGTCCGGTATTCTGCTTGAGCAGGAGGAAGAGATGATCGAGATGTTCTCTAAGGTGGGGGCCCTGGTTGTGCAACGGCGTGAACAAGAGGGCTGGGTGGCGGTGGACTTGCTCATGGCGGAATCGTGCGAGGGGTGCGTCGATGTCTAAGAATGGACGACCACCCTATCCCCACCTGTGCCAGATCAGTGTGTCGGACGGCGGTGTGCCGAAACGTCCGGTGCTGGAAGCCCTGATTACCAAAGCCGGAGTCGAGGGAGATCGGCAACAGAACCTCAAATTCCATGGCGGGCCAGATCGGGCAATTTGTCTTTATTCGCAAGAACTGATCGAGCGCTTGCAGGACGAGGGCCACTCGATCGAGGCTGGTTCTTCCGGAGAAAACCTGACCGTCTCCGGGCTTGAGTGGGAGAAGTTGAAGCCGGGGGATCGTCTTCAGGTCGGGCCAGAGGTGCAGATAGAAATCATGAGTTATACGACTCCCTGTGATAAGAATGCGCAGTGGTTCCGGGACAGAGACTACAAGCGCGTGTCCCAGAAATTGAATCCTGGATGGAGTCGGCTCTACGCGAAAGTGCTTCGCGAGGGCATGGTACGTCCAGGAGACGAAGTGGTTCTTGGAAAAAATGACTAGCTATCAGCGTTCAGTTTCCGATTCCGGATGACTTGTTGATGGCTGAATGCTGAGGGCTGAGAGCTAAAGATCGATGAACCGCATACTTGAACCTGAACTCATGGACGATCCTGAGCAGGCGCTCATCTATGCACAGGCAGATTTCGAACAAGAGAACCAGGGGTTCGTCGATCGCTTCCACGACTATTTCCCAGATTTTTCCGATGGGCACGTGTTTGACCTTGGCTGTGGCCCTGGCGACATCCCTATCCGCTTCGCTCGGTTGTTTCCCTCTTGTCGTATCACTGGTGTCGATGCATCGGCTCCGATGGTGCGATTGGCTGAAGACACTGCCAGGAAAGCGGGGCTGTCCGATCGTATGACGTTCCGCTGTGAACGATTTCAAGACCTCGCCGGGGTCAGTGTCGCCGATGCCGCTATTTCCAACAGCTTGTTACATCATGTGCCGAACCCGCTGCAGTTTTGGCACAAGTTGCGATTGGCCGTGAAACCAGGCTCTCCTGTCGCCGATGCCGCCATCTCCAACAGCTTGTTACATCATGTGCCGAACCCGCTGCAGTTTTGGCACAAGTTGCGATTGGCCGTGAAACCAGGCTCTCCGGTGCTCGTGATGGACTTATTGAGGCCGGACTCGTCAGAAGACGCGCAGGCTATCGTCGATCGATATGCCTCCGATGCTCCGGACATACTGAGGAGAGATTTTTACAACTCGCTGCTCGCAGCATTTACGGAGGATGAAATCGCCTCTCAGCTAGCGCGGATGAATCTGACACGGCTGCTAATCGATGTGCCGGATGATCGGCATTGGGTGGTCGGCGGGCTCATTCATTAATTCTCAGGATGGTGAAAACGGCCCCCAACGGCGTTCTTACCTCGTCCACATCCTCAACGGGGACCCGGCCGCCTCACTAACTCTGCGGCGCGCACAGACATGGTGCTCCTTATTCGTCGCACCGTGCGCCCCAGAGGGTACTCCTGCGGTGTGACCATCGGCTGCGGCCTTGTTGGATGAGCGTTTTGATCAGCCTGCCTGGATTCTCTCAGCACAATAGATTTTACTACGCGCTTATCAAGGCGGCGGCTCACACTGCTTTCCAGCAAGGCCGCAGGTAGGGCCGTCCGATTCCTTTTACCCTCTCTTAAGGGGAGTGGCCAAGGCTGCCCTTTACTGCGCGCATCGAACGAGCACAGTTTCATCGTGCGCGTTCTGCGAGCAAGAAGGGCACCTGGCCGCTCCCCTGCTCCATTTTTCAGCGGTCGCTAGTAGAGGCTCTTGCTGATCTCGGCTGACAGCACGCTTTCGTTGCCAGCGGTGTCGAGTGCGGACAAGGCGAAGAAATAGGTTTGGCCTTTCGGAAGATTGAAGGCGGTGGAGTTCGTGGCGTTATTGATCGAGAACGGCGATCCAGCGAAATTGTATATGCCGGACGCCGTGCCGATATAAAGTTTGTAGCCAGCCAGGTCGGACTCCTGATTGGCCCTCCATGAGAGTCTCACGTTTCCTGTCGATCCCTTGGGAGGAGGAGACGTTGATGATGGAGTCGACCGGGGAGGGGGTGAGGGGGGTATGGTGATCACAGGTGTTGATGGTTGCAACAAGCTCGCGATGGCAGAGTTCCTGAACAGGTTCAATGTCGATCGTGAGCTGCCAATGAAGGCTTTGCCGCCTCCTGCTGAGGCCGTTGAGTGAACACCTGCCGCTCCGGCCAACGGAGAGGGAGTGGACGGGGTGGCCACATGAGAGTTCGTTGAAGCCATTCCAGCAGGAAGTGCCGTCATCGATGTTGTGTTGGGTGGCGGTGTCGTAGAAATGGTGCTTTCCCCGGCGTCGGTTGTCGTCGGTGTGTCCTGTCCGGCTGCAACGTCTGTCATCGGTGCGGAATGAGGTATGTGAGCCGGGGGGATTGAAGCCATGACCGGACGTTTGGCTGATGTCCGGCGATACGGTAATTCGATAGCCGGTGGAACAATTGCAGCGATGGGTGGTTCGATCGGAGTTGTTATACGAGTTGGCTGATCGCTGGACGATTGGAGGATCGTTCCGTGAGTTGTGGCAGAGGGAAGAGTGGACTCAACAGCTGAATGATGAATTAAGCTATGACGGCGGGGCATCTCTTGGCCTTCAGCTGAAACCATAGCGGGCGTCGCTGCAGCGTGAAGAGCATGGATAAGTATTATTGCAGTCACGCTATGGTGGAACCGGGGCAGTGCCATGTTTATCACAGGACTTATTCCTGTCAGGGTATGCTCTATCCGGTCAGTAAGGAGACGACTGCGCTTCGTGTATGTTCATTCGTCTATCCGTTGCACTCGTGCATTGTCTCGTGGACATGCATGATTCGCCAGAAAAATATTCATTTAATCCGGGTGTGCACATGGTCTGCGGCCGCGCCCCTTCTCATCTCTTCTTTGCGTCGAGATGGGGGAACGGCCGAGCCGTTTCCTGGATGCATTGGTTCTGTGCGAGCAGCAGCGGATCGGAATTACGAGCAGAGGAGGGCGAGAAGGAATAATACTGCCAACGAGCACAACGAAGTAAAGTAGAGTATGCCGGTTCGATCGCTCAGCCAGGCGGTTTTCCATCCATGAGGATAGAGTGCCTGATGTTCTTCGACTAGGCCCTCTTCGTAAAACCCTAGTGCTTGTTCGAGCTGAACCAGGACTTGTTTGGCCTGCCGGTGACGGTACTGCTGTTGAAAGATCAACCCGCAGAACAAGCCGCACCAGATCAGGCTCGCGAGCAAGATGAAGACGGTGTCGAAAGATGTCAGCTGAGCCTTGTACGGACTCAAGAGAAACGCAAACAGCATTGTGATCAGACCCAATGAACCTATGACTGTCAGCCGCATCATCTGCTCACGTCGTTGGTATACCTCCTCTTTATAGAGAGGGTAGAGCACCGTCAAGACCTGTTGGACGCTTTCTGTAATCACGGGCGATCTCGTAGCAGGATGCTGAAAAGATGGCCTTGTTTGCGAATGCTTGCATACCGTTCTCGTTGTTCAAAAATCTCTAGGATCTGATCGTGAGATGGCTCACGAGCCAATCGCCGATCGATGTGGTCATCTGATGAAAGTCTTCCTTCCGAGTGAACCGATGATCGGCGGCCGGTAGGAGATCCAATCTCTTCACCCCTCCAAGACGGTCATACAATCGTCGGCTTTGATGAAGGGGGACACATTCATCCTGTTCACCCTGGACGATCAGGGTAGGCGCAGTAATGTGTTCCGCCGGCCCATAGGCAATCTGCTTGAGGCAGTCTTCGTAAAAGCCATATCGCAACCGGACTCGATCAGACCCGCCCATCATATTTGGAATGGTGTCGGTGGCCTGCCACCGTACCAATTCTTCCAGCCCAAATGTTATACGAAGCTCTTCTGGAAAGTCCACCACAGGGCATTTGAGAGCTAAGCAGGCGATATCGCGACGCTGGGCTGCTGTGAGGATCGCGACGAGCCCTCCAAAGCTTGAGCCGACGAGCCCGATTCGTGAGAAACCCTTTGCCGTCATGAGGTCAAGTGCGGCAGTCGCCTGTTCTACTGCGAGGGAGGTCGTGAGATCCTCGAACGGGCCTTGGCTGTCCCCCTGCCCAAAGAAGTCGAAGCAGAATGTGGCAATGCCGTGACTGTTTAGAAGGCGGGTCAAGGTCTTGTTGGTTGTACTGTTCTTGCCGGAGAGAAATCCATGGCACAGCACGGCAATACGCTTGGTCGGTCCGTCAGGCGCGCTGAGTATCGCGGAAATGCCGTGGCCATGGCGATCATAAAATGTCAGGGCTTCTTCCATAGGATGGTCTGTCTGGTCCGTCTAGTTTGTCTGGTTCATCTGATTTATTTAGTTCATCGAGTTGGTCTGGCTCAACCAAATAAACAAGACAAACCGAACAAACCAAATAAACGAGACAGGCTGGCGGGATTTTTTAGCATCCCGCTACGTCTGGAGAAAGTAGAAATGATTCGTGGGTCCGGTCCCATGACCGATCGCGAGACTATGGCGGAGGGCTTCGGTGAGGTAGGTTTTAGCTGTTTGCACGGCATCATTCACGGATTTGCCTCGTGCAAGATGAGCGGCGATGGCCGAGGCGAAGGTGCAGCCTGTGCCATGCGTGTGGGGCGTATCGATGAACTCCCCTTTGAACACATTGAAAAAATTGCCGTCATAGAGTAGATCAGTGGCCCGTTCAGCCGGTAAATGGCCGCCCTTGATCAGAACATACTTGCAGCCGAACTTATGAATGACTTTGGCTGCCCGACGCGCGTCGGCGAGCGTCTTGATCTCCATGCCGGACAGTTGCTGGGCCTCGTGGATGTTCGGCGTGACGAGCAACGCCAAGGGGAAGAGCTGTGTCTTCATGGCGTCAATCGCCTCCGGCTTGAGCAGCGCATGGCCGGTTTTTGAGATCATGACCGGATCCACCACGAGATTCGTGACATTCTGAGGCTTGAGGAGTTTGGCGACGACCTCGACAATGGCTGTGGAAGACAACATCCCGGTCTTCACCGCAGCGACGTCGAAATCGTCGAACACCGCATCGATCTGCGCCGCGATGATCGAGGTCGGCAACTCGAAGACGTCGGTGACCTCTTCCGTATTCTGCGCAGTAATGGCGGTGATCGCCGACATGGCAAACACACCATTGGCAGACATAGCTTTAATGTCAGCCTGAATCCCAGCCCCCCCACCAGAATCCGAACCCGCAATCGTCAAGACCTGCTTCAATATCATGAGTGCTCCTGATTCGTTGCTGCTCAGACGTGCAGATTATACTCGGCAGCCCAGGCCTGTCCAGCGGGAGAATTAGTATGTGAGTGTGAAAGGAGGGAGAGATTCAGCCAAACGAAGCCACTGCGACCGGACGTTGATGGGCGAGACGCTTGCGTTGAAGCTTGATGCGTTCAATCTCATGCAACGCGTCCGCCGTCAGGTAACTTTCCCCGCAACTTGAGCAGGTCACAACGGGCACGTTTTCGATCACGAGGAGTTTTCGGCCTTTGCCGTAGCTCCGAGTGACTTTCCGAACCAACGCATCCTTGCTTCCACAGATATCGCAGACCATGTGTGCTCTATTTTATCGCGCAGGCGTAGCCATGGTTTCAAAGCTGACGAGCGGCATGCCTGTTCCCATGGGGACGAAGTTCAACTTTTCGAACCCGATGACCTGGCCCTTGTCATCCTTCATGAGGATGACGTCATTGCCGGTTTCTTCGCACAGGTGTTCCTGATCGGGGTCTCCGAACCATACCGTCAAGGTATTGCCGACTGGGTCGAAGAACAGCTTTATTTTCGTTTCCATACTCATTGGTCGTCCGAACAGCGAATCCGAGCGGGGTCTGGATCTCAAACCGGACGGTAGCCACACTCTTTTATAGCACCCACGCAGGTTTCTAGTCACGCCATCCTTGATGCCGCTGTTTGCCTTGACGGTCGTAGGGGGTCGCGCCATACTGAGGCCCATGCGCGCCCTTTCCGTCATAACTCTCCTGGCTGTACTCATTCTCCCTACCGTTGCCTTTGCTGAGACTCAGACCTTCACCGCCACGCACACCTACATACTGGGTGATCATGACAGCAAAGACGATGCCCGTCAGCGGTGCTTACTGGAAGCCAAACGCAAAGTGCTGGAGCAAGCAGGTGTCTATATTGAAAGCGCGTCAGAAGTGAAGGACTTTGACCTCACGAAAGACAAGATCACCTCGTTCGCCGCCGCTGTCATGCAAATCAAAGACACGAAAGAAGCGGTTGGCTTTGAGAATGGACACATGACGCTGACGCTGGCACTCACCGCAAGTGTGGATTCAGCAGAGGTTCAGACGTTACTCGCAGCGCGGCATGTAGACATAAATATGCAGGAACGCCTGAAACGCCTTGAAGCGCAGTTGGAAGCGATGCAGCGACAGCAGGGTGGGCAATCCACTGAGCAGACATCTGCTGCTCCACCGAACGACATTTCAGAAGAAGAACTGCAAGCACTACGCATGCAGGCAGCCCAGGGCGACGCAAAGGCGCAGACCAGTCTCGGGTTCCTGTATTACAACGGAAAGGGCATCCCACAGGACTATGAGAAGGCGCGAGAATGGTTAGAAATAGCCGCCGCCCAGGGCTATGCGGCTGCGCAAGGCGTGTTCGGGGTACTTTATATGAAGGGACATGGTGTGCCGAGAGACAATGTGCGGGCGTATATGTGGTTCAACCTCGCAGCACTGCACTTGACGGGAAGACCGCAGGAAGCCTCGGCAGAACTACGAAATAGAGTTTCAAGGATGATGACTACCACACAGATTGCCGAGGCCCAGCGACTCGCGCAACAGTGTGAGGCACGGCAGTTCAAGGGCTGCTGATTTGATTCCTTAAATTTGTTACTGGCTTAGGACCCTCCGTTATTTCAATATCTCTCCCCTTTAACCCAAACCCGCATTGGCAAGCTTCGGAAGGTTAACTCGAAGTTGTTATGACTTTTAGTCAAAAAAATTAAACCCTTTTCCAGGTATCATTCTTTGTTTCAGCTTTCTTAAAAGACCCTGACTGACATTGAAAATATCCGGTTCGATTCTAAATTCTGACAACTTGTCTATCATCCAAACGCCCTCCGATGATTTCTTGCGATTTCTACCTGCCCTGCTTAATAACCCCGATTGAGGTCTCCGATCTGCTTTTTTTGGGATGGGATATCGCCCTGCCCACATTACGTATTCCTTTACCACCAAAACAACCTTTTCTTCATCGAGGCTAAGTGGAAATTTAATTTTCTTGAACAATTTTAGTAAGTCGTGATGCGGCTCCTTTATCTCCTGTGTCTTCTTCAGAAGACCTTCTTCTTTTGCGATAACGCCCTTGATTAAATTTTCAATAGCAAGGCCAACAAGCATTATTGATACACGCAACAAATGTGGTTCAAGTATTCCGCTCACATGCTTTCTTTGTTTTTCCTTCTCAAACAGAATATTGGCAGCTGTCCATAAAGAAGAGGCGGAATAAATCCAAAAGAGTTCTTCATTCGCCTCCAGTTCAAATAAATCGATATTCATCTTGATGGTTAAGCCCAATTAGTAAGTCTACTGCGGAGTGACTTCCTTCCAGGCGTGTGAGGCTCTTGAACGGCTTTATCCATTAGTCTTGAAAGCGAACTCTGCCGTCTCCTCGTCTGAGTTATCTTGGCAGCAATCACTCGACTGAGGTTAGAAGCTGGGATGTTGCCTTGATAAAAAGATTCCACAATAGGGGATGAAGGCTTCTGTCCAAGCATGTTCGTCCCTTGCTTGAGTCCACGGGATCAACACTGGGTAAAGAGAAGGTGAGAGGATAAGAAATATCGGATTGTTATCCACGAAGGGCGGGTTCAAGAAGTAGAAATTGCTCAGGGCTTTTTCAAGTTCATCGTCAGAGGTGGTTCGTAGATCGAACAATGAAACGTATCCTCTCTTGCGGGCATAGCTGCGGGCTGATTGCGGGTAGGTATACGGGAACTCGCCATTCTTGTTATTCCGAATCAACCCGTCCTTGGTGATCCCCTTGAGCCCTGAGCGGTTAGTAAGATGAAACACATTACCTCGAAGAATTGGGAGAATGAAATCTCTTAGTTGAGATTCATGGCAAGCTAGATTCTCAATCTTCAGTGTTTTCTGTTTCACAATAAAGCTCCAGCCTAGCCACTTCTGTGTCCCTGACCACTCTGCTTCTTGCTCACCTTCTTAAACAGGTGGCCGTATGTCTCCAAGTCGGGAGTGGGATGCCCTATAGTGCGCGCATCGGACGAGCACTGTTTCATCGTGCGCGTTCTGCGAGCACAGGGGGCGCCCACTCACGACTTCGCGCTTTTCGCTCCCCCAATCTGGTCCGTGTGACTTGAGCCGGGGCGCTGACCTGGGCGCCCGTCCGCCCGCAGCGGGGTCCCTACACCGGGCGGGGTGCGAGGACGGACGGGCTGGTCAGCGACAGGACCCGTTCATTTCTTTCCCCTCTTCCTTCCCTCTTGGCCGGTGTTCTATTTTAGGGCCAGGGCTGGGAGGCTCTCGGAGCGTGATCAGAGCGCCGGTGGGCTACCGCTCTTGCTGAGCCAAAGCGACCGCCCGTGGCGGTGGCGACGAATGTCCGAAGCCACACCTTTGCAAAGCAAATAGTGTGGCAAGTTTTCGGCGCCAAGCGGCGGCGAAGCCTAGAGCGGTCAACGGCGCTCTGTGGCTGCGAGCGGAGAGAGCCTCCCTGCCCTGGCCCACCCTCTTATACCGGCCATTTCTCCTCGTTCCACGCCATCTCCCAAAACATCCACTCATAGCGCGAGCTGATGACGAACGATTCTTCCATCCGCCGCTTCTCCTCTTTTCCCGCCGTCTTGGCCCATTGATCCACTTTTTTTCGCATCCATTGCTGGACTTGGGCGAATTCCGGTGAGGCGTAGAGCATGAGCCAGTCTCGATAGGGATGATCGTGCTTCGGCGGGCCATGTTTTAAGAGATGCTGGCCGACGACGCAGTAGATCCAGGCACAGGGGAGGGCGACAACGGTGATCTCCGCTGCCGAGCCTGTAAGGGCAACTGTGAGCATATGCCGCGTGTAGGCGTAGTTTGTCGGCGCCATCTGTACAGCAGTCATCTCCTTTGCGGTCATGTTCCACCGCGATCCGTATCCTTCGTGGAGGCTACGTTCGACGACGATGGTGTCTTCGGCGAGCTTCGTCAGGCGCAGAGCCGACTCTGAGTCCGGCGCTCTCAGCGCTCCGGCAGAAAACACACGGGCAAGGTCACTGAGGAATCTGGCGTCTTGCAGAATGTAGTACTTGAATTTCTGTTCCGGCAAGGTCCCCTTACCCAATGCCACGACAAATGGATGAATGAGTTGGGCATCCCATATGGGTGTGGCGAGCTGTCTTAAGCGGTCCGTAAACGACATGGGGTTTCTCCCAGGTAAGCGTAAAATGTGAAAGGTAAAACGTAAGACGGTAGATGAACGATCTCAGATGATTGAATAAGCGATTATACCAACGAAGCTATTCCCATGTGTTGAGTCCGGTCCCCGATCGCCTCACGTTTCACGTTTCACGCCTAACGTCTTTCCAGGCCAGGGTCTCGGCAGACGATTGATCCCATCGAGCGCAGCAACTTTGTAACATTCCGCCAGAGTCGGATAATTGAAGACGGTGTCGATGAAATAGTCGATCTTCCCCTGATAGGCCATAACGGCCTGACCTATGTGAATAAGCTCCGTCGCTCCTTCTCCAATGGCATGTACACCCAGGAGTGCATGGGTGTGGCGATGGAATAGCAGCTTCAACATGCCGGTTTGATCGCCCATGAGCTGCCCGCGGGCGATTTCACGATAGTGGGCGATGCCGGACGCATACGGGATCTCCGCCTTGGCCAGTTCTTCCTCATTCCGTCCCACCGTGGAGATTTCAGGAATAGCATAGATACCGTAGGGCAGGAGGTCTGTGTCGGTATGGTCGGGATGGCCAAAGGCGTGGCACGCCGCATGGCGCCCTTGCTGCATGGAGGTGGACGCCAGGGCGGGAAAACCGATGACGTCGCCGGCCGCGTAGATATGGGGGATGGCTGTTTGAAAATGCTCGTTGACGATCACGCGGCCTCGCGCATCCGGTGTGATGCCGACGGCCGCCAGGTTCAAGCGCTGTGTAGCGCCGATTCGGCCGATGGCATACATGAGCGTCGTGGCGGTGACCGGTGGCCGGTGTGCCAACGAAACCGTGACCTGTCCATCTGGCTCTTTCAGGATCGCGACCACTTCTTCCTGGTGGTAGAGCGTCACTCCGATATCTGTCATCTGTCGTTGCAAGGCGTCGATGATCTGCGCGTCGACAAATTCGAGCAGGCGCGGACGCTTGTCGATCAGCACGACCTTCACACCGATCATGGCTAAAATCGATGCGTATTCTGTGCCGATCACGCCGCCGCCGACAATGATGAGGGATGTCGGAAGGCGTTTGAGCGTGATGAGGCCGTCGGTATCGATGATGGTGTGATTGTCGAATGGAATATCGGCTGGTCTGGTCGGCACTGTGCCCACGGCGATGACGATCACATGGGCATAATGTTCGGTTGCCGTGCCGGCCTGTTGAACGAGGAGCCGGTGAGGATCGACGAAACGGGCTTCCCCAAAAATCAGGTCGATGCGGTTACGTGCCAGCTGATCCTTCACGATCTCGATTTCGCTCTTGATGATGTGGTTGGAGCGAAATGCGAGATCTTCGATCGTGACCGTCTCTTTCAAACGATAGCCGGTTCCATAGAGGTTGCGTTGGCGGAACCCCGAGAGATTGAGCACAGCTTCGCGGAGGGCTTTGCTGGGGATGGTGCCGGTGTTGGTGGACACGCCGCCGACGACGGCTTTGCGCTCGATGATCCCAACGGTCTTGCCGAGTTTGGCGGCCTGGACCGCGGCCTTCTGGCCTGCGGGCCCACTCCCTATGACGAGAAGATCGTATTGGGCCATCTCTTCATTCTAAAGGAAGGCTGAGGTTGAGGCTAAGGTTAAGAAGAAATATGCATCTCCCTTCTCCTCAGCCTCAACCAGGACCTCAGCCTTCTCGTTGGTCAAGGAGCCTGTCCGAGTAATGCCATTCTACTCCGACAAACGATCTGCTGGCCTCTGCGTCGTTCTCGGTCCCAAGTACTCCTCGACGTATTGCAGAGAATACGCCTCCGGTTTCTTGGGACCTGCGGCCTTGCATTTGCCAACAGCTTGTTCGCCTCGCAACGAAGGATTACTTGGACAGGCTCCTAGCCTGCGGTGATCAATGATTTGGCCACGGCGAAGGCCTTGTCCATGTCCGGCAATTGGACCAGTTCGGGGGTGACTTGCAGATGCCGCACAGTGTTGTTGGCATCAATCACCATAATTGTGCGAGCCAGGATGTGGGGCCCCTTGATAAAGAGTCCGTAGGCCTTCCCGAATTCAGCATCCTTGTAATCTGAGAGGAATGTGACATTGCCAATGTGGGCTTCTTTGGCAAATCGCTTTTGTGCAAAAGGCGTATCGACGCTCACGGTGACCAGTTCAACCATCTTATCGAGACCCTTATTTTTCTCGCTCAGATAATGAGTCTGTTCTTCGCACACCGGAGTATCAAGTGATGGGACGACGCTGATGATCCGGACCTTACCCTTGCCTTTGGTGTCGGTGATGGATACCGGCGAAAGATCCGTCTGTGTCAGCGTCACCTCCCTGAGGGTGTCTCCAACTTTGATGCCAGCTCCCGCGAGAACCAGTGGGTTTCCCTGAAAGAGGACGGTGCGGCCCTCACCAGCCACAGCGCTGCCGTCAGCGACTGTGTAGTTTTTGTACATATAACTTGTGCCGGTACTTGCGCATCCGGCGAACCCGAGCGCCATGCAGAGCGCCGCCCCGATGATGGTTCGATATCCTGCCCTCATAATGCCCTCCTTGGTGAAGTAACGGTGCCCATTCTATCAAGAATACGATGGCTTGTCCTTGTGTCATTTGCAGGATGCTGAAAACTATTTTGGTATGCGAGAACTTCGCTGGTTTAACTGTCTAAGACAAGCCCGGTCTGTCTGGTTATCTGGTCTGGCTGGTCCATCTGGTTGGTCTCATTCAACCAAACAAACGAGACAAACCAAACAAACCAAATAACGGTCTTCTTACGAGAAATAATATCTTGAGTTCAAGTAACGTTGGCCCCCTTCTGAGACAGATCTTAACTAGGGCGTGTTAACACTAATGGCCATTTCTATGCGATACTGCGTACATGGAAATCACCGACGCCCAGTATCGCCAAATCGAGCCGTGTTTGCCGACGCCACGCGGCAACGTGACGCTCGACAATCTGCGGGTACTCAACGCCATCTTGTACGTCGCCGAGCAGGGCTGCAAATGGCGCGGCCTCCCCAAGCGGTTCGGCAACTGGCACACGATTTATACGCGCATGAATCGGTGGTCGAAGAGCGGAGTGCTGGATCGCGTCTTTGCCCAATTGCAACAGGCTCAGATGATCCGAGTGAAGCTCGAAGCCGTGGCGTTGGACAGTACCATCGTGAAGGTCCATCCCGATGGGACGGGGGCATTAAAAAAAACGGTCGACAAGCCCTGGGCCGATCCCGCGGCGGGTGGACCACCAAGATTCATCTGGTTGCCGCGGATGCTCGAACGGCCCTGACGTTTGCCCTGTCGCCGGGCCAGGCCCACGATGCCCCTGAGGGACGCAAGCTGCTGCAGCGCTTTGGGAAACGGTCGTGTCCCATCCCCTTATTAATGGATCGGGCGTATGAAGGCGATGAGACACGAGGGTGGCCGTGGAGCTCGGGTATGTGCCGGTGGTGCCCGCCCAAGCACAATCGACTCGCGCCATGGGAATATGATCGAGCCCTGTATACACGACGCAATGAGATCGAAGGGTTGTTCCGTCGGCTTAAAGGATTTCGGCGCCTCTTCTCGCGGTTTGACAAGCTCGATGTCATGTTCATCGCGTTCATCAACTTCGCGTTGATCGTTGATGGCTTACGGTAGTGTGAACAGGCCCTAGTTCATACCAGTACCTTTTCTCTACGCGCTAAGGAGT
>SWDP01000015.1:0-1233 GCA_005116885.1 Nitrospira sp.
GTATCAAAATAGGCGAGCAATTGGGTATAGCGAAAAGCGAGCTTACTGTTCCGCAGTCTCTTGTGTTCTTCTATCTGGCTAACAACAAATGTGCGTGCCTTCTGATACAAGTTACTATGATGTGCATGCGTTACTGCATGTTGGAAGGCATCGCCAAGATAGTGAAGAATCCAATAGCCGTCATCATCCTGGGCTAGCATGTCCAAGCAAAGTCGCGCGAACTCTTGATTGGCTCGGATCGCCGGCTCATCTCCGGAGTTGCTTCTATGTGCCTCCAAGAATCTTAAGACCTCATGACCGATGACGATTCTTGGATATTGAGCTACTTCACTTTCGAGTTCATACGCTCTAATGATGGCCGGGCCGTATAACTCGCCTGGGCGGATTTCTGCACCCCAAGCAATATCAATTGCCCCCCCGAACAGGTCGATGTCGGACCAGACCTAACAGGCAAAAGTAGCCTGCGGTACAAAAGATCTCAAATACTCCATTCACCGGGCACTTGATCTCTGGATTGCCTAAGCACGCATACTTGACGAACCCGTCCGACCAGTATTGGGTATTGACAGACTTACGTTGGAGATCATCCCATGCAATCCTTTCTTCGTCACTCAACGACTCGCGTAATGGCGAATTAGGATCTGGTGAGAGGACACTCCCCATCTCCTCAACATCCCGCTGAAGTTCAAGGATCCCCCCGATGTTATCCAACAGAATTTTTCTGAAAGCTTTATCTTCTGCTTCGGAACTAATGCACGGTAAGAGGCCTTTACCTTTAGCAGCATTTCGCTGGCCCAACAGGTCAATGAAACTTACACAGTAATTAAATACTTTGCGACCTTCTGACTCTCCATTCGCCATAGTGGTCGGATTCTCTCATATTCAAACTCAACTTATGTACACCTCGAGCGGCTGAAGGCCATGCGCTTCCGCCTGCTACTCCTTCCCTTCCACCCCGCTCACACCCCTGGTTCCTTCAGCATCTGTCCCGTATACGACGGATTCGACAAGCCGATCAAACACGTAGCCCGTCACTCGCCTGTCGCCGTGCTCAGATCCCCGGAGCCTAGCAGTTTGCGGAATGGCCTGCGGGCTGTTCAGAAAGGCCGTCCAGCAAGGCCGCAGCAAGCGAAGAGGCGAAGCGTACTCTCTGCCGTACGTTGAGCCTCTGAGCGCCGCGAGAACGCCGCTGGCGGACTTTGTCAACAGCCTGCTAGGCTCAGTGCCTGGATG
>SWDP01000015.1:1333-1866 GCA_005116885.1 Nitrospira sp.
CGTAGCGGAGTTCAACGTTGGGATGCAGCAATCGCAGATGATCGAGGATTTCAGGAATCTCAACTTCCGAGGGAGGTCCGCCTGGCTTAAACATCGTGAAGGCTTCTTCAAAGATCGATTTGGTAAGTACTGAGTGATCGCCAGCCCTGTCGGGGCGTTCAGGCTAGCATCCCGTTCAAGGCTTATAATCCGTGTGTTCGGAGGGTTTCCCCCCGTGTGAGAACTGATGTATGAACGCGATCACCTGCCAGATCTGCTCTTCTGAGAGGTACGACTTCCAAGCTTTCATTGTCGTCTTTGGAACCCCTTCGGCCACTCGCCAGAACCAGTAGCTGTCTGAGAAACGGCTGGTGTTTTTCTGGTCACGAAGCCCTCCCCCAGTTTTTACCGGTTTGCCGTCCTTATGGCAACTGCGGCAGCCTTCCGCGGAGTAAACCTGCTTTCCCTCCTCAATGACATTCGGGTCCGTCCACCAGCCAGTCGGCATATGTTTGTTGGCATAATCTGCCGGAACTGGAAGCAATGGCATTAGT
>SWDP01000015.1:1876-3284 GCA_005116885.1 Nitrospira sp.
CAGCCATCCCTCCTGAAGGAGTCAGGACAGGATTCTTCGCACAGCGGAACCCGCTGTTGAAGTTCCGGTACGACGGTGACTCATAGCTGGGGGCCGACGGTAGGTTGAAGTCTCGGTGTGTGGATCGCAGGTGCTCCGGAGCGAGGTCCCACGAGCCGCCCCGTAACACTCTGTATTTACCACTTTCCGGCCCCTTCGGGTTCTGCTGCGGGCTGGCCGGATAATAGTCCGGGTCATACCAATCGCTCACCCATTCCCAGACATTCCCCGCTAGATCATAGATCCCATATGGGCTCTTGCCGTCTTTCAATTGCCCCACCGGCGCCAGCGCGTCATGGTTGTTCCACTTCTCCTTCCCATAGTTCGCTCGGAGCCCATCGGGTGGTTCATTGCCCCAGGGATAGATACGCCCATCCGTCCCCCGTGCCGCCTTCTCCCATTCCGCTTCCGTCGGCAACCGCTTGCCGGCCCACTCGCAATAGGTGCTTGCATCCGACCAGTCGACATTCACGACCGGACGCTTCTGATGGGCCGGCTGGTCCATGGTTCCCCACATCGGCGGCCCGTTCACGCCCCTGGCCTCCAGAAACTTCGCATACTGCCCGACAGTCACCTCATACTTGTCGAGGTAATAGGCATCGAGAGAGACCCGATGGACGGGCTTTTCATCGTCACCACCGTCGTTGCTCCCCATGGTAAATTCCCCCGCCGGCACGAGCACCATCGATGCTCCATCTTTACCGGTGATCTCCTGCTGCTGCGCCTGCGCCGGGCCTGTGACCCACGCGACGAACGTGAAGGCGATCAGCACACCGAGCACTCTTCCTCGCCCCTGCTGTTTCATCCTCATGCTTCTGAGCCTTTCCGTTTAGCCACCGGGCACCACATTATAAATTCGCTTGCCGTCACCCTCAATGCTTCAAGCTCTTCGCAAATCGTCCCTTCGGTTCATACTCGGAGTGATGCCGTGAGTTTGGTATGGTGGGGCACATGGATTGCGACGTGTTCCTGGTGGTGGTCCTGTTGTCGCTGCTTCACTATGATCATGTTCAGGAAAATCGATTCACCTGCTCCGTCAACGTGTGTGCGACAAGCTTCAGATCGAACGGCCAGGCGTAACGGAGTTCAACCCCGGGATACTGTGGCCGTAGATGGTCGAGGATTTCTGGAATTTCCACCTCCGAGTGAGAACCCCCCGGCGTAAACATTGTCGTGGCCACGGTAATGTGGGTCGCGCCCTTCTTGATCAGCACCTCCACCGATTCTTCCAAAGTCGGCGCACAGAATTCGTTGTAGGCCACGGCAAAGAGTACGTCTCCCAGATTCGCCCGCAATTGAGCCGCCACCGCTTCAAGCCCTGATTGATAGGGATCCGTTTCCGGTGTCCTCGGCCACTGGCGGATTTTTG
>SWDP01000015.1:3294-9719 GCA_005116885.1 Nitrospira sp.
GCATGCCTGCCGCCCGTCGCTGTCCTTCCAACCGTTTCAGTTTCGTGACGAGTTCAGATGGGCATCCTTTGGGAATGCCGCCGTGTCCAACTAGAATCACCCCTCGTGTCGTGGTCGCCATTGCATCGCTCCTCTTGTTGATCTTCGCATCCGTTTTCATTCACAGTGAGCCAGTCGTCACCTCTAGGTATTCCTGTAAGTTGGTTTTGCCGTAGCGACTGTCCGGGTACACGTTCCGAATGAATCCCGCCACCATGGCCATCACTTTCTTCACCGCGGGGGTCTTCTCAGGATCTGTGGCAGGCAAGAGACGCACAGTGATAGCCTTCTCGTGCAGCTTGAGTTGGATAAAGTAATTGCATACAGTACCCTGTTCGATCGTAATTGACTCCAAGAGTGCCTCTTTGCCGCTCCGCGCCAGGTAGAATTCGCGAATTTTCAGAATATCGGTTCCAGCTCGCTGAATCAATGGCGTGAATGCCTGATAAACCTCCTGCAGATCCCCGGCTTCTTCTATGACAACATGCGGCATGGTTCTTCCTCCCTACACATGATTGCGCAGCATCAGTTCCTTGGGATGCGGATTGAGATAGACCTGGTCCCGAATATAGGTCACATCGAAGATCTGCACGTAGTGCTTGATCAGCGTCAGAGGGACAACCAAGGGCGTCAGCTCCTGATGATAATCACCGATCACGCCCAATAGCTCCGCTTTCTCGTGAGCGCCGAGCCGCTCCTTGAAATACCCCAGGATGTGCTGGAGCACGTTCGCATGTTTGCGCACCGTCGCCTTCACGGCCAACGCCTTCATGAACAGTTCCCCATACCGACGGACGAGGTCCTTGGGACGGTGCTGATGAGCCTGACCGACTAGCCGCCCGAGCTCCTCGTATTGCTGCGGGCTATGGGCCAACAGCAAATATTTATGGATCGTGTGGAACTGCACCAGGGCCTGCCTCGTGACTCCATTCTGCACGAGATCCTGCCAGCGGCGGTAACAGAAGACCCGTTCAATAAAATTCTCCCTGAGTGTAGGCTCGCAGAGTCGGCCTTCTTCCTCGACGGGAATAAGTGGAAACTGCTCGATAAAGACCCGCGCGAACAGCCCGATTCCGTTCCGGTTGGGTATTCCATGCTCATTGTAGAGACGAACTCGCTCGATACCGCAGCTCGGCGAACCCTTCTTAAAGACATAGCCGGATAAATCCAGCTCCATGAGTTGCGCGATACGATTCGTGGTCAACGTTTTCAGTGCGCGCGTGTGATCAGTCCCGCTTTTGATCGTCACGAGTCGGGGATTCTGAGGATCGCCGACCAGCCGCATCGCCTCGCGAGGAGTGCTCAGTCCTGCCTCTACCTCCGGACAGACCGGGACCCACTCCACATAGCGGCCAAACACATCGGTCAGAAAACTGTCCCTCTTATGTCCCCCATCGAACCGGACTTCGTCTCCTAGGAGACAACGGCTAATTCCAAGACGGAGCGGCGCGGTCTTCATCTCGTCCTCTGTAGTTTGCCGAGGGCTAAATATTCATCGCGGGCTTGCCGGTGATCCACGATAGGCGAAGGATAGTCTATGCCAATGCGGCATTTGGCCAGGGCCTGATCTTCATGGGTCATCAGATATGGCGCATGGATCTGGTCGGTCGGAACGGCCGCAAGCTCCGGCACATACTTCCGGAGGTATTCGCCTTTCGGATCGAACTTCTTGCTCTGCAACAGGGGATTGAAGATCCTGTACCCTTGCATCGCATCCGTGCCGGTCGAGGCACACCATTGCCAGTTGCCGTTGTTGGCCGCGACGTCGGCATCGATGAGGCGCTGCATGAAATACCGCTCGCCGCTCTGCCAGTCAATCCGCAGATCCTTGATGAGAAACGAGGCGACGATCATGCGAACACGGTTGTGCATCCATCCGGTCTGGTTCAACTGGCGCATGCCCGCGTCCACGATCGGAAAGCCGGTCTTCCCCTCACGCCAGGCTTGATACAATCGATCGCGTTCGGTGCCAGGAGCACGTGGAGCTGGTGCAAGAACCTGGCGGAATGGCTCGTCGACGACACGGGGGAAGGCGGCCAGAACCTGCTGAAAAAATTCCCGCCAGACTAATTCGTCGATCCAGATGAAGACATCGGGACGAGAGACACGTCTGCCCTGTGCAAGCGACGCCAGGGCTGCATGTACTGCGGCGCGGGCCGACAGGGTCCCGAATCGAAAGTGGGGGGAGAGGATCGAACTGCCGTCGACGGCTGGAAGATTTCGTCCCGTGATATAGGTATGAATGGGACCTTCGACGAACCGACGCAATCGTTTCTGAGCGATTCGCTCCCCCGGTTCGATCCAGAGCGTCACCGGCTCATATCCCAAATCGCTTGCCGAGGGCAACGGAGGCGGGGCGGGCAACGACACAGCCTTCTCTGCCGTCAACAACCGAGGAACTGGAAGAGTAGTCGGTTGCATCGCTTGCCACTTCATCCACCAGCGTGCCCGATAGGCGCTGTACCGCTGCATGGGCTCGCCGGTCGCGCTTCGAACTTCTTCGGCCTCGAAGACCACATGATCTTTGAATGTCCGCACGACCACGCCGATTTGCGCCAGCTGTTGTTGGACGGTACGGTCTCTTTCAATAGCTGCTGGTTCATAGTCACGATTCCAATAGACCACATCGGCCTTCCATGCTCGTGCGACGTGAACGACTTCTTCCACCGGCTCGCCGCGACGCCACTGAAGCGTGATGCCTCGGCTAGCCAACGACGCAGCGAGATCTTCAAGGCAGCCGAGCATAAAGTTCGCACAAGCTGAGCCGAATACATGGGATTGCAGGAGAGGCTCATCAAACACAAAGAGCGGAATCACTTCGCTGCAGGATTCGCACGCTGCTGTCAAAGCAGGCTGGTCGTTGAGCCGCAGATCCCGTCTGAACCAAACGATTCCCCGCATCAGAGTAACTCCTGTGGTTCCGGCTTCGGTCTGTTCTCGGGCGTGGGCTCATCGGTGAAGGCAGTGCGCCGCCAGACGAGATAGGAGGCAAGCAAGAACGTCGTCACCATGAAACCGGACCGGATCTGGCTGAAGCCGAACGTCAGTTGGTTCATGGCTTCACTGACCACACCGAACCCCGCATAAGCCAGCGCGAGTCCCCAGGCCCAATGTCGCAACCAGAGAAATCCATAGCCGATCAGCAAATGGACGGCGGGGGTGTGCAGTTTCACGAGAAACGAGGCCGGTCCCGTCACCGCCGCCCCGAATAGTTTGAGCGCGTAGTCAGGGAACAGTGCAATGATGACAAGATCTCCCGTGCCGACGATCAGGAATAATCCGCCCAGTAGCTGGATATCTCGACTCGCTCCGGTCGGCTTCACGACGGCCTCCTATCGAGCTGGACTGCCATGTGGTCCCATCTTGCCCTTTTGGTCCTTATAGAGGGTCTCGCTTGCGATACGGATGATGGAGAGATCACGGGTGCCACCTTCGCCTTTGACGCCCAGTTTCACCGCGGCCCCCGCTTCCCCTCGCACCATCTGTATCACTTGCTCATAGGTCTTACCGGTGACTGCCTCACCGTTCACCGTCACGATTTCATCTCCGTGCTGTAGACCTGCTTGTTGTGCAGGACCCACCGGATACACATGGGCCACATATAGCGAAGCCGGTTCGCCGATACGTTCTGCTCCAACATGCAGCGACACGCCAATTACTCCATTCGGCATGTTGTCATCCTTCCCATGCGGTCGCTGGACCTGACTCTCTGTCCTGTCCTGCCCCTCAGCAGCTCTGACCTCACTCGTCGTTCCTGGGATCTGACACAATACGGCAGTCAATACGCTGAGCAATACGGTGGTCGGGACCCTCATTTTCTTGGTCATCATGTGAATACCTCCTTGTGAATCACAATCGATGTACAAGTCCGAGTGCAGAGACTCCCGTGGCAGCACAAGTGGATTCAGATGGACCGATCACTGGAGCCATGCCGCACCTCCTCTACCCCTTCGTCAAGATCGCCCCCAAGGCTGGTTCCAGTTTCGGGTATTGAAAGACATATCCACGGGAGAGTGCCTTCGCCGGAATAACTCGTTGGCCCGTGGTCATGAGCGTCCCCAGTTCACCCAATGCCAGGCGTAATGCGAAGCCCGGCACGGGAAGCCAGGACGGCCGGTGGAGAACCCGTCCGATCGAGCCGCAGAACTGCTTCATGGTCACAGCCTCGGGAGCCACTGCGTTGACAGGACCAGAGACGCTCGGCGTTGTGAGTATCCATTGGATGAGACCGATGTGGTCACGACGGTGGATCCAGGACACCCACTGGGTTCCCGGCATGATGGGGCCGCCTGCGAAGAATCGGAACGGCAGCAGCATCTTGGGCAGGGCACCGCCGTCTTGTTCGAGCACCATCCCGGTCCGCAACATGACGACTCGCATACCGAACTCCGCAGCTCGAAGCGCCTCCGCTTCCCACGCGAGACAGAGATCGGCCAGAAAGCCTTGACCGCGCGCAGCTCCCTCATCCAGCACATGATCGTCGCTGGCTCCGTAGTAGCCGATACCAGAAGCGTTGATCAGCGTCCGGGGTTTTGAAGAGCAGCGGGATAGGGCTTCTACCAGCAGACGAGTTGAGAGGACCCGGCTTTCTATGAGAAGCTGCTTGCGGGCATCGTTCCAACGTCCATCGGCAATCGGGGCGCCAGCCAAATTGATGACGGCATCGGCACCTTCGAGACAGTGCTCCCAGGCTCCCGCCTCTCGGCCATTCCACTCGACAGCCGTGACGGTTGAGCTGCAGGGCCATTGCGTTTCTATCCTTCTCGTAAGGAGTGTGACCGTATGCCCCTCCCGACAGAGCGATGCACATAAAGGCCGACCGATAAATCCTGTTCCGCCGGTCACAACAATCTGCATGGTCTCACCTGGCAACAGGACTACGAAGAGGGGCCGACAAGTGGCCAGTCTCCGGATCGCGCGTTATTCTCATGGCCGTTCCGATTCTAGCTCTCTCCCTCGCCGTGATCGATCCGTTGAGCATACTTTCTCTGCTTCACGCCGTGCAACAGATCCGGCATCGGGTTCAATCGGTTCCGAAGAATGACCGAGTCGATGACGTCGCCACAGCTGGTGCAACGCAACCCCGTGATGCCGATTTGACCAGTGTCGTCCTCAAGGTCCAGGTAATACTCCATCATCATCAACCCCCCGCAACGCATGCAGATGCCCTCGCCGGTTTGCTGAGTGGGGAGTGGAGGATTGTCTGGTCTCCCATTCGATTCCATGGGCTACACACTCCTTGGCTGATCGTTCGTATGTGTCGATCGTCTCCAAGACAAGGTGCGTCGTGCAATCGTGCGTCACGCGAGAGACGCCCTTCGTGCCGCGAAGAAACCGTGTACTGTCGTTGACATGCAGCCTTCTCCCATTTCTCAACCATCTGAGCGCGGGCCTGAGTGCCCGGCTTCCTAGGAACGGCGGACGGCCCACCACTTTCGCAGCCATGTCGAGCGGAGGAACTTGTACCCGAGCCAGGCTACGAGCAACACACCGAACAGGGGGACGGCCACGGTCTGCACCAGCTTCTGATAGTCGGTCATGTGTACCCGCAAGAGATATTGTGGCCGCTTCATCAGACTCTGATTCTCTGTCGCAATAGTGACCGTATATACGCCCTCTTCCAGATTGACTTCGCCCCGGAGCACACCGTCTGGATGAGTGGTTGGGCGAATATCTGCCACAATCTCACCGTCTGTCCCGTTGGCACCCTTCACGATTCGCATCCCGACCGACTCATTGCGCCAGGCCGGATCCGCGAGGTCCACGACCAGGAAGGTGTCGCCGGTCTGGGGAATCTCCGTGCAGTACTGACCTTTCAGTTCGTATTGCGGCTGATAGGCGTTGAAATGGACCACCTGCTCCCCGATCCGGCGGAGGCAGGGGTCATCTTCCCCGCTCACTGGGCCATGGGCGGTGGCGACGCCGGGCTGAGACAGGACGGCAACCAGCAGAAGCGTCGTTGCGCCGATCCTTCCGAGCTGTGTCATCGTCATGGGTGAACCCTCCTGTCTGAACCGGTGAGATGAATCTTTGCCCACGCCGCCAGGGAGCCTATCGCTTGGCCTGCCATCCGATTCCACGAGAACTCCCGATGGCGACACCATACTCATTGCCTGATACGAGACCGACCCAATTCGACCTTCTGTCGTGCCGCCACAGCCGTTCTCCATCGCGCGGCACTTGCCCACCAGACTAGCGTCACGAGTGCCATTATCACCAAGATGATCAGGTCCATACGGTCCTCCCTCTTACTCTCGCTGATCGTTTGGCCGGCCCTGCTCTTCGGGATCCGGAGCGCAGGGCTGGCCCCCCCCGATGTCGCGTACACGTCTTAGTACGGGATCACGTGCAAGCAGTCCTTGCTCTCGTTGTTCCAGACCACATCG
>SWDP01000015.1:9819-18652 GCA_005116885.1 Nitrospira sp.
ACTGCACGAGTATGCCTTGTATCTTGGAGTTGTGGTACATGAGACGGATGGAACGTGACAGATCGATATGCCTCCGGTCCGAAGAGACCGTCCCTGAGCCGGGTCGTCACCTTCCCCCACCCCACCGAAGCCCGAACAGTTGCCAGGGCCCCCGAGCCCGCATCAACACAAGGTCGGGCTCCACCAAGGAGGCCGCGATGCAGATCCCATTGGTTTTTGTTGGAATTGATGTCTCGAAAGTCCGACTGGACGTGGCCGTGCGGCCGTCCAGCGCCCCGCTCAGCGTGGCGTATGACGCCACCGGGATCACCACGGTGCTCACGCAGCTGAGTGAGTGGCACCCCACATTGATCGTGGTGGAAGCCACCGGCGGGTTGGAACGACTCCTGGTGCGGGCACTGGTGGACGCCGCCTTGCCCGTGATCGTGGTGAATCCGCGCCAGATCCGGGACTTTGCCAAGGCGACGGGCCAGTTGGCCAAGACGGACACGCTTGATGCGCAGGTGTTGGCTCGCTTCGCCGAGGTCATCCAGCCGTCTCTGCGCGTGATTCCCGATGCCCAGACGCAGGAGTTGGCGGCCCTGCTGGCGCGCCGCCGCCAAGTGCTGGCGATGCAGGGCGCCGAACAGCATCGTCTGGATCGCGCCCCCGATCGAGTCCGGAAGCGGATTGAGGCCCACCTGCGCTGGTTGCGTGACGAACTGGCCCGGCTGGATGAGGATCTCGATGGCCTGATCCAGCAGAGCCCCGTATGGCGCGCGCGGGAAGAGCTGTTGCAGAGCGTGCCGGGTATTGGGCCGGTGATGAGCCGCACCGTGTTGGCGGAGCTGCCGGAATTGGGCCTGTTGAATCGCAAGCAGATTGCGGCCTTGGTGGGCGTGGCCCCCTTCAATCGTGATAGCGGGCGGCTGCGGGGGCATCGGACCATTTGGGGTGGTCGTGCGCCCGTTCGCCGAGCGTTGTACATGGCCGCGTTGGTCGCCACGCGGTGGAATCCCGTGATCCGCCTCTTCTACCAGCGCTTGCGCGCGGCCGGCAAAGCCCCGAAGGTCGCGCTGGTCGCCGCGATGCGGAAGCTGCTGACGGTTCTCAATGCGATGGTGCATGCGGGGACTCCTTGGCAGCCGGTCGTAGCACAGGACACGTAATGGTCAAGACAGTTGCTCAGCGCTTCACGCCTCCGAGTGCCTGTCTCGCATCGCGTCTGTGCGCTTTCGCAAACTGCACGAGGATGCCTTGTATCTTGGAGTTGTGGTACATGAGACGGATGGAACGGGACAGATCGATATGCCTCCGGTCCGAAGAGACCGTCCCTGAGCCAGGTCGTCACGTTCCTCATCACCCAAGCCCGAACAGTTGCCAGGGCCACCAAGCCCGCATGTTCACAAGGTCGGGCTACACCCAGGAGGCGGCGAGGCAGACCCCATTGGTTGTTGTCGGGATTGCTGTCTCGAACGCCCGGCTGGATGTGGGCGTCCGGCCGTCCGACGAGCGGACGAGTGTGCCGTATGACGCCCACGGCATCACGACACTGATCGCGCAGCTGACCCCGGTGCAGCCGACACGGATTGTCCTGGAGGCGACGGGTGGCTTGGAACGACCGCTGGTCCGCGCGCTGGTGGACGCCGCCTTGCCCGTGATCGTGGTGAATCCGCGCCAAGTCCGGGACTGTGCCAAGGCGACGGGGCCGTGGGCCAAGACGGACGTGCTGGATGCCCAGGTGTTGGCGCGCTTTGGAGAGGTCATCCGGCCGCCCCTGCGGGTGATCCCCGATGCCCAGACCCAGGAGTTGGCGGCCTTGCTGGCGCGGCGCCGCCAAGTGCTGGCGATGCAGGGGGCCGAGCAGAATCGGCGGGATCGCGCCCCGGCTCGGGTTCGGAAGCGGATCGAGGTCCCTCTGCGCTGGTTGCGCGCCGAACTGGCGCGGCTGGATGCGGACCTGGATGAGATGATCCAGCAGAGTCCCCTGTGGCGGGAGCGAGAAGATCTGCTGCAGAGCGTACCTGGCATTGGGCCGGTGATGAGCCGCACGGTGTTGGCCGAGTTGCCGGAGCTGGGCCTGTTGAATCGCAAGCAGATCGCCGCCTTGGTGGGCGTGGCCCCCTTCAATCGCGATAGTGGGCGGCTGCGTGGGCACCGGGCCATTTGGGGTGGTCGCGCGCCCGTGCGCCGAGCACTGTATATGGCCGCGTTGGTCGCCACGCGATGGAATCCCGTGATCCGGGTATTCTACCAGCGCGTGCGCACGGCCGGCAAAGCCCCGAAAGTCGCGCTGGTCGCCGCGATGCGAAAGCTGCTGACGATGCTCAATGCGATGGTGCATGCGGGGACTCCGTGGCAGCCGGTCGTGGCACAGGACACGTAATGGTCAAGACAGTTGCTCAGGACTTCACGCCTCCGAGTGCCCGTCTCGCGTCGCGGCTGCACGCGTTCGCGACGAACCGTCATGAATCATGCGGGTTATGAGTGATGCACATGTTGCAGGACCAAGAGCCGAAATCGGGTTGGCCCACTGATTAAGACCTGGGCATACGACACGTCGATTCCTGGGCTAATTCTTGACAGGATTGAAAATGGAGCGCAGGCTGTCTTTTGATTGCGTCGGAACCATCACTACTCTCTATTCCAGGAGGTGTTGCATGCAGAAATCGATCGTCGTCGCGATTGCCGCTCTTTGCCTGATGGGAACCAGCTCGCTGGCCCTGGCTGACGATGCCATGAAAGGCGAGATGGGCAAGATGAAAGACGAGATGAAGGCTGAGAAAAATGCGATGAAGAGTGATATGACAGCGAAGAAGGAAGAGATGAAGGGCAAGATGAAAGCCCGAAAAGATGCGATGAAAGCGAAGCGCCATGAAATGAAGGAGAAGGTAAAGGCGCACAAACATATGGCAAAAACCAAAGCTGGAGAGGCTCAGGGCGCCGCTCAGTCAATGGGACAAGACATGAAAGCAGCAGTTCCAGCAACCCCTGCTCCCGTTGCCGCACCCTAAATTCTCGTGGTCGTATGCGTAGATTGCCGAGCCCTCGGGAGGTCTTTCCTCCTGAGGGCTTGTTTCTGTTAGGAAACATCTCATGTTGAGGCCAGGTGGGAAGAACACTCTTCGGGGGATCACCGCAAAGTCTGGGATGGCCTCCTCCGCTGCTGCGTCTGCGACAATGATGAGATGACTCGCCTTGTTCCCCCTATGAGCCTTTTGCTAGGATGCGGCGGCTGAAGTGTCTGTGGAGGAGGGGCCATGAAAGTCGCGACATTCAATGTCAATTCGCTCCGGAAGCGTATGCCGATCGTCCTCGAATGGCTTGCCCAGCACAAGCCTGATGTACTCTGCCTTCAAGAAACCAAGGTCCAAGACAGCGAATTTCCGCTGCTGGCACTCGCTGAGTCGGGATACCACATCACCTACCGAGGAATGAAATCGTACAACGGCGTGGCAATATTGAGCCGGGAGAAACCGGAATCGATAGCCTATGGGTTTGATGATGGAGGAGAAACGGAGGATGCCCGGCTCTTGCGCGTGGTAATCAAGGGAGTCCCCATCGTCAATACCTACGTGCCACAGGGCTTCGAGATCGACTCACCCAAGTATCAATACAAGCTTGGTTGGTATGATCGGCTCCGCAAGTATTTTGAGAAGCATCTGTCGCCCAACAAACCGGCTATCTGGTGCGGCGACATGAACGTGGCTCCGCGACCGATGGACGTGCATAGCCCGGAAAAACATCTGAAGCATGTCTGCTATCACGAAGAGGTACGGCGAGCCTATGAATACACCCTGGCGTGGGGATTTCAGGATGTGTTCGTGAAACTCTACCCACATCGGCAGCAATATACGTTTTGGGATTACCGGGCGCCAAGCTCACTGGAAGCGAACAAGGGCTGGCGCATCGACCATATTCTGGCGACGGCCTCGCTGGCAGAGCATTGTCTCAGGGTAGAGGTGGACGTCGAGCCGCGGCGAGCGAAAGACTCTTCAGATCACACATTTTTATGGGCGGAGTTTTCGGTCTAACCACGAGCGCCACGTCCACACTTGCCCAATTCAGTCGGTTGAGTCAGTCATCCGCGCCGTCCGAACAGGCTCACGAGATTGAAGGAACTATTACGCCGCCTTCAGAGCCCGCTCCTTGGCAGGCAATGTGGTCACGCGATTCTGCGCAATCAACGGATCGAGGACCAGGCCGCAATTGATACAACGGAGCACCGCAGCTTCCTGCGAAAACTCCGGTCGCCACTCTTTCACCATCAACCCTTTGCATTTTTGACAAATCATCGTGCTCTCCTCCTACTCTCAAGTGTTCCAGCCCCGACAAGTCTGCCTTTCACGAGGGGGACTGTAACATTACAAGATTAATACGGTGTTAACTGGCAGTTAAAACCCTCTAATGTCTATACATGACGATGTACATGATGTTGCAGTGGTCGGGGCAGGCGCCGCCGGGTTGGCAGCCTCGATTTTCGCTGCAGAGGCGGCGACAAGGGATGGTCACGCCCGGAGGATCGTGCTGCTCGATGGTGCAAAAACCATCGGCGCCAAGATCCTGGTCTCCGGAGGCGGTCGCTGTAATGTCACGCACCAGGTCGTCTCGCCCATCGACTTCTTTGGCAATCGCCGCATTATTAAGAACGTGCTGGCTGCATTCCCGGTCGAGGACACCATCCAATGGTTTGCTTCGCTAGGTGTTGAACTCAAGCGCGAAGAGACCGGCAAACTCTTTCCGGTAACCGACAAGGCGCGAACTATCCTGACCTCACTCGTCAATCGATGTCGTGCGCTGGGTGTCATCATTCATTCTCATCATCGTGTGACGGGCGTCGATCCTCTTCCTGGTCCCCAAACCGGGTTCGTAGTTCATCATGCTCACGGAACTCTGCGCTCTCGGAAGGTCATTCTGGCGACCGGGGGCCGATCGATCCCCAAATCGGGGAGCGATGGGTTTGGCTATACCCTCGCGCGCCGACTCGGCCATCACGTGACGGCCACCGCCCCGGCGCTCGTGCCGTTGATGCTTGATGACCGGATGTTTCACAAGACTCTCTCCGGTCTCTCGCAGGAGGTTGAGCTCACCGTGGTGGTGAAGGGTCACGTTCTCGATCGCCGAACGGGAAGTATGCTTTGGACCCACTTTGGTGTGAGTGGGCCAGTGATCATGGATGCCAGCCGCTTCTGGACACTCGGACGTGAACAGGGAGAAACTGCCGAAGTCTATGGAAACTTTTTGCCCAGTCAGACGCAAGAAGAGGCGAAGTCGTGGCTTATGAAGCAAGCGACGGATAATCCACGGCGATCATTGCTAAAGACATGGGCTCAACAGATACCGGAGCGGTTTGCCGAGGCGCTCTGTTCCCATGTCGGGTGTGATCCCAGGACGGCGGTTGCACAACTGCCGAGAAAAGACCGAGATCGTCTGCTCACCGCACTGACCAAGTTTCGCTTTCCCATCATCCAGGATCGCGGCTGGAACTACGCAGAAGTGACGGCGGGTGGGGTCCCTCTCGAAGAGACCAGTTTCAGGACGATGGAATCCAAGTTGGTGCCAGGCCTCTATCTGATCGGGGAGATCCTCGACTGCGACGGCCGAATCGGTGGGTTCAATTTCCAATGGGCATGGACGACAGGATTGCTGGCAGGACGGGCGGCGACGGCAACGCCTTGATCAATCGACAACAGGAACTTAGGAAATGGCAGAGGTCTTGGCAAGTGATTTCAATGTTGTCGAGACTTCCCTGAACGATTGAGCAAGTTTGTCGAGTTGTGAGCCCTTTGCTATCACCTCACCTGCAAGAGACTTCAGCTGACTCTCATAGTTCCCAACCTCTGAGGCAATTTCTGAAATCTTCGTGAGGACCTCTTTGCATGCAGTCAGTTCCCGTTGCAGTTGCTGAGAGCAAGCCTGAGCGGCCTTGATCTCCTCCATCGACGCTTGCACTTGTTGTGTCAATCGACCGACATAGGCTTCCCGATCCCGCATGTCGGATTCCAAATTAATCCGTACTTCCTCACTCTCCCGGCGACGCTCCTCCAGACTCCGAATGATCTGACTCCAAGACGCAATGTCCCCAGCTAGCTTCGCCGAGTCCGGCAATGTCTGCCCACGCTCCAATGCCTTCAATGCAGGACTCAACCACTCAATAAATGCCATCACCTCGCCCAGCTTCAGATCGGTCGGCGGGGCAGGACTTAGCGCAGGCGCGGCGGCGCGAACCGGATAGGCCTGTGTCGGCGGCGCGACGGACGGCTTGAATCGTCTCTGCTGGCCATTTCTCGGCTGTGCCCAGCGATGATACTCCAACAGGACCGCAATACAATGACGACACATCGGCTCTTCCGGTAACGCACAGCTACACTTTGAGATGAGATGCCCATCCTTGAGACGGATCGTCTGTTCATAGAGGCCGGAATTCCCAATGACGGCAGACGAAATCTGGTCGTCATCAGCCTCGATAATCCGAACGCGATTTTCAGAGAGGTACTGGTTACCGATGTGAAAGGCATTGCGATCAGCCACCGCCTTGATCATCGGAGGATCCAGGAGGCTTAACCGCTCAGCGGAACAGGGGATCTTGTTTCGCATATGTGCTGTTCTCAATTGCTCACAACCCTGCTTCTATTCGGTCGTAGTCTGAAACAGGCCCGGGAAACTGTCAAGAATTCATCCGTTTTCAACGAATGTTGCATCACCGCAACATCTCTTTCATCGATACGACGCAGACCCTATCCTTGATGGCATGGCGGACGTATGGGCAGAAAAGGGACGCACACCCTGCTCGCATAACATCGTGTGCGCTTGTTGGCTGGATTCGCGGCAGCACTATAAAATTTTCAGAGGGTGAGGCAACGCACACGCACCGGTGAAACGTTCTGTATACCTCACAGCTTTGTCAGCATCGGCGAGGCGGCCCCTTCGCACTGACCGGTGTCAGCCACAGATAGTCCGCGACTTTTTCGTCAATCATGCCTTGTAACTCCTCGATGCGCCCCACCTCGAACGACGTCATATAGACGCTGACCTGGCGGACCTGATCCGTGAGGCGACGAGTCACTCGCTTGGGAACCGGAAGGTTGTACTGAATGTGTCCGGCCCCTGTATAGCTCACCAGCGGACCGGCCATCGTATCGCTCAACGAACGAATCTGGCTGAAGCGACGGACTAAGCTCTTCGCCATCCCTTCATCGCGAAACATGGACGCGTCGAGCATGGTTTGATAGAGGCTGTCATCCCCCTTGCCATGACAGGCCTGGAGTTGCTGAAGAATACGGGCTCGATAGATCGGATCATCGACAATCGCCTCATCCTTCATGCCCCATTCCGCCATCAAGGGATCAGACCCAGCTTGAGCCAAACCGTTCTTGGCCACGATCCTCACCAACTGCTTTGGAGGATTCATCGCATCCACAGTCCAATGGTGATCTTTGGCCAACTGAATCAGCGGTTCATAATCTTCTAACTGGCCACCCCAATTCTGGCTCCACCGGACTGCCTCTAGGAATTCCTGACGATTCATATCTGACCCGGACACATACCGATCCAGTGCCGCTTGACCATCCCAGCCAAACATCTCCATGGCTAGGGCCGGTGTCCGACCACCCGCCTTCAGCCACCGCAACACCATCAGCGCTGCGTCGATATGAAATCGATTGTGATGTTCCTCTCCCAGGTAAATAATGTCCTGCTGGAGCAACGACCCCGCCCATTGATCAAGGGAAACCGGTTGACCCGTCTTCGTATCAATGATCTGCCATTCCTTGAATAATGCATCCCGCCCGTTCTGCGAAGAGGCAGAAGACCTGGCCCCTCCTCCACTCATGCAGGCGGCAGTGAAGCACAAGACCCCGACAATCAGCAGCACCTGACATATGGCGAGAATTGCTCGTGCAGCAAACACTCCTGGCATCGTGCGCATAGTGTGTCCTAACACAGGTCTTGCGGGATGGGCAAGATGGAAACCTTGACGCTGGTGGGCGAGGTCGTTATGCTGCCCTATCGTAGTTAACCGACATTGACGAACCGGCTTTCCCACCCCACAGCACACGATTCATGGATGTAGATTCTCCCGCACAGGTTCTTGCAGACTTTCGGTCACAGGTGACCCAACTCTTGCAGGAACGCGATAAAGAGTGGGAGGCCTCTCGCCAATTGGTTGAAGCGAAGCAACTCACGGCGACATTGAAGCGGCTGATTGAAGAAGCTCACCGCGTCGATCTTCCCATCATTGTCCAAGATGCCATCACCTTGGCGTTGGGAGGCTCAGAAGCCACCAGTATTCAAAGTCTCCCAGGCCCTCGACTCAAAGAACTCACAGGGCTCCCTCCAACCAAAGCCATACGAGCCCTCTGTGTATGGTTTGGCATCCTTGAAAGCCCGACGCCCCAGTGGCCCGTGACATCCCGGCAGAGTAAAGAGATTGAGACGTTCGCCCAGTCGCACACCAATCCCTTCGACCTCTTGCTCGACGCAGACGTCGCCTCCCTGCTCGATCTAGGAGCCGGCGACCTCTCCTTCGCCACAGAGCTGGTTGAGCTCTACGTCGCGCCCCTGCAGCACAGGCAGCACGAATTGATTCTTCATGCGCTCGACCGGCTTCAACCAGGATCAAAACTCGGGGGCCCCCTCCATCCAGAGCGAGAAACTCTCAACGGCCTGCGGTCTCGGACAGGACTCTCGTTTCAATTCTACGGGAACCAGGACATGTTCGACCTAGGTAGCCTCGATCAGACGAGAAAGCTCGCACCCCGCTACACAATCGCGACCTGCTGGGCCCCCGCGACACCCACGTTTGCCTATGAACCGACCCGATTGTCTGAGTCCATCATCACACAAGATCTCCATC
>SWDP01000015.1:18752-37498 GCA_005116885.1 Nitrospira sp.
TTATAACCCGCTCTTTCCAGAGTGGTCAATGCAAGAACTCAGGTGAAAATTGACCATCTCCTGACCCTTTGTTAGACTTCGATCGTGTCAGAATACCCTGCATTCCTGAACCATCAGGACCACTAATCCCAACATGAACTCATCTCACTCCATCCGGTCGATCCAGGACAATATTGCGCTGGTCATCAAGGGAAAGACGCATGTGATCGAAATGGCCGTCGTCTGCCTTCTGGCACGGGGCCATCTTCTCCTCGAAGACGTGCCTGGCGTCGGGAAGACCACGCTGGCGCACAGCTTGGCTCGATCATTGAGCTGCTCGTTCAAGCGCATTCAATTCACCAGCGATCTCTTGCCGTCCGACATCGTCGGGGTCTCCATGTTTAATCGGCAAAAACAAGGATTCGAATTTATACCAGGGGCGATTTTCGCGAATGTCGTGCTGGCCGACGAGATCAATCGCACCACACCGAAGACCCAGAGTAGTCTCCTGGAAGCGATGGGTGAAGCGCAGATTTCAGTTGATAATCAGACACACCCTCTTGAGCAACCCTTTATGGTGATCGCCACCCAGAACCCCGCAGAATATCATGGGACATTCCCCCTTCCTGAATCCCAGCTCGATCGGTTTCTGATGCGCCTCTGCATTGGATATCCCACGCTCAAGGAAGAGAGAAAGGTGCTCAGCCGTGCGTATTCGTTGCACCCAGCTGAAATGCTGGGTCCGGTTCTGTCGGCCCAGGAAGTATTGGCTCTGCAGGCCCGTGTGGATCAGGTCCACATGGAAGAGAGTCTGACAGATTATCTCCTGGCGATTGTACAAGCCACCCGTCAAAGCGAGCTCTTATCCTTGGGGGTCAGCACGCGCGGCGCGCTGGGGTTGAGCAAGGCGGCCAAGGCCTTGGCCGTCGTCCGAGGGCGCGACTACTGCCTCCCCGATGACATCAAAGAGCTGGCGCCAATTGTGCTGTCTCACCGCGTCATGCTGAACCGAACCCATGGCATGCGGACCCAGAGTTTCGAACAGGCGGAGCGTATGGTGATCGATATTGTCGAGACCGTCCCCGTCCCGGTCTAGTCAGTCAGCGATGGATGTCCCGGCCAACCGGCTACATGAGGCGCGTGAAGCATCTATTCCTCAACCTCCGTGCCTCCCCACCCCTCTCGTTCATTCGAGGCCTCTCCCAGAAACGGTCGATCCGTCTCACATCTGAAGGGACAAAGTTCCTTCTTTTCACCTTCGGGATCGGACTCGCCGCCATCAATACCGGTAACAATTTGTTTTACTTGCTCTTTGCGATGATGCTCAGCCTGATCGTGATCTCTGGACTGCTCTCAGAGCACTGCCTGAAGCGCCTGGAATTTCACCGCCATGTCCCCGACCTCATCATCGCCAACGAGCCGGCCTCCATCACACTCTCAGTCACGAATCGCAACCGTCACTTGCCCAGCTTTTCTTTACGTTTCTGCGATGTCGTCGAAGGCAACGATGTCGATCGAGGTCTCATGATCCCTCTCCTGCCGGCACAGAGTTCTGTGCTCTTGTCCTATCCACTCCTTGCGACGAAACGAGGCCGGATCCGGATTGAAGCCACCCGAGCTCACACGCTGTTCCCCTTCGGCCTGTTCCTCAAGAAAGGGCGTTACCCTATGGAAACGCATCTGCTCGTCAGCCCACCCATCAAACCGCTCACCTTGCGATTCATCGATGAATTAGTCAGTGAAGGGCAAGGAGAATCCATCCCGCAACGAGGAGATGGAACCCAACTCTACAACCTCCGCCTCTATCGACCGGGCGATGACTCCAGAGCGATTCATTGGATGACCACTGCCCGCACGTCTCAGCTAATCGTTCGGGAAACAGAAGCGGAGGATCAAAGGCGGATCACCGTCATCTTGTCAATCGTGGCCCCCGAAGAATGCGACGCCCTCTTCGAGCGAAGCGTGACATTCGTGGCCTCACTGCTTTCACAACTGACCGAGCGAACCTACCCTGTGCGACTGATTGTCGGAACGGTAGACTCGGGACTCGGGTCGGGATCCGGTCACCTCTTCGCGATGCTGCGCGTGTTGGCGCTATGCGAACGGCGGGTACCTGGCACTGGTAGTGTCCAATACGGCGAGAGCCTCCCGCTCATGCATAACGATGAGCGAGGCTATACGGTGGCGGTGGTGCCATGGTCGGATCAGGAGGCTTCTGCGAGCCCAGTACAGGCCGATCGGATACTCCATGCCGCGCAGCTTGAAGAATTGACACATGCTTTTTGATCGGGCCTTTACCATCAGCTCCGTTCTCCTTGCCGCCACGGCATTCAGTGGGCTCGTACTTGTGCAGAGCGTCCCGCTCTGGCTCGCGTTCCCCACCGTGATCATCCTCATCATCTCGTTGCTTCGCGCTGAAGGGAAGGGAATCATTCGTCGGGCAATGGCCCGGGTCACCGTCTCGGCAACCTTGTGGAATGTCCTGCTGATCTGCGCCTTTCTCATATTACTGATCGATCTCACTCTGGTGTCACAAGACTTGCTCCCGGCCGGTATCCACTTTCTCGTCGTGTTGCTGGATATCAAGTTACTCACGCTTCAACAACGGCATGACTATCGGCATCTCTACGCGATTAGCCTTATGGCCATCTTGGCGTCCGCGGCACTGACGACCGACGCGTGGTTTATCCCCATATTTCTGCTGTACCTGCTTGCGGCGGTCTGGACACTCCTGCTCTATCACTTGACCCACGAAACGAACGACATCTCTCCCGGCGTCACACCCTCAAGCACGGCAGCCGGTCACGCGGCATTTCCAAGTGGCATCACACACCGGTTCTTTTGGTGGACCAACGGAACGGCCCTCATGACGATTGCGCTGACGCTGACTATTTTCTTTCTCATTCCTCGCATCGGCGCAGGGATGTTTCAGAAAACAAGCGGGGAAACCCTGCGGACGACCGGGTTTTCTGATCGAGTCGACTTGGGCACAATCGGATCAGTCAAACAAGATCCGCAAATCGTCATGCGAGTTGAATTGCCTGACCAGCCCGCCGTTGAAAAAGATCGACTCTACCTGAGAGGACTCGCGTACGATCAGTATAATGGGCGATCATGGAACCACAGCGAAACCCGACGTCGCTCGTTGAATTCCGTCGATGAAGGACGAGTATTCCTCGTTCGCCCAACCGACCTCCCTCCAGGCAGCCGGTCGATACCCATCCGTCAAGATATTCTGCTGGAACCACTCGATACCGCTGTCCTGTTTGCGGCACCATTCGCTGAACGGGTGAGCGGCGAGTTTCTTACTGTCCTGACCGATACCATTGGTGGACTGTACTTGTCCTCCCCTCCTTCTTCCCGTATTCGATACTCCGTGACCTCGCACGTGACACGCCTGGCCCAGGACGAACGGACCGCATCGACCCTGGTCTACCCAGACTTTATCCGTTCCCATTATCTTCAGGTTCCTGAGGAATCACAACTGGTGGCGGACTTAGCGCATCGCGTCACTCAAGAAGCCACCACTCCATTCGGGCGAGTGTTGGCCGTCCACCAACATCTCTTGGGAAATTACCGCTACAGCCTTGAAGGCGATACGGCCACGCTCAGTCATCCGCTCGAGGAATTTCTTTTCACGAGAAAAACCGGATATTGCGAACATTATGCCACCGCCATGGTCGTGATGCTGCGAACTATAGGCATTCCTGCTCGACTGGTGACAGGGTTTTTGGCTACAGAATGGAATGAATATGGAGGCTACTTCACTGTGCGCCAGCGAGATGCCCATGCCTGGGTCGAGGTCTATTTTCCTTCCTCAGGCTGGATCATCATGGATCCCACCCCTACCACCGACACACTGGTCGCCACCAATCGTTGGGAATCCGTTCGCCACCTCGGGGAATCCTTTCGATTACAGTGGGACCGTCTGTTCGTGCGTTATAGTGCGAATGATCAACTGGCAGTCGTTCATGGAGTACGCGAAAGTAGTGGTGCTCTGCGTGAGCAAGCGAGCCACTGGGGTTCATTGATCAGTGCCCCTATAGAAAAGGGCTTCAGCGGCTTGGTGCATGTGGCCCACACGTTTCGGCCTGGCACGCTGGAACTCATAACAGGCGTAGTCGTGGTCGGCTTAGCCCTGCTTCTCCTTATACTTCGGGATAGAATCGGACTCTGGGCGACCACCCATCTTCCGACATCGCATCCACAGCTTGCGATCGCCCATCTCTATACTCACATGGTTCGTACAGTGGAAAAACACGGCGTGCACAAATCTCCATCCGCCACCGCCAATGAATTTGCCAGCCTGGTCGAACGGGAATGGAAAGCTGCCAGCCCCATGGTGGCTGATGTCATCGCCCTCTACCATCAAGGACGATATAGTCGAACCCCGCTTACAGCAAGCGAGCTCTCTCGTGCGGCCGAACAGGTGGGACGACTGCAATCCCTTCCACATACGCCTCGTTAACTGCATCGGCCTCGTTTAACCATCACGAACGGCCTCTTCCACTGAATGTAGCGGCTATTTCAAGCATGTCAGTCATGGGCAGACTGGTTAGGACAACCATTTTGATAGGGGAAACCTAGTCAAGCCGTCCCCTCCTGATGTAGGAGGGGAGGAAGGTATCTCGAGAAACAGACGAGATATGATTGGAGCGGGAAACGGGATTTGAACCCGCGACCCTCGCCTTGGCAAGGCGATGCTCTACCACTGAGCTATTCCCGCTCGATCACTGTCGTCAGAGGGGTGGGATTTTACTGATGCAGGAATGAACCTGTCAAGCGATCGGGCGATCGACTAGACTCATCACAGTCACCGACTCTTGAACTATAACAGCCTTGTAGACGCCCTGCCCGCAACAGGATGCATCCGGTAAGGCTGTGGAGGACTGCTATCCACGCTAGCCATTAGGCATGCGATTCTCTCGATCATTGAGGTGCCCAGGTACCGGAAAATATTGATGCACCGAGCAATTTTGGAGCGAGGAAGTGCACTGTTGTGTGAAATTGCGGGGCACAATGTTGCAAGAATACGAGTCTGCAATATTTTCGCGCGAACGTTAAGCGGCACCGTGGTAGTCAATGTCACAATTGAAACCCCCTCGCTATATAGCCTTTTCTAAAACGCGAGACCCAGAATGATAGGCCTCTGCATTTCTGTTACATAGATTTATTGACGCTACAAAAAGGTAACGCGCGAATATGATCATTAACTTATTGACTTATTGAGTGTTTGTTTCATAAAATCGCGCACGCATTCACAGGGCGATACATAAAGTACCCAACAATACATAACTTGACTATCATGAGCGGTTTCGGCACAAGCTGTTTTTCATTTAACTATTCAACAGCTTATTGTACATCGCTCTCACAGAAATAAATTTCTTTAATTTGGTTCATATATTGCGTGTAAATGGGGTGCTCGTGCTGAAAGAAGTACCATGTGTGTGATTTGACTTTCTCTCTTTAATTAAGATTAAGCAGTGTTTTGAAAAAATCCGGGGTTAAGTTTCGGATCTGTATCAACGCGTAGAGTCTCGTGGGCTTGGGTGAAGCCCTCAACTGTTGGGAGGTACTACCAATGTTTTTGTCACGTAGGCAGTTCTTAAAAGTTACTGCCGGGACAGTCGCGGCGGTGGCCGTGGCGGACAACGTCCTGGCGTTGACGGCGCTCCAGCCGGTGATCGAAGTCGGTAACCCGTTGGGGGACTATCCGGATCGGTCCTGGGAACGTGTATACCACGACCAATATCGCTACGATTCGTCCTTCACCTGGGTCTGCTCTCCGAATGACACGCATGCCTGCCGCGTCAGGGCCTTTGTCCGAAACGGCGTGGTCATGCGGGTCGAGCAGAACTATGACCACCAGACGTATGAAGACCTCTACGGCAACCGTGGCACCTTCGCCCATAACCCACGTATGTGCTTGAAGGGCTTTACCTTCCACCGTCGGGTCTATGGTCCCTATAGACTCAAGGGCCCCTTGATGCGCAAGGGCTGGAAGGAGTGGATGGATGCGGGATCCCCGGAACTGACGTCGGAGACGAAGCGCAAGTATAAATTCGACAGCCGCTTCCTGGACGACATGCTCCGCGTATCCTGGGATACGGCGTTCACCTATGCCGCCAAGGCCATGATCATCATTGCGACCCGGTACAGCGGGGAAGCCGGAGCTCGCCGCCTTCGTGAGCAAGGCTATGCGCCTGAAATGATCGAGATGATGAAGGGCGCGGGCACCCGTACGTTCAAGCATCGCGCCGGCATGCCGGTCCTCGGCATCATCGGCAAAATGGGAAACACCCGCATGAATGGTGGTATCAACGCCTTGTTGGACACCTGGATCCGGAAGGTCAGTCCGGAACAGGCGCAGGGTGGTCGCTATTGGTCGAACTATACCTGGCACGGGGACCAGAACCCATCGCATCCCTGGTGGTGCGGGGCGCAGGGGTCCGACATCGACCTCTCCGACATGCGCTTCTCCAAGCTGAACACCAGTTGGGGCAAGAACTTCGTCGAGAACAAAATGCCGGAAGCCCACTGGAAATTAGAGTGTATCGAACGGGGCGCCCGGATCGTGGTCATCACGCCGGAGTATAACCCCACTGCTTATCGAGCCGACTATTGGATGCCGCTCCGGCCCGCGTCGGATGGGGCGATCTTCTTGGGTGCCATGAAGATCATCGTCGATGAGAACATGCACGACACCGACTTCCTGAAGGGCTATACCGATTCGCCTGTACTGGTCCGCACCGATACCTTGCAGTTCCTGGACCCTCGCGACGTGGTCGCCGACTACAAGTTCCCGGACTTCTCTAAGAGCTATTCAGGCCGGGTGCAGTCCCTCAAGCCCGCGCAGGTCGAGCGACTTGGCGGGATGATGGTGTGGGATCTCAATAAAAAGCAGGCGGTCCCTCTGCATCGGGAGCAAGTCGGGTGGCATTATCAAAATAGCGGCATCGACGCCGCCCTCACTGGCACCTACCGCGTAAAACTGCTCAATGGAAGAGAAGTCGACGCCATGCCGGTCTGGCAAATGTATTTGGTGCACTTCCAAGACTACGACCTGGACACCGTCCATCAGATTTGCCGGACCCCAAAAGACCTCCTGGTCCGGTGGGCGCGGGATTCAGGCTCAATCAAGCCTGCCGCGATTCATAACGGCGAGGGGACGAACCACTACTTCCACATGACGATCAACTCCCGCGGTGCCGCCATGGTGCTCATTGTCACCGGCAACGTCGGAAAGTTCGGCACCGGGCAACATACCTGGGCCGGCAATTACAAGGCTGGATGTTGGACGTCAACGCCCTGGTCCGGCGCGGGTCTCGCCGTGCATACGGGTGAAGACCCCTTCAATATCACGCTCGATCCGAACGCCCACGGCAAGGAAATCAAGACGAACTCCTATTACTACGGCGAAGAGGTCGGCTACTGGAACCATGGCGATACGGCCCTGATCGTGAGCACGCCGAAGTATGGACGCAAGGTGTTCACGGGCAAAACGCACATGCCGACCCCGAGCAAGTTCCGCTGGGTCGTCAACGTGAACGTGCTCAACAACGCCAAACACCACTACGACATGGTGCGTAACGTCGATCCGAACATCGAAACCCTGATCACGCAGGACATCGAGATGACGTCGGACATCAACCATAACGATATCGCCTTTGCCGCAAACACCTGGATGGAGTTCACCTATCCCGAAATGACGATCACGGTGTCCAATCCCTGGGTGCAAATCTGGAAGGGCGGGATCCGGCCTCTCTACGATACGCGCAATGACCTCGACACGTTTGCCGGCGTGGCTGCCAAGTTGTCGGACATGACCGGCGATAAGCGGATGCGCGATTACTTCAAGTTCGTCTATGAGAACCGCGTCGATGTCTATGCCCAGCGGATGCTCGATGCCTCCAGCACCTTCTATGGCTACAGCGCGGACGTCATGCTGAAGTCGGAAAAGGGCTGGATGGTCATGGTACGGACTTATCCACGCACACCTTTCTGGGAAGAGACCAACGAATCGAAGCCCATGTGGACCAGGACCGGTCGGTACGAGAATTACCGCACGGAGCCGGAGGCGATCGAATACGGCGAAAACTTCATCTCGCACCGCGAAGGGACGGAGGCGACGCCGTATCTGCCGAACGCGATCATGACCAGCAATCCGTATGTCCGTCCTGACGACTACGGGATTCCGATCACAGCCCAGCACCATGACGATAAAACGGTGCGAAACATCAAGCTGCCGTGGCAGGAAATCAAGCGGCATGCGAACCCCTTGTGGGAGAAGGGCTACCAATTCTATTGTGTCACGCCCAAGACCCGCCATCGGGTGCACAGCCAATGGTCCGTGAACGACTGGGTGCAGATTTATGAGTCGAACTTCGGCGATCCCTACCGGATGGACAAACGAACGCCGGGCGTGGGCGAGCATCAGTTGCACATCAACCCGCAGGCGGCCAAAGACCGTGGTATCAACGATGGCGACTACGTATATGTCGACGGCAATCCGGTGGACCGCCCCTATCGAGGGTGGAAACCATCAGATCCGTACTATAAGGTGGCGCGCCTGATGATCCGTGCGAAGTACAATCCGGCCTACCCTTATCACGTCACGATGGCGAAGCATGCCCCGTACGTGGCAACGCCCAAGTCGGTAAAAGGCCATGAGACCAGGCCGGACGGACGTGCCATCGCAGTCGATACCGGCTACCAATCTAACTTCCGGTATGGGGCTCAACAGTCCTTTACCAGAAACTGGTTGATGCCGATGCACCAAACCGACTCGCTACCGGGCAAGCACGCGATCGCATGGAAGTTTAAGTGGGGCTACCAGGTCGATCACCATGCGATCAACACGGTGCCGAAGGAATGCCTGATCCGGATCACCAAGGCCGAAGATGGCGGCATCGGAGCCCGAGGTCCCTGGGAACCGGTCAGGACCGGGTTCACTCCGGGCCAAGAGAATGAGTTCATGATCAAGTGGCTCAAAGGTGAACACATCAAGATCAAAGTCTGACGATGGGAATCGAATGAGATACTTGACGAGTAACGACTACCGAGGAACGAGGAGGATTCACCATGCCTGAAGTGTATAACTGGCACCTGGGACGGAAGATGCTGTATCCCTATGAGGAACGGCATCCGAAGTGGCAGTTTGCCTTTGTGTTTAACATCAACCGCTGTCTGGCCTGTCAGACGTGTTCGATGGCGGACAAGTCGACCTGGCTCTTCTCCAAGGGTCAGGAATACATGTGGTGGAACAACGTGGAAACCAAGCCCTACGGCGGGTATCCCCAGTTCTACGATGTGAAGATCACCCAGCTGATCGAACAAGTGAATCCGGGGGGCGTACGCTTCGGTACGTTGAGCCTCTGAGCGACGCGAGAACGCCGCTGGCGGACTTTTTCAGCATACTGCTAGTCCGGCTAGATGATTCCTTCCAGGGGAATGCCTTCTTCAATGAGCATTACAGGAATATCTTCTCTGATTGGATACAGTATCTTTCGGTCGGCTCTTATCAACCCTCCATCGAGGGGCTCCGTAATCAGCTTATTGGCTCTGTTTTTTAATTGCCCATCACTCACGGCCCCGTTTAACTTGGCAATAAGCGCCTCCTCGGCCAGACTCACGTCCTGCTTCGTGTCGGGGCAACAGAGAATGGCAAGAAGATCCTTGTCGATGTTAACCGGACGCCTTGCTTCGGTACGTTCTGCCATAATGCTTCCCGTGTGAACCCGACCGATATGACAGTGGCAGAATAGATCATCGAGCTCGTTGAGATCAACCCCGGATGCAGACTCCTAGTTAGGCAGGCGGTTTCTGCTATACTACGTATACTCGCTGGAGTCTATTCAACAGCACGCGCAGTGATGTCAAACACCTTGTGGAAATACTCCCTGGCTGGTTTATTGGTCCTCGTGCCTGCCTGGGCCACCTTCTTCATTCTTTCCGCACTATTTCACGCACTCAATGAACTCATCCACGATCTCCCTTGGAACATGGGAGATCGACAGTGGCCTGGACTCAGCCTCATCGTGTTTCTGCTCCTTGTCGTGGTCATCGGCGCCATCGCGACCCATGTCGTTGGGCAACGCATCATCACTCAGGCCGAGCAGTGGATCGAGCGCGTTCCATTGGTCCGCAGTCTCTACATCACCCTCAAAGGCATGGCCGATCTTCTGAATTTCCGTGCTCGCTTCGGCCACAGCAAGGTGGTGGCCTTTCCGTTCCCTCGAGACGGTCTCTGGGCGATCGGTTTTGTGATGGGAACCGCACCGTCTGTGCTACAAGTTTCACCGACAACCAATTTGCTCATGGTCTTTGTGCCCACGGCTCTCCATCCGTTCAGCGGTTTGCTTGCCTTTGTCCCTCAGACACAGCTGCGTCCGATCAATCTGGCACCGGAAGAGGCTATTAAGATGGAGTGTACCGCCGGTTTGTACAAGCCTGAATCTGGATGGCTACAAGCCCCAAAAACAACACCTTGAGCTCCATGTCAATCCTCGACCAATTGAACGTCCGACTCGCCAAGCCACAAGATGCAGCAACGATCGCGTCATTCAGCGCAGCCATGGCTCTTGAAACGGAAGGTCGCCACCTCGACCGCGACCGCCTGCATGACGGAACAATTGCTCTCCTGAATTCTCCCGATCGTGGATTTTTCATGGTCGCCGAACTGGAGCAGGCCGACGATCGTCAGCTGGTAGGGCAGCTCATGATTACTTTTGAATGGAGCGATTGGCGTAACGGCGCATTTTGGTGGATTCAGAGTGTGTATGTCGCCCCTGCTTGGCGCAGACAGAGCGTCTTTCGCCGAATGCATCAGACCGTGATGGCTACCGCCAAGACAAACCCGAATGTCTGTGGGATCCGACTGTACGTCGAAGAGAACAACAGCGTCGCGCAAGCAGTGTACCGTAACGTGGGGCTCACTCCGTCCTCCTATGCCATATTTGAAACCGATTTTGTTCTGGCACGCCAAAATGGTTTAATGGATTGTCCAACCGAAGCTTAGCAAAAGGAGTCATCATGTTATTCTTCAAGCCGCTGGCCGGCATTGTCATTGTCTTGACCTTGGCCCTACTTCAGGGCTGCGTGGTGACCAGAGGAACAGTCGGCGAGCCTATTCAAGAAGATGCCGTCTCGGCTATCAAGAAAGGCAAAACGACCATGGCAGAAGTGGTCTCCTCGATCGGTGCGCCGGATCGGATTGTCAGAGGCAACGATCGAGAGATCTTTCACTACTACTACTATGACGGGAAATCGCCGGCGATGATGCTCATATTGCTGAACTTCATCCGAATGGATGTCAAGAGCGACAATCTTTATGTATTTTTCAACAGGGATGGGATAGCTGAAGAAGTGGTCTACGGCAAACGCACCGACCGCACACGATTTAAACTGTGGCCATTTGGTGACTAACGTGGCGTCGCATTTCCACTCGATCAAATTGGTCGTTGGTACGCTCTGCATCCTTCTTCTCTGCGCTGGATGTAGTGTCCGCCGAGCCACGCTCAATGACGTTCTGACTCCGGAACAGGTCAGCTTTATTCGCGTCGGACAGACGACAATACGAGAATTAGCTGATCACATCGGAGCCCCAGATGAGGTGACTGAATCTGATTTCGGGGTTGTGGCCCTCTACTATTGGAGCGATACAAAATCCGCGGGTCTGGACCTCGGTGCCATCGGTCGCCTGTTCTTACCCTACTCCCCGACGATGAGGCTGAACAAGATCGGAATTACACCTGAGCAACTCCAAGTGGTGTTCGATCCCCAGTGGACGGTGCGCGCCTACGGATTTTCTCGAAAATCCACAGATGAGCCGATCATTTGGTTCTGGCCATTCTAGGCCAAGGCGTCATTTCACGAATTGCCGGACGTCTAAGCACCCGCTATAATGCACCTGCATGATTCGCCCATCTGATTCAGATTCATTTAACCCCGCAGCAGAATCCTCCTCCTACATTCCTGCCGATCGCGACACAGAGTTTCTCCAGCGGGATGAACTCCGCCCCCTCCGTATCGGGGTCGAACTGTTGAAGCCGGAGTTGATTCAGCGTGAACAGGGGATCCAATCGACCATCGTGGTGTTCGGCAGTGCGAGACTGCAAGAACCAGCTGCCGCGAAACAGGCGCTCCACGTAGCTGAAATGGAGGCCGCTCGAACCCCACAGGATTCAACGTGCCAGCACAAGATTGCAATCGCTCAGCGACAACTTGTTCTCTCAAAATACTATGACATGGCGCGTGAATTTGGACGACTGGTGTCATCGACCTGTCAAATCGATGGACGCTGCGACTACGTCATCGTCACTGGCGGAGGACCCGGCATCATGGAGGCCGCAAATCGCGGGGCGGCGGATGTGAGCGCAAAGTCCATCGGCCTCAATATCACTCTCCCTCACGAACAGCATCCGAACCCCTACATTACACCTGAGCTCTGCTTTCAATTTCGCTATTTTGCTATCAGGAAAATGCACTTCTTAATTCGCGCCAAAGCGTTGGTCGCCTTTCCAGGAGGATTCGGCACGCTCGATGAGCTGTTCGAGACGCTGACGCTTATCCAAACAGGCAAGACCGAAAACGTCATGGTCGTGCTGGTCGGACGGGATTTTTGGGAGCGTCTGATCAACTGGCAATGGCTCGTTGAGAACGGGCTCATCGCCCAGAAGGATCTTCAGCTGTTCTGCTACGCCGAAACAGCTCAGGAAGCCTGGGACCTGATCAGTCTCCACAATGGAGTGCCTACATCATGAAACTCTCCTTCCATGGGGCCGCGCGATCAGTGACGGGGAGCCGCCATATGCTGGAAGTTCCAGGCTTCAAACTTCTGCTGGATTGCGGGCTCTTCCAGGGACGCCGGGATGAAGCCTATCGGAAGAACCGAGATTTGGGCTTCGACCCCAAATCGCTCAATGCGGTCTTGCTCTCCCATGCCCATATCGACCACTCCGGTGCCTTACCGGTCCTCCAGAAGCACGGTTTTTCCGGAAAGGTGTACCTCACCAGAGCAACCGCCGATTTGACCGAGCTCATGCTCGAAGATTCAGCTCGTGTTCAGATGAGTGATTGTGGCTACGTCAATAAGCAGGAGCAGCGGAAGGGAAAAACCTGTGTCCAGCCGCTCTACAATACCGAGGATGTCCGTAAGCTCGTGCGACGATTCGAGGGGACACGATACGGACATCTGCTCAAGATCGCCCCGCGTGTGACCACATCCTTTCACGACGCTGGGCATATCCTGGGATCGGCGGCCATTCGGGTAAAATACACGGCACGCGGCAACACCACCACCGTGCTCTTTAGTGGAGATCTTGGTCGCGCTCACATGCCGATCCTTCAAGACCCTGAAGCCCCTCCGCCCTGCGACGTGTTGATTCTTGAGTCGACCTACGGCGATCGCCTGCACGAAGCCGATGGGGAAATCATGAAACAGAAAGCGCTGGAACTCCTCATCCATGCCAAGACTCACAAGAGCAAGATCATCGTCCCTGCATTCGCGGTTGGACGAACCCAAGAACTGGTCATGAGGATCAAGGAGCTCGTCGGCGAAGGGCGACTCGATCCTATTCCAATCTATATCGATTCCCCGCTAGCCTCACGGGCCACAGAGGTCTTTCGCCGCCACCCGGAGTGCTACGATGAAGAGACTACCCGTACCTTCACATCCTCGGGCGACCCCTTCGCCTCACGCTATATACATTTTGTCTCATCACCGGAAGACAGCAAGCGTTTGAACCGCATGAAGGGCCCTTGCGTCATCATTTCCGCCTCCGGCATGTGCGAAGGCGGTCGCGTCGTGCATCATCTCAAACACGCGATTCAAGACGAAGCGAATGTGATCGTCTTCGTGGGCTTTCAAGCCGAGCATACCCTCGGGCGGAAGCTTGTCGAAGGATGGGATGTCGTCCCGATTTTCGGCGTGCCCACTCCGCGCCGGGCACAGATCGTCAAGTTCAATGGGCTTTCGGCCCATGCGGATCGCCAGGATCTTTTGGCCTACGTACGCGCCATCCAGCCAAGCCCGAGTAAGGTGATCCTCGTCCATGGGGAAGAAAAACAGGCGTTGTCTTTGTCTATGGCTATTCAGGCAGAACACCCAAACATTGAGGTCGCTGTTCCCCATGTTGGATCGACCCTTGAGGTCTAGGAGCCTGTCCGACATTGGCCTTCGCAACGAGGCGAAGAAGGCGCGGCCAGATGCAAGGCCACAGGCCTGGAAAAACCGGAAGCGTATTCACTGGAATACGTTGAGGATTTTTTCAGGCCGAGCACGACGCAGATGGTCGTGGATCATTCGCCGCAGTAGAACGGCCAGTGTCGGACAGGCTCCTAACAGCACGGCCCCTCTCGCAATAGTGCTGTTGATCCTGGCTGGCTGTAGCTGCCTCGCTCCCGTCGTACCTGCCCAGGCAGGTTTGGATGAACCCCGAGTACGAGCTCGTGCCCTTGGCATCGTCATCGGCTCCTATGAACCTGGACCGCTCAACGCAATTACCGACGTGGCTGGCGTCTCTGTGGGCCAGACCACCCTCATCTCCGGCGACGGGCCGCTCAAACCAGGGCTTGGCCCAGTGCGAACCGGCGTGACCGTTGTGATCCCTCGCGACGATGTGTGGCATAAAAAAGTTCCAGCCGGGTCGTTCGTCTTGAATGGAACCGGCGAGATGACTGGCCTCGCCTGGGTGGCTGAGTCAGGATTTTTGGAGTACCCGATTGCACTGACCAATACGTTGAACGTGCCGCGTGTCGCCAACGGAGTCATGAGCTGGATGATCGCGCGCTATCCGGAGATCGGCATTACCGATGATACGCTGACGCCTGTAGTGGCTGAATGTGACGACGGGCGACTTAACGACATTCAAGGGCGCCATGTCTCGGAAACGGATGTGGTCAAAGCACTCGACAGCGCTTCCTCTGGGGTCGTGCAGGAAGGCTCTGTTGGTGCCGGAACAGGGATGGTGTCCTACGGCTTCAAGGGAGGCATCGGCACTGCGTCACGGCGATTACCCGAGACGGAAGGCGGGTATACGATCGGCGTACTCGTCAATGCCAACCATGGGCGCCGGCCTGAGCTGGTTGTGGGTAGAGTACCAGTCGGCAGACTCTATGAGCCTGTGCCTCCCGTCGCGCAGGCTCTCGTACCTGGACAAAGCGAGGGCTCGATCATCGTCATTATTGCCACCGATGCGCCGCTCGATGGCCGCCAGCTCACTAGACTGGCCAAGCGCGCCGCTCTCGGTCTTGCCCGCACAGGCTCCACCGCGCGCCATGGAAGTGGAGATTTCATGCTGGCATTCTCCACGGCTAATACGATTCCGCATTACCCAAAAGAACCGACGTTTCAGCAAACGCACCTCGCCGACACCCATCTGAATCCGCTCATCACCGCCACGGTGGACGCCACCGAAGAGGCCATCCTCAACGCGCTGACTATGGCGACAACCGTGGTGGGACGAGACAGCCATCGCATCGATGCCATCTCCCTCTCCAGACTCCGCGCCATCCTCGATCACCAGGCGAAGTAGTCTATGGAGAACCAGCTCCCTGCAGACCGAAGACTCCCTCACTTGCATTTCTCTCTCATACCTCGCTATCCTTTCCCGACTTTCTCGCAGCTGGAGGACGAGCATGAACGAGTACCAACTCGGCGGTAGCTTGAGTCTGATCACCGCGCTAGGGAAAACCAATGCGTTCGCTGAGTTTTTACAAACCCGCATGGCCCATGCCGTAGAGACACAAGATCCCGCGGAACTGCACTATCTCCTGGCGCAACTCGATGACTACCATTCCTACTTGTGGCGCTACTATAAGAAGCTGGCGAAGGATCGCCCGGAACGGATGGACCCAGGGGTCTAGCAGGATGCTGAAAAAGTCCGCCAGCGTCGTTCTCGCATCGTTCAGACCCTCCACGGGGACCCGGCCGCCTCACCACTCGGCGGCGCGCACAAACGTGGTGCTCCTTATTCGTCGCACCGTGCGCCCCAGAGGGTACGCATCGGCCCCTCACTCGCTGCGGCCTTGCTGGACCGCCTTTTTGAGCATCCTGCTATTCTATCGTCAACCGCGGGGGAAAATATTCGTCCCATGACATCTCATTCCACAGGGATAACTACTCCGGCGACACTTCAATTCGCGACCGCACTCTCGCGCAAGTCTGATACCGAAGCTGCCACTCGCGACCTCGCCGATGCCATCGCGATGCAACTCGGCGCAGCTCCCATTGATCTGGTCTTCGTCTTCTTTTCGGCCCACCATGCGGCCAATGCTTCTATGATTTCGGCTATGCTGCAGAGCGAGTTGCGAGCGAACGTGTTCCTGGGCTGCTCCGGTGAAGGGGTCATCGCCGGGCCCGAAGAAATTGAAACCGCAGCCGCCATGACGGTCTTGGCGGCATGCCTACCCGATGTCAGACTGACTCCTCTGCAGCTCTCCGTCTCGCAGCTGCAGGACCAAATCCGCATGCCCGGATGGCCGGAGCCTGGGCTCGACGATTCGACCTTTCTCCTCTTTGCCGATCCATTTTCGACGCCAATGCAGGAAGTCCTGTCCCTCATGACCGACCGATACCCTCACGGGAAAGTCGTCGGGGGCCTTGTCGGTGGAGGCCAGGATTCAGGAGAAAATCGACTGCTCCTCAACGATCAGGTCTTCGACGGGGGCGTGGTAGGGGTGCAACTCACCGGAGCGATCACCGTGCGAACCGTGACATCACAAGGATGTCGTCCGATCGGTGAACGGTTTGTCGTGACGAGAGCGGAGCAGAATCTCATCTATGAATTAGGTGGCGTCTCGGCCCTGAAACGGCTCCAGGATGTCTTCGAATCCATGGGGGGAACACAACGCCGCAATGCCCACCGCGCATTGCATCTGGGCATCGTGATCGACGAGCATGGAAGCCATTTCGAGCGGGGAGACTTCCTCGTCCGGAACCTGATCGGAGCGGACCAGCAGGCTGGAGCCGTTGCGATCGGGGATGTCGTTCAGGAAGGCCAGACCGTGCAGTTCCACCTTCGCGATGCGAAGTCTGCGAGCGACGATTTACATGTGCTCCTGGCAGCGAACCGCACGAGGCATAAGAGTCCCCCTCTCGGGGCTCTTTTGTTCAGCTGTTGCGGGCGTGGAGAGGGGCTCTTCGACCAACCTCATCACGATAGCGGAGCCGTGCAAGAACGGCTTGGCCCTATCCCGACAGCAGGATTCTTTGCGCAAGGCGAGCTCGGTCCCGTCGGAGGGCGCAATTTTCTGCATGGCTACACAGCGAGTGTGGTTATTTTCTCCGAGCCTGACTCTCGCACATAACATACGTGAAGATACCAGGCTCCGAGAGTATTCAAGCAGGATCGCCGGCTGAAATGTCGGCAGGGTTTTCGGTGCACAATTAATGACCTTACATAGGTGTCGTCTGTCATTGTTGTTGAGTGATCGACGATACGGAAAGGAATCGTCATGCCGTTTCAGGAAGCAGGTGCCAAAGGGAACGAAGTCACGACGTCATCGGGATTGCAGTATGTCGATCTCACGGTTGGGACCGGGGCGATGGCAGAGGCTGGGCAGACTGTCAGCGTGCATTACACTGGCTGGCTAGAAAATGGAAAGAAATTCGACAGCTCCGTAGACCGAGGCCAGCCTTTCTCATTTCCACTGGGTGCTGGGCGAGTCATCAAGGGATGGGACGAGGGCGTGAAAGGGATGAAAATTGGCGGGAAGCGAAAGCTAACTATTCCTTCCAAGCTCGGCTATGGCGCACAAGGTGCAGGCGGCGTCATTCCACCGAATGCCACCTTAATTTTTGATGTTGAGTTGCTCGGTGTCCGATGATTGAGCCGACTCGTATGTCAGCACGATCATGATGCGACAGACTCCTCTCATCCAGCAACATCGTGCCAGTTGCGCAAAACTCGTCGATTTCGCTGGATGGGAGATGCCTATCCAATACAGCGGTGTTGTAGACGAGTACCATACTGTCCGTTCCCATGTCGGGCTCTTCGATGTGAGCCATATGGGAAGGATGCGAATCGCCGGAACGGGTGCCCTCTCATTTCTCCAGCACGTCACGACCAACGACGTCGGCAAACTTGCCGTGTCTCAAGCCCAGTACTCCATGGTCTGTAACGAAACCGGCGGCATCAAAGACGATGTGTTTGTCTATCGGCTTTCCCCAGACGAGTTCCTCTTGTGCGTGAACGCTTCGAACCGTGAGAAGATCCTGTCGTGGCTCAAATCCCAGCCTAGCCAAGGCCAGATGATTCATCTTGAGGACCGGTCAGGTGAATTATCCCAGGTAGCTGTTCAAGGACCACGGTCGCGCGAGCTGCTCATGAGTCTTGGCGCGAAAGCGCTTGAAGGACTCAAGCTCCATCACACCTGTGAGACCATGGTCGGCGATCTTCCCTGCTTGTTGGCCAGGACCGGCTACACCGGTGAACTGGGCTATGAGATTTACATCGACGCGAACAAGGTCGGGCGCCTCTGGGACCTGCTCATCGACAAGGGACGCGCCTGGGGACTGAAGCCGGCTGGGCTCGGCGCGAGGGATCTCCTCCGGTTGGAGATGGGCTATCTGCTCTATGGCAACGACATGGGCGAAGACACGACGCCACTTGAAGCCAATGCGGACTGGACGGTTAGTTTTCAGAAAGGCACATTCATCGGCAGCCAGGCGCTTCTGGCACAGAAACAAACCGGAGTCGCCCGCCGTTTCGTCGCCTTTGAACTCGTTGAGAAAGCTGTACCTCGCCACGGATTCAGAATTCTTGACC
>SWDP01000016.1:0-5116 GCA_005116885.1 Nitrospira sp.
TAGAAGCGAAACGCGAGCACATAAATACAAGCCGCCGCGACGACAAGCCAGAGCCCATTCACTTTTTCCTGTGGATTGACGAGACCGACAACAAAGGCGAGCGCCACCGAGCCAAGTACGGCAAGAAATCCCCAAAGCACCAGTTTTAACGCTGACATGCGCGGCATCCTAGCACAAAAGGAGGCGGGAGCGACCAGGCGGCCCTTCGTGCTCGCGGAACGCGCGGCCTAGGAAGACCCTCGTTCGACGCGCGCAATTAAGGGCAGACCTGGTCGCTCCCGCTGAGAGAACAACGAGCTAGCTCGGAAGGACCATCATATTTTTCTCGACGGCCGCAGTCGGACCGACAAGGGGTGCCCTTCCTAAAGGGACAACGAGCGAACTTGGAGGGAGCATTTGAGTACTACCTCGACCTGCGGTTTCGTAAATCGCAGGTCGATTGGCTTTCCCGTTTGGCTCTGGTACCTTCCTAATCTATGCAAAAGGGATCTTTCCGAGACAATATTGACAAGCTTGTTAGGCTACTGCCTCGACCTATGATGAATGGGAAGCTGATAGCCAGATCCCGAAACTCTTGGTTGATCGTGGAAGAATATGGCCAAGCGGACGGTATTGTCGTCTTGAACAAGATCACTAACCATGAAGGGCAGATCCCGTACGACAGCATTCGAGAATGGCGGGAGCCGAACATGGTTATTCTACGTGCGCAGGTGAACGTGAACATCGCCCAAAACGGGCGCTTCGAGCTTAGTCCGTTTCTCGATGGTCCTGAGACTGAAATGCTCACTGAAGGTGAGGAATTCCTGCCGGAGCGATTTGAGTTTGTCAGAAACAAGTTGAAGAACCTTAACGAAAAAGAAACTAAATTACTTACCGAGCTTGTGATCCGAGTGAAGATGACAACGGGAGAGATCCAACATGTTTGTCGCTCTTTCGGCATTTTAGATGGATATGAAGCAGGAACTTTTTTCACGCAACTCATGATTACCACTCAGCTAATAGAGAAAGATGATCCACACAAAGTCACGTTCACTGCATGGATAAAGGATGGGTTTGTCCCGATTCTTGAACATCTACTTCTTCATTCCCAGAGGAAAAGGCTCACCATGGATTGTCAACCCTCCTCCTCGTCAGTGACGGAATCAGAAAATCCTTGAGAGGCATCTGCTACCAGGACAGGACAAACCAGCCCTATCTAGCCCTTTGTCAGCACTAGTCTGGTGTGTGGTACCTTGCGGGGTTAGGTTGTCTGTGATTGGACTTGCTGGACTTCGTAGACTACGGGTCCATAGCTATTCCTCACCAGCCTCTTCGACCTTTACGCGGTCATCCTGATATCCGCGCTATGACTGATCCAATCGCCGGTTCATTTTCAAATTCTGCCTACTATTGAACTTTCTCCCCGATTCCGTCATATAGGCTCAATGCTCACGCTCATTCAGTTTCCCTGGTCACCGTTCTGTCTTACCGTGCGGCATATCCTTGAACAGAACAATATTCCGTTTCGGCTGCGCAACATCCCCTATCATGAACGGGCCTCCATTATTAAAGCCACGAACGGACGTGGCTATACGGTGCCTTGTGTGGTCGATGGGAAACAGGCCGTCTGCGATTTCACTGATTTTGGTCAAGAGGTTGCGCGGTTTATCGATCGGCGCTATACGCTCAACCTGTTTCCGAAAGAGGTCGAGGGTATTCAGCTCATCCTCTCGCGCTATATCGAGAATGACCTGGAGATGGTGGGGTTCAAGATCAACGACAGCTATATCATCCCATCACGACCCATGGTCGAACAGGTCATGCTGATTCGACACAAGGAACGGAAGTTCGGAAAGGGCTGTCTCCAGGAATGGACAAGTCATCGCACATACCTCTGTGCGCAATTCGCTGAGCTACTGACGCCGATCGACCATATGTTGGCTGAGTCGCCGTTCTTGATTTCCAATCGACCGTTGTTCGTCGACTACGATCTTTACGGTGTGATCGGGAACTATCTGTTCAGCGGCAAAACGAAGCTTCCAAACCTCAAGCACCTTCGGCGTTGGCACCGCGCAATGGCAGGTCCTTCCCGGAAAAACTGAATCTCTCAGGCTGATACTACGCGAGCCAAGATCCCGGAGAAAAGCCTTCCTCTGCGCGCATTGAACGGGCACACTCTTATCGTGCGCGTTCTGGGAGAAAGACGGATGGCCTAACGGCTTCCTTCAGATTCCGAGAACAGAGGAGCAGCGCGAAGATGATGCCAGCGACGACTATGATGTAGCGTGCTTGCGGAAGAATGCAGCGAGGGCAGACTTTTCCATCTTCCCCTGGGCAACAGCGAGCACCGTCGCCACAAGAGCTTGATTGGGAATTTCGGTCTCTACTCTATTCAGTTCCAAGAACGTAAGCGCCGCAGCTGTCCCGACTCGCTTATTCCCATCGAGAAACGGATGGTTCTGTACCACGTGAAAGAGATAGGCCGATGCCATCTCGAAGAGGTCGCCATGAAGATACTGATCGCCAAACCCGGATTGAGGCGCCGCAAGAGCTGACTCCAAAAGCGTGACATCACGGACCCCAAGCGTGCCACCGTACCGTTTGATCTGGTCGCAATGAAGGTCCATGACCTCGTCGAGGGTCAAAAATTGCGGACTCATCGTCTACTCCGCCAGTTTTTTTAGCGCTGGGCCGTATTGCTGATTCACCTTCGCCAACGCCGCCTGGAACCTCTTCTGCCGCGCGGGAGTTTGAGCCGGAGTGACGATAAGACATTTCCCGTCTGTTTTGATGTTGAGGGGAGTGTCTGCATCGATCTCCAAGAGGTCGAGGACTCCGCGATCGAGCACAAGAGCCAAACTGTTGCCGTGCTTCGTCAATTTCTTCACCATGCGCGCACCTCCGTGGATAGTACTACAATGTGGTTACATAGTAGCACCATCATTCCCTACCGTAAAGCACCCCGCCTTTTACCTCATCGGACATAACCCCCATGCTGCGAGAGGAGAAAAGACGAGGAGGAAATCATTCATCGAGCGAGCATAGGCTTACTGGGGTCAGTTATGGAGTCAAGTCTTGTAATCCAATGGGGTCAGTTATGGGGTCACGTCTTGTAATCCAACATCAAGCCTGAGTTACTACCCTCTCCCTTCCAACCCACATTATTCATGAGCACTTCTGCTGCAATTGCCGACCCACTGCTACGGCGAACCTGCGGCCAGTGATTTCGCGACGAACCGTTATGAATCATGCGAACCGGCAGCACGTTTTCGTCGCGTACACCACCCCCTCAACGCAGTTCGGTCCAGCCGGACATACGACTACGAAACATTAACGTCCGGCGGCTCGTCCTGACAAGCACCGCATCGCCGGTGTTCTCAATGCCCTGCAGCAGTTCGTCTCCTTGAAGTGGCACCACCTGAAACCGGCTCATGAATGCCGAGAACGCCATTAACCGCTCCGTCGTCACAACCAACGCCACGTGGCCATGGGCACGCAGTTCCTGAACCCGTTCAGACATACCTAAGCCCTCGGTCGTCCAATGCGCGAGGGTTTCCTGAAACCCATAGAGGCTCCGCTCCGTAGCCACCACACATAGTTCTCGAAGGACCTGTGACTGATGGACATGCTCGTTTACGCCCAACGACTGTTCGCCCCAGTGGCGAAGTTGCGAGGAGAATCCCAATAGTCTCGTGGAGGTAATCGCCAGCCCCGTCAAACCGAATGCCTTGGTGCTCACCACGGCTTCACCCACTCCGAGGTCAATCTCGGACGGCCCCACTCCATTCACCGCAACCACTTTGTTTTTGACGACCGACACCAACACATCCGTGAAGCGGCCTTGGGCAAACGCCGGCGTACCACTGGACCACAGCATCATGACCATGCCGAGGCAGACCATTCCTGCCCGCACAGGCAACAGTGGACGTTCAAACAGGGCACGCAGTCGAGGCCGCCCTACAATCATCAATCCCATCATCATGTCAAAAGAGGTTACTGTCCGAAACAGGGCGTGTCAACGTGGTGAGCGTGGAGTCGAGCCACACAGATTGAATGGGAGAAATTGCGCAGTATCATAATACAAGATCCGACCCCTTCGTGGCGCTTTGACGTTAGTTTCGGATGGGGCGCTTTGACGGCGAGCGATTCGCAGGATATCATGCATGATGGGTCCTGTTCCCTCACTAAAACATCAACTGACTGGGCGCCTTCGGGACATTCGCGTCGTCATAGGTGCCATCGTGTCCGTACTCGTGATCACAATTTCGCCTGCCGCGGGAGCCTCTCTCCCTGATCATCGATTCTCACTGGAGTTTGAAACGGGAGCCGTCTGGCAATCACGAAATCAGATCCATATTCCAGACAGCAGCGCAGGAACCCGCTTTGCTCTGACCGATATCCAAGGAAACGGCCCCGATGCGCAGCGACGCGTCGAACTCACATGGAATATGGCTCACCGACATTCGGTCAGATTTGTATACGCTCCACTCGCTTTTTCCGGCACGGGTGCGTTTGACATGCCCGTACGTTTTGCCGGCGGGTCCTTCACGCCAGGCACCGCAGTGGATTCCGAGTACAAGTTTAATTCTTACCGACTGAGCTATCGATATCTCCTCCATGAATCGGATCGCTGGCGATGGCGCATCGGCGCCACAGCGTTCATTCGAGACGCTCGGGTGGAACTACGCCAACAAGGGGTCGTGGCATCCGACAGTAACGTCGGTTTTGTGCCGTTGCTCAGCACCAGTCTGGAATATGACGTCGCCCCGCACTGGACGGCTCTGCTCGATTTCGATGGGCTCGTCAGCACACAGGGGCGAGCCATCGATGCTGCGGCGAAGATTCGTTACGATCTCTCCGACACCTGGTACCTGACTGCCGGATATCGCGTATTCGAAGGTGGAGTAGATAACGACCGGTACGCGTTTGGCTGGTACAATTTCGCTCTCGCCTCGCTGGGCGTTCGATTCTAACCGGTGGCAGACGGGAGCACGGCAGGTACTCATGCCACGCTAGGCACATGTCGCACCTCCCATGGTTTTAAAGACTCCCTAAACTAACTGGGCAAGAAGCCCCCTCCGCGCACGGACAAGGCTGTGCAATGTTATATTACAAGACCAGACCCCATCTTTTTTTT
>SWDP01000016.1:5216-11799 GCA_005116885.1 Nitrospira sp.
TGCGCAATCAACGTCTGATACCGTTGTTTGGCAAGTTCTACATCGTGCTGCGATGTTTTCCTGGTTCGATTCTCGAAGGCATGTAGCACATAGATCGCTTCCTCAAACTTGGCAACGTGGCAGACACGGTGTTCCACCGCGGTATGAATTCTGATCTCACGGACCCCTGGCCCAATGCTCGCCATCGGTTTCCAGTCCGATGGCTCCACTCCCTGCTGAATTAGCCGAAGCTGAAACCCCGTGAGCCGCCTGGCATCTTGCGGGAATGGCTAGACATCACTCCGCAAGGACCCAAGCCACAGAATCGTCTTCTCTGCCACGGCATTAATATGCAAGTTTTAGTATATTTCCGTCAAGGGAGTACATTCAAAAGAGGTCCGCTACGCGCGTCGAGGAAGCACATTCTGATCGTGCGCGTTCCGTGAGCAGGAGGACGACCAGGTCGCCCCCCTCCCTAATTTGAGATTACCCTGGGAGCCTGGAGCCGACTGATACAGTCCTGCCAGAGAGTGACCGGATCTTTGTCGAAGATGCTGGACGAATCCGGCGGCAAGATCGCCCAGGTCCCCAGAAGCATCTCCGCTTCCAATTGCCGCGGAGCCCATGAGGCGAATCCGGCAAAGGCCCGGAAGGTGTCGGTCGGCTTGGCCTGCGTGATGATGCGTTCGAGAACCTTTGGTGTGCGCCCCAGATAGACCCCGTCGAAGACTGATCGTGCGTCTGAGGGAGGTTCCTTGAGTCGGAGCAACAAAAGAAAGCGGGTTGACTCTACCGGTCCCCCCGCAAATAGCCGGTAGCTGGTCCCTTTGAGCGCGGCGATGTCCGGCAATGCTTTGGACAGGAGGACGTTCGTGGAACGATTCAGAATAAGCCCGACAGTTCCCTCAGGCCCGTGCTCTACCACGAGCACGACGGCTTGGCGGAAGTTCGGATCATTCAACGATGGACTGGCCACTAAGAGCACACCTTTCGCAACCGACGACGGCGCGAATTCCTTCTCCGCCAGAGCGGGTGCCGCGTACAGAACGGTCAAGAGTCCCCCGAGCAGGAAGATCGCCATGGCTCTCCGTATGCCCGTGAGGCCTGATGCGCTCGTGTACTCAGATGTGAGAATGGAAGATACGTACATCCTACTGTTCAGTCGCGGAAGAAATGGGGTCAGGCATGAGTATTGACTTATGAAAATCTGGCACGCAACTTCGTCTCCCTGCTCAACCTCGTGTGCGCCTACATCTGGTTGGCGTAATTGTTAACAGGTCCCAGTATATTATTCGAGCGGAACTAGGAAGTTCCCTAGTTGCGCAAACGCTGGGACCCGGCTATGTGTGCACGGATGACCGTCAGTATCGGATTTGATTCACCTCATGAATCTCTTTAGATACACACGTCTATAATCAGGAGATGTACGTAACAGGTGTGTCCTTACTCACAATACGTATTACGCTGAAATTGATGAGGTTGAGGATGCCATCCGATGTTTCGACGATCCTCTCCTATGCTGGCATCAGACTTGCTGTTGATGAATGCGGAATCGCACGAGAGAAAGCCTAGCCGATGAACACTCCTGGCGACTCAGATTCAGCCAATGCGAGCATGGCCTAAGGGTTGACGATGCCAACGATGGACCCGATTCAGACCAAGCCCAGAGAATAACTGAAGAGGAGAAATACATCATGGCAACAGCACTGACTTCGGAATCCACGTCATTCAGCCTCGACAACATGGGGCGATTTCTCTGCAATACTTTGCAGGAAGCACTGAAAAGCACGGACCTAACCGTTGGCGGGCGCGAGCGCAAGTTCGACGCGGTTGTCATTGGCGGGGGCACTTTTGGCGCGGTCGTTGCCGAGCAATTATTCCTCCAGGACCCCACACGCAGCCGACGAATCCTTGTCCTCGAGGCCGGGCCGTTCGTGCTGCCGGAACATTATCAGAACCTGCCGTTTCAGCAGGGCATTGCGCCTGACCTTCGCGTGCCTTGGGTCAGTCATGGGGCACTCAGCTACAGCGGGCTGATCTTCGCCATCGGCGGTCGATCGTTGACTTGGGGCGGCTGGTCGCCCGAGCTGCTTGACGAGGAGATGGCGGGGTGGCCGGTCGCGACACGGAACCAATTGCGCAACGAATTTTTCGCCGACGCCAGTCGGCACATCGGCGTGCAGGAGACCAACGACTTCATCTACGGGCCGCTGCACACTGCCTTGCGCAAACAGTTGCACGCGGGGCTCAAAGTGGCGGCCAACGCGACAGGGTTCACGTTTGGCGATCTGCTCGACCATCCCGCCGTACGTTACCCCGATCCGGGAGACCCGACACCGATCCCCGATGCGTTGCTGCGGGAGTGGCTGGGACTGCCGGCGAGCGACACCACGCCGCGTGCCGATCTACTCGACATGTTCAAGCTGGAAGCGCCGCTGGCGGTTCAGTCCACCACCCTGCCTGGCTTTTTCCCCACCAATAAGTTCAGTGCCGTGCCAGGCCTGATCAGGGCAGCGCGACTTGCGTCTGGGCAAGCAGGCGGTATTGGGACGGACGCCGACGCGCGCAAACGGCTGATGATCGTGCCCAATTCCCACGTCCAGGATCTCGTGACCGAAACCCAGGCGGATAACTGGGTGCGGGTCACCGGCGTGCGCGTTTGGCAGAATGGTGCGTCCGTATTCATCCCGCTCGCCGAGCCATGCAACGGCGGGCAGAGCGTGGCGGTCATTGCGCTCGGTACGATCGAGTCGACCCGACTCGCGCTGACCACCTTCCAGAACTCGCTCGCCGGCCGCGCCGCGCAGCGAATGGGTAAGAATTTGATGGCGCACCTGCGCACTAACCTGAGCATCCGCGTACCGCTTAAGGCGATTAAGGCCAATCTGCCGCGAACTGTGATTCCTAGCCTGCAATGTTCAGCACTGCTGGTGAAGGGCAAGGCGCCCAATGGGCGTACCTTCCATTTTCAGATTACCGCCAGCGGGCTGCAAAAGCTTGATGTGGATTCCGAAGCAGAACTGTTCAAAAAAATTCCGACGCTTGAGCATTTGCAGGACATGTTGCGCGCGACCGATGACACTGTGGTCATCACCATTCGCGGTATTGGCGACATGAACGCGCACAATCCCGACAGCTTCATCGAGCTGTCAGCGCTGGAGACCGATTTTGATCGCCCCAAAGCGGTTGTTCATTTGGGCAACGCCAAAGCTACGCCTACGGAGTTTCCCGGCAGTGCCCAAACGAATATCGACCGTGCGACATGGGACGAGATGGATGCAGTTGCCGACAAGATCGCGCTGATTTTTGCAGGCGACGAACCCTTCGACATTCTGGCTGGCACCCGTATTGTTGACGGCAAACGTCTTCCCAGCAACAGCACCATACCGGTCGCAGCCGGCACTCGTGCGCAACGTCTGGCCGTGTTGGCCAACTTCAAGGACCGCGACGATCTGGGCACCACGCACCACGATGCCGGCACCCTTCGCATGGGCGACAACGTGGCCGATTCCGTGACCAACGACTACGGCCGGATTCACGACACCACCAATTGCTACGTCGCCGGTCCCGCGCTGTTTCCCACCGTGGGTTCGCCGAATCCAATGCTAACCGGCGTGGCACTCGTTCGGCGCACCGCGCGTCTGCTTGCCGACGCCGTTTTGCCCAAAACGGATGCCGTGCCACCGCTCGAAGCTGGTTTCCGTGCGTTGTTCGACGGAACGGCGAAGACCTTCAAGAACTGGCAAATGGCCGGTCCCGCTGGTGGTGGCATGGCGCATATCAAGGGCGAAATGGTGAGCTACGGCGCCGACGGGCTGCGTCTGTTCTTCTACGCCACCGAACTGTTCGGTGATTTTACCCTGCGGATGCAGTTCCGCATCTTTGATGCGGCCAACCACAACAGCGGCGTATTCCTGCGCTTTCCGCGCCCTTCGCTCGACCTGAGCGCAGCGCTTGCGCCGCGTAGCGCAGGCGAACCATCTTTCGACGCGAACAATCCAGCCTGGAAGCCTGTAATCTCTGGCTTTGAAGTCCAGATTGACGACAATGCGCGAGGCGATACCGGCAAGGATTTCTACGGCATCAAGCCGGAGCCCGACGGCCTGTTCAAGAACCGCACTGGAGCGATTTACAAGATCCAAGCAGGCGACCGCATCTGGCACCTCAATTCCAATGAGCCAGCCGTTCAAAGCTACACGCCAGGCCCCGCGCTTGTCCCCGGCGTCTGGTTCGAATACGAAATCGTGGTGCAGGGCAACGACTACACGGTGTTCCTCACCAATCTGCAAAGCGGCCAGCGCACCCAGACCAGCCATTTTCTCAACACCGACGCCGCGCGCGGCCACGCACCGGGCTGCATCGGCATCCAGGCGTATCCGGGCAGCACCGTGGCGTGGCGGAATATCCGCATCAAGGCGGTGTAGCCATGCGGTTGGTGGGATGCTCTCCGCATCGGATACACGCAACCATGGTGCCGTCGAGCCTGGGAGGAAATGGGTCACGCATGAGTATTGACTTATGTGCGGCAGCGACACCTCATGTCGGGCGAACCTTGACGGTAAAGCGCCCATGGGTGCCGAGCCAGGCCAGCATGTCGATCAGCGCGTCGTTACTGAACAAGTCGATACGCCCGCGGAGGAGATCGCTGACACGGGGCTGAGTCACACCGAATATCTTCGCGGCGGCTCTTTGCTTGAGGCGACAAGAAGCAATGAGTTTCTGCACCTGGATCATGAGGTCCGCTCGGTCTTGCGGACGATGCACTCGCTGGGAAAGGGCGCCTCAAGCTCGCGGGCGTAGGGGTCGCGCTTTGGCCCCTCGCTCCCTTCCCCGACAACGTAGAACATGTAGCGCTCGCGGTCACGGACACCGGGAATGAAGCCCCGCCAATGGGCGAACTCGTCGCGCGTGAGCAGACTCGCGTGGTTGCGCACCCGATGGTTGAAGTCGCCAATCGCGTACACGGCCAGGGCCTACGGCGCCCAGACGCGGAAAGTCGCGCCGTCAGCGATCAGATTGGCCCTCATCGGGGTGCCGGAATGGATGTGGTCGAGAGACGCAGGATCCTGGCGCGCGAGCCTGCATGTAATGGCGTCCTTCCAAGGGCTTGATCCTCGAATGCGCGCGTGGGACGAGCACATTCTGATCGTGCGCGTTCCGCGAGCACAGAAGATCAACAGCCTCCATCCCCTTCTTTTTTTCGGTATAGTATCCCCATGCCCTCCCATCCCAATCACCGCACCCCCAAGCGTCCTCGCTACCGCAAGCGGCGCAGGCGCTGGATGAAGATCGCCACCATCAGGCGTTTCGTACGCGCGCGTTGGCGGACGTTCCGCACAGTCAGGAAGGCCGTGCTCGCCTCGCCGCCGACCGTACGTGTCGTCGTAATCGTATCGGGCATCCTGCTGCTCTGGTTCAGCGTCAATTGGGCGTATCATGCATTCAATAAGCCGACCGAAGTCCTCTTTCCCATAGAGCACTCACTCGACAAGCACCCTGCCGAAACGTGGAAGCAGTACGGCTCGCTCTTCCGTACACATGCAACATCGGTCATCACGGCCGAGTTGCTGGCCGCGCTGGCGCAGGTTGAGGGTGGAGGGAATCCGGTGGCACGAACCTACTGGCGGTGGCATCTGACGTGGAACCCCTTGGGACTCTACCAACCGGCATCGAGCGCGGTGGGCATGTATCAGATTACGGACGGGACGTTCCAGGAAGCGACTCGCTACTGTATCCATAACCATCGTGTGGTCGAGGACGGCCCGTGGCACAACCCGGATTCCTGTTGGTTCAATAGCCTCTACAGCCGCGTCGTACCAAGCCATGCCATCCAATTGACCTCGGCGCTGTTGGATCGAGGCGTCGCGAGTGCCGTAGGACCTCGACGGATCGGCACAGTCACACTCCGGCAAAAGCAGAATCTGGCCGCCGTGATCCACCTGTGCGGAGCTGGAGCCGGCCACGCCTATGCCTCGCGCGGCTTCCGGCTGACCCACCGCCAACGGTGCGGCGACCACGAGGTGCGAGACTATCTCGGACGAGTCAACGCGATGACGTACCAGTTTGCCCGACTGGCGGCCGCACGCTAGCAGGCTGCTGAAAAAGTCTGCCAGCATCTATTCCCCACAGATAATCCAGTTACTATCCCACTGATTGCAACAGATAGAAGATCGTGTCGGGCTTTGGTATCCTCGCCTGCACGAGATACGAACTCTCAGCCTGGAGTGATATTCATGGTTCACATCCGCCCCGCAACCGAAGCGGATTTTCCTGCCCTGCTTCATGTGCAGCAGGCTGCCTTTGGAGAGTACGCCAACGTCTATACCGTGAGCGGATGGACCACGGAAACGCTCGACAGCCTCAGGGAAGATGCCAGGGAAAAACATATCCTCGTGGCGGAGGCGGAGGGAGCGGTGGTGGGATCGGTGCGCTTCTGGACCGTGGCCGGGGTCTGCATCATCCGGCTCTTATCCGTGAGTCCTGCACACCAGGGCCATGGGGTGGCCAAATCGTTGATACTTGAGATTGAACGGGTCGCGACCAATACCCATAAGTTCTTTGCCTGCACGATGTTGCGTACAGGCAGGAACATCCACCTGTTCAT
>SWDP01000016.1:11899-30300 GCA_005116885.1 Nitrospira sp.
ACGCTACTATCTGCTGGCTCGTAGCGCTCGGGAGTGCTGAGACGAGAAGACAGGCTTGAGACTAAAGGTCGTTTATGAAGCGTATCTCATCTTTCGCTAGCCTGCATGATTCATGACGGTGTGTTGCAAACGCGTGCAGATACGGAGCGAGGCCGGCACTTGGAGACGTGAGGGCCTAAGGCATACTCGTGCAATATGGTGAAGAGATGAACGGCGAGACTGCCTGTCACAGCCGCGTCATAAATCATACAGGCTAGACCACATCACGTCACACGGGTGACCCGCGTCGCTCGCCAGGCAATCGCTATTCCCACAAACAATAAGAAAGACGCCAGAAGAAACGGCGCGCCAGGGAGATGCCAACCGGCTTGTGCGCCGATAAAGAGCGCGAAGGCTTGGGTGAAGAGGCCTGGTCCAATGAGGCCGGCGACGCCGGAAAGCCCCGCAATAGCCCCTTGGAGCTGACCCTGTTCTGAGCTGCTCACGCGGCGGGACATAAACGCTTGCGCGGACGGACCGGCGAGACCCCAGAAGGCCATGACGGGAATCCCCGCACAATAGATCCATCCTTCGGTCGCCACGCCGTAGACCGCAAAGCCCAGCGCACCGCTGAGCAATCCGGTGAGGAGGGTCTTCCGCTCTCCAAATCGGGCGATGAGCGGCCGCATGAGCAGCCCTTGCACGATCATGGCGGTGACGCCGGCGCCGGCCAGCATAAAGCCGACAGCCTTCGTGTCCCACCCGTAGCGATAGCCGACATAGAGCACCGCCACACTCGGCAAGACGGCATGCCCGAGGTACCCGAGAAACACCACCGCCGCGAGACCGAGGAGTTCGCGATGCGACCGTAACAGTCTGAACGAGCCGATCGGATTGGCCCGTTTCCAGGAAAAGCCTGCCCAGGCCTGTACGCCAGCCACGCTCGACATGTTCATGATCGTCCCGCCCCCTTGTTTCTTCATCTGTCTGAACCCCGCCCGGCAACAGAAGAACGTCCCTCGCACATTCACATTCATGACTTCGTCAAACGAGTGTGTCGTCGTCTCAGCAAGCCGCCCGCCTGCAACAATGCCTGCATTGTTCACGAGAATGTCCAGCCGCCCATACCGCTTGACCGTCTCCTCGATCAGTCGTTCCACCTGGCGCTCATCGGCCACATCAGTTTGAATGGCCCAGGCCTCGCCGCCCTCTTTCACAATCTGTGCGACGGTCTGTTCACAGAGCGCCATCCGCCTAGCCGTGACAACAACGTGTGCGCCTTCAGCCCCAAACCGCAGCGCAATCGCCTTACCGATGCCGCTACTGCTCCCCGTCACAATCGCGACTTTATTTATAAGTCGTTGCATGGGATCAGGCTAATTGTCTGACGTGCTTGTGTCGTCGTAATACTTTTCGCGATAGATAGGGCACAAGCCCTTTTTCTGAAGCAACGATGTGGCATCAGCAATCATCGCGCTATTCCCGCAGAGATACACGGCCAAATTCTTGACTGAGGCAATCCGTTCCTCGATCAGACGGAGCACGCGGCCCGACTCACCGGACCAACCTGGATCAGGGCGGGAAAGCGTGGTGACAGCCGTGAGAGTCGGCGTTCGCTTGGTCAATTCAGCCAGTTCCTCCTGATCATACAAATCCTGCTGGCTGCGCAAGCCCCAGAACAGCGTCGCCGGTCTCGGGTTGTGACTTTCCGCGTTTGCCATCAGCATGGATCGGATCGGCGCAATGCCGGTGCCGCTGGCCACAAACAGCAGTGCTCGCTCCGGATCGTCTCGCAGATAGAAATGCCCCGCCGGTCCTTTGAAGTGCGTTTTCTCTCCTGCCTTGAGATGGAAGAGAAAGCCGGAGCCAGGACCACCCGATACCTGATTAAACAAGAGCGTGATGATACCCGATCGGCTGGGTTGCGACGCGATGGAATAGGCTCGCGTGAGGAGGCGGCCGGTCTGCGGATCCGGCATCTCGAATGAGATAAACTGGCCGGGCTTGAACGTGATCGTCCTCGGCTCGATCAGACGTAGATCGAGCTGACGCACGTCATGCGTAAGATTCTTGATCGACTCAACTTGTGCGGTGAACGTTTCGATCGGCATGGCGAGCGATTCTAGCAGAACACTCAAAAAGTCCGCCACCGGGGAAGCAGGACGGCCCGGTGAGTCCCCTGTGCTTGCACAACCGCTCCTCCTGTCTTACCCATTCGCTCCACCCCCAATATCTCTCAGGTATTCAGCTTCTTCGTGACGATACTGTCGAATGGCCCGATGCGTCGGCCCGTTCGCAGCTCGATCCCGCCAGAAGCTGTCGAGCGCGGCACTGATCGCTTCCGTGTTGAGCTTGTGAGAATCCGCATCCCGTTTGTATTCCAGATAGGCCACGATGGCTTGCGCTTCCTCTCTCGTAAACACGGAAAGGCGGCAGCGCGCATGATCGTGCCAGGTCATCGCTCCGTATCGGCGTGGATTGACGAACGCCGATTTGCCGATCGTCTTCTCATAGATCCGTTGCCCAGCAGGAATCTTGACAACCTTGTCTATAAATCCATTTGTGAGATGGAATACCGGATCGGCGGTGTGCAGCTGGTCCTTGAGGTCGGCAATCACATAGGCAGGAAGGAAATACCGGAAGCCTCCTTCGGAAAAGAAACTCAATGCATCGTAGCTGCCGTCAAGGGCCACAGGGTCAAGTTGCGACCAATCGGTGACACCGATAAACGGTGAGACCGACTCACCCGGCTCGCAGCCCTCGTGGCTTCCCTGCAAAAACGCATCGCCAGGATGCTCCGTGTCGCGAAAGGCCTGCCGAATATGCTCAATGACCCGCTGCATGTCTTGCATTACTCCCCCTGCATGTCGATTGAAACAGCATTCGCGACCCGCAACGCCAATCCCGCCAGATCGATTCTGTTGTGCACTTCATGGCAACGAACGACCTATCGTGCGGCGACACCGGAATCATACAGGCGAATGTTGGATTCGGAAATACCCTTGTCTGTCGATATCGGTGAACAGAAACAGCTGATCCTACGCCCGACGTAATAATCGAGGCAACCAACCGGCTGAGCGAGCTGGCATTTTCATCTGGCATGGCGGCATAATATTTATACTTGACCGATCGTTCCAGTATTTGATAGTTTCCCCACCGAGCCGGAACGTATGGAGAGATCAGATGTCTCGCCCGAAGGAATTCAACCCTGACGATGCCGTTGAGAAGGCCATGCAGGTCTTCTGGCACAAAGGCTATGGAGCCACATCGATGGAAGATTTGCTGAGCGCGATGGATCTGAATCGCGGTTCGCTCTACGACACGTTCGGAGACAAACGCCAACTGTTCCTCAAAGTGGTGGATCGGTACTGCACCAACTTTGTCGGAGCAAAGTTCTCCCTCCTCAACCAACCAGGGCCGGCAATTCCGACACTCCGTCGATTTATTCATGGCATGATCGAGAGTGGCCTAGCCGACCCGCAGCGCCGAGGCTGCCTGATCGCCAATACGGTCATGGAACTGGCGCCGCACGAGAACGAGATTGCAGGCACACTCTGCCAGGCGTTGAAGATGGCTGAAGATACATTCTTCCAAGTCTTGGCCCGCGCCAAACAGCAGGGTGAATTAACGGAGGATAAAGATCCGCGCGCGCTGGCGCGCTTTCTCACGACGATGCTGCAAGGAACCATTGTGATGATCAAGTCCGGAGCATCGGCTGACGCGGTAAAACAGACAGTGGAGACCGCTCTCTCAATCTTAGACTGAGCCGATATTTTTCGACCGAGCATTGAGCGTTTGTTCAATACTCGAACCAACCGAGGATGTTGGGAAAAGGAGGTGCCGCATGACATGCCGACGCTGTAATGGGTTGATGGTTCAAGAACGGTATGACGATCTTGGATTGGGCTCTGCGGGATATGAAATCTCCGGCTGGCGTTGCCTGAATTGTGGTGCGATCGTCGATGCATCGATTGCGACGCATCATCACTCCACCCACAAGACCGAATCGGACCAGTCCTTGAAACAACGGCCAAGGAAACTGGTGATGACTCCATAAGAGACTCATCGCCCTGTATCGTGTCGAGGGAAAAAAGAAAAGAACGCATCCTCACGCGGATTCATTCAGGCAATGTGGACAATGCATTTAGTCCCGTACGCCATCACCTGTCAACCAAGGAGGATCTTGTCATGACGACCATGGACATCGGAAAAGGAGTGGCGGCTCTGTGCAAGCAGGGGAAGAACCAGGAGGCGATCGATCGCTTTTACTCTCCGAATATCGAGAGCGTTGAACCCGTTGCGATGCCAGGCATGGGTCAGACCCAAACGGGCATCCAGACCGTCAAGAAGAAGAATCAATGGTGGGTCGACAACCATGAGATCCACGGAGGCACAGTTGACGGGCCCTATCCCCACGGCGACCGCTTCATCCTCCATTTCAAGTATGATGTCACGCCGAAACACTCGGGGAAACGCATGGGTTTGGATGAAACAGGGCTCTATACAGTTCACGATGGGAAAGTCGTCAAAGAAGAGTTCTTCTACTCGATGGACTCCGGGGACTGCGTCGCAAAGGCCTGAGTCGGCAAACGTGTGTGGCTATCTCTCCAACCATTTCACCGAAGGAGGGCCTCCATGAAACGGTTCATGACCCTTGTTCTCTTCCTCTTCGCTGTCGCAGCGCCGTTCCAATGGGTACAGGCTGATAATTTGCCATCTCCCGACTTCGGCCCCCTGGCCTCACTCATTGGAGAATGGCAAGGCAAGGACCCGGAGGGGAAACCGATGACCGCATCGTATCAGTGGACCGGCAGTGGCACGACCCTGGTCGAGACGATGACGAAGGCTCAGAAACCGATGATGATGACGATGTACCATGCCGACAAGAACGGCCTGATGCTGACTCATTACTGTAAGCTTGGCAACCAGCCGCGTATGCGCGCCGATAGGCCTGGAGGCGACGCGAAGACGCTGACCTTCAACTTCATCGACATTACGAATCTCGCCCAGCCAACGGATGCACACATGCACAAGGTCTCGTTTACCTTTCAGGATCAGGATCATTTCACCCAGGAATGGATGCTCAGTAAGGATGGGAAAGAACTGCCCCATCGGTTTGAATATACTCGTGCGAAGTAGCGGTACCGTCATTCATCTAACCATACAGGAGGAGAAAATCATGGTGACCAAACAATATAAGCAATTGGGATGTCTGGATGTCCAACCGGCAGGCGGTTGCGGATTCCAGGTGCGGGCTGAGACGGAGGCGGAACTGATGCAGTTGGTAGCCACCCATGCCAAACAGTGCCATCAGTTGGAATCGGTACCCCCTGAAATGGCTGCCATGGTAAAAGCAGCGATCAAGACTGTGCCCGTCACGGTCTCATAAGCGTGATCGACGCAAATGAGGCTTCTCCGTGAAGGCTTGAGCACACGGAGAAGCCTCACCTTATCTATCTGAGCGGAATGAGCTCGCCCAGGTGAACACAATCCATCAGAAGGTCTCATTCACAGCATCGTCAAGTGAGCGGTGTAACATCTATCTCGACTCGGCATTCACGATGACAGGGAGGTTCCCATGCAACGGATGATTGGATTATTCGCACTTTCAGTGCTGCTGCTCGGGCTCTCCGGTTGCAGCTATCTATTCTATCCCCGAGCAGGCGACTACGCGATGCAAGCGAAAGGCGCTAGCGGGGTTGAGACCATGATCAACCTCACGAACATGATGGAGACGACGGCAAGCAAGGCTAAGGGCGGGAAAGGCGTTGATACCGCCTTCGATGATCTGCATAATCAGTTCCATGCGCTCAATGATGCGTTCTGCGGTGTGACGGATGCCCAGGCCAAGACGCCGGCCTATGACTTGGCGGTGACGCACAAGAAGGAATTGACGGCGATCTTCAAGCGGCTCTGGAAATTCAAAGGCGACCAACCACAGCGCGACCTGCACCTCGATCTCTTGAGCGCTGAGGTAAAGGAACTGCGCGACACATTGCAGACGATCAAGTAACCGGCTGAAAGGAACGAGACGATGGGACAGACACCGGAACAGATCATCGAAGGCCAACGGCAGGACTGGAACCGGGTCGCCGGGGGCTGGGAAAAGTGGGATCGATTCTTCGACGAGCAGATGGCATTTCTGAATCACCGGCTCGTGGCCGATGCGCGCCTACGATCACGCATGCATGTGCTCGACCTGGGCTCTGGGACCGGTTACCCCGCCCTGCTCGGCGCTCAAACCGTTGGGCCGAACGGAAGCGTGACCGGACTAGATCTCGCCGAACAGATGCTCGCCGCCGCGCGACGGAAGGCCACGGCTCTGAACCTTGCGAACGTGACGTTCCGTGCGGGCGACGTGACCGCGCTTCCGCTTGAGACGAATTCGTTCGATGCAGTAACCAGCCGCTTCTGTCTGATGTTTCTGCCGGAGATTCAGAAGGCGGCGGCAGAAATCCTACGTGTGTTACGGCCTGGAGCCTGGCTGGCTGCAGCTGTCTGGTCGGCTCCGGACAAGAACCCCTATCTGATGATTCCGATTACCGTCATTAAGCAATTCCTCGATCTGCCGCAACCAGACCCAACCGCACCGGGAATTTTCCGGCTTGCGAAGCCAGGCGATTTGGCGGGAATGCTACAGCAGGCAGGGCTCACGAACCTATCCGAAGAGGAATTCGTTGCCGATGTGAAATTTCCTTCAGGAGAAGAATATTACGCGAGTCTCATGGACATCGCCGCGCCCATTCAAAATCTGTTCGCCAAACTGTCCGATGAACAGAAAGCAGACGCGCGTGGCCGCATCATCACCTCCGCCAACCAATACCGCCGAACAGACGGCATTGCACTCCCTATTGCTGTACGGATGGTCGCGGGGCGCAAGCCACTCTGATGCACCGATGGCAATCAAACGCGATGGTTTCAAAGACTATGTGTTGGATCAACTAGCCGATCTGCGCGGTGTCACCTGCCCGCGCGATGTTCGGTGGATACGGACTGTATCGACACGACATTTTCTTTGGCATCATCCATAAAGGCCGGCTCTACTTCAAGACCGATCGGATCACCGCAGCTCGTTACCGCGACCGAGGCATGAAACCCTTCAAGCCATCAGCCGCTCAGACACTCAAAAATTATTATGAGGTTCCCGTCGAAGTCTTGGAAGTTGCAGACGAACTCACCGCATGGGCTTCTCAAGCCACACAACGATGAAGATCATGTTACTTCACAGGATGGGCCGTTCAATAACCGAACTGTTTTCTGTGTAGGCTGCGCCCTCCACTTCCGCTCCTTGCAGCGGACTTTCCTTCCCAGGCATCTGTGACTCAGTCAGCATCAGTCTCAAAACTGTTTGATATTTCAGTGGAACACGAACCATTTTCCCCGAGCGATACCGCTCCATGGGAAAGGCATCGCCCTTGCTCTTCGGGATTGTCACACACCGTAAAGCGCTAGGAGACATGCTTGGGACCAACTACACCGATTCCACAATTACCGGCAGGTGATGGAAAACATCGCCTTTCTTTCCTTCGTTCAAGCACGATGGTCCTCTGTCTATCCATCACAGCACTGGGGGCATCTTCTGCCGTAATGGGCGCATCGTCGCCGCCTCAAATACCGCTCTTCGCAGACGTACCAATCGCAGCGCCTCCTGCCATCGCCCAGGCACTGCCGTCCCCTCCGACACTCAAACGATGGATACGGCAGCAGCGCTCCATGACACTCAATCCCGCAGCATTGGATATCATGAATCGTCCTCGCACCAAGGCTCACACCGACGTGACGCTGAACCTCTTCGATATCGCACCTCGAACCCTGGACCTTGACCAGCCTCGAGAGCACCCCAATCAGACAAAGGTCTGGCGCGGACGGCTGCGAGGAGAAGCAGGAAGCGATGTGACCTTGGTGGTTCACGGCACGACCATAGTGGGAACGATTCTGTCGAACCAACGTCTCTACAAGATCGAGTCAACCGGCGGAACTCTTCACCATCTCATAGAAATAGACGAAGAGGCCTTACCTCCTGATGACCATCCACTCGTCGTGGCCGACGATGGTCCCACTGCCATCCCTCCCACTGGAGGCATCTCACAACAGACGGAGACCACTGCCGCAGCAGCAGGTGACTCGATTGTCGACTTGTTGGTCGTCTACACGTCGACGGCGAAGGCCAAGGAAGGCGGCCAGGCAGCGATGGAAGCGTTAATCACATTGGGCGTCGATTCGGCCAATCAAGCCTACAGTAACAGTCAGATCGCGATGCAGCTCCGGCTCGTCCATACGGCTGAGGTGGCCTATACCGAATCGGGCGCTATCAACACCGATCTCACCCGCTTGCAGAATACCACCGACGGAATCATGGATCAGGTCCATCAATTGCGAGACCAGCACAAAGCCGATCTCGTTGCGTTGATCGTGGACAATGGAGGCAACTCTTGCGGCATTGCGTACGTGATGACAAACGGGCCGCGTGCCGGCTTCGCGAATTACGCATTTAGCGTAACGGCGCGTGATTGCATCGCGAACAATACCTTCGCCCACGAATTGGGACATAACATGGGCAACGCACATGATCGAGCCACGGGTGGAACGGGCGCCTATCCCTACTCCTATGGGTATCGGGACGAAGTCGGAAAATTCCGGACGATCATGGCCTATGGCTGCCCGACTGTTTCATGCCCGCGCGTGAAGTATTTCTCTAATCCACGGCTCCTCTATAACGGACGCCCGCTCGGGATTGATCACACCACCAATCCAGCAAACTCCGCAGACAACGCGCGTTCCATGAACGATGTGCGTCACATCGTCGCGGCATGGCGCGCAGCGACCACAGACGTGACTCCTCCAGCTACACCATCAGGCATCCAGGTTCGTTAGTGTCTTGACCGGAAGGATTCAGGCACGAGCGGCGCCTCTCCATTATTTCCAATCGCGCCGAGCCGCGCCTCTCTATATAATGAAGCGAACGACCGTTACGTCATGGAGAAGAAGGCGGCTCTATGGTCCACCGATTCAGCTCTGTTCTCCTGGCCGTGGTGCTAGGCAGTGTTTTCAGCCAGTTCGCATGGGCTGATGAGCGCCCGATACCAAAGAGTTTGTGGCAGGCTGTCCTGACTCCTCCCATCGCCAATCAGCCGCCGACGCCGCGAAGGCCTTGGGTGCTCCGAGATCGGGAGATCGCGCTCGACCTCTCACTCCTTCACGTCTTGAAGGACGCTGGAGCCAGACCCCATCCTCGGATCACCATTGAGCTCTTCGATCGCGTCAACCATGAGTTGGATGTCATGTCGACGGTCTCCCGAATCAACGATACTGCCGTTGTCCGTGGCACATTCAAGCCCCCATCCAAGGGTGACTTTACCTTTGTCGTCACCGGCAATCTCCTTATCGGAACCATACAAATGGGCGATCGTCTCTTCAAGACTGAGCACATCGCGAACGGCCGACTGAGGCTGCTCGAAATTGATCCAGAGAAACTGCCGCCGGATTGATCCCTGCCCCGGATATGACGTAACCTCCAGCCGTTGCAGCCAAAGTGGCTACAAAGGCGAAGTAGGTTGCTGCAGGGATGAAGGCAAGGTAGAACCCTCCGTAGCCTTGGCGAAGGAGGGTGGCGGCTTCGGCACGTCGCCCAAAGGCTTTGGCCGACGGGTCGGAGAATTTCCCAAGATACCCCTCAGCAAGCTGCGGGGTATCATAGAACTCAATTTCGAAGACTTCTCGGAAGCAGAGGCGAACCCCGTAGCAAGCTACTGGGAATGTTCAAGTTCAACAACTGATCGATGTCCGCACGGTCCCACATGCACGAAAGCCTACGTTTTTATTGAACCGGTTCCTGTTGACGATTTTGCCTGTCCTTTGGAGTCGAGGGAGTCTTTCGCTTGGACTTTGTTGAAGATGACGGCGAAGACTTCTGCTAACTTCTCCATAGCCTGGGAAGAGAAGAGTCCCGTCAGGCCGGCGATCGCATAGACCCCGAAAACGTTGAGGCTGCCTGCGTCGTTAATTGAGGCCGTCGGCGAGAGCAGCCCGACACGGAGCAATAGGTAGATCAGCAGCGCGAGAGCTCCCCCTTCAATCGGCATCAAGAGGTAATAGGGAATCCAACTCCTGAGGAGTTGCCGATTCCCAACGTATTTTGCAAATGAGCTCATCAGCCGAAGGAGACCTCCTAACGTGCCCATGAGGACCACCATGATGAATACTTGGTATTGAGTCGGCGAACAGTCAGGCCTCACGCATTTGGCGGGCGTGCCTCCGACAGTCGCAGAGTCACGATGTCCACCCGCTTTCGATGAGTCGGCAGGAGAAGACGGAGAAGTTGGTTGCTGCGGTGCGCCTCCACCAGCCACGCCGTCTGGTTTTGCCAAGACACCTGGAGGAGAAGATGACGTCGCTGGGCCAGAAGTGTTTGGATTTAGCGGAGGTAGATATGTTGCCTGTTCCCACCGCTCGGAAATCTGATAGAGATCGAGGGCGGTGAGAGCAGTTCCGACCACAAACACCAACCAGATCACTCTACTCGATGCATGCTTATAGTGCATGATATGTGAAGGATCGGTTGGCCCATCAATATCGGGAACCAGCGCCTTGGTGAGCCGCTTGACCACCGACATCACCCGCTGATAATTCGCCTCAGCAACATCCTGCGAGAGCTTGTCCCACACTCCTGCCTTGAGTTTATAACCAGTCTCTAGCTCAAGGTATTTTTGAATCCTGAGGAGTTCCGGCATCACGAACAATTCAGCAGGATGCGGCTCTTCCTCTGGCGTTCGTTTTCCGTTCAGCGACTTCAACAACGTTGCGATTTGGTCCAGCAGTTTCTGAATGTCCTGCTCACGAACTACAGGCATAGAAGCCCTCCTTCGTTAGAGACATCGTTCACGCGGCTACTTTCTTATGCCGAACAGATCTCATTCACGCACCAAACGTTCACGCAAGATATCGCGGTTAGGTTCTACCTCCAAGTGCACCACTACAGGCCCTGATGCGCTATGGTGTTGCATTTGGAAGTAGAACTCAAGTATATTTCACGGGTACGCCGACTGTATGCGGACGGACGAATTCTCGAAAGCGCTAGAAGGACTGATGGCTGAAACCGGTTGCAGCCGACAACCATGATGTGTGCGGAAGCGGTACCGTGGTGCTTCCGCCCCTCGCTGATCGACGATGACTCCATTCGCTCTCGTCGCCGATGGAATTCTCACCTATCCGAAACTCGATGAGACGCCTTCCGCTCCTCGCCCATTCTAGTTAGACCCACCCTCACAGCCCCAGCAGGGGTTCAGCACCAGTAGGAAGGCATGGTTTCTGACCTCTCCGTCAACTTGTAATGATCGGATTTCCCAGAGGGTCGCTCGTAAAGTCCTTTGGTTTTCGGTCTTTGGTGAGACGGAAGGTGCCTTCTCGGACAAGCCGACGCAAGACGATATCAACAAGAGTCGTCTGATTTGGCTTCAAATGATCTTTCAATGATTCTAGTTTCGCCTGCAGCTCTCCCTGCCAGTAGTGCGCCCAGCCTTCACTAGGACGGGGAAAGATCTGTATACCAAGCCCTTCAGCCCCCTCTCGGCGCTCCCTAACAATTTCACCATCTTTGTCAGAAAGGTCTTCGCTTCCCACGAGGAGATCATGATTGAAATAAAACGTGATGGTGCCAGGGTGTCGCCGGTTACATTGCCTGTCCGCGATGAACCCGGCAGGGAGGAAGTTCGGGCTAACTTTCGTGCCTTTAATCGCCGTCAGCTTCAGATCGAAATTAGCAACTTCGCGTGACGTATCGTCCTGAATCCGGAAGATCACCATCCCATACGCATCATGAATGAACACGCGATCAGGAAGCAGCTGGCGAATTTCTGTCTCAACTCGTTCATCGTTTCGAACTTTTCTGTTATCCGCATCAAATCTGTCACAGAGCGCTTGATACTCATCCACGTTGGAAATCAGCAGACAAGCAAGGATAGCTCGCACAGTGGGATGTGGACGGTCATTGTCTCTGATGCTCCGAAGAATGCCCATTTCCTCACCGGAATGCGACCTCCCTTTAATCAGGGCGAAAGCTATCCGTTGGGCAGATGCACGCTTGCTCAGCCTCAAACGTAGAAATGAGTCGGAATCCAATTTCTGTCCAGCACCCACCATATCCTGATCGAGCCTCACATAGTGCGCATTCAGATTCGCCGCTGCCGCACGGACGACACCGTCGGAACCTAGCTCTCCGGTATAGGTGTTGATATGGTCATACAACTTTCTGTCAATGGACTGACCGGTCAGGACAAACGGGTACACGGTACCGTCATTACCGTACGTCGCAGGTAATTGAATCCATTTGGAATTCAATTCCCATGCGTCTGGGCTGCCGAGTTCCAGCCAGTCGAGGATGCCTTCACCTGGCTCGACTCCTTCAAACCAGGCTTTGATACGTCCGAGCCGACTTTTTCCGAGCTGCGCAAGCGCCGATCCGAAATTGGCCGGTGCCAACATGATCAAATGGCTCATGGGACACACGCCGGCGTCAGGTCGAGACTGATAATATCGATGCCACCAGTCTCTAACGACAGGCCCTCCCGTGGAGTGAGTAATACAAATGAACCGCTGCCCTGAACGAGCCAAGGCTCCTAGCTCCCTTTGAACTGCTGCCTCAAACGCACGGGAAAGATCTTCTAAGCGGACAGCATCGGAGAAGCTAACGTATTTTCCGAGCCAGATGTTGCGAATATCCAGGCGTAAACTCGCTTCACGCCGGGCTTCTTTTTCTAGCCTGGCAGGAAGTTCCCCATACGTGTCGGTACTCCTGACACTCCAGCCATGAACCAAAACGACAATACGATCCTTCTTATCAGCCATTTCATTGCCTTGCTGGAAACCAAGACTACAGCTTCACTCTCTTCGTCCCAACCCTCAACAGATGAATTGCTCTTCAGTAATGACCCATGCTCTCTGATCAGGCGATCATGGGCAAATAAAGGACCAGAAATGCCACTGCTGTGCCAGCATTTGTCACACTTGTCAAGCCAGGAGTATTGACTACACGAGTCAATCTGAGTAAAGCTTACTCGCCGTGATTGGACTACTTCCGACCTGGTGAGAAGAAACAACTATCGACTCCAGCTTGCGAGGCAAATCAAGGAAGGGAAGATGGATACTTCATAGTAAGACTGTCGAATATTTCCCCACGCAAAGGTTCATATGCGATCAATACCATCTTTCTTGCTGTTGCATATGGAATGCACTCACAGATAGGTCACAGATGCAAGTTGTTGCCATGAACTATCGCCAGCGTAAGTCTCTATCGAGTTTGCTCCCTGCATGGACCTTCCTAGCAATTGTTTTCGCAACTGGAGCGTTGCTCGGGTGCGAGGCAAAACCTGAGACACCAATATACCGGATCGGAGTAGGACCTTGGATTGGATTTGGGCCATTCTATCTTGCCGAGGAAATGGGCTTCTTCAAAGAAGCTGGCGTTAAAGTACAGACGATTGTACTGACCGGGCTGGCAGAACGAAACAGTGCGTTAAAGTCCGGGCAACTAGACGGCCTCGCAGCCCCAGTCGACTATTTTGTGCTATCAGCCGGCAATCATCTGGAGATGACCATCGTGGTGGCGATAGATGAATCGGTTGGAGGCGACGGCATTGTGGCCAGGCCAGAGATAAAAAATTTTGGCGACCTCAAAGGTAAACAAGTTGCCTTCCAACGAGGTTTACCCAGCGAATTTTTCTTGCGCGTGATGCTTAGCCACAACGGAATGAAATTCGAGGATTTAGATGCGGTAGATATGGAGACTGCACAGGCAGGTGCTTCGTTTATTGCGAACAAGCTAGATGCCGCAGTGTTGTGGGAGCCGTGGCTAAGCAAATCTATCGAGCGCGCGAAGGGAAATTTGCTTGCATCGACTCGGGAACACCCAAACCTCATCGTGGATGTCCTCGCGTTCACGAACAGCACCGTCTCTCGATCTCCGCAAGATGTGCAGGCGATCGTGACAGGGCTGCTTAAGGCCATCGAATATTGGAAGCTGCATCCCGATCAGGCAAACGCAATAATGGCCCCACATTTTCAAATTGACCCCAAAAAATACTCTGAAATCCTCACGGGACTGAAATTCTGCGACCTTGCCAGAAATCGAGAATACTTCGGCCTCAACGGAACTGTCGGCCCGATCTTTCACGTGGCAGAACAAGCATCTTCGATCTGGCTTACAGCCAGAACTATCAACTCGCCTGTTGTTCCTATCTCAATCATCACGACAGATTTCTTAAAAAATACGAGGTGAGATATGAAAGTCTTTATTGTATCAAGCAGTCGCGCAGTGAGCTTGGCAAAGCGAGTGATGTATCGTCTTAATCAGGAATTCACACAAAATAAGGAGTTTGATTGTGACGTCTGGTGTTCAGAAACATTTAAGCCAGGTGAGTACACCCTGGAGAGTCTTATTCGTAAATGCAGATCGAGCGACTTCGTAGTTGTTTTCCTCACCAAAGACGACCACCTTACGAAGAAACATATAAATGTTTTCGCTCCAAGGGACAACTGCGTCTTTGAACTCGGCCTGTTTCTTGGAGGTTTGATGTTTGATAGGGAGCGTTGCATCATCCTCTCATCTGTTGAGAGCCATGCTTTGCCATCTGACGTTGCCGGCGTTACAATTATTCCATTCGATGAGCCTGAAGACCTTAACACTGCCGATGATGACATATTAGACAAGGCTGTCAAGGGAAAGGTTACAGAAATTGCCAATTCCATCAAGACGCGTGGTTCCCTTCAGAGGCTTGAGCTTTCTCCCCAAACGCTCCTGCAGCTCGAAAAGTTAGATATCTATCGGGGCTCACTCAAGTCGTCAGCAATGTTCACTGTAAAAGCGGCGCAGCCCTTAGAATTGAAGCGCAATTTAGATTTTGCCTTCCAAGCCCAAAAGAATTTTGAGGCTTCTATTAAGTATCGCTATTTCTTTCATTACTATGACAATGAAAATCTTTGGTTGATTGCAACACTTATACAGAATCTTGCTTCGGTAGGCGTAACAGGCGATGTCCCAGCAGCTGTAAAGCAAAACATGCGAGACTTTAAAGAAAAGGTCCTCGATAATTTTACAAGAATGAAAAGGTGTATCAGCATTGATCTTGTCTCAAAGATGGTCCCGCTGGAATTTTGTGTTCACAATGCTTCAAGCGCCCGTGATGCAATCTGTTATTTACGCCTGCCTAATGGAAACTTTATTAAGTGTTCCGAGAGCCAACCCGCATACGAAATCGCAAAAGACCTTATGCGAGTGAACCCCCTCCCACCTGACATGCGCCCTGTATTCGCGAAATCTTTGGATAAAGACCTCAAACTACCGGGGATCAGAGTAGAGCTTCAGACCAAGCTCCGAACCTTCTTTGACCCCTCCTTCCATAAAATACTTGATGAGGTGTGTTTTGAAGCTTAGGCCCTTTGAGGCCCCTCGGCTCATCACTTCCGGCTTCTTCCTATTTCTACTTGTTATATGGTACTCGGTCACCCGTGGCAATTTTGTCGACTCCGTCTTCTTGCCGCCGCCAGAACAGACTCTCAAGAGTCTGTTTTCTCTGCTCTCGTCAGATTTTGCCGCTCAACACCTTATTCCAAGCATGACACGCGTGATTATGGGCTTCGCTCTTTCTATTGCCATTGCCTTTCCTTTGGGAATCTTGGCCAGCCAAGTTCCCTTTATCGCAAGCATCGTCCACCCTCTCTGTGGGGTCATGCGCTACGTCCCTGTTGCAGCTCTCGTCCCTCTCTGTATTTTGTGGTTTGGAATCCACGAAGAACAAAAAATCGCAGTCATTGTGATTGGAGTGGTGTTTCAACTCGTTCTCCTGATAGCGAGTAATGCAACCTCAACACCCAGCGAATTGATTGAAACAGGGTCGGCTCTTGGGCTCTCACGATCCCAAATTCTTTTTCGCATCGTGATTCCCTGGTCGATGCCCGCAAACTGGGATGACCTCCGCATTTCAGCAGGATGGGCCTGGTCATATGTGGTGCTTGCCGAGCTAGTTGCAGGCAACCGTGGAATCGGATACTTCGTTGTTCAATCTCAACGGTTTCTCGCGACTGCTGACACATTTGCAGCCATTATCCTTATCGGAATACTTGGCCTTGTTACAGATTTTGCCTTTCGCCTCTCCGCAAGGCGGATGTTTCGATGGAGATAATACCCTCGCCGCTTCTAGACTTCGTCCATACCTCGAAGACGTTTGTCCACGAAAGAACGAGGGCCATTGATGTATTGAAGGACATTTCGTTTTCGATTCGCCCCGGCGAGGTTGTCTCACTACTAGGGCCATCAGGTTGCGGGAAGACCACTCTACTTCGAATGGCGGCCGGGCTTGAAAAACCGACCACCGGCACAGTTCTTTACCAAGGGAATTCCGTCGAAGGGCCTGAGCGCCATCGGGGAATCGTATTTCAATCCTACAACGCTTTCCCCTGGCTGACGGTCCGAGAAAATGTGGCATTTGGGCTCGGTGATCGAGAGCCTAGTCTCGATTCAGAGAAGGTCACAAACTGGTTACGCCAGACCGGACTTGCCGAGTTCGCTGATTCTTACCCAAAAACCTTGTCTGGTGGTATGCGCCAGAGAGTTGCACTCGCTCGGACAATGATCGTTGAGCCACGATTGTTGCTGCTCGATGAGCCATTCGGAGCCTTAGACGAACGAACGCGCCAGGATATGCAACTGTTGTTAATGAAGATTGTTGACGATACAGGTTGTACAGTACTTTTTGTCACCCATGGGATACGCGAGGCTATCCTTCTCAGTCACCGGATTGTCTTGCTGAGTCAGAGGCCAGGCAGGATTCTGGATATCTTCGACTCACCACTTCCCCAGCCCAGAACTCCAGAACTCATCAAAACTCCTGAATTCATGGCGTTGTATGATAGACTATTATCCGTGTTTCCTATGTAAGCGCCCAATGTGCGTAGAGTCCCGAGCATGGCCTTCCAACACTCATTGAGCTATAAGGATGTCCGTCTCCCTTGGAATGGGGCACCCGTACGGATGTTTGCCAAACTCGAATCTTACTTCTCTGCACAACTTGCCCCTGAAGTCCTTCCATACTTGCCGGCCTCAATTACCTTGTTTGCAGATCTAGCGATCAATACATTAGCGATAGAAGAGTTTGTTTTGCGGGCAGCTCAATTTCTCAACCAAGAAATACGAAATCGAACCGTCCGCCGAGACATCTTTGTGCAACGAGGTCTTTTCACATTTGAAGAAATAGAATCGCTCTTGACGGCCCGTCGCCACGCGCAACCGTGGGCCATCTATTATTCCGAAAGTGGCGGGCTGGGAGTTTTAGATCAAAACGCTGGAATGGGTCGACGTAAACAGGGAGTGATTCCGTGCTCGGCCGTCCGCAATCATGGCGTCGCATGGAAATTCACGGGCGAGAAGGAAGACTTAAAGATATGGCTAGCTACTGCCAGAAAAGAAGAGCATGAGTGGGACATGGACTCGGATATCGGCCATGAGTCGGCTCATGCGGCTTTCGCGCCAGTCCCGTTGTTTGCTCAAGAAGCTCACTTGAATGCAGATGCAGCAGAGTTCTCTACAGTGCATCGAGTCGAAGACTTGAACGCTGGTCACTTTGGTCGTCTTGCCTATCTTTTCTCGGAACTCGCAGTGGTCACCATCCGTGGAGAGCAGCGCCCTACCCAGACGGGTCTCCCGGTGCCTGAGCCAAGAGAACTCCTGGCCTTATTCGAGCTTTCCCATCAGTTGATGCCGAGGGTTGGGTTCGACCAAGCCTTATCGAGTTTCGGGCGTCTGAATTTTCCCATCAATGTCAAAGACGATGTTGAGATTTTCGAACTTGCTGCCCCCGTCATAAGATTCTTACCCCACATCACAAGTCTTGCAACCTCGTTCGAACCACCTACACTCGACTGGTTCAAAAGACTTGCAACCGCTTCAGCTTAGCTGCACAACCCTAGACCAATCACCGAAGTCCTTCGCTCACACTTCATCGGACAAGATGGATGATGCCGGCCCTAGCTTGTTCTGGTCCGTTCAGTCGACTTCCCCAAAAATCCACGCATGAAATAGACAGCCTATCCGATCAACAACCATGCTCCAAACCTTTACCAAATTGCAGAATACAGACGAGTCATCAAGAAGATACAGAAGATATTGCCTACCATTGGGATAAGAGGAGTTGTAACGAACCGCTTGGAACCTCGTTATCTATATAGCAGGACAATCGCACCAGCACAGACTAGGGCACAGGCCATCAACGCCCTCATAGATAATGCGTTACCTGTACTGCCCTAATATCCCCGTTGCACCATCCACCGGCTTTCTCCAAACTACTACTCATGCTCTATCTTCTCTGCGCCGACTTCGTCGTCATCCTACACCTTAGCTTTGCGCTCTTTGTGCTGTTGGGTGGTGTATTCGT
>SWDP01000016.1:30400-34546 GCA_005116885.1 Nitrospira sp.
CCTCAGGACTTCACGCCTCCGCGTGCCCGCCTGTAGTCTGTTCTATCTTCTGGCGGCACATACTGAAAAGGGCAGGTGTCGGCTTGGACCTGGGGGTAGAGCCCGGCAACGATAGAGGCGACTTTCACTCTTCAGCCTGCGACATCGTGCTGATGGAACCGTATCGTGCCGTGACCCGCACTATCGCTGTTGACAAATACCGGATGCCGCAATAAACTGCGGCTCGTGCTGGTCCTCTGGACATTCTCAGAGAGTAAGAGGGAACCCGGCGAAAGCCGAAATGCTCGCGAGCCTGAAGACCTTCCAGCATCCGGCATGGGAGAGACGACCTGCGCCGGTTCGACCTGGAAATCTCGAGGGAGGTCTGTAGGTCTGAGCTGGTTCGGATTCAGTCTCCTCTCTCCGTTCTCGTTCACGACCAATTCTCATACATGGTTTTGATGTCATCCGTGGGAGTGGAGGTCGGTTCGAGATACGCATGCGAATTCACGCGCGTCTAGACCGTCATCTTTTCCTCGCAGGCTACGCGAAGGATAATCCCCTTTGCCTAACCCGTCGAAGGAGGAGCCTGTGTATGCCCGGTGAACCAGTCGAGAGAATGGCCAGTTCCGATATCGCGCCAGAAGCCGGCTCGCCTCAAGATATCCCGATCCATGACACCTGTCCGCAGCGAACCATGCGAGTGAGAACGCGCAAACTCGGCATGATCCCGGTTGGATGCCGCCTCCACCACAGGGAGGAGCATGGAGGCCGGTTGAGATGGATAATTTCTAACATATCAGGAACGCACGAGAGACCATTCGCGGTGAGCCCTCGTGGCTTACGCTGAGGGCGCAGTGATATCTGTATGAACGGAATGGCCCAACAGACCGACAGTTCTATCATCGGTAGATCCTGGAAACGGCCTTCTCAGTACTGGGACTGGGACGCCATCCCATTTCTAACCATCCATCTGATGTGCCTCTTGGCCTTTCTGACCGGAATCCGTTGGGAATGGGTCCTACTGGCCATCGGCAGCTATTATCTGAGAATGGTTGCCGTCACGGCAGGATATCACCGCTATTTTTCCCATCGCTCGTATAAGACCAGCAGACTATTCCAGTTTCTCTTGGCGTTCCTCGCGATGACATCTGCACAGAAAGGCGTGTTGTGGTGGGCTGCTCACCATCGGCATCACCATAAAAACTCAGACCAGGAAGAAGATATTCATTCCCCACTGCAACGAGGATTTTGGTTTTCTCACGTCGGATGGATCCTGTCGGCTCATTCTGTGCCAACCGACATGAATCTCGTGAAGGACTTTCGTCAATATCCTGAAATCTGCTTCCTGAACCGGTTCTACTTCATCCCGCCACTCGTCTACGCGCTGCTGATCTACAGCCTATGGGGCTTTCCTGGCCTCATCTGGGGATTTTTTATTTCAACGACTGCGTTGTATCATTGTACATTCTTCATCAATTCCCTTACCCACATGATCGGCCGAGTCAGGTACAAGTCCAACGACGGGAGTAAGAACAGTTTCATTCTTGCCATCCTCTGCTGTGGAGAAGGCTGGCACAACAATCACCATTACTATCAGTTGGCCGCAAGACAGGGATGGTTTTGGTGGGAAGTGGACCTGTCCTATTACATTTTGTCATTCTTGTCGTGGTTTGGAATCGTGTGGGACCTCAGAGTGCCTCCCGAACACATCAAAGCCAGAACCATCGCTGCCGAACGTGAAGCCCACATGGGCCAGACTCTGCCAGCTCATAGCACGGGACCGGAATAATATTTTCACCGCATAGACCCCCTTGAAGTCAATAAGGATAGGCACGCGATGAGCCACAAGCAGAGTATTCAGCGATTGCTCGATAAGGCCCGGATCACAATCGATGGCACTCAGCCTGGAGATATCCAGGTGCATAATGACAAACTCTATGGTCGTGTCCTGGCCGAGGGATCGTTAGGGCTTGGCGAGTCATACATGGATGGATGGTGGGATTCCGCTCAGCTGGACGAGTTTTTCGCAAAGGTCCACACCGTCCAGCTCGACAAAGACATCGTCGATAAGCGCCTCATCGTCAATGCCGTCAAAGCGCGCGTCTTCAATATGCAAAACAAGCGACTCTCCAAGAGAGTGGCGCAGGAACACTACAATTTGGACAACGACTTTTATGAAAAGATGCTGGACCCGCACATGCAATACACCTGCGCCTATTGGAAGGGGGTGCAGACTCTGGCAGAGGCACAAGAACAGAAGCTGGAGTTGATCTGCCGGAAACTGCAGCTCCGCAAGGGCGACCGTATCCTCGAACTCGGGTGCGGATGGGGGGGCTTCGCCCAATATGCAGCCAGCAAGTACGGCTGTTCGGTGGTGGCCCATAATATTTCCTCGGAGCAAGTGGCCTTTGCGCGCCGATGGTGTAAAGGCCTTCCCGTTGAAGTGATTCAGGGGGATTACCGGGAAGCGACCGGTGAATTCGACAAGGTCGCGGCCATCGGTCTGACGGAACACGTGGGATATAAGAATTACCGGACGTTGATGGAAACGGCCCATAGCCGATTGAAACCGCACGGCCTCTTCTTGCTCCACACCATCGCGAACAATGCCTCAGTCACCACCTCCGATCCATGGTTTGACAAGTACATTTTCCCGGGTGGCATGCTGCCTTCTGTGGCCCAGCTCGGCGCCGCAATGGATGGACTGCTGGTGATGGAGGATTGGCACAATTTCGGACCCGATTATGACAAAACACTCGTGGCCTGGAAGAACAATGTGGACAAGCACCGGGATGAGTTTAAGTCGAAGTTCGACGAGCGCTTCCATCGAATGTGGCGCTACTATCTGTTATCCCTCGCGGGCGCGTTCCGCGCCAGAAAAATTCACCTCTGGCAAATTGTGATGTCCAAGCAGGGCGTACTGGGTGGATATGAATCGGTGCGGTAACTGGCATGATCTCGCAGCAGGAATACGCCGGCAAACGAGCGCGCGCGGTGACAGCCCTTCGCTCGATGAACGTGGCCGATCCGCTCGCGCTTGAAAAAACCACATCCAATCTATTCCGGCAGCGCGCGCAGGCGCGCGTGCATCGGCTCGACCTGCGCGATTTCAACCATGTAATCAGGGTGGATGAACGCGAGCAGTTTGCGGAAGTCGAAGGCTTGACGACCTATGAAGAGCTGGTGCGAGAAACACTCCCGTTCCAGCTGATGCCCACCGTCGTGCCCCAGCTCAAATCGATCACCATTGGGGGAGCCATCGCCGGCATCGGGATCGAATCGTCTTCATTCAAATATGGCTTTGTGCACGAAACAGTGCAGGAACTCGAAATTCTTCTTTCCGATGGAAGAGTGGTTGTGGCCACGAACGCGAATGAGTACAGCGACTTGTTTTTCGGTTTCCCCAACTCCTATGGCACGCTGGGGTATGTGCTGAAGCTGAAAGTGAAGCTCGTTCCCATCAAGCCATATGTCAAACTAACCCATCACCGGTACTCAGACTGGCAACAATATTTCCGTGAGATCGCGCGAATGTGCAATGAGCGGTCTGTGGATTTCATCGACGGGGCGATGTTTCACGACAAGGAACTCTATATCACCACCGGTGAGTTCATCGACCACGCCGAATGGATCAGCGACTACACCTACCGGAACATGTACTATCAATCGATCCGGCACAAAACAACGGACTATCTCACGGCGCATGACTATCTCTGGCGATGGGACACCGATTGGTTCTGGTGCTCCAAACAATTTTTCCTGCAGTACTCCGTGGTGCGGTGGCTCTGGGGGAAAGAACGTCTTAATTCCACGGCGTATTGGAAGGTCTTGAAGTGGTTCCGTCACTCACGCGCTGCGCAATGGGTTGCCAGGACGATTCGGGGGCGGCAAGAAGCCGTTATCCAGGATGTCGAAGTTCCAATCGAGCATGCGCCTGAATTTGCACAGTTCTTCCATGAGGAGATCGGAATCAAGCCGGTCTGGGTCTGTCCTGTGACTGCCTATGACCCATCTGTCTCGTATTCGTTGTATTCCATGACCCCCCGTAAACTCTATGTCAATTTTGGATTCTGGGACGCGGTGAAGACCGATCACGAAGAGGGATACTTCAATAAGGCCATCGAGGCCACGGTGCGGAAGCTCGATGGCCAGAAATCCCTCTAT
>SWDP01000016.1:34646-37061 GCA_005116885.1 Nitrospira sp.
AAACCTGCCGTGTCGCTCAACACATCATTGGAATCGCTGGCTCTATTTGAATCGCATACAGGTCTATCCCCGCCTAACCATCTTCTCAAGTCGGAATGACGCGCTCTTCAATCAATCTGCCCGCTTACGCCGCTGGAGAATTCGTTGCACCCGCAGGGCGGCAAAACTGTCTATTCTTCCGACTTCATCGCACCGTATCTGCTGCCCATCCTCTACCCTGAGGATCTGACACGCGAGCGTCAATAGAAGAAGCTTCTACCGTGATCCCTTGTATGACATCGAAGCTGTAAGATACGCTGTATATCATAGACTCACAATTGGGCACTGTGAGTGACTCTGCTTTCCCCTCCATGTTCTGGGGAACCTGAGGGAAAACGGAGTTGACGTACCGGCTGGGAGTTGGTACATGGACAGGCCCGCATCTGTGCAATCGCCTGTGAGGAGACTATGCCACTAGATCAGATTACCCAAAAAGTCAGCGAACGATATGCGCGTGCTGCGTCAACGGGCGAACAGATGTGCTGTCCGACCAGTTACGACATGGCCGATCTCCAATCCTTCATCCCGGAAGAAGTGCTCAAGATTTCGTATGGCTGTGGGACGCCGGCCGGACTCAAGACCGTTTCCCACGGGCGGCGGCATCGATTGTTTTGAAGCCTCCCGGCTCGTGGGCCCCACGGGCCACGTCATCGGGATCGACATGACCGACACGATGCTGGCCATCGCCCGAACGCATGCCCCCGTCGTCGCAGCTAACCTTGGATATGCTTCCTCCAACGTCGAGTTTCGCAAAGGGATGGCAGACGCGATGCCGGTCAGCGATGGCACCGCCGATCTGATCATCTCCAACTGCGTGATCAATCTGGCACCGGATAAACGGAAAGTCTTCAGGGAGATGTTTCGTGTCGCCAAAGCAGGTGGACGGTTTACGATCTCCGACATCATAGCCGATCAGCCCGTTCCGCAGTATTTGGTGCATGACTCAGAAAAGTGGGGCGACTGCCTTTCCGGGGCGCTGACGCTCACCGACTATATTACGGGGATAGGAGAAGCCGGTTTCCTGGGTATTCATCTAACCAAAGCCTCTCCTTGGCAGGTGATTGACGGCATTCATTTCTTCTCCGTCACCTTGACAGGATATAAACTCCCCGCAAGCTCCTCTCAGTCGGATATTCGTTATGCGACGCTCCGTGGGCCATTCAGCCGAGTGGTCGATGAACTGGGCACGACTCATCTTCGAGGCATTCCTCAGCCGATTACTCCCGACGCTATGTGCCTATTGAGCCAGACCCCGTTGGCATCTCATTTCGTCCTATCCTCCGAGCCTCTCTGGCTGGATCAAACCGACGACCGATGGACCGCCGTGTACCCGGCAGACGCTCCATGTACCTGGCAAGGGCACTATGCCATGCTCGCCGGACCCTTCGTCGAAGCGTCCGATGACGATCACCATGTGTATCGCCGAGGCGAACCGGTGGAAATCTGTTCGAAGACTCTACGCGTAATAGAAACTGACGGCTACGCTCCCCATTTTGCGATCATTAATCGCGCGGGCCGGCAGGTCGGTGGTGATGCCGTGACCTGCACCCCCAATGGGAGTTGCTGCTGATACATCGTGACACTGAGTCACGCAGAAGATCTCGGTGAGTCGGTCTCAAAACGGACCATGACATTGTGATCAAACCCCTATGCCACTGACCTTGCTGGGACAACAGAACCCCCTCGCCTCTCCCACTGAGCAATTGAAAATGCTCGAGAGGACCACGAGTTGCCCCCCCTTCGAGACACAACTCGATCACATCGGCCTGCTCCCGCTTCGTGCCACCGGGATCACCGTCTTTCAGATCAATGTCGGCAAGCTCTGCAACCAGACATGCAAACATTGCCACGTTGATGCGGGACCTGACCGTACTGAGAGCATGGCCCGCGAAACGGCCGAACAGTGCATTCGCGCGCTCGCTCAGACCGATATTCCAACGGTCGATATCACGGGCGGCGCACCGGAACTCAACCCCAGTTTTCGCTGGCTGGTTAAACAGAGCCGGGCGCTGGGTCGCCACGTGATGGATCGTTGCAATTTGTCCGTGTTACTCCTTCCATCCCAAGCGGACCTGGCAGAGTTCCTTGCCGGGCATCGTGTGGAAATCGTCGCATCGCTGCCCTATTACCGCGCTGGCCAGACCGATGCGCAGCGAGGCGAGGGCGTGTTTGACAAATCGATCCAGGCGCTTCGCCTCCTCAATCGGCTCGGCTATGGCCAGGCTGGCAGCGGGTTGTCGTTGAATCTTGTCTGTAATCCGGTCGGAGCCTTTCTCCCTCCCAAGCAAGAGGCGATCGAAGCGCAGTTTCGAAAAGAACTCCAGACTCGCCATAATGTCGAGTTCAACCGACTCTACACGATCACCAATATGCCGA
>SWDP01000016.1:37161-65247 GCA_005116885.1 Nitrospira sp.
CGCTGGACAACCGTGCGTGACATGGCCTTGGCTTGGGTGGTGACGTTGCCAGCGTCGGCTCTCCTCGCTGGTATCGCCTACCTCATCCTCACCAGAACTCTGTAGCCAGGTACCCAAAAAATCCGCCTGCGTAATGGATCGGTTACAGCCGTGTCCTTGCTTGGAGCAGGATCATCCCATCAACAAAAACGAGGAAGAGTTCAGCCATTTACCTCGCTTTCCCCGACAACACAGGTATCCCTTCATACACACCAAAAAGGCATGAGGGACCCTCTGTGGATTATCGTGATTGCGTCGCGTCTAGGCAGTCTGCTAAGGTGATCCGGTTAGAGATCATTCGCTATCATAACATCGGTTGATGATTTATATGGTCTGGGACCCTAAAGATCCTTGGAGCAAGAAAAGCGACCCGCTTGAGGATGCCCTGAGACAGGCCCAATCGCAGTTTCAGAATCTGTTGCCCTCATTCAAGAATCTGATGCCCTCGAGCGGTTTCAGAAACGTCGCCTTGGCAGGGCTGGTCATCTTTCTTGCCTGGAATAGTGCCTTTATCGTCGCCCCGGATGAGGAGGGCGTCGTCAAGCGATTTGGCACCCCTGTCCGAACCGTGGGACCTGGCCCTCACGCGAAGATCCCCTTTGTCGAAACCGTCCTGCAGCCAAAGGTCCAAAAACTCCACCGCATCGAGGTCGGCTTCCGCACAGATCGGCAAGGCCGCCAACAGATGCTCGCCCAAGAAGCTTTGATGCTCACCGGCGACATGAACATCCTGGCCATCGAATTCATCGTGCAATACAAGATTAAAGAGTCTGCCAACTATCTTTTTAACGTCGCACAAATCGATGAGACGATCGGAAAAGCTGCCGAGGCCTCTATGCGGGAAGTGGTCGGTAAGGGCAAAATCGACGAGGCGTTGACGACCGGCAAGGCCCAGATCCAGCAAGATACTCAGATACTCCTGCAATCGCTTCTCGACCAGTATCAAGGCGGCGTCCAAATCGCCGCTATTCAACTACAGGACGTCAGCCCTCCCGAAGCCGTGGCAGCGGCCTTTAAGGATGTGACGAACGCGAAAGAAGATCGAGAGAAACTCATCAACCAGTCTCAGAGCTATCGCAACGACATTCTCCCCAAAGCCCAAGGCGAAGCCGCCCAGGTGGTGAACCAGGCCAAGGGCAATGCTCAGGCGCGTGTTGATCGCGCCCAGGGTGAAGCCAACCGTTTTTCGGCAACGTTGAAAGAATACAATCAAGCCAAAGACATCATCAGCAAGCGGATCTATATCGAAACCATGGAAGAAATCCTGCCGAACGTCGAGAAGATCATCATTGACGGCAAAGCAGCCGATCGTATGCTTCCGTACCTTCCGCTCGATCGTCACAAGCCCATGACCAGCGCCACCACTGAGGACCGTAAATCATGACCAAGCAGGGATTGATCATTGCACTGCTCGTGGTCGTCGCTGGGTTGTTTTTCCTGGGAGCCTCACCGCTTTTCGTCGTCGACATCATCCAGAATGCGATCGTGGTCCAACTCGGAAAGCCTGTCCGTAATATCACGGAGCCGGGGCTGTATGTGAAAATACCGTTCATTCAAGAGGTCACCTACTTCGATAAGCGTCTATTGGACTACGACTCAGATGCGCAAGACGTGATCACCCAAGACAAGAAGACCCTCCTTCTTGACAATTACGCCAAATGGCGGATCGTCGATCCCCTCAAGGTCTATCAGAACTTTCAAACCCAACGGGGAGCGCTGCAACGGCTCAACGACATTATTTATTCTGAGCTCCGGGTCGAACTTGGGCGCCATGACCTTCTGGAAATCGTCGCAGATCACCGCGCCGATCTCATGAAAATCGTGACCCAGCGGTCGCATGAGAAAGCGTCAGCGTATGGAATCGAGATACAGGACGTGAGAATCAAGCGCGCCGACCTCCCTGAACAGAACGAGAAGGCCGTGTTCGCCCGGATGCAAGCAGAGCGGGAACGGCAGGCCAAACAGTATCGCGCAGAAGGCGCTGAAGAAGCGCAGAAAATCCGCTCAGAAGCAGAAAAAGATCGCGAAATTATTCTGGCGCAAGCGTATAAGGAATCGGAAGAACTTCGGGGAGCGGGGGATGCAAAAGCCTTTAAGGTCTATGCGGACGCCTATCGACAGGATCCTCACTTTTTTGAATTTACTCGCTCGATGGAGGCCTACAAGAAGACCTTCAAAGACAAGTCCACCCTGGTGGTCAGCCCAGACTCAGAATTCTTCCGCTATCTTAAACAGCGCTAACCATTAGGACAGCCCCACAATCTCTCCCGTGCCTGGATCAATTCCAATACGCTCCCCTGCCGGTTTCTTTGGCAATCCAGGCATAAGTTGAATCCCTGAGCAGACCGCCGTCAGGAACCCGGCTCCTGCGAGGATTCTCACCTCTTTAACCGGCAGCGTAAACTCTGACGGACGCCCCTTCAACGCCGGATCGTGCGACAGCGATAACGGCGTCTTCGCCATACAAATGGGCAACTGATCGAGTCCGAGCTGCTGCGCGATGTCGATATCTCGTTCAGCTTGCGCATCGAACGATATGGCTGAAGCCCCATACATTTGCGTGGCAATGGTCTGAATTTTCTTCTTAATCGGCCAGCCGACGTCATATAAATGCTTGAACGTAGACGTGGTCTCAGTAGCATTCACCACAGTTTTCGCCAGTGCCTCAGCCCCTTTTCCACCATCGGCCCAATGTGTTGAGACTGCGGCATCCACCGCACCAACCTCACGAGCCCGTTTTCGCACCCATTCAAGCTCAGCCACCGGGTCATCGACAAACGCATTGACCGCAACCACCACAGGCACCCCATGGGCTTTCACGTTCGCAATATGCTGCTCCAGATTCGCAAAGCCTTTGACCAATGCCTCCTGATTAGGCCCAGTAAGCCCCACTGGAAGCGTGGCTCCAACCTTGACAGTTCCTCCACCACCGTGAAGCTTAAGTGCGCGAAGCGTCGCCACCACCACAGCGACTGCCGGCTTGAATCCTGAGAGGCGACACTTGATGTTGAAAAATTTCTCGGCCCCGAGATCACTCCCAAATCCAGCCTCCGTGACGACATAGTCTGCACAACGCAAGGCGATGGCATCGGAAAGGATCGAACAATTCCCGTGGGCGATATTCCCAAACGGACCAGTATGCACAAATGCTGGCGTCCCCTCCAGAGTCTGAACCAAATTCGGCAATAACGCTTCTCTGAGCAAGACTGCCATGGATCCGGCGCATCCAAACTCTTCTGCCCGCACTGGCTGACCATCCGCTGTAAACCCAACGAGGATCTGTCCAAGCCTATGCCGTAGATCGGCTTGACTCGATGCCAATGCCAGCATCGCCATGACCTCAGACGCTTCGGTAATCACAAACTGCCCCCTGCGACCCGCAGCCCCTTCTCCCAGCGAGATCTGGCGTAATGCCCGATCACTGACTCCCAAGGTCCGTGGCCATGTGATTCGATTAAGATCTACCTGAAGTCTATTCCCGTGAAACAGATGATTATCAACAAATGCCGACAAGAGATTGTGACTGGCCGATACCGCATGGGCATCGCCGGTCAAATGAAGATTGATGTCTTCCATCGGAAGGACTTGCGCCCTTCCTCCTCCAGTTCCTCCACCTTTAATCCCAAATACCGGCCCCAAACATTATTTTTATGCAACCTTAACGGAGAATTTAGTAAATCCCACAAATCCTCCTCATTCTTGGGATCGCCATTTTGACCTGTGGCTAAATTTATGGTGTCATGAACTATGTTTCCCTTGAAGGATAAGTCTGTAAAGCCAATAAAACCATTTTGGTTTTTAGACCAACTTTGCATATGCCAAAAATAGATCGCGACATCACATACATTAGAGTATTTGTTCAGAAAACCTGTATTTTCTTTTTGCATCCCTTGTAGCAAAATTCTGTTTATTCGTTTTCCCTCTGTTAAATGGTCGTCTTGTTTGGTCCTTACATGTACATCAAATTTATTTAAATCTACGCCAAGAGTAGATATTCGTTCTTTCACGATTTTCAAAATATGTGGGCCTACATATGTATAACGCACATGAGCACCTAAAAAACTATCGCCATGATAATTTGTTGGCAGAAACTTTTTAAATTCAGGAGGTAGAGTAGCACTGTATTCTAAGAACCAAGACTTTAAATGGCCCTCTTTCTCAAGCTGCAAATCAGCAAATGGCAATCGTAATATTTGCAACCCGTTACCAGCCCTTCAAGACGCTTCGAGAATTGCGGAACGGTCGCAAGACCTTGCTTGATCGTGAGAATAGGATTGAGACCGGACAGATCACGCTGCGCTTTGTGAACCTGTTCACGCGCGAACGTAAGCAGTTGTTGAACCAGTTCGCGCAATCGATCGACCGTATCATCGGTCCGTTGTGCCGCTTCCTGGAGGTGAAAGCGTACATCCGTCACCCCTCGAATCCCGGCATCAAGCCGTTGCCGCTCGAAGGCACAATGCCGGAGCATTACCTGCCCAGTCCGGACCGTCAGCTCCCGTAATCGCTCTACGATGTCGGTCAACACCGGAACCACCGCCTCCGCTGCCGCCGAGGGCGTTGGCGCCCGGAGGTCTGCGACGAAGTCAGCGAGCGTTACATCGATTTCATGCCCGACAGCCGACACCACTGGCACATGGGATGCGGCAATAGCACGCACCACATTCTCTTCGTTGAAACTCCAGAGATCCTCCAGCGATCCTCCACCTCGTCCAACAATGATGACATCGACAGACCCCCAGTCGTTCAAATCAGCCAACGCCTGAGCAATTTGACGCCCGGCACCCTCTCCTTGGACTTGAACCGGAGCGATGAGAATATGAAGCGTCGGCCAGCGTCGCCGAAGAACAGCCAGGATATCTCGAATGGCTGCGCCGGTCAGTGAAGTCACCACACCCACAGTCCGAGGAAATACTGGGATCGGTTTCTTTCTATCTTGATCGAACAACCCCTCTGCTGCCAATCGTTCTTTCAACTGTTCAAATGCCAGCTGCAGTGCGCCGACTCCCTTCGGCTCTACCGTATCAAGCACGATCTGATATTCCCCGCGCGGCTCGTAGACCGTAAGCCTTCCTCGCACGATGACTTGTAGCCCTTCTTGCAAGGCAAAGCGCAGCCGAACTGCACTGGACCGGAACAACACCGCGCGAATTTGGCTCGTTCTGTCCTTGAGCGTGCAATAGACGTGTCCCGACCCGGGGGCGCGAAGATTCGAGAGTTCGCCCTCTAACCAGAAGTCGGGAAATTGTTCTTCGATGGAGACGCGAAGCAGCCCCGTCAACTCCGAAACCGTGAACACCCGTTTCGGAGCAGCAGAGAGAGAGAGGGAATCGGCAAAACCAGGAAGGTTCGTGGCGAGTCTCCTTTAGTCAATGATGCGAATTCGTTCGATCGACAATGCTTTGCCAAGACGTGCATCAAGTTCAAGCAACACCGCGCAAAAGACGGAGGGACCTGAGGCCACTTCGAAGCGCCGTGGCATCCCGGTCAGAAACTTTTCGATCGCCAGCTCTTTTTTTACCCCGATGACGGAATGAAGCGGACCGGTCATCCCGATATCCGTCAGATACGCAGTACCTTTCGGGAGGATCTGATCATCGGCCGTTTGCACATGCGTATGGGTACCGACTACAGCAACAACCTCTCCATCCAGATAGTGCCCCATCGCCATTTTCTCTGATGTGGCTTCCGCATGCATATCGACAATCACGGCCGCCGTTCGCTTCTTCAGTGCGGCCAATTCTTTCTTTGCTACCTGGAACGGACAGTCCAATGTCGGCATGTAGGCTCGCCCCATCAGCTGAAGAACGCCGAGTTGCTCCCCGCCGGCCGACTCGACCACCACACTTCCGTGCCCCGGTACACCACTCGGATAATTAGCCGGACGAAGGAGTCGTGGCTCCCGGGGAAAGTAGTCGAGAATTTCCTTCTTATCCCAGGCATGATTCCCCGTCGTAATCACCGACAAGCCGGGATCAAACAACTCTTCTGCCAACTCCGGCGTAATACCAAACCCACCAGCCGCATTCTCGCCGTTCCCAATCACGATATCGATCTGTCGCTGAGCCACAAGTCTTGGAACAGCCCTGGCCAATGCACGACGCCCAGGCTCTCCGAAAATATCGCCGATGAACAGAACCTTCACTTGGCATACTCCACATACCGGCTCTCACGAATCACTGTCACTCGTATCGTACCGGGATAGGTCAGCTCCTGTTCAATCTTCTTCGCAAGATCCCGAGACAGCTGGAACGACTCGGCATCAGTAATATCTTCCTGTCGAACAATGACACGGATTTCTCTGCCTGCTTGAATGGCATACGCCTTCTGCACCCCTTTGATTGTCGTAGCAAGCGACTCCAATTTCTCCAGCCGCTTCACATAGGTCTCCAAGGCTTCCCGTCTCGCCCCAGGCCTGGCTGCAGACAACGCTTCAGCCGCAGCAACCAACACCGATTCCGGGCAGATCGGCGGGACTTGTTCGTGGTGCCCCGCAATGGCATTCACAATTTTCTCGCTCTCGCCGTATTTCTTGGCGATCTCAGCACCTAACATGGCATGCGGCCCTTCTTCTTCGTGGCTGACGGCTTTCCCAATATCGTGCAACAACGCTCCCCGCCTCGCCAATTTCACATCGAGGCCAAGCTCCGACGCCATGATGCCGCAAATGTACGCCGCTTCTCGCGAATGGTAGAGATTGTTCTGCCCATAGCTGGTCCGGTACTTAAGCCGACCCAGCACCTTGATTAACTCCGGGTGGAAATCCGAGAGCCCCAACTCAAAGATGATTTTCTCGGCCTCTTCATACATGAGTTTATCGATATCGACCTTGACCTTTTCAACGATTTCTTCAATCCGCGTCGGATGGATACGCCCGTCATGCATTAACCGTTCGAGCGAGACCTTGGCAATTTCGCGGCGCAATGGATCGAAGCCCGACACAATGACAGCCTCAGGCGTTTCATCGATAATCAGGTCGATCCCGGTTGCGGCTTCAATCGCACGGATATTACGCCCTTCCCGCCCAATGATCCGTCCCTTCATCGCATCATTCGGAATCGGCACGACAGAAATCGTGGATTCAGAAACATAGTCACGCACCACACGTTGAATCGAATTGGTAATGATCTCGCGCGCTTCTCGCTCCGCATTCTCCCTCGCTTCTTCAATCGTCCGCTTGGCATGCCCAGCGGCCTCGAGCCGCGCCTGACTTTCCATTTCTTGAACGAGCTGCTTCTTTGCCTCTTCGGCGGTGATTCCCGCAATGCGCTCCAATGCCTCACGATGCTCTTTCTCCACTCGAGTACACGCGGTTTCCTTAACCAGCAGTTTCTCTTCTCGCTTCCCGAGGTCTTGATCTCGCTTCTGGACCTCACTATCCCGCTTGTCTATCACACCGATTCGTTTTTCGATGGTTTCATCCCGCTGAATCAAGCGTTTTTCGACAGTCGCGAACTCAAGCATCTTAACCTTCTGCTCCTTTTCGAGCTCCTCTTTCGACCGCAAGAGAAGGTCTTTTGCCTCCAGCTTCGCTTCTTTGAGAATATTCTCCGCCTCCCGCTGAGCGTTCTGTACGGCCTGCCGGGCTTGTTCCTCTTCCTGCACCTTCTTCTTAGCGCCCGATGACCGGCGGACCAGCTCAAAAAGGCCAATTCCAAGCAGCCCACCTATGAGTCCTGTCAATAGATACGCAATAATTGAGTCTGACATGTAGACTCCCCCCTTACAGTCACAAGACGAGAAGAATCCTGCTTCTGCGCCTCATGTGATACAACGTTATTCAACGGTCTTAAATGCGGGGGTTGCAGTGGAGAGATGAGAGATTAGAAGCGGATGGCTGAAAACACGGTCTACGGACCTACTCCGAGTACGGGCTCAATGGGAATGGGGCCTTGCTGGATTGAGATGAAGGGTATGTCCTGTGCGAGATAGTTCCCACGAAGACCATCGACGTCGGTACAGTACCCTCCGTACGGGAGGATTGAGTGCGCGAATCGGAATTAGCTGCTGGCTATTTCCCCAAACCGCACTCCTCGACGGCCACAGGAACTCCATAACCTTGCCCAACATCTCCAAGAGGTTATACATAAAGTATCTGAACCCTTGTACACACTCTAACTGCCTCAATTTCGCCAGCGTCATGAACCCACATCTATTCCGCAGTGCCTGCATCGTATACCCGGATCACTAAACCGGTTGGAGCCTAACCTCATCATATCCCTAATCGTAAAAACTACAGCACCCCTACGCACACAGGTACGATAACAAAGAGGAACACTCTTTGCAACGTGAATCTAACGAAAGAGCGAGGTCGGCACCTGCTCCTCGATTGATTCCATAAGCGATTTCATCCGTCGCTCGATATCCGCTTCACCTTGAGCACGCTTTCGTTCGAGCTCAAACAACTGATGGGCTAAATTGAGGGCTGTCAGTACAGCGAGCTTGGACGGGGTCGTCGTATTCATCCCTTCAGCGAGATGGCGCATCTGGCCATCGACAAAGCTCGCGAGCCGCCGGACTTCCCCTTCGTCCGCCTCACCACGGATCGTGTACCGTTGGCCGTAGATTTCCACGTCAATGGTCTTAGTCACGGGCCACCTCCTTGCGTTCTTCTAGGCACTCCAACAATTCGACGTCACTGAGCACTCGTTCGATGCGCAACTTGATATCGACACGCTCTTGCTCCCACCGTCGGTTCGCTTCATCCTTCTCTGTCAGTCGTCGTCGAGCAACCTTTAATTCTTCTTCAATGGCTGCATTCTTTTTCTTCAGCTCTTGAACGAGCTTCACCAGGTCCCTAATACGACTTTCAAACGCGTCTAGTCGATCAAGCGCCATTCCCTCACTCTCTCCCATAAGACCACAATAGGTTGGGGGGCACTATAGAAACTTGTCTAGATCTTGTCAAGAAAGGGCCATCACGAGGCTTTGTCAAGCCGAATATATTCTCGGTAACTTCGCAGAACGCGCTTCACATATTGCCGCGTTTCTTGATACGGAATTAATTCGATGAACTCATCCTGACTTCGCCCGGGATGCAGCGCAACCCAGTTTCCAACAATGGCTGGCCCCGCATTGTATGACGCAATGGTCAGCGCGACATTTCCAGAAAATTGTTCAAGTAACTGCTCAACGTAATGGACCCCAATCTGAATATTAGTCTCTTGATCAAAAAGGTCATCTCGTCCGACGGCAGGAAGCCCAAGCCGTTGCGCGACAGTATGGGCGGTTCCGGGCATCACCTGCATCAAGCCAATCGCACCAACACGCGACACAGCTTGCCAATCGTACTGACTTTCCTCTCGAATGATCGCCGCCACCAGATAAGGGTCAACGCCCTTGGCCCCCTGGCTCTTGATAGTGGGAAGTAGCCCGGTCGGATAGGCCACCTTCCACAGTGATGGATCGACGATCCCGTTGGTTCGTTCCAATTTATCACGGAACCTCGCCCTCGCCAGTCGGAGCGCATGATGGTAGGCGCCCACCTCGTTCAACATCGCTGCGAGAGCCATGAGCACATCGGGGTCTTGGTTATAGCGATCAGTTAATCCAGCCAACTCACGCGTTGCATCCAAGTCTAACCCTAGCGTCTTGAGCTCAAGCGCTCGACGGTATGCCGACTGCTGCCCAATTTCGGCCCTGGCAGTCACTGAACGAGGAGCTTCACCGTTCGCTGGCGTGCCACCGTTCACCAAAGGAATTGCCGCAATCGGTTCTGCCGCATGAGATTCCGCTAGCGTAAGATCGGTCCGTTCGCGAGCCAGTTGGCAGTAATAGGTATAGACGTATCGTTGACAGAGTTGCGAATACAGCTCACGGGCATGAGGCTGCTGGCTCAATTCGGCTGCACGTCCCATCCAATAGAGCGCCTGTGGCTCAAAATCGTAGTCATGCTGATCGATGAGCGGGCGAAGCTCGTCACCCGCCTCACGGTACCGAGCCATACGGTAGTAGACCCATCCGGCGCGCCAACGCGCCTCGGCACGCTGGGACGCCGGTTCTCCATTCATGGCTACATGCCGATACCGCACAATCGCGTCGTCGAAACGCCCCTGATCCTCCAACCACATTCCGGCAAACAAGGTGATCTGCCCCCTCTGCTCGGCAGAGAGCGAAGCGGTCGGCATCGTCTTGGCAAAATCCAACAACTTGTCTCCCTGCCCTTGCCGAAGATAGACACGAGCCAGCCAGACCGACGCTTCGTGGGATTCCGCCCCTCCGTCTTTCACCAATGCACGAAATGTCTCTCGGGCTTCGTCATACTGCTTCAGCCGCACCTGCGCGATCCCGAGCTTCAGCTTTGCCTCAGTCCGCCGCGGCGACTTCGATTCGGCCGCAAGAAACTTTCGAAGCTCCTCAATCGCTTCGACATGGAAAGATTGTCCAAGATACGCTTGGGCTCGCGCCAGTCGCTCACTCGACTGAACCACCCACGGCTCCCCGCCAAGGTTCGAGGCCAATAACGCTTCGGCTTCCTTCGCTTGCGCGCTATAGGCAAATCGAACCCAGAGCCGCATCAACGTGTCACGGCCTTCCCGTACATTGTTCTCCCGCAGTTGGCACGCGCCCCGTCGAAGAAGCGCCAAGGGAGCCTCCGGCTCCTTATCGTTCAGCTCCACCGCTTTGATAAACCATGTTGTCGCTTCAGGACAACTCGATGCCTGATACCACGCTTCCCCTGCCCGATACGCGGCCTTCGTCAATAAGTAAGAATCCGGCACCGCGTGCCGGATGCTTTCGAACATGCCTGCCGCCTGCTTGGGGTCGCCGAGGTTCAACAGCGCTTCCCCTGTCCAGAGTCGGATATAGTCATCCAAGATCGGAAAGTCTTGCTGTGCCGTACGAAGAAATTGAATCGCCACGGCAGGATTTCGTTCAAGGGACAACACACCGGACAGTAACCCGGCACGTTTAGCCCACACTGTGGCGGGGAATCGTTCCATCAGACGTTGCAGCCGATCGAGTTTGAGCAACAACACTTGCTCTTTCGTGAGTGTCTTCCCGAACCTCTCCCTCGGCAACGCTGCGGACTGAAAGCAATCTTCCACCCTCTCGCACGTATCAGTACTGCTCGACACCGACGGTGAGGGAGAATCGGCGGACGCATGGCTGAGGGAAAAGCCAAACCAACAGAGGCCAATGGATATGCCAAGGAGCATAGGTCGTCTGATCCGTTGATATAGAGTGTCGCGCACCGTTCGTCTCCCTCTTGATCTGTATATATAACAGTGTGTCTTCCTTGTTGCCAGCAGAGCCGCATAAATCCTGTACCTTGTTCCACTTTTTGAGGCTGTGATAGGCTGCACCCATGCGGCAAGAAAAAGATCCCCTCCCATCACGCTCAGCTCCCATGAACCTCTTGGCCCTTGACGAAGAAGGGCTTGGCCGACTCGTGCATCAATTCGGATGGCCTCGCTACAGGGCCGGTCAGATTTTGCGCTGGCTCTATCAACGTCGAGCCACAGACATCAACCAGATGACAGACCTCGGGCAATTGGAGCGAACCGCGCTGGCTTCACACGCCACGATTCAGCGTACCGCAGGTTGCACCGTCTTCCGTTCGATTGATCACACGAGGAAACTCATCCTCGTGCTCAGCGACGGACTCACCGTCGAAACTGTGTTGATCCCCGATGAGGACCGTTTAACCCTCTGTGTGTCAACGCAGGTCGGCTGCACCCTGGATTGCGGATTCTGCCTGACCGGCACGATGGGGTTGAAACGTAACTTGAAATCACACGAAATCGTGGAGCAAGTGCTGACCGCCCAAGATCATCTCGACCCTGGTGAGCGGATTACCAACCTTGTTTTTATGGGAATGGGAGAACCGTTGGCCAATATGGAGGCCTTGTCAGAGGCCATCCGGCGAATGACCAATAAACTGTGGGGGCTCGGATGGTCGCCGAGACGCATAACAGTCTCCACTGCCGGCCTCGCCTCGCGATTGAAAGATATCGCACCGCTCGGCGTCAACCTCGCCATTTCGCTGAATGCCACAACTGACGACCAGCGCGCCCGCCTGATGCCGGCAGCCAATGGAATCACCTCGCTTAAAACGTTGCTCGCCGCCTGTCGCCGCTATCCCTTACCACCGACCCGACGACTCACGTTTGAGTATGTTCTGCTAGCCGGGGTGAACGATGATGGCGACGACGCTCGCCGCCTCGCTAAACTCGTCCGTGGGATTGCGTGCAAGATCAATGTAATCCCGTTCAATGAATTTCCCGGGAGTCCCTTCCGCCGCCCATCGGACCGCAATATTTCTGCCTTTCAAACCATCCTGCGCCAGGCGGGCCTTGACGTGTTCGTGCGTAAAAGCCGAGGGCGCGACGTCCTTGGCGCCTGCGGCCAATTAGGGAATCTCTCCCCCGAATACACAGAACGTGCCTTGACACAAATTGAATCCCGTTGCTAGCATACGTGGTGCATACCACCCAAACATGACCTGGCTGCATTTTCAATCCATCATGCGATTATCGTGGTTGGCTGCTGCGGGGAGTCTTGTCTTCTTCCTCACATCGCCCGTGTTTGCAGTGGGACCTCATGAGTTCATCCTCTCCAACGGGATGAAAGTCCTCTTAGTCGAAGTTCCCAAAGCTCCGGTTGCGACCGTCCAGGTGTGGTACAAAGTCGGTTCCCGCAACGAAGTGATGGGCCGCGCAGGCCTCTCCCATATGCTGGAACATATGATGTTCAAGGGCACGGCCAAATACCCCAAGGGCGAATTTTCCCGACTGATTCGCAAGAACGGCGGGACAGACAACGCCTTCACAAGCCAAGACTTCACCGCATACTTTGAAAGTCTCGCGGCCGACCGCGTCGAGCTGGCGTTGGAACTTGAAGCCGATCGCATGCAAGGGCTTGTGCTCGATAGGCCTGAATTGACGACGGAACGAGAAGTGGTGAAGGAAGAACGACGCCTTCGGACAGAGGACGACCCCCAAGGCGCACTGGTCGAAGCGCTCTTCGCGCAGGCCTATTTCAGCCACCCCTACCATTGGCCGGTGATCGGCTGGTTCGGTGACTTGGACGCCATGACGCTCGATGACTTACAGCGGCATTATGACACCTACTACTCCCCCAACAATGCCACCCTCATTGTCGTGGGCGACATCAACGCCGACTACTTGCTACCCACGATCAAACAACTCTTCGAACCGATCCCGCGAGGGCCGGAACCTAAACCGATCGCCACCATTGAACCGGAGCAAAAAGGTGAACGCCGCTTTCTCCTGAAGCGAGAGGCACAAGTCCCCTTCGTCATGATCGGCTATCGTGTGCCAAATTTTACAAGTGAAGACTCGTATGCACTCGACATCCTCGATTCAATTCTCTCGCACGGGAAAAGTGCGCGCTTGTACCAGAGCCTTGTCTACGAGCAAAAGTCTGCGTTGGCAGTCGGGTCAGAATACAGCTTGCTGCAGGCCGATCCAGGCCTTTTCTACTTCTATGCTCTCGTGAGCCCAGGCCAGAAGCCGGAATCGGTTGAGGATGCCCTTCATCAAGAGATCAAACGGCTCCAGACCGATCCACCGTCAGAGCAAGAACTACAACGAGCAAAGAATCAAGTGGAAGCCACTCATGTGTTTGAACAGGACTCCAACTTCCGGCATGCCATGCTGCTGGGCCAAGCTGAATCTGTTGGTGCCGGGTGGCGGAAAATAGACCAGTTTGTCGAACAGATCCGAGCGGTCACGCCTAAAGATATTCAGCGTGTCGCTCGTCAGTATTTAATTGAAGACAATCGGACCGTCGGCACATTAATCCCTCTGCCTCCCAAACAACCAGAGACACCCTCCACCGCAACACAACAGGGGAAACCCTGATGATGTCGACGACAAGACAACGGCCCCGCACGCCTCGACGACAGATGGCTCTCACCCTCGTGGTAGGACTGTGCGCACTCCTCCTGGCTAACGGCTCCAGTGGAGCGGCAGAGATCACGCCGACAAAATTTATCACGACAAACGGCATCACCGTGCTCGTTCTCGAACAACATTTCCTCCCCATCGTTGAAATCCACGCGCTCATCAAAGCTGGCTCGGCTCAAGACCCTCCCGACAAAGCAGGACTCGCAAACCTCGTCGCCAGTCTTCTGGACGAAGGGACAACCACGCGCACATCGAGACAGCAAGCAGAGCAAATCGATTTCGTCGGCGGGGCCCTGGAAACCAAAGCCTCAGAGGACTACACCACTGTCTCCGCCCGCGTTCTCAAGAAAGACCTCGACCTCGGCTTTACCCTGCTCGCTGACATGTTGCAACGGCCTGCGTTTCATAAGCCGGAATTCGAACGGATTCGCACCCAAATCCTCGGCGAGATGGCCAGCGACAATGACGACCCAGGCCACATTGCCATGAAGGCGTTCAATCAGCTCGTGTTCCACGGGCACCCTTACCGATGGCCAGTCAACGGGACAGAGGAGACGCTTGATAAAATCACTCTGGCCGACGTGCAAGCCTTCTACGGAAAGGAATATTCCCCTTCCCAAGTGATCCTGACCATCGTCGGCGATATGACACTTGAACAGGCCACGGCACTCGTACAGACCCATTTTGGCGCGTGGAAAAAGGTGGCCTCGACAGCTCGGAATATGAAAAAACCCTCGCCGGTCGAACGAAGAACAGTCCAACTTATCGAGAAAGATCTCACCCAATCTACGATTGTGCTTGGCCATGAGGGCATCCCACGCATGCATCCGGATTATTATTCCGTGACAGTCATGAACTACATCCTTGGGGCCGGAGGATTTTCCTCGCGCTTAATGGATTCGATTCGCGACAAGCAGGGATTAGTCTACGGAATCATGAGCCACTTCGATGCTCGGCTGATGCCCGGTTCTTTCTGGGTCAACCTTCAAACCAAGACGGAGACGACGAATCAAGCCATCACTAGCGTCCTGTCCGAGATCAAATCCATTCGCGATACTCCCGTATCCGACCAGGAGTTGGCCGAAGCGAAATCATTTCTCGTGGGCAGCTTCCCCCTACGATTTGATTCCACGGGAAAACTCGCGCACGTGCTCGCTCAAGTGGAACTCTATGGCTTGGGATTCGAATATTTTTCGGACTACCCGAAATGGATAGACCGGGTCACGAAAGAAGACGTTCAACGCATGGCCAAACAATATCTGGACCCTAAACGATACGCGTTAGTGGTGGTAGGCGACCTCGCCAAAGCGAAGGTCAAATTCTAGCAAGATGCTGAAAAAGCCAGCCAGCATACGAAGATCGTTACGCGTGAGACGTGAAAAGTGAAAGGTGAGACGTAGGATAGCCGAAGACTCTTCTTCTGAAACCTTTCACCTCTTACGTTTCACCTTTCACGAAGGACAAGACTGGCCTTTTTGAGCATCTTGCGTGGAACTCTCTTGTTATTCCGAACGCGCAAAGCAGTGATGTACTACCGTCCATACATGGTTTTTCTGCAGCCTGCTTGGCGCAACGCTAAGGATACGTATCCATGATGACCAACTCCCTTCACGTCAAACTCACGACGCTTCGCCAAGTCATCTCGGACATGCAGTCCGTCCTGGTTGCCTATTCCGGTGGGATCGACAGCACTGTCGTCTTGAAGATCGCCCATGAACAACTCGGCGAACAGGCGTTGGGCCTCACCGCTGTCTCCCCAACGTTTCCCATGGTTGAACTCACCGGAGCGAAACAGGTTGCAATAGAGATCGGTGCGCGTCACGAGCTGGTCCGGACCGATCAGCTCGAGATTCCCGCCTTCGTGCAGAACGATGCGGCCCGCTGCTTCCATTGCAAGACCGATCTCTATCAATTGTTGGACGGGCTGCGGGAACCGCGCGGGAGCAAATGGATTGCAGACGGGACAAACCTTGATGACCTCGGAGACGATCGGCCGGGAATCAAGGCGGCGCGAGAGTGGGGTATTCGAAGCCCGCTCGTCGAAGCCTCCCTCTCCAAATCTGACGTGCGGGCTCTGGCCCAAATGTTGGGACTCTCAAATTGGAATAAGCCGGCAGCAGCCTGCCTCTCTTCCAGAATCCCTCGCGGCGTCCCGATCACGATCGAAAAGCTCCGTCGAGTGGAAGAGGCAGAAGACATTCTGCATGCTGAAGGATTTCACCATATGCGCGTACGGGAGCATGGAGAGGTCGCACGAATCGAGGTCGGAGCGGATGATTTTTCCCGGTTGAATCAACCGGACTTGCGTGCACACATCAGCGCCCGCCTGCGCAAAGTAGGGTTTCGCTTTATCTGTGTGGATTTAGAAGGATATAGACCGGGCGGGGTCAGCCTAGGCTGACCCCGCCAGATCCAAGCATTATCGCTGATAAGACTTTGACAGCGCCTCAAGCGCCTCATCTGCAAATTTTCGGTGGTCCGCTTCGTTCAGGCTCCGCTGCACGACCTTCTCCGCAACCATCAAAACCAGGTCAGTAGTTTGAGCCCGAATATCCTGAATCGCCTTGCGCCGCTCATGATCGATTTCACGCGTCGCGTCACCTTTGATCCGCTCGGCTTCGATCGTCATCCGCTGCTCATTTTCCTCCATGAGCCGCTGCGCTCGTTCTTTTGCGGCATTCAGAACCCCCTCGGCCTCTTTCGCAGCCATGTTCAGCTTAGCCTCGTACTCCATGAGTTTCCGCTCTGCCTCAGACCGGTGACGCTCAGCTTGATCGAGACTATCCTTAATTTTCTTTTCCCGCTCTTCCAACACGCTCAAGATGCCGGGAAAGGCAAACTTGTAGAGCACGAAGAGGAGAATCGCGAACGACACGATTTCCCAAAAAATTAGGGAAGAAAAAAAGTGAGATTCAAACTGCGGCATGTGAGCTCCCCCGAGTAGAGGTGTAAGGGGATATTGGAGTATCCATTTCTTTCGCTTACCTCGCTATCCCTTGCGGAGTCCCATAATGATGAACACCACGACCAGTCCATACAGCGCAATGGCTTCCACCAGCGCGAATCCGATCCACATATACTTTGTGACACGAGCTTCAGCTTCCGGCTGGCGTTCCACCACTTCAATCACTTTCCCGAAAATGTAGCCGATCCCTACACCGGCTCCGGCAAACCCTGCTGCGGCACAGCCCATGCCTATCAACCCTGCTGCTCCTAAATCCATTGTTTGTCTATCCTCCTTTAATGAAAACTCACTGTACGCCCGAACAGACTGCTCAATATCTCTTCCCAGCAAGGCCGCAGGACGCGAATGCCTTGAAGCGGATGATAGAGTACGTCCACGAGCAGACGTCGACCGAGAACGCTCCCGGAAGGCCTTTCAGCTGCCTGTCAGTGCGCATGCTTATCATGGCCATGTAAATGAAATGCATCTCCAATGTAGACACAGGTCAATATGGTAAAAATATAGGCCTGAATGAACGCGATACCGACTTCCAATCCGTATATCGCAACCGTAAATGCAAAGGGCAACCACCCGATCAACAATCCGCCGCTAATCGCCATGCCGAACAGGACCCCGAGAATCACGTGACCAGCCGTCATATTCGCAAATAACCGAACAGCCAGTGAAATGGGCCGCGCCAACTGACTCATCAACTCGATCGGTATCATTAACGGCAATAGCCACCCTGGCGTACCGGGCGGGACGAGAATGCCTAAGAACTTGATTCCATGGATCAGAAATCCCATGACCAGACTGATCCCATACACCACGCAGGAGAACACAGCCGTTACAATAATCTGACTCGTCACGGTGTAGCTGCCGGGGATCAACCCGATAAGATTACAGAAGAGAATAAAGAGAAAGAGCGTAGCGATGAGCGGGAAAAATCGCATTCCCTCTTTGCCCATCGTATCGAGGATCATGCTGCGAATGAAGTCCACCATGAGCTCGGCTATGCTCTGCAACTTGCCGGGCACCAGTTTGCGTGCTGATCCTGCGATCACCATGAACACCGCCGCCAGGGCGACGACAACCCACATCATGACAACGGCCTTGTTGACGGAAATATCGAATCCGCCGAGCGAGATCGGGATCCACTCGTGAAGTTCGAAGGGATGAAGCGGGCTTTCTTCCATGGCGCTCTTTATGTGTTTCGTCTAGTCACAATCGTTATGTCTTCGGCCACCGCTGCACCGACCGGTACGCATTTCTGATCCCGGCTACGCCCCCCAACACTAGACTGATAACCATCCCCCAAGGGGAAGAATCAAAAAGGTATGTGTCGCACAGCCACCCCAACCCTCCTCCGACAATCAGCGCGGCGACCAGATCTGTTGCGATCCGGACCGCTTGGCCAAGCCCGGCGTACAATGGATCTTGTGAAGGGGGCATGTCGTACCCACGGAGGAGAGCGCACTGCAGCTGAGGCCACAAAGACTCTGCCGATGGCGGGCTCGCAATTCAAGCAGAATCAATGTCAAATTGTCAAGCCGACCATGCACTGGGATGAAACCAGTGCCGTAGGGTATAGTGCTTGACACGCAGGGATGGAGCCGTACACGTTCATCCATGACCCATTTCTCTCAATCATCGTTCCTTGATGGACCTCCACAGCCTCTGGTCCTCGCGCTGGACAGACGCGGCAGGACACCGTTCGAGTTATACCGCCTGATCGCATCTCCCTCTCAGCCATCATTCCTCCTCGATAGCGGGAAACGGTCACATCGCGGGCACGACTATTCATTTCTGGGGAGCGATCCCTTTGCGGTGCTGATTGGGCGGCAAGGACAGACCGTTCTTCGCACCAACGAAGGAGACGAACACTCCTCACAAGATCCCTTTGGCAGCCTCAGTCGCCTCCTCACCTACCCCCCGATAGCGCCTCTTCCAGGCCTGCCCCCTTTTTGGGGCGGAGCGGTCGGCTACTTGAGTTACGATCTCGTGCGTGAATTCGAAATACTTCCGTCCTTGGCCAAAGACGACCTGCAGCTGCCCTATCTGCAATTCGGTCTGTATGACATCGTCACCGTCATCGACCATCAAACTGATTGTCTGCAGCTTATCTTTTCCCCGCCCATGGAACGGTTTTTGGGAGAGCCTCGCGAGAAACTCTATCACGAGGGTATAGATCGTCTGGCCGAGTGGGAAGCCAGGTTGAGCCGAAGGCCTCTGCCCCTCAAGAACTTCCCCTCCTTCGATCAAAAGGCTTTTCATCCCGACCAAACGCGGGATGCCTACCTCAATCAAGTCCGGAGCTGCCAAGAATATATTGCAGCCGGAGATATCTACCAAGCCAACTTGTCGCACCGATTCACCTTGGATCCTCCAAACACCTACGACGATAAAATAGATCGACAACCCTATGAACAGACACTCTATCGATGTCTCCAGGCCGTAAACCCCTCGCCCTTCTCAGGGCTCATGCACTTCGATGACGTCACGTTGATCAGTTCCTCGCCCGAACGGCTCGTCCGTTTGCACAACGGGCAGGCAGACACACGCCCCATTGCTGGAACCAGGCCACGCGGACTTGACCCGTGCGATGATCAACGCCTCATTGGTGAACTGCTTGCCAATGAAAAAGAACGGGCGGAGCACCTCATGCTCGTCGATCTCGAACGAAATGACCTGGGCCGCGTCTGCCGATTCGGCAGCGTGCGAGTTGACGAATTCATGGCGATCGAGCAGTATTCCCACGTCAACCACATTGTGTCTCATATCAGCGGCGTCCTGAAGCCGAATGCCACTCCCTTTGATTTGATTCGAGCGCTGTTCCCCGGAGGCACGATCACAGGCGTACCCAAAATCCGCTGCATGGAGATTATCGAGAAACTAGAGCCGGTACGCCGGGGCCTCTACACCGGATCGTTTGGATACATCGGCTGGAACGGCAACCTCGACCTCAATATCGTGATTCGAACGTTGATATGGTGTGCGGGGAAGGGATACTTGCAGGTCGGTGCAGGAATTGTCGCCGACTCCGATCCAGCCAAGGAATACGAGGAAACGCTCCAGAAAGCCCAGGCCTTCTTCAGCGCACTGCAGCAGGCCTAGCCCGCATTACTCATGAGCGCTTCTGCTGCAATCACCGAATCCGCTGCTGCGACGAGCCTTCGGCCAGCGGGCTCGCCCCTCGGACCCTCAACGTACTGCACGAGTACGCATCGGGTCCTCACGGCTCCGCGCGCCGGTCTCGCGACGCGGCTCAGCGATTTCGCGACGAACCGTCATGAATAATGTAGGCTAACCATGTGGATTTATCTCAATGATCGGTTTGTGAGAGAAGAGGAGGCCGTCGTCTCCGTCTTCGATCATGGCTTTCTCTATGGGGACGGCGTCTATGAAACGATTCGCTCCTACGGGAGGCGGATTTTCATGCCGGACCAACATCTTGTTCGGCTTCGCCGGTCTGCGGATGCAATCGGGCTGACGATCCCCATCCCCGAACACAGATGGCCAGCGCTCCTCCACGAGGCGATGGCACGGAATGACGTCGGCCACGAACACACCGATGCGTATCTTCGTATCACCATCTCCCGAGGAGCCGGCGACATCGGCCTCGATCCAGCCCTGTGTCCAACTCCCACCGTCGTGATTATGGCCAAACCGCTTCACCCCCCCTCACCCGAACAATACCGTCACGGCGTACACCTGATCGTCGCCAAAACAAGACGGAACCTACCCAGCGCTCTGTCCCCTCAGATCAAGGCCACAAACTTTTTGAACAATATCCTGGCCAAACGGGAAGCCATCGCGGCCGGCGCCTTTGATAGCATCCTCCTTAATTGGGAGTCGCATCTGACGGAATGCACCGTCAGCAATCTCTTTTTCGTCCGAGCAGGCCGGCTCTGCACTCCAGCACTTGCGTGCGGCCTGTTGGACGGGATCACCCGCGGCATTGTCCTCGGCCTCGCGCAAGAATTGAAGATCCCCATAGATGAAGGATCCTTTGGGGTCGAGGAAATCTATGGAGCGGATGAGTGTTTTCTCACCAACACGAGCATGGAGGTGATGCCAGTCACTATGGTGGACGGGCATCCGGTGGGGAAGGGAGCCCCGGGACTTCTCACCCTGCAGATCCATAGCCTATTTAGAACAAACCGAACACACTTTCTAGAACCCTAGCCGCACACACCCATCACAAAACCCATTGTTTTTCTTCACTATTCATTGCCGACCTCGAGGCATAAGATCTGCATTTTCTTGACACCTGGCGGTAGACTGCTATCGTTGCAAATATGCACAATGCTTTTTCTCTTCTCATGCGATCCCTCCATCGGCACGCAGCCATTGGACTCACCGCAACGGTCACCGTAGGAATCGGATCGCTGGCTTGTGCCATCCCAACCACTACGGCAGAAATTTATCAGTTCATCGGACCCAACGGCTCAATCTCACTCACCAATGTCCCTTCCGATTCTCGCTACCGGAAAATCGAGATTGAATCCAGCCGATTCCACTCTGCCTTGTCTGAGCAAGAACTCGAACCTGTCATTCGTCGGTATTCCTCCCAACACCGGCTCCATCCCGCGCTGATCCGAGCGGTCATCAAAGCTGAATCAAACTTTGATCCTCGTGCAGTGTCTCGCGCTGGTGCGATCGGTCTCATGCAACTGATGCCCCAAACCGCCGTGCGCCTGGATGTGCGGGATATGTACGATCCGGATGATAATGTGGGCGGAGGCACGAAATACTTGCGCCAACTGCTCGACCGTTTCCACGGAAATTTACCGCTAGCCCTCGCGGCCTACAATGCCGGAGAGAATGCGGTTGAGCATTATCAAGCGCTTCCCCCGTTCGATGAAACCAGACAGTACGTCCGGAAGGTGCTCCATTACTATCGCACGTTCCTCGTCCGTGACGGTGTCATCGTGGAACGCCCGGTCAACCGATACGGCCCCCCAGAGACAGCAGCAACCCCCGCGATTTCTGGGCGGTTCTCCCAGTAGTCACTTCCCCACTTACCAGGCGACTGTGTTGTTGCCATCCAACCCGCTTCGCCTCTGGAAAATCAGACCGGTAATGGGCTCCGACACTATTCTCCCGCCACAACGCCGCTTCCGCCACGCATTGCGCCACTTGCACCATATTTTTCACTTCCAGCGCGGCTCGGTTTTCAAACGGCTGGGTGATCAATTGGGCCCACCGTGATAGTTGCGCACAAGCACGGATCAACGATTCTCCCGAACGAATGACGCCCACCTGTCCCCACATCGTCCGCCTCAGAGAGCTTCGCAATTTTTCCGCATCCTCCAAGGTGCCGAATTGGCCCGCCTGGAGCGTGGCCTTCTGGGACAATAGTGTGGAAAACTTCTGTCGATCCGCACACGCCACCGCTGCCGAAGCCGCGCGCGCACCAAATACCAATCCTTCGAGCAAGGAATTGCTGGCTAGGCGATTCGCTCCATGCACACCACTGCACGCGACTTCCCCGGCAGCAAAAAGCCCTGGAATCGTCGTCGCACCATTCAGATCCGTCCAGACCCCGCCCATCATATAGTGCGCACTGGGAGACACAGGGATCCATTCCTCCGTGATGTCGATGTCATAGCGAAGACAGGTCGCATAAATGGTCGGGAAACGCCGCTTCACAAACTCCGCTCCCAAGTGGGTGACATCAAGATAGACATGGCGTGCTTTCGTTGCCGCCATTTCTGCCAAGATCGCTCGTGACACGATATCTCTCGGCGCCAATGCCCCCATGGGGTGGTACCGCTGCATGAAGAGAGCTCCCTTATTGTTACGTAGCTGTGCACCCTCGCCTCGCATCGCTTCGGACAGCAAAAAAGGCGGACTCGACGGCAAATACAATGCAGTAGGATGGAATTGAACGAACTCCATATCTTGAAGCACCGCGCCTGCCCGTAGTGCCATCGCCATTCCATCGCCGGTCGCATTCGGGGGATTCGTCGTCCGCGCATAGATCTGACCAGCCCCGCCGGTCGTCAAGACAACCGCCCGAGCAGGTAGCACGAACTGGCGGCCGGATCCTTCATCCAAAACAACGGCCCCACAGCAATGTCCCGCGTCAACAATGAGATCCACCGTAAAATGATGATCCAATCGCTGGATACGCTTCTGCCGGTTCACCTCGGCAATCAGCACTCGCACCATTTCGTTCCCCGTCGCGTCCCCACGCGCTCGCAGGATACGGCTTCGGCTGTGTGCCGCCTCTCGAGCAAACGCAAACTTACCGCCGACTTTGTCGAACTTGGCTCCCCACCCGATCAATTCTTGAATCCGGTCGGGTCCTTCTCCTACAAGAACCCTCACCGCTTCTTTTTGGCAGAGGCCATGACCTGCTTTGAGTGTATCGGTTAAATGGATGGCCACGTCGTCTTCTTCACTCATCGCCACCGCCACCCCGCCCTGTGCATGGATCGAACTACTTTGAAGCGGATGCCCTTTCGTCAGCACGATGACACGGCCGGCACGGCTTAATTCCAATGCCGCGCGAAGACCCGCGACACCACTTCCAATCACAAGGAAATCGGCTTGTACCGGCGCAGAAGATCGGCGAGACGGCATGAATTATTTCTTCATAGGAGAACGTGTGGGATCGATTGTGACCTGCCGCGCTTTCATCCCGAATGGGGCATCGCCCTGAATCCCGTGCAAGAGAATCGTCTGAGTGCCGACCCACTGCAATTTCGTATGGCCCCGCTGTCGGAGCCCTGGATCATCCGGATCTTTCTTCCACAGCCCCTGCCAATGCACAAATACATCGACGTTGTCCCCTTCGATCATGATGCGTTCAATCGCAAAGTCCAACACGATGGCACGAAACGTCTCGAAATCGACCTGGGCTTCTTCTTTCAGCCGCTCAAGCTGATCAATCGGCATCATGAGTGACGCCAGATCCGACGCATCTTTCTTCACATACGCTTGGCGAAGCGATTCCACCGCCCGATCAATACGGAGGTACCGTTCATGATCTTCGGGATGTTGAATCGTCTTGCCCCCGCACCCGACGCCGATCAAGAGCATCGCACCGAGAAGGAATAAGACGGAAAACCGTGGAGCTTTATAAGGAACCATGCTGGGGGCAGTATAGAAACGAGTATTCGGCAGGTCAAGCCGTTCGTGAGCCAACCCTCACCGCATTGCGCGTCATCAACGTGTTCGGCCTCGGCACGGTCATGATCAATGTGTTCTGTAGATGCGCTTGCAATTTGCCGTGGAAAATTCTACACTCGCCTCTTTGCAGGAGAGACATGCATGTCCAGTGTGCTGAAAAAACGCCGTAAAAAAATGCGCAAGCACAAGTATAAAAAGCTGCGCCGGCGTCAAAAATTTGAACGTCGTAAAAGTTAAGCTTCACCCGAGACGGGGGAGGAGGGGCAGTGCCCGAAGGCAAGAAAGTTCGCATCTGCGTCCGAACTGTAAGCTGCGTCTATGTCGGTGACTTCCTCATTCCCCCGATGCGTAATCGTGTGTCCGATGCGATTAACGAAGAACAACGCCTCTTTATCAGCCTCACCGATGTGGTGATCAATGAAAAAGACCATTCCGATTTCGTGGCCATCAACAAGAACCTGATCGAGTCCGTCGTGGAACTGTAGCTGTCGAGAAGGCCTCCCGCCAGTATCCCCCGCTTCAAGTCCCTCCTGGTATTCTGTAGCCACCTCTTCTAGCTAGTGCTGAAACTCCCGCAGCATGTTCTCGCACCGAGCAGACCCTCAGAGTGCAGGCTGTTGTACTCCATCGACGTTCACCCATACCAACATCGCTCTTTCCTAAGTCTGCTAAGAACTTCTGATGTCTACCTTCTCACGATTTCTCCCATTCCTGAAGCCCTATCTGTCTCGCATGGTGCTGGCCGGGTTGCTGGTGATGGGCGTCGCGGCCGTCAACCTGACCTTGCTGCGGTTGGCTGGCACCTTGTGGGACATCATTACTGTGCAGCGCGATCAGCCCAAAATGACGAACATGATTCTCATCCTTCTTGGACTCGTCATCCTGCAGGGGCTCTGCTCAATGGGCCATAGCTATCTAACCGCATGGATTTCGCAGCGCATCATTGCCGACTTTCGTCGACATCTCTTTAGACATCTGCACACGTTATCGGTGAGTTTCTTTGCTCGCAGGAGAACGGGTGAGCTTCTTTCACGGCTCATGAACGACGTGACGGTTATCCAATCGATCGTCACTGAAACGCCGATCGACGGCGCGAAACAGCTCGTGACTTTCGTGGGAGGCATCACGTTCTTGTTGATCATGAATTGGCAGCTCTGTCTTTTAATCCTCGTTCTGCTTCCATTGCTCGTCCTAGTGGCCAAGTTCTTCGGGCGAAAACTAAAATCGCTCTCGACCTCGATTCAGGACCACACCGCTGCCATGAGCACTCTGATCGAGGAAGTGATCTCCGGTATCCGGGTCGTGAAGTCCTTCGTCCAAACACAGCGCGAAGAAACCAGGTTTGCCGTACAAGTTGAACAGACCTTGGCGTTCACGATGCAAAAGGCCGGCGTCATGGCGGTCTTTATTCCCGTCATCAGCCTCCTCACCTTCTCCGCGGCAGCGGCGGTGTTGTGGTATGGAGGACGGCAGGTGATCGACGGAAGCGTGTCGCCGGGCGACCTCTTTGCCTTCGTCCTCTTTGCCGGAATCCTAATCGGCCCCTTCAGCTCCGCTGCCCGCGTGTTCGCGCAGATCAGAGAAGCGCAAGGCGCCACCCAACGGGTGTTCGAAATTCTTGACACACAGCCTGAGGTGAGCGATTCCCCCACCGCCACAACGCTGCCAGCTGTCTCAGGACATATCCGGGCTGATCATATCGGCTTTGCCTACGATCCGCGCCAACCGGTCCTGATGGATGTGTCGTTCGAAGCCAAGCCCGGCGAACTCATCGCCATTGTCGGTCCCACCGGATCCGGAAAAACGACCGTCATGAACTTACTCCATCGCTTCTATGATCCAACAGAAGGGGTCATCACCATCGATGGGCATGATCTCCGCCACGTCACGATGGATAGTTGGTATCGGCAGATCGCGCTGGTGCCGCAAGAGACGATCTTGTTCGGTGGGACGATTCTCGACAATATCCGCTACGGAAACGAGAAGGCGACTCAGGAAGAGGTGGTCGCAGCGAGCCGTGCCGCTCATGCCCACGACTTCATCATGAGTTTCCCGGACCAGTATCAAACCATCGTGGGGGAAAAGGGAATCAATGTGTCGGGCGGACAGCGGCAGCGCATCGCTATCGCCAGGGCCATCGTCAAAAATCCACGCATCTTATTGTTAGATGAAGCCACTTCTGCCCTGGACGGTGAGTCCGAACGACTCGTCCAGGAGGCACTAGAGGAACTCATGAAAGGACGAACGACCTTTGTGATTGCTCACCGCTTGACGACGATTCAACGAGCTGATCGGATCCTCGTTCTCAACAAAGGCCGCCTCGTGGAAACCGGCACCCATGCCGAGTTGATGGACCAGAAGGGGCTGTACCAATATCTCTACACGCTGCGACTCATCGAACTCCCCTCCTAGCCCGCCAGCTTCGTTCTCACCTCGAAAGCATCCTCAACGAAGCCCACGTGGGAAACGAGCTGTCGCGGCAGCTCGGGATGGGCGGGTGAGGAATACTACGCCTTCGGTGCTTTCATCGGCTGCGGCCTTGCTGGACGGCCTTTTTGAGCATCCTGCGTGGCACTTTCATATTGCCATCATTTTTCGCAGCCCGACTTAGCTTCTACCCAAAGTGCCTCAGAGATTTTCGCTCTACATCCCGATCATTTCGATTAGCTGCATGTCTTCAGCGGTGAGAGTGAGCTGTTCTGCCTGGAGATCCTCTTTCATATGTTGTGGGTTCGTTGTGCCGGTCAACGGGAGCATCCCCACCTGCATCGCAAATCGAAAGACGACTTGTGCGAGACCAGCTCCTAACCGTTGGGCGATGGCCCGAATGGCTGGCTCGGCAAAGATTCCTTGATTCGCAGTCAACAGCGAAAAGCCTTGATAGATGATCGCATGAGCCCGGCAGATTTCCCGCACCTCTTTATCCCACCCAAGGGCGGCATAACAGCGGTTTTGTACCATCATCGGTTTCACCGCCGCTCGGGCACAGAGCTGTGTGAGTTGCTCAGCCGTGACGTTGCTGATACCGATCATTTTTGTTTTCCCGGATCGATAGAGCCCTTCGATGGCAGCCCATACCTCCCAGTCCGAAGCACCCAATCCCTGCCGTTGATAAGGCCCGTGCAAGACGTAGGAGTCGAGGTAATCAGTGTGCAGATGGACCAGCGAGCTGTCGAAGGACTGAGTCACTTGGGTCGTGAGATTGGCCGAGGCATCGTAAGGGGTGCGATGGTCTTGACCATTCGTCGGCGTAAACTTGGTTTGAAGAAAGAGACGATCACGCGTGACCCCTTGCTGCGCGAGAGCCAATAGGGCCTCGCCCACTAACGCTTCCTGGTAATGGATCAGTTGATTGGCCGTATCGATGGCGGTGAAGCCTGCCGCCACCGCTGATTGCACCAGTTGGGTCGTCGCCTCTTTTTTCCATGCCGTACCATACATGAATGAAGGAACCGGCACATGATTGTAGGTGGTCAAAGCCATGCTGTGTTACTCCATGATAAGTAGGCTATTGATGCCTGCGACGAGACGCGGCAATCAGTCACGATGAGGCAGCGCGTCGAGCTTTGATGAGATCCGACACAGGGTACCCCAGCTGCCTGGCCCGTTCGACCACACGCTGATAGGTGGAGTCCTCCAGCTGAGGGGTCCGTGACAGGATCCAGAGATACCGACGATCTGGAGTCCCCACCATTGCGGTCCGATATTCCGGGTCAAGATCGAGGATCCAATAATTTCCCTCACGGGATGAGCCAAACAACCGGGCGAACCAGTTGTCGAACGCTACCATGAGTCGCGCATTCGTCTTGGGGTCGACCACCGTCGCCACTCCTTCTGCCTGCTCAACTCCACCGGATTCAGTGACACATTCATTATGCACACCGACTAACCCGTCGGGGCGACTGGAATATATCGCCCTGGAATCCACGCAATGCCGTTGAAACCACATTGGGAGCCGCGCGATTTCATACCAGGTGCCGACGTAACGCGAGAGATCCACCGACGCGACTGTCGAGAGATCACCTTTCGGAACGACTCCCGCGCAGGCCCCCAGCGTGAAGCACACAATCGCCAGTGCGAGGTGCAAGCTCACAG
>SWDP01000017.1 GCA_005116885.1 Nitrospira sp.
AGCCGGTCTCGCTTGATCGTGCGGCAATCGCGGCCCTGCCGGCAGAACAGCAGCTCGATATTTCGACGGTGATGCCTAACATGAAGGGCAAAGGCATTCGCCTCAAGGCGTTGTTGGATCTGCCGGCGTTGGCGATCAAGGCCGACCATGTGACGGTGCATTCGGCAGACGGAAAGTATTCAGCCTGTCTCACGCTCGCACAAGCCTTAGAGTGGGGAATTCTGCTGTACGAAGTAGACGGAGAAGCCTTGCCGGAATCCAAAGGCGGGCCCTATCGATTGGTGACCCCTGGGCTGGGAGATTTGTGCGCCAATGTGAAGGGGGTTGCGCGGATCGAAGTAACCATTGGGACGGGAATAGACACGAGGCCATCAGTGCGGACGAATTGCTGAGTGTGATCTGTTACCGGAAGACCCGAATCGCTTTCCACCGCTCCGATCTGTAGCGCCACAAGAGTAACGCCATCCTGACTGTCCAATCTGCAATCATCGCGCTCCAGACGAAGAGCACATCGAGTGTGAGCCAGGGCCCTGCGATGGCTGCGAGGGGTAGGCGGACTCCCCACATGCCGATGGTGGTCGCCCACATGATAAATCTGGTATCGCCCGCTCCACGCAGCGATCCGGCCAATACCATGGTGAGGG
>SWDP01000018.1 GCA_005116885.1 Nitrospira sp.
TTGTTCTGGGTCCTAGCCCAGTCTTGAGGAAGCTGTTCTTTGGTCTGGACCGTTAAGGCTTCGCGATAGGCTTGGGCCGCCGCAGCAAGCAACCCCGTGCCGGCTGCGCCGCCCGTGCGCGTGCCCTGGCTACTCAGCACAGCGCCCAGGTTGGTCTGGGTTAGGGCCCACTGTTGGGGAAGCTGCGCTTTGGTGTAGACGGTTAAGGCGTCGCGATAGGCGGTCACGGCCTCGTCCAGCAGCTGCGTCCCGGCCTCTCCGCCCGTGCGCATGCCTTGGTCCCACAGCACAAGTCCAAGGTTGTTCTGGGTCATGGCCCACTGTTGGGGAAGCTGCGCTTTGGTATGGACCGTTAAGGCCTCACGATAGGCGGTCACGGCCTCAGCCAAGAGGCACGTGCCCACTTCGCCACCGGTGCGAATGCCTTGGTCCCACAGCACGATCCCGATGTTGTTCTGGGTCCTAGCCCAGTCTTGAGGAAGCTGTTCTTTGGTCTGGACCGTTA
>SWDP01000019.1 GCA_005116885.1 Nitrospira sp.
TCATGCGCACGATGCGCAGGGTGTGATCGTTGAGCTTGTCTGGCGCCTCGCAGCCGCTTCATCCCCCAAACCGAAGGAGCGTCGATTTCCGCTAGGAGACAGCATTGGGCAGCACGGCCCTGATGGGGTATTAGATGTAGACCTAGCATTCGATCCTTTCGTGCCAGAGGGTCGCTCATTTTGGGAAATCGGAACAGGGTTGAAGGCTGGTGACAAAGCCACATCCGATTATAATGACCTCGTTTCAGCGGTACCCCCAAATGTCCGAACCGAATCTACCTTCGTATTTGTAACCCCCCTTTCTGGACGAAGAGACTGGGAACACACATGGAAGGAGGATGCACAAGCTACATGGCTTGAAAAACGTAGCGGGAAACACGAATGGAAGGATGTTCGAGTCATTGACAGAACAAATCTGATCGACTGGGTCCTTCAATTCCCCGCCGTAGAGATGTGGCTTGCTCATCAAATTATCAGCCTACACGTGCCACAAGTCGAGACACCTGAGCAGCGTTGGAGTTTGATTAGGTCATTTGGTGAACCGCCACCATTGACAACAAGCGTTTTCCTCGCTAATCGAGACGAGGCGTGCGCGAAGCTTAAAGAAGTATTCGCCGGAACTGCCGTCCAGTTGAAATTGAGTACACATTTTCCTGGTCAAGTAGTTGACTTTGTTTCTGCCTACTTGGCAGCGCTAGATGATGAAAAACGCGCGGATGCAGCGGGTCGGTGTCTCGTCATCTCTGGATCTGATGCCTGGAAGACTATCGTCGCTCAAAAAGAGAAGCACATCCTGATCGCCGACGCCGTTCTTGATCTGGGCGCTGAAACGGGAACGAAGCTAATTCAGATGGCCCGCAGGTTTGGGCATGCCGTCATTTTCGGTGGAGCTCCGGGAGGCATCCCCGATCCGGCGAGTGCGCCGCTTCCATCGCCTCGTAGTCACCAACTTAAGGCTGCCTTGGAGATGGCTGGATACGGAGAGGAGCGCGCCCGAGCTCTAGCGCAGAAGAGCGGGGGGAACCTTGACTCATTGCTTAGATGCCTTCAAAACCTTTCATTGATGCCCGAATGGGCTGAAGGTTCTGCGGCCGCCGAACTGGCCATCGCTGCAGTTCTAGGATCGTGGGATGAGAAGTCTGAACCGGATCGCGCCGTGGTGGAGAATGTATCGGGAAAAGCCTACGGGGAGTGGATCGTGAAGATGCGTGAGGTTGCGCTTCGCCCTGGCACTCCCCTGAATCAACGGGAAACTAATTGGAAGTTTCTTGCGCGCTATGAGGGCTGGTACGCGCTGGGGCCTAGACTTTTCGATGAACACTTGGACCGACTACAGACCGCATCGATCTCTGTATTGCAGGAGAAGGATCCTCAATTCGATTTACCGAGCAAAGAACGATACGCTTCCAGCATCCACGGCAAGGTCCTCGCACATTCACACCTTTTGCGAAATGGTCTTGCGGAATCGCTCGCGCTTCTCGGGAGTCATCCCAAAGCACTGACATCCTGTACGCTCGGTAAGGCCGAGGGGACGGCAATTCTTTCTGTCCGTGCGATGCTTGCTGACGCCGATTGGTTGCACTGGGCAAGTTTGGATGATGTGCTTCCGCTTCTGGCGGAAGCTGCCCCTGATGAGTTCCTTAAGTCTGTTGAGAAGGCGCTCAACAGCAAACCGTGCCCGTTCGATGAGGTATTTGCTCAAGAGGGAGACGGCTTCATGGGCGGCACCTATATGAGCGGAGTGCTGTGGGCGCTGGAGACCCTGGCCTGGGATACGAGTCACCTAAACCGTGTGGTGATTTGTTTGGGGGAACTTGCTGCCCGAGACCCCGGTGGACGTTGGGCCAATCGTCCGGCCAATTCCCTTACCACCATTCTACTACCTTGGCTGCCACAGACATGCGCCCCGATTGCGAAGCGAGTCGCAGCCGTCAAAATGCTGATCGCTGAACTTCCTGATATTGGATGGAAACTACTCCTGAGCCTTCTTCCCCAAGCCTACTCGTCGTCATCCCATACACGAAAGCCTACTTGGCGGGACATGATTCCTGATGATTGGACGAATGCAGTGACGCACGCCGAATACAGAGAACAGGCTGGAATTTACTCGGAACTGGCAATCACTGTCGCCAAGAACAATCGCGAGAAGCTCTCCGAGCTGATTAATCACATCGAAAATCTCCCCCAGCCTGCGAATGAACACCTTCTAGCCCATCTTGGGTCTGACGCTGTGCTAACTATGCCGGAGGCTGAGAGACTGGTCCTATGGACCGAACTCGTCGACCTTGTTACAAAGCACCGGAAATTTTCAGATGCCGCATGGGCAATGAAACATGAACAGATAGACGAGATCGCCGCACTAGCTACGCGAATGGCCCCGGGCGCGCCTGCTTTTCGTCATCAACGACTTTTCAGCGAACGCGATTTCGATCTCCATGAAGAGAAAGGCAACTTCGAAGAACAGCAGGCAGAGCTCGAAAACCGCCGTCAAAGGGCTGTGCAGGAAGTTGCTGCGAATGGAGGCCCGCAGGCAGTACTTGAATTCGCTACCGCTGTTCAATCGCCTTGGCGCGTCGGGATAGCCTTCGGCGTGGCAGCAGACAAGGAAGTCGATAGAATGTTGCTACCTGGCTTGCTTATGTCCGAGCAGAAGTCGATTGCTCAGTTCGTGAGTGGGTTCATCTGGAGCAGGTTTCGTAGTCTCGGTTGGCTATGGGTTGACAAAATCGACACGGCACATTGGGCGGCTGAACAAATCGGACAGTTTCTTTCGTTCTTGCCTTTCACGCCAGACACATGGGCCCGCGCCACACGCCTCCTTGGGGGAGACGAATCCATCTATTGGAACAAGACCAGTGCGAATGCCTACGATGCTAAGACAGGTCTTGGACCCGCCATCGATCAACTCATCAAGAACGGAAGACCTTACGCAGCGATCCATTGCCTGCGTAGGATGATGCATGGCAAACAGCCATTCGAGAATGCAAGGGCAGTTCGGGCCGTGCTTGCGGCGATTCAGTCATCAGAAAGCGTTCGCTCGATGGATGCCCACGAGATAGTTGAGATCATCAAAGCACTCCAGAGCGACCCGGGCACAAGCCCTGATGACCTCTTCCAAGTGGAGTGGGCGTATCTGCCCCTCTTGAACCAGCGCCATGATGCTTCGCCAAAATTGCTCGGTCGCCGGTTGGCAAATGATCCGGAATTCTTCAGTGAAGTGATTCGGCTGGTCTTTAGATCCACGAAGGCAGAGCAACCGATTGAGGAATCGAAGGAAGAAAAATCGAAGATTGCGACCAACGCCTACCGATTGATCAGCGAGTGGCAAATCCCGCCCGGACTCCAAGAAGACGGATCGTATAACGGGGCTGCCTTCGATACATGGCTGGAAGCGGTGAAGAAAG
>SWDP01000020.1 GCA_005116885.1 Nitrospira sp.
TACATGGACGTCATTCGCATATGAAACTAGCTTCGAAAAGAACGGCATCGAGATGCGATTTGTATTCAGAAAAGACCGAGTACCATGGGAATCAATCGAATGGCATAGAAATGTCGGTTTCAGAAATAAGATCTCAGGGGGAGCCAATGTGTGGGTTGTGCTGAAATATAAACTTTCTAAGGAGCACGGGACATTCTTTCGGAGAGCGGTCTTGTTCGTTCCTGGAATGGGACCAGTAGTAGGTACAACTACTAGAGAATTTAAGACGCAGCTTGATTTATTTTTATCAAACAGAAGAAATGGGGTCATCTGAAGAAGTCGTTGGGTAGGAGTTCAGGAGGCTCCCTCAACCTGATTCTGTGACCCTATGTCTAACGTGCAGCGATGACGAGGGTGTTGTTTACGACCCGGACGGTTTCAATCTGAGGCGGAAGCTGAAATTTGTCTCGATTAGTGGGCGAATCGAACAATTGATGGACAACGCTATCGAGAGTCGAGGATGGAATGGGTAATGAGCCAATCTTGCCGACAGTGGGTTGTAGCCTGATATAGTCCCCTGCGGTGGCGATCGTGCCATCGAGTTGCAGGGAGATCTCCTTTCCATAAAGGGCAAAGAGCGCATAGGCTCGGAGTTGGTCGCCCAGAAGGTTCATGCGAACATCCTTCAAGGCCGATTGAACCTCTTGGATATTCGGCTCGCTTCCTGCTGGCACTGGAATACCGGCTTGTTGTGCTTGATGGGTGGAGGCGATGGCGAGATTGTCGCGCATCCACTGATTCAGCTCTGCTTCGTTCAGTGTGAGCGAGTGAGGCTGGTTTGATTC
>SWDP01000021.1 GCA_005116885.1 Nitrospira sp.
ATGATCTATACCCATGGCTTCAACCGTGGACCGGTGGGCACTCATAGTCCGCTGGACCGGCTGTGAGCCAATCCAGGGAGGGTGTGGTATGACGATCCGCATCAGACGCCGTGATAAATGGTCGATAGGGGCATAACTCATTGGACTATCATCGATAATAGGATATTGTTTACGGCCATTTGAAGACGTGTTACGCGGATAGAAAATGGCAGATTCGGTTTTAATTATGCATTGTTGGCTAGTTTAATGAATGAAATGTCCAACACATGTTATATGTGCGATGCACCTGCAGCGAGCAGTGAGCACGTGCCGCCAAAATGTCTTTTCCCAGAGAGAAAAGACTTGCCCCCTCAAACTGATTTAAGAAAGAACTTATTTAACGTTCCGTCCTGTGATAACCACAATTCACAAAAGTCGCAGGACGATGAATATTTCCTTTATGTCCTAAGTGCAAGTTTTCAGATCAATGAAGTTGGAAGGAATCTGTATCGTACAAAGGTCAGGCGCGCTATTAAAAGGAATGCGAGTGTCTTAGGGAAAATTGCTTCAACAGCAACGCCGGTCACTTATAGCGTACCCAATACCGAAGACATCATAAAATCTTTTGCCCATGAATTGGACAAAGACAGATTTAACACCATGATCGATAGGTTAGCTCGTGCCATCTATTTTTATCACTTCAAAGAAAAATGGACTTACGGTATCCGTTATCAGGCAGAATTCTTGTTTGCCACCTTAAATCAATCGGACGAGGCAAACACACGCATCAAGGAAATATCAAGACAAGCAGATGAGTGGTTTTCTGACGTACCGTATATTG
>SWDP01000022.1 GCA_005116885.1 Nitrospira sp.
AATCACGGAATGCGGCATCGAGGTCGCCATCCAAGACTTTGGTCCGTGTCTGTAACAACAAGTGAGCCCCCTCGGGCGTCCACTGCATCTGTTGTTTTTTGACGAAGCGTTTGCTGACCCCTTGATTGATGGTTGGGCTAAGCCCGCCAGACGGCGGCCACCCTCGCCCTGAACCATGGCGCCACCATCCGACAGGTCCAGGCCATGCTGGGCCACGCGGACATTCAAACGACGATGATCTATCTCCACGAGCAGGACCGGATCGTCCATGCCGCGGAGCACCACATCCCGGACTTCTCTCGGCCCCGTGCGCCCCAGGGGTGAGTGACGGGACAGGCGCGCGGCGGCCGCAGGGGAGCGGACGTATCCCGCCTCCGCCCTTTCTGGCCGGGGCATCCTGGCAGAGCGTCCTGCACCTGTCCTACATCACGCTGTGCGGCTAGGCTGGCATACGAACACCTGCGGAATTTGTCGGGGCCACTGGACGTGAGTACATGAAGAAGAAAACCGGTAGTGGGTACTCCAAGATGCCCGTCTCGTGCATGCAGGAAGTGGTGCTTAGACATCTGGTGCAGGTCGCCGGGCTCCACGAGATGACGATCTCGCGGAACAAAAACAACGAGTGGCATCTGAGTGTGACGGTGAAGTCTGGTCCGCACGTCCTGTATCTGAGCACGCGCCGCGCGCCGCGCGTGCCTCGGGCTTTCACGCGCCTTGAGGCGGCGCTCGCCGCGGGCCAGCGAGTCTGTGCCACCCGGCAGGTCACCCTCGTGCTCCGGTAGGCGGAGCGCGGACGAATGATGCGTGCGGACAGTACCCCACTATTTGTAGTCGTTCAGACTCGACCCAGCAGTCAGGGTCAACTCTCGACCCTGAGCCGAAGTCCACGACCGACGGCTATCAGGTGGTTCAATCGAATGACGGCACCATCGGGATCCCACGGGGTGTGAACTTCCCGAAAATCCCAAATACCCCCTTCTCAAAATCTTTATCTAAAATGCCAGCCCAACGTTGGTCGATTTCTCAAGGAATTTGACTTATGCTGATGCTGGTCCAAAAAAACAAATACTAAAGAAAGGGGAAAGCCATGACACCTATTGAAGCCAAGTTTGTTGAAGCCTGGAAAGAATTTAAATCTTACGCGGAGGAAAGCATGGGATACACCAACAAGCAGAACATCAATGAGTGTGTCAATGGAGCCGGTGCGTTCGTCGATTTTCTCATTGGCCGCAAACCGGTAGCAGGTACCTCATATGCAACTGCTTCACAGTGGCCACAAAGTAAAACCTAATAGCTCGCTTTAGTAGACGCAGACCCCTAACGCAAGCAACGCTATGAAAAATCTTCTCTCGAGACTTCAATTCTGGAAAGCTGCCCTGTGGGGGTTCGGTGTCAAGATACTTATTCCTATCTGGGGGATACTACAGGTCCTCTCGTTCATCAGAGGAGAGTTCTTCCCACGGTACAATGAACAATATCCGATCATCGCAATCATTCCGCAGTTGCCCTGGTGGGGATGGGTTATAGCGTGGTTGACAATATTCCTCGTCGTTTTTCTAGAAGGTGGCTATCGGATCTATATTGCTAAACAAGGGGAGGCCGAAGAGCTTCGGCTTAGGCTAGCGGCAATCCAGACCCCCACCCTGGTGCTCGAATATAGGGAGGGAGACAATCGGTATCTCACACCCATGCCCGGAGACTCTGGTATAAGAAAAAGCTTTGCGCTTGTATCAGTCTATAACCCTAGTCTGGAAACGATCGAGGAAGTGGAGATCTCATGCGAGGATGTAATCCCAACTGAGTCCGCCGATGAAAACCTCCCGTTGGGCGTCATCGGAGACCGACAACCATTCACCCTTCATCCAGGACAGCGAGAGTTCAAAAGAATGGTTGCACATGTGCTTGACGACACTGTTAGGCCAGGAATCTTCGAGGTTTTACTCCGCTCACCCGTCAAACTAAGTGACAGCCAGACTGGTCGCTTAATGGGGCGTGTGTTCCTCATGAAGGTGCGTGCTCGAGCGCGGAACACCCCTGAAGTCCGTTTTATGCTTCGGTTTGGTCTCAGAAACGGCATCTTTTTTGCCAATCGCGAAGAGTAGTATGGTAGGCGGTTCTCCTTTATTACCCAAGCACGTTCCAGGGAGACTGGCAGGCGTTTGCAGTGGGATAGGGATGTGAATCTTTTCATGGGGCTCTTACGCCGATTCACATAAGAACCCGTGATACATAGTCGATGGGCCGTAACGCATTGCACCACCGTCGATGATGGGATATTGTTCACGATCATTGAAGGTGTGTTACGCGGATAGGAAATCGCACACCCTTTTCTTATATGGGTCCTCCTAAACATTGTTAGGCGGCAATGAGAGGTTCTACCGCAATCTAGTTAAAGGAAATGTTATGAAAAGGCGAACGACAAGTAGTCTTCTTGCCATAAGCGTCCGGGCGATTAAACGCAGCACAAGTGTCATCGTGATATGTGGCGTCATTTCTTCGGGTTGCACGACGACGACAATTCGCCCAACTCTTGACGAATTTAAGTGTGTAGTACCAATTACCGGTGTCGTTACCCAGCAAAACAAATTCACATTGGCAAAACTGCTAATTGGTGGCCAGTCACTCGAGGGCCTCAACATCGAAAACACGCCAACTTTTCATGTCTTGATGTCAAAGGCGTCGGCTGATTTGACCACGATTCAGTATCTCACATGTGTTGCGGTTGCGTCTGGAGAGGTAGCCAGCAAAAATCCAGAACTGCTGGAATGCATTGAGAACAAGAGACTGTATTTCGTGTTGAATCCCAAACCAGAGGAATTTGCAAAATATATTCGCGAAAACTCCTGTACTCCGTTTAAGCCACGTTCACCTGATCTTGTCCTCAATTTCGACACCGTCAATACATATTCGGATACTAAGACCCCAATTGACGCGCGCAGCTATTTAGGAGCTTTTGATATCGAGCTCAGAGAAGTTACGCCCGGCACGCAGGTCGTAATGCTCAATCATTTGGGCAGCTACGGGGGCATGGCATTCCTTCCAGTCTCAAGACCGAATATCTTGACCCAACTAGGATCGAATGATCCCGTGTCCTTTACCCTTATCTTCTCGCGCCCGCTTTCGAAGCTGAGTTTCGTCTTGCCTCCCTTGATTGCCGCCACCCAAAGCGGAATTACTTTTCCGAAGTGGCGTGCTGATGCTTTTGATGGCCGGGGAAATCGAATCGCAAGCGTTGCGAACAATCACTTTGGCAGTTACAAGCACGAAGACAGTAGGACATTTATTCTTGAGCCGATACCTCGCGGTGAAGCTTGCATTAAGGCACTTAAATTCACTTCGGACAACGGACATTTTGCAGCCTTCTCAGCAATCATGATTGATGATCTAACACTTTTTTATGCACCACCCAGCAAGTGTATTTAGTGCCTAACAAGGCGCTGAACACGGACGCGCAAAGGACGCGCCGGTTAGCTCTACGTTAAGGCGACAGGACTGAGGATCGCTTTATGGCGGTGCGACCTCGGCGCCGAACTTCCGCTCTTGGCCGAGAGCGGCATTTGAATCTGATCAACACTTCTCGGACTGAGACCTCCATCGTCGAGTACTGCTGTGGGGTGGTGGAGAGTGAAATGATAGTGGTGTTGAGGAGCCTTCAGACCTTCTTCTTCTCCGCTGTGCACACATCGCGAATGACTTGAGTCATCCCCCCCGCGACCTCCCTCCTCCTACATCCCATTTTCCCCTACCTTCGAGGTACGCCCTTTGGGTCTGTCGTGAGCCATGCCACGCGCTATCCTTGATTCACGAGAGACGAGTGCCACGGCCTACACGAAGGAGGGCGATTATGACTTGCTCACGCTGCAGGGGTCTCATGGTAGAAGACCACATCCTAGATATGCAGGGCGCCTATGGAGAAATGTGGGCGACCAGCTTGCGTTGTATGAATTGCGGTCATGTCCTCGACGCCGTGATCGAGCAGCATCGCCCAGTTCTACAGGAGAAGGTCTTGGTACTCCCAAGTGGTGAGCCAGACTATCAAGATGATGAAGTCTATCTTGGAGCAGAGTCATTCATCAGGAGAGCGGCCTGACACGTGCGCAGATCGTCAACACCTGTGAGCGCTCATGCCCTCGATTTTGATCAGTGATGATGACGACGCGTTAGGGGCTGAACCAGTCACGACTCAAGCCGACGGACCTGGGCATCACCGATATTCACATGCCCGAGATGAATGGGCTCGTCATGCTCCGAGAACTGATGCCTGAGTGTCTTGACGCCAAGGTGATCGTGCTCTCAGGTGCAGGAGAGAAAGACAACGCCCTGGATGTCGCGACACGCCTCGGGGCCCGGCAGACCGTCCCGAAGCCCTTGCACATGGCGGAGTTGCTCCACGCCGTGCGATACGAATTGGGCCAGTAGCCTCGCAGGCCCTCGGCGCGCTGCACCGTACGTGTTGTAACGTCTGCTCTTGGCCGATTGCCGACTTTGATGGAACGATATTCTCGGCCAAATCTGACTCCGGGTGTCAGATCTGGTAACAACTTCTAGAGCTCATTCGCTCAACAGAGCGAATGAGCTACAGACAGCCCCGAGAGGGGAGGGGCTCAGGTGAGCCGCTCCCGGATGGCGGTCTCGCCGAGAAAACCCTGCTCCTTGAGATTGATGAACCAGGTCCTGGCGAAGGACTTCAGTTCGGCCTTCAGGCGCGTCTTGACGTGGGTTTTCTTGCCGAACTTGTCATAGCGATAGACTTCCTGAAACACACCCATATAGTCGTTCTGGAACGACAGCGGTTCGGCAGCGGAGGCCTCACCATGGGTGAAGAGCTCAAAGACCATGTCCGGGTCACGCATCAGATCGCCGTGCTGCTCGCCGTAGTGGCAGATCGAAATGAGGCGGTTGCCGTCGGCTGATGTGCCGATAGACTCGATCGACAAGGGCATGTAGCCCTCGACTCTGATCCGGACGGCCGTATCGGTGCCGAGCAGAGTAAGAAGCGCTTTGGCGAATGATTGATAGGTTTTCATCTGTGGTCTCCTTTTTTGAAGTTGATGTTTGCTCTCTCGAAGAACCCGGAGAGCACACTCAACCCGCAGGAAAAAAGGAGACAGGCGCGGGAGCGGGAAGGGCGTGCCGCAGGGCCCGGGTTGCACAGGGTCAACCGTGACAGAGCGTTTTTGTTCTGGCGCGGCCTGTGCCGGACCGCAGGCATTGACACGCCCTGCCGGCTTCCCGCCAGGAAAACCTTCCAGCCATCGCAAGCCTTAGGAGTACGCAGAGCATAAAAAAGCCCGGGGCCGGAAAGCCCGAGGCTCTTTTCGGCAAGGCTGCGATCAACGCGGCGTCGCGCCGCGCGAGGCGATCCACTCCCACGCATGAAGCATCAGGCCCGTCAGCGCCTCAAGGTCGCTGAAGCTACAGGAGCTGCAATACGCCAGGCCCCGGTGCGGTCCTTGAATGAGCGGGAAAAGGTCAAGGAAATCCTTTAAGGTTCAGGGAAGCCCCCGGCGATGAGCGCCAGAGGCTTCCGGTAAAGGTTATGGCCGTGAATATCCACGGACCCAGTCTTTTGCCATTTCAGTGACAAAGGACAGCGCATCGAGGTCGTTGAGGCCGTAGGAAGACGAGACCTTCCAGTTTCCTTCCACGTCCTTGTAGGGACGGGAAAAGCTGACGGAGAAGAACGGTCCGTTCTCTCCGGTGTTCTCCCAGATTGCGGCGTTGACGTTGCCGCACCTGAACGCGGTTGCTTGTTTTCTGTGTGTAGTAGCCATGTTGTTTCCCCCTGTAAAAAATGTTGGTTGGCTCTCTCACCGCACAAGAGAGCCGAGCGGCATTTGTAAGGGGGACGAGCCCAGAAGCCGGAGGGCGTCCCGGCGCGAGATCAGCAGCGCACATGACAGCGGGTCGTGGCTGGCGTGGGTGATGCCTCGCGCCGGAGAAAAGCCCGCAGGCGAGAGGGCGGTCATGGCTACAACAGCAAACCGGGGAGCGGGTGAACCGGACATCGTGCCGCCATGTCAGAGGGACAGGGGGCAGTGAGGCCTGACGGAGAAAGTTTCCGTTTTACCGGTTCAGGTGTGTGCGTGTGGGGGCGTGGAAATGTGAGGCGGGATGTATAGCCACACAGATCAGCGTCGGTCTCTGAGGGTACGGAAGTTCTTCAAGGCGGGTCGTGTCATCGGCTTCTTGGCTTCTTTAAAAGCTTCAAGAGTGGTGGGGCTCGGAACCTTCTTGGGCGGCTGCGGGTCACGCATCCATCCGTTGACGAGATCGGGGCGCTTTAGTGGGCTATCATCACATTCCCCATACCATGTTCGAGCGTGGTCATAGAAGATGGCGGGTGTGTCCTCAAAGCCTCTCTCGCTGGACATCCAGATATCACAAGCGTTCCGTCTTCGGGCGCAGTCTTGAACGGCTTCCATGCCATTTACACAAGCTCGATTTTCAAGCGTCTGCCGACAAGGGCGGCGGCACGTTGCAAGCTGGACAGCGTAACATCTGATGTGGCACTGAGGATACGATTCACCTGTGTCCGGCTAGTCTTGAGCCGGGTTGCCATGGTTGTTTTGGAAATATGCTTCTTCTCCATCGCCCGTGAGAGCTCCCACGCGATCACTTTCTTGATCGCTCCGGCTTCCACTTCTTCAAAAATCCCTTCCTCCTTTAAGAGATCATCGAGGGATGATCCGATGTATTTATTCTTTTTCATGTTCAACCTCCTGTTGTCGTGTACGTGCGAGTGTGATATCAGCGTGCGGTGTCGTTCTGGTCTTTTTGATAAAGGCGTGCAAGGCGACCAGTTGACCGTGCCAGTAGATCAGAAGGGTTCTGGCTATGCGGTGGCTTGGTAGGGTCGTGCGGATTTCATACAATCCGGCTCCCATTGGTTTACAGAGGGGCATTCCAACAGGCCATGCCCATTGAGCACTTCCAAGATCATGACCGATGGCGTTTCTATCCTCTTTGGGCTGCGCTTTGTACCATTCCCTGACTGGCTCCCTACCTGAGCGTGTCCGGTAAAAGGTCAGCGGAATTTTCTTCTTGTCTGTCATGCGTCAGTGTACTTTAAAAGGTTCAGGCGGTCAAGCGGTATCGAGTGGAACGAGTGAGATCAAGGGATTACGCGAGGCGTTCGTACGCGTCGCGCAGGTCTGGCCGCTGCGCGTGTCGCTGCGGCTCCTCGTTCCTTGAAGGCCGGGAACGCGGCTTTTATTGATGAGTGGCTGAAACACGGCAGCATATGTGGCGTAGGAGCTGCGATCGGAAGAGGGCGATGCCTTTCGGGTGATGTATGCGATTCAGATTGATCATGATCTGTTGGTGATCCATGCCTTCCAGAAGAAATCGAAAACAGGGATCAAAACGCCTCAGCAGGGCGTTGATCTCATCAAGGAGCGCCTGAAACGATTGAAGTAGGTATTGCATAACAAGAATCCTTTTTTGGAGCCCCTTCACCCCGGACTGATACGCAGGGAATTCCGGTTCACCATCATGATGTCGAGTAGGCGGTGTCGCCGTCGCGGACAGCGACCGCTGTTACAGTCCGGCGTCCGCCAGCTCAGCGAGAACGTCACCGTGACAGGCGGCGGGCGAGCACCAGCAGCCGAGCGTCCTACCTTTCAGCTCCGGCAGCGCCGCGAGGAGTGAAGGCTGCGTCATGAGCCAATTCCGGTACTTCTGAATGACTTGCTCGCGCGTTCCGTCTTTGCCGATGACAAACGGATTGCCCCATTGTGAGGGGCGTCCGACATAGACATCGTGCGTACCGCGCGTGCAATGCACGACCTTCGTTTTCTCGGTGTGAGTTTCTCTAGCAGCCATGTGTTTTCTCCTTCAAAAAATGTGAGGTAACTTTCTCACAGGAACCGGGGAAGTCACCGCGGCATTTTTAAGGAGAGCCGCCCTGAAAGCTGGGGAGCGTACCGGAGCGGGAACCGCAGCGGACATGACAGCAGTGCTTGGCTGGCGTGGGCGTTGCCGCGCGGAGGGGAAAAGCCAGAAGGCGAGAGGGCGGCAGGGCTGCTAGAGACAAGAAGCTGAGGGAGCACGATGGCCACCCTGGTCTGCAACACTGACCGTGCGACTGTCGCTGAGGAGAATATAGTCGAGCATGATGATACGGATGAGGTCGCCGGCCCGGCGGAGCCGGGTATCCCTGGGGGTCACGAGTTGGCGGGGAGGGCCGAGTGTGAGGCCGATGGCTCCTCAGACCGAGTAACTGAACACGACGGCTCCACCGTCACGCGCCTGGTCCCTCGCACCCCTCTCGTCGGGCGGCAGGCGGGGCTGCCTCTGGCCCGAAGACCAGAGGCAGCGGTGAGCCGGGTTAGACCCCGTGCTCACGGACCCACTGCTCGGCTTGCGCGACGACGGTCGCCACGGCCGAGAGGTCGTGCTTGCCGAACGAGCCCGCGCTCTTCGGATGCCCCTCGGCATCCATGAAGGTGCGGGACAGCGTGATGGCGTGAAACGCGCCGCGCGTGCCCTCGTTTCTCCAGATCGACGCACGGACGGTGGCGCAATAAAACGATTGGACGGGGCGTGATACGTGAGTGGCCATGGTGAAACCTCCTGTGTGAGTGTGAATGTGGCTCTCTCACACACGGGAGGAGAGCCCAGACACACGGCAGGAGGTACGTGGAGCGGGGGCCGTCTCCCCGCGGCGGGCTCTGCAAGGGGCAGCGGGCATGCCCGCGCGTTCAGGCGGGCGAGCCAGATGCGGCAGGGCCCAGACCGCGGAGACCGGCCGAGCGGACCAGGCCACGGAAGGACCACGCCGAGTCGCGAACAGTGCGCCAGCGGACGGTGAGTGGGACGAGGCAGGACAGCACAGGCGACCGGACCAGCAGGGGGCTCGTGACCGGCACGTCGTGTGGTGGAATGCAGCTCCTGGGTAAATAAGCATGCTTGACAATGTATATACATTTGTGTAGTATCGAATCATGGAAGACGGCTTTGCAGGATTCGATTGGGATACAGGGAACCGGGCAAAATGTCACAAGCATGGTGTATCCGTCGAGGAGGTTGAGGAGCTGTTCAGCCGTCCGTTGCTCATCGTCCCGGACGCGCGGCATTCAGAGACCGAAGAGCGTCTGTGGGGGATTGGCAAGACTGCGAGCGGTCGATCCGTGTTCCTGGTCTTCACGATCCGTGAGCGTGGCGGGAAACGATTGATCCGTCCGGTCAGCGCACGGTACATGCACGGAAAGGAAGTGAAAAACTATGAAGAAGACAATCCCGACGTTTAAGAGCGATGCGGAAGCCGAGCGGTTTGTCGCGACGGCCGATCTGTCGAAATACGATCTGTCCGGGCTGAAGCCAGTGCGGTTTGAGTTTGAGAAAAAGAGCGCACAACTGAACATGCGCGTACCACAGGGGCTGCTCGACGCCGTGAAACAGCGTGCTGCCGTGCGAGGGATTCCGTACACACGGTTTATTCGCGAAGCCGTCGAGTCCGCGCTTTCTCGTCCTCAGAAAACACGATGAGCACGCGTGGGAGCGGACACGTCTATCAGCCCTGAACGATGTGGTGACGTGCCGGGCCGGAATTTCCGCGGAGTTGGCCATCACACTTGCGAAGGCACTGAGTCCATCGATAAAAGTTCTCTGTCAGACAATCCCAAGAAACACCGCAAGAGAGCGGTCGGCGCGCACCATGATCTCGCGGTCGAGGGCTCCGATGCGGGCCCCGATGGTGTCCTGCGGAACGGTGACAATCTTGTCGATCATGATCTGGGATGTCTGCAGGAGCCCATTGGCAGGGGATGGTTCAACGGAGAGGCGGAACAAGGGCGCGTCGACGATGTCGGTCGTCAGGAGGCAGAGGGTCACGCTGCCGAGCACGGAGAACAGATTCGACTGAAGTACCAGCGCCGGGCGCGGCTTGCCGCTGTAATGTCCCTTCGCCGCGACGGTGACGATGTCGCCGCGCTTTATGGATTGTCCCAAGCGGCAATCTCCGAAATGAAGTCAAGGGCGGGCTGTTCCTGGGCAGAACGGGCCGCAAGGCGCGCCTGCTTGCGGCATTCAGCGGAAAACCCCGCCGCCCGCGTATCGGGAACCCAGATCTGCACGGGGCGCAGGCCCTTGCGGCGCAGGCGGCTCCTGTAGCGCTTCTGCTTCTCCTTCTGGGTCAGGTGGGTATCAGTCGCCATGGATCTTCCCTCCCGTGATGTCCGAGTAACATGTTACCACAATCCCCGGCAACATGTGACCGGATTCTCAAGTCGGGATCTCAGCCCTTGCGACCAGCCGCTGTGTTCAGAGCCTGCTCTTCGGCCACGCGGCAGTAAGGGGCTTTTGAATGTACGTTCCTTGTTTCCTCCAGTGTAGCGGCCATTTCATCGGTGGCGTGATCGATCATCGTGATGCCTTCCGGGCGAGAGTCGGCGGCTGTGGATACCTCTCATCCGCGCTGGCTCCGTGTTCTTTTCACCTGTGTACAAGGTGCTTGCAAGAAGTAGCCCAATGGGTTACCATCACAGTATGAAGGAGCGGTATTTTACCGTCATTGAAACTGAGTACTATTTGGGTAAGGCAAGAAAGATCCTGTCTGAACAACAACGGGATGAGGTGGTGACCATCGTCGCGCAGAAGCCGGAGAGCGGAGAGATGATGCAGGGAACGGGTGGAGTGTATAAATTCAGGTATGCCTCTCAGGAAGGCAAAGGGAAACGCGGAGGAGCGAGGATCATTCATCTACCGTTGGTATCGAGAGGCAAGGTGTATCTGTTGGATATGTTCGAGAAGAACGACAAGGTGAATGTGACCAAGGCAGAGCGCAACGAGATGGCTCAGATCGTACGCGTGATGAAAGGGAGAGGAACATGAAAAAAACTGGTCAGTCTATTCTGAAAGGTTTACATGAAGCCCTTGAACACCATCAGGGCAAAAAGACCGGGGCGCGGGAACATAAGTTCAGCGCCACCGATGTGGCGCGTATCCGTAAATCCGTAGGTCTTTCTCAGCAGCAGTTCTCCGATGAATTCGAGATTGCGTTACCGACGCTCCGCAAGTGGGAACAGGGCAAGAGGGTTCCGCATGGCCCGGCCCATGTCCTGCTCAGAGTCATCGAAGTGTCACCCAACGCCGTCCTGAAGGCGTTGAAACAGGCGTAGTTCGGGGTGTCACTCCCTCCTCTAGCACAGTGGCCATGTCATCGGTAGCGTGATCGGTCATCGTGAGTTCTTTCTGACGAGCGTCGGCGGCTGTGGATACAACATCCACCCGTTGACAAGGTCAGGACGTTTTAACACTTCTTCTGTGTCGGCCCACCTCCATTGTCCCTCTGAAAAATAGAAGTTGGCGGTGGTGTCCTGAAACCCTTTCTGGCTGGATACCCAGAAGATCAGTTCGGTCCCATCCTTGGGTGCGGTTTCCAACGGTTGCCATTCTGCGGTTTTCTTCCGGCTCATGGTGAATCTCCTTCAGTGTCGTAGCAGGGTAGGATGAACAGGTTGTATCGTCAAGGCCACAGTGATGATAGGCCAAGAACAACCAGCGCGGGGAGGCCTTGCGCCAGTCGGCTATGGTTCGCTCGGAGAGCCGGATGGTGCCGTGGACTGCAAGCCCTGGAGGAAATCGGCAGCGCGTTGCGCATGTGCGGCAGCCTGAAAGATGGCGCGATTGTCTTCGGCAAGGACGTTGAGCCAGTGGCCGATGTAGTCGGCGTGGTCTTCCCGGATCTCCGGCGTGATGCCGAGGTCGGCACACAGGAACGCGGAGCCCAGTTCTGCGACCAGCTCTTCGCGGGCATAGCCCGCGTCGCCGAAACGCTGGCGGCCGAAATCACGGTCGAGACGTGTTTCATGACGAGTCCAGTGTGACAATTCATGAAGGGCAGTCGCATAAAAACTTTCCTTATCCTTGAACGCCTCAAAAGGCGGAAGGTGGATGCGGTCGGCGGCGGGCGAGTAATAGGCCTGATTGCCGCCCAGGTGGATAGCTGCGCCGGTAGCGGTGACAAACTGGTCAGCGTGCGCAAGACGGTCGGAGAGAGGAAGAGGATTGGAAGGCTGCGCATAGTAGTGGGCGGGGAGCCCTTCGATTTGTTCGACGTTGAATACAGTATAGCCCTTCATGAAGGGTATTTCACGCTCAACGTCCTGGCCGGCACTGTCGGTTTCCCTCTTGGTGAAACGATCAGCAAAGACGACAAGAGAACCATGCTCGCCATTGCGGACCTGCGCACCCATCTCCTGTGATTGTTTATAGGTCATCCAGAGCGGGGCGGCGTAGCCCTTTGCAAGAGCCTCGGACCAGAGCAGCAGCACGTTGACGCCACGGTAGGGGACGGCGTTGTGACGGAGCGGGCGGGTGATCCGTCCGGCCGTATGTTCGACGCTCCACGGCTTGATCCAGGGGCGTATGCCTTTCTCAAGCTGAAGCGTGATCTGGTTCGTGACGCGGGTGTAGATATCCTGTCTGGTGGGTTGGTTTGCCATGTCGGCACCTCCTTGTTGTTGGACTCACTGGCTCTCTCGCTGGACAGGAGAGCCGGTGCAGGACAACTGGAGGTGACGGGGACGTGCCTGACGGAGAAGCGCAGGCGGACGAGAACAAGCAGCGGGCGTGACAGCGCTTCACTGGCGCGGCCGTTGCGCTCGGGAGCCGGAGCGCGGCAGGCCACGGCCCGGCATGGCAAAGCAATTCCACTCAAAATAGGATAGGGAGGCTGTCTGCCTGACAAAGGGCGCGGAGAATTGGCGGAGGATCGGCGATCGTGGCGCCGCGCGGGCTAGAGGTCGGAGTGAATAATGCGGAGTGATTGCCTCACTCCGGCCAGCCCTGATCCGCAAAGCTGTAGGTACGATCGTCGCCGAGAATAATATGGTCGAGGATGGTGATGCCGATGAGGTCGCCGGCCTGACGGAGTCGAGCGGTGAGCACACGATCTTCGGAACTCGGCGCCGGATCCCCGGAGGGATGGTTGTGGGCGCAGATGATCGCGGCGCTATTCAGGAGGATCGCGGGTTTGAAGACTTCGCGCGGATGGACGATGCTGAACGACAGTGAGCCGATAGAAACGACGTTCACGCCGATGATGGCGTGTTTGGCGTCGAGACAGGCGACCAGGAACTGTTCGCGATCGAGACCGTGAAAGAGCGGACGGAGTATGGTGGCCGCGCGCGAGGAATCGCGGATGAGAACAGGCGGGTCTGGACGAACGTTGCCCGGCACGAGTTGGAGCGTGTAACGCGGAATGAACAGCGGGTTCGTCATGTCCTGACCG
>SWDP01000023.1 GCA_005116885.1 Nitrospira sp.
CCCTCAACGTACCCCAGAGGGTACGCTTCCGGGCCTTCACTCGCTGCGGCCTTGCTGTCCGGCCTTTTTGAACATCCTGCGGGTCCTGCTGATTCAGTCCAAGCTATCCGTAAGATCACACATCCTTCTCCCGTAGTCTCTTTTTGAAGAAGCAGAGTATTCCCACCCTACTCACTCAAACGTCTCTCTGCTGAAGAATCCTTGCATCCGTCACGGATCTGTAACACGCGCTCATCTATGGTCATTCCTGGTGAATGCTCGGCGCAGGTGGTGGAATAGGCAACTTCTGCGAGATGCAGGTGTAGGTAAAGCTCCGGCAGATTACAACAAGGAGGGGATCATCCTGCGGATCCATCTTGGCATTGTGAATCCTGAGACAGTTGCTCATACACGGGACAAAACATGACCCTCTCATTGACTTGCGAGGTGAATCGGATTTGATTCACCTCAAGAATCTCTTTTAATACAGGCATCTATGATGAGGATGATGTGCGTAACAGATGTGTTCTTACTAGGTAATACGTATAGCGCTGAAAAGAAAGGGATAGTGGGTATTCTCCAATAATTCGATTGTCCTGTTTTCATGCTGGCATGTGGCTTGCTGTTGCCGAATGTGGAATCGCACAAGAGAGCCTAGCGAAAGGAGTGGGGCTGGTAGTTAGGTGTTCTCTACGTCAAGTCACTGCAGTGATCTGTTGACGCAAGGGATTCATGGTGAAGAACTTGGTGGCTATAGACTCATTGTGTCAGTCGTAAATTTCAACAATTCCATCTTTAGATGAAATGGACAATCCTAGGGGCTGCCCCCGGCAGAATTTGAATTAGTGCAACGTTAAACTAACCATCAAACTTTTCATGGAGTGTAATGCGCGATGTCTAACACCTTCAACTTGTTCAAGAAAGAGCCCTTAGCTTCACCCGAAGTCTGTTGTCGTAGGCCTGCTGCAATTATTTGTTCTGTAGTCCTCGGTATGTTTTTCGTTCTTGGAATTACGACTGCATATGGACAGGCAAGCTTACAAGAATTTGGCTACCGAAATACAAATGCAAGCATTAACCTACTTGTGATTGCGGCGCAATATGAAGGCAGGTCGCCTCTGGCACACAATAACGAATACTATAACAACTTAGTGTTTGGTTCCGGAGTTGGTTCAGTAAACGGATATTTCCTCGAGAACTCAATTGGTCGATTCCAATGGACACGCACTAGTCAAGGCCTCATTGGTCCGCTGCGAATCCCTTCACAAGCAGCAGTACAGCCAGAAGATACGGATAAAGCGGCGTCCATTATTGACGCAGCGATGCAAGCTGACGACTATTTTGCCCCATTCGACAAGAACCGTGACGGCAAAGTTACTAAAGATGAACTCGCTTTACTAATCATCCAAAATCTAGATGTTGGTTCATTACGATCAGTGCCATGCCGAAAGACTGGTCGCTCAACCGTGCAAGTTTGTCTGGATGTGTTGCAGGTAAGTGATCGGCCAAGCTTGACGCTGCTTGCACATGAGTTAAGTCATTTTCTTGGCACTAAGGATATATACGGTCGATGGGCTACCGGAGACAATCTTAATTTCAACTGCACCTTGATGGGACCAATAAGCCCAGGTGGTGATGGGCGCGAGGCATTTCATCTTGACCCTCGCCATAAATTGCAGTTGGGTTGGATAGAACCTCAGATCAGATCAGTGCCTTCATCTGGAACCGCTGTCCTGCGAGCGCCTACGAACAAACGAGCTGATGCATCATTAATACTATTTGATCCAAGTAGACCTCGAACCGAATATTTCATTGTGGAGTACCGGTCTCCAGGATCTTTTGACCAAAATGTATGTGGTGAAGGGTTGGCTATTTGGCATGTCGCACAAGACAGTGAAGGAAACCTCGTGACGGTACCATCTTTGAATGGGGCTGCTGGAGACTACTGGGGTATCTTTCTTGAAGGTGCGCCGATGTTGCAACGAGGAGGTAATCTTCTCTGGCGTGCAGGAATGACAACGCCCCCCTTGCGCTGGCTTGATGGAACTCCAACAGGGATCAGCATTTATGTGAATCCATTTAGTCCG
>SWDP01000008.1 GCA_005116885.1 Nitrospira sp.
AACGCTCCACGTTCATCCCGAACCAGGATTTCGTGGACTCCTGGTCCGACGGTTGGCATCGGCTTCCAATCATCAGGCTCTTTCCCCTGTTGGACTTTGAACAGCACTGACGAAGATCGTCGCATGATGTCCCGACAAAATGGACCGACTTCATTCGCTCCTTTCAACTCATCACAAGCCATAATATGCCATATGCGCAAGCGACCCTGTCTTCTCCATCAACAGGAGAGGATGGCCTGCTGATTGTCGATCAGCGGGCCTTTGCAGCCATTTTGAAACCCAAAGTGCTGTGCTAATTTTGTGCGTCAATTCTTCACAACCGACCAAATTCAGTAGAAGCCATGGAATCAGTAGAAACCCAGCAAACCCATGATTTTCAACGATAAACGGGGAAACCTTCGCAACATCGAGCGGTTCGAATTATTGCCCTGCTGCCACTCTTAATCAGCGGGCCGTAGGTTCAATCGCGCCACCTCCCATTGAGGTTCTGTAGTAACCCATCGGCAAGGGCCGACCGGCTATCACCTCCGAGATGCTTGAGGAACCAGACAACGCTAAATCGATGCCGTTAAGGGAAGCGTGAAGCTGAACCTGCTTCCCTTTCCCAATTCTGATGTAACCCACATGCGCCCCTTATGGGTCTCAACGATCCACTTGGCAATAAAAAGGCCAAGACCAAGGCCTCTACGATCGTTCATCGTAAGCTGCGAGAACCTTTCAAAAATTTGCACCTTTGCCTCTTCCGCAATCCCGGGCCCATTGTCGGTTACCGAAATTTCAACCTGAGTCTCCTGTTTCCGTACCGATAGCTCAATGGTGCCTCCATTAGGCGTGAACTTCAGTGAATTTCCGATTAAGTTGGACAGCACCTGAAGAATTCTGTCGTGATCAATATTGGCGAATATCGGCTCAGTGGATGTGTGAATGGTCATTGAAAAAGACTTGCTTGAAACGATCGGAGCAAATAGGTCGACACATTCTTGTAACAACGCGCAACAGTCGATGTTTTCCGGCTTAAGTTTTAGCTGGTTATGGGCCATTCGCTCTACGTCAAGGAGATCGCTAATCATTCGGTCCATGCCTTCGGCCGCCTGCTCGATTCCTCCAAGATGGTTAAAAATACTCACTGCGTCCACCGCGTCTCTAGAAAGTCTTTTCCGTATCAGACCCGCGGCGATCGAAATAGCGACGATGGAATTTTTCAAGTCATGACTGACAATTGCGAGAAAATGATCCCTCGTAATGAGCTCTTGGTCGATGTGGACTCGTTCTTCGAGAAGTGCGCTGTTCGTGTTTTTACGCTCTTTTTCAAGGAGAGCTTCGGTTTCGGCGATCAACTGTTTTTGAACGCGTTCCTCTGCCCGAGCACGATCTTCTTCTCCGCGCTCAACAGCTTGGGATTTGTCAGACCCTTCGCGCTCTTGCACTAAAAGTTTCTCGTCCAATCGTGTCGGTAAAATGCCTGTGAGTTCACACTGTTGTTCCTTAGCCAGGTCCACTTCCTCACGTTGACTTTCACGAGCTGTATCGGTAGCAAGCCGAATCGAACGGAGTTTCTCGTTTGTCTTTTCTTCGACCTCCTGAGTTTTTTGTTCGAGATGTTCGTCGGTTTTCTCCCGCTCATCCTCTAAGGTTTTGTCGGTCTTGTCGCGCAGGTCTTGGGAGGATTCTGTTTGGTGACTTTCCATACGTCTAGGCCTCGGTTTCTGTTCCCCAAAAATCAATAGCGTTCACAGGAAGGCAATTTCATCAAAGGCAGGTGTGAAGATGATGCACGAGGGAGCTCGATGAGTTGTATCTATTCTAGGAGGATGGGAAGGATGGCGCAAGACCATGTGAGACACAGGGGGGAAGCACCTGTGCAACTTTATCTGGATGGGGAGTCGAGTAGGACAAGAAGTATAAATTTGCTGTGCTAATTTTGTGCTGAAATTCCTCCCAGACGACCGAATCAGATAGAAGTAATCCAATCAGTAGAAACCCAGCAAACCCATGATGTTCAACGATAAACGGGGAAACATTCGCAAGATCGAGCGGTTCGAATTATTGCCCTGCTGCCACTCTTCATCAGCGGGTCGTAGGTTCGGCTAGCCACCGGCAACTATGGCAAAGCTATTTGATCGTTCTGGCCTGGCACGTCTGCGCTGGAAGAGAATGTAACATCCTGATTCATTGGACTAGTTTCCTCACATGCGAACCAACAAACCGCAGGTCATCACAGCGATTGAGTCAGTGCGTTGCGCCATAACGACAACAATCCCGGGCGGCTTGTCATCAGTTCAGGGTGGTCAGAAACGCTTAATGAGACGGAGGGCACGTTCTCTCCCTACTGCTGTTATTGCCCATGGCATAGCTGGGCATACCTCTCGTCGCATCGGTGAAGGGCAGACCCCTAGGTAACTTCCTAGTCTCCAAAGTTCTCCAACCAAGCGTAGCCTATAGCTGGAAATAGGTGTTTGTTCCATCTTGGCGAGGAGCCCCCATGGTTTCTGCTTCCAGATTCATTAGTGTTCTGGCGGGGGGGGGCTTGTTGTGATTGGGTTTATCCAATTGTCAACTCAATGTGGGCCCCTCGCGTGATACAGGTTGGCCCGCAGACGCAATAAAAGTGACCCATCGGATCGTAGACCAAATACTGAGTCGATCAAAGGAGAAGTCCTACGCGTCGAGGGCGCGAATATAAAATTGAAGCGAAGGTGAACCCTCAGAATCACGCGGTGTCGATTCGCTCCACCCCTACGACCGACCGCCGAAAAAAATGCCGGAGTCCATGCTGGGCAGCAGAAAAAATGAGGGGCTTTAGAGGGCAAGGGTCGAGGCGGCACGGCATCGGGACTTTGCTTTGACGCGACGAGGGACGGTTAGCCTGGGTGCCAGTCTTGCGATATGAAGAAACGGCTCGGATCTGAAAGGACCTGGGCCTTTGTTTCATCCTGAGAGGAGAGACCTGGCGGCGAACCAGCAGTGAAGAATATCAAAGAAGGAGGCGGGGGCGCGATCGACCAAGTTCCTATGTTGATCTATGAAATTGAGACAGTCAGTTCGGCCCTACTAGGGCATCCCCCAGCTACGACGTGGCTAGTTCCAGCACATAATTTGAGTGACGCATACACGCGCCTCGGTCTCGCATTGAGCCAAATCTAAAGAGTCGCATGGCATACCAATTTATTCTGAGAGGGGTACGAAAGGAGACGACGTTATGACCGAAGTTAATTCCATGTATCATGCGCAATCCCGGAGCGACGGTCTCAAGGCGCAGGTCTATAAGCTCGAAGGCCTCGCCCACCACACGGTCGTGAATCCCACCTTCGATCAGTTTGACGCTGATACGGAAGACCTGCTGATCAAAATATATGGCGTGAATCATCAGTATGTGGAATCTTACAAATATGCCACCGTAGGAGAGGCCGAAGCACTGGTAAATTTGCCAGAATCAGCTCAAGAACCAATGACGCGAGACATTCCGAAGAAGGGACTACAGCAACGCCGGCAGGTGCTACAGAGCATTCTAACCGATCTGCAAACACTCGAAGCGCAAGAAACGGACTTGCTCACTGGAGAAGATCGCGAGGATCCTCCCGGCCCCAGCTAGGCTGGCGCCCGCCCGACTTATCCAGGCATGGGAGTGGTGACCTCCGGCCTGAATGAACCGGTCGCATTCATGAAAGCTTATTTGTTGGAGAAACCGTGGGGTGAAACCGTGGAGTCGCGTCTTGCATTCAAACATTGGCACGGCGCCTGACTAGTACGCACTTGATCTCACCCCACAAGCAGGCCAGCGGATCAGCATCGATTTCTTGCACCATGTTCCGTCTGCCTCTGCAGTCGATCATTTTCATTCGACTCACCTCCTGTTATCCTCTCCAACGAGTCGATTTCATCTGGCTGATCTCACCTCTTTCATATTCGATTCACGATTTCTTCTGCCATACGACATCTTCTCGTCTGTACATCACCCGCTCTGGCCAACTTCTCACACTGTGTCATAGTGTATTGCCGCAGATGGTCGAAGATCGTTCGCCGCAGTAGCCCGATCAATATCGGACAGGCTCTCCGCAACACCAAACCCGGGAACCAGCGTCAATGCGGCAACATCAAAGCAATAGCGCAATGGAACCTCATTCGGCCTCACTGACCTCGAAGCCATTGTCAATGTGGCGGGCGAGGCCAGGGAGTTGATCTCCGTTCACGCCTTGAAGCGCTGAGCGGCTTCACTGGGGAACCTCCGGCTTTCCCGGGCTCCCCTTTATTTCGAAAGAGTTTCTAGGAGAGAGTGGAGAAGGGACACTGTGCGGATTATTCCAAGCCTGGAACGGTTTCTTCCCTCATCAAGCCGGCATGAGCGCTCCCCGGTGTTGCTCAATATGCTTCCTGACTTTACCCGGTAGAGCTTGCTCGGCCAGGCGCAACTCATAGGTCTTCTGCAAGTTCATCCAGAATTCAGCTGTGTAGTATCGAACAACGTCGCCAGACGGACCGCGGTATCGCCCGTAATGCCTCGTTGTCCCTTGATAATTGCCGTAATTCGGTTCGCGGGAACTTCGAGGGCCTTGGCGAGCCTATTAGCATTGATCGGCGGCTCTGCCGGCTTCATGAACTCCTCGAGCAGGATTTCTCCGGGATGAACCGGCCGTATTGCGCTCTTAATCATGACACCTTCTCCGATCGAGAGAGCGATACCGTACGCGATCGTCTCGAAACCTTCGTGCGGACCGTACCGTATCCCTGTCCACGTGGAGCACGCCGCACGGTCACTTCCACAT
>SWDP01000024.1 GCA_005116885.1 Nitrospira sp.
GATCTCAGAATCCAGGATGATGACGTTAGAGGAGATTTGTAGCATTGATGCTATCTATTTGATTCCCTTGCCCTGATATCACACTACCCTATTATTCGCAGTCCATTGTAACCTTTCCTCGCATCCAAAATTTCAATTCTGGCGCTCCTTGTGCCGACTATCATGTCCCAACCAGCACCAGGGTGAAGCGCCGACATTATTTCAGATCCACACAGAGTGACCACTCTAATACGTATCGCCGTTTGCTGATGACTGACGAGGTTAACCCTATCTCCTGGCTGCAATTTAATAAGATTGCGTGTTGGTCATATAGCTCTCTCATACTTGATAGGCAAGTTTACTGCAAGGCCAGTATGTATCCGGTTCTCGGAACAACAAAATGGCTAGCTCTGGCTACTGAGATCGCGTTTTTTATAGAAGCCTGACGTCAAGGCCGAGGTGGTAAAGTCGAATGGTCACGAATGACTGAGGTCTACTGTAGTTCCGGCAGGCGATCGATAATTCTTAACCGCACCTCTTCTCCCACCTGCATTTGAATCATCTTGGTCGTTAGACTTTCACGAACCCGATTGGCATCGTCCAGCTTAAACTGAATATCCCCGCCAGATTGCTCGACGAAGTGGAAAAGCAGCAAGCTTGTGATGTGTTGGAGTTCTTCTTCGCTCGTGTGTGCACTCAGGTTCAAAATCTTGGACATTCAAGGGGCTCCAGCTCGATCATCAGGCCCGCCCCATTTATCGCTGAATTCTCTATTGTTCTTCAATGCCCCAAAGGGGGGGGGTAACTACTGTCTTTACAATAAGAGACGCCTATTGCCGAGCATGACAATGGTTTACAGAGGAAAGGGTACGCTCAGATTACGGAAACGCTATTGGTGGCCATCAGCAATTCCGTCCAGCTAAGACAGTCTTCGTGGTCTGCGGTATGACTTCGAGGCGGGTTAGGACTTCGAGTCTTGATATTCTTCGTGCCAAGCCATTTGGATTGATTCGAGGATTTTCTCGTTCGATTGCTTGGGATCGTCTTTGAAATCCGGGAGCGCCGTGATCCAGGTGTGCATATCGGTGAATCGAACGGTGAGTGGGTCCGTTTCCGGATGTTCTTCGACTAAACGAATCGCAATATCTTCGGTATCCTGCCACTTCAGATTCATATCCACTCCTCATGCTTCGTCGTAAACCGACCTTGGCATCGGTACGGGACCGTCGCTACGTGACCTCCGAGACCTTTTTCCCCTGCAATCCCTTTATAAGCGAATCGTTCAAGAGTGCGACGGTCAGAGGCTTTGCGGCCTGTTCGAGGTCCGCCATGCGTGCACGGATGGCACGAGGATCTGTCCCATCTTTGGCAGCAGTCAGCGCCGCCAGCGCGGTATGAGTGGCGGCGATGTTGTCTGATGCGATGAGATGGTTTCCCTCCAGGAGGGACTTCTCCGTCGTCGTGATCAATGCACCGGCTTCCAGTCGTGCCTCGATCAACTTGCGGGCGGAGACATCATCCGCGGCAAACTTAAATGAATCTTCGATCATTCGCTCCACTTCACTATCCGACAAACCGTAGGACGGCTTGACCTCGATAGACTGGCTTTGCCCGGTCCGCATGTCTTTGGCCAGTACGTTGAGAATGCCGTTTGCGTCAATTAAGAACGTGACTTCGATACGTGGCACACCGGCTGGTAAGGGCGGCATCTTGAGCCTAAATCGCGCCAGGCTTCGATTGTCTTTCGCGAGTTCGCGCTCGCCTTGAAGAATATGGATGTCTACACCGGTCTGGCCGTCGACGTAGGTTGTAAACATCTCTTTTGCGCCGGCGGGAATAGTCGTATTCCGTCGAATCACGCTGCTCATCACACCGCCCATCGTTTCGATGCCGAGCGATAACGGGGTGACATCCAGCAGCAGCATGTCGGTGGTGCCGCCGCTCAAAATATCGGCCTGCACTGCCGCACCGAGCGCCACAACTTCGTCCGGATTGAGTTCGCAGTGGGGGGTCTTTCCGAACAATTCTTGAACACGTTGCCGAACGAGCGGCATACGAGTTGAGCCGCCGACAAGGACCACCTCATCGATGTCGTTCGGCGTGAGGCCGGCGTCTTTCAAGGCGAGACGGCATGGCCCGAGCGTGCGCTCAACCAGATTCATGGTGAGAGATTCGAGTTGATCTCGCGTAAGGTCTCTCTCGTACCGCCCTTTTCCATCAGGCAGATCGAGCGTGGCGGTTGTCTTCATCGCATCGGAGAGTCTGACCTTAGTCTGTTCTGCTTCGAGTCGAACCGCTTGCATATGGTCTGGATAGGCATTCAAATCGAGATCATATCGTTCGCGGATTTCTTTGACGAAAAGATCTGCGAGCTGGCGGTCGAGGTCATCGCCTCCGAGATGGGTGTCGCCGTTGGTCGCCAGGACTTCGAAGATACCGTTCTTGAGTTTGAGGATGGAAATATCGAAGGTTCCCCCGCCAAGGTCATAAACAGCAATCGTGCCTTGAGTCTTCTGTTGGAGCCCATAGGCTAGCGAGGCAGCAGTCGGTTCATTGATAATTCGTAACACCTCGAGCCCGGCGATCATGCCGGCATCCTTCGTCGCTTGCCGCTGGCTATCGTTAAAATAGGCGGGGACGGTGATGACGGCCTTGGTAATGCTCTCTCCGAGATGCGCCTCGGCCCGTTGCTTCAGTTCCTTCAGGATCATAGCCGAGATTTGGGGGGGCGAATAGGTCTTCTCACCGAGCTTGATTCGGATGACTCCGCCCTGTTCCGTCAAGTGGTACGGGAAGTACGCCAGCTCGCCCTGTACATCCTCAAGACTCTTTCCCATAAATCGCTTCACGGAATAGACGGTTCGTTCCGGGCTGCGCGTCAAGTGTTCTTTCGCCGCATCGCCGACGATCAGTCCATTGTCGGTCATGGCCACAACAGAGGGAACCATGGTCCGTTCGTTTCGACCTGGTATGACAAGGGGATGGCCGTCCGCCATATAGGCTACAAGCGAATTCGTTGTGCCAAGATCGATACCGACGATACGTGCCATGGCGGTGATTATCCGATGGTTGAGACGAGATCGCTCACGATGTTCTTGACATAGGTGCGGTTGGACAGATGTTCTCGCATCTCTTTCAATATCCGGTCGCGCTCAGCCCTCGCCTGGCTGGTGGCCTCCCCGCGATCTTGGAGTGCGTCCCACTGAACGAAGAGCTGCTGCAGCGCGGCCTCCATGTTCCGCTGCCGCTGTTCAAGCATATTCCGCTCAGATTGGAGCTTCGTACGGAGCGTCGACTCTGCTTCTGACGTCTGCTCAACGGCTCGGTACTCATTCAACGTGTCTTGCAGTTCAAGAATTTCCTCAAAGAGGTCGGCGGGAGGAGAGTTCCGAATCTGTTTCACCGATCCGGCTTCAAGATCGAGGAGATACTCAGCTCGTTCGATCGGGTCACGGAGCGTCCGATACGCGGTGTTCAATAGAGCGGAATTGCTGAGGCTGATGGTCTGTTCTTCTGCGCTCTTGTTCTGGAAAAAATCCGGGTGGAACGCCCGGCTCAACTCGTAAAATTTGGTTTCCAGTTGACGCGGATCGATCGTGAGACGACGGGGGAAGCCCATGCAGGTGAAGTAATCGAGTTCTTTTGAAACCGGCTGTACCTTGACGCATCGCTCACAGAAGTATTCACCGGACATTTCAGATTGGCAATGCCAACACATGCTGCGAGCCATCTGCAGCTCACGAGGGCTTGCGCTGTGGGTGTGCTGATGGTCCATCCCGTTACCTCTTCTGACAAGACGGGCATGGCAACCTGCCATGCCCGTGGACGGTCGCGATGCTCTGTTGATACTCGTTATGCCGAGAAGGACTCTCCGCAACCACAGGTCTTATCGGCATTCGGATTAACAAATTTGAAGTTTCCGCCCATCAGGTCTTTTTGGAAGTCCAGCTGCGTGCCTTGAAGATAGATAGCGCTCTTGGCATCGACAATGACTTTCACCCCGTCAAAGTCTTGGATCTGGTCGTGCGGTCCAATCTTTTCGTCAAAGTTGATCGTGTAGCTAAGGCCTGAACAGCCGCCGCCCTTCACGCCAAGGCGAAGCCCCCCTTCCGTGAGTCCCTGCACGTTGATGAGGCGTTTTACTTCTTTCAGTGCCGACTCGCTGAGCGTAATCACCGGAGTTTGGGTTACTGCGTTCGTGGTGTCCATAGCAACACTCCCTTTGTTCACGTTACTTCGTGTCGATCAGTGCTCCATCGGCTTTCTTCTGGTAATCCGCGAGGGCGGCCTTGATGGCATCCTCGGCGAGCACGGAGCAATGGATCTTCACGGGCGGCAGGTTCAGCTCCTGCACGATGTCGGTGTTCTTGATTTTCTGGGCTTCGTCGATCGTCTTGCCCTTCAACCATTCGGTGGCAAGGCTCGAGCTGGCGATGGCGGACCCGCAGCCGAAGGTTTTGAACTTCGCGTCCACGATCGTATCGTTTTGCACCTTGATTTGGAGCTTCATCACGTCGCCGCACTCCGGCGCGCCAACCATACCGGTACCGACACCTTCCTCGTCCTTTTTGAAGCTCCCCATGTTGCGGGGGTTATTGAAATGATCGACGACTTTGTCACTGTAAGCCATGGTGCATCCTCCTCTTGACTATCCGGGTCAGTGGGCAGCCCATTGGACTGATTTCAAATCGACGCCTTCTTTTGCCATCTCGTACAACGGGGACATTTCGCGCAACTTGGTCACGATCTCAATCACCTTCTTAATCGTATAGTCGATCTCATCGTCCTGGTTGAAACGGCCCAGACCGAAACGGATCGAAGAGTGTGCCAACTCCGTCCCGACCCCCAATGCACGGAGCACATACGAGGGTTCCAATGTGGCCGAGGTGCAGGCGGAGCCGGACGAGAGGGCGATGTCCTTCATGCCCATCAGCAACGATTCACCTTCCACATAGGCAAAGGAGATGTTGAGGTTGCCGGGGAGCCGATTGGTCGGATGGCCGTTCAGATAGCTTTCCTCTAGAGCCTTCATGATACTGGCCTCCAGACGATCACGCATCGCAATCAACCGCGCGGTGTCTTTTGCCATCTCCTGCTCACACAGTTCGCAGGCTTTGCCGAATCCGACGATTAAGGGTACCGGGAGCGTTCCGGAACGCATGCCGCGTTCATGCCCACCGCCATCCATTTGTGCCGCAATGCGAACCCGGGGATTCTTTTTTCTCACGTAAAGCGCCCCGACCCCTTTGGGTCCGTACATCTTATGGCTCGTGAAGGACATGAGATCGATTCCCATATCCTGCACATCGACCGGGATCTTGCCCACGCCCTGCGTCGCATCGCAGTGAAAGAGAATGCCTTTCTCCTTGGCAATCTTGCCGATCTCCTTGACGGGGTTGATCGTGCCGATTTCATTATTCGCCAGCATGATGGAGATGAGGATTGTTTTGTCTGTAATGGCTTTCCGCACATCTTCGGGGTTCACCATCCCGAATTTATCGACGGGAAGATAGGTGACTACCGCTTTGCCCTTGCCCTCTAACGATTTGACGGTATCAAGCACGGCGCGGTGTTCGGTGGACGATGTAATGATATGGTCGCCCTTTTCTTTGTACATTTCCAACACGCCCTTGATCGCGAGATTGTCCGATTCAGTGGCGCCGCTCGTGAACACAATCTCTTTCGGGTCGGCTTTGATCAGCTTTGCGATTTGCTTTCTGGCTTGCTCGACAGCCTCCTCTGCGGCCCACCCAAACGCATGGTTGCGGCTTGCCGCGTTTCCGAACTTCTCGACGAAGTAAGGAAGCATGGTGTCCAATACGCGTGGATCCATCGGCGTCGTGGAATGGTTGTCCAAGAAAATCGGCAGTTTCATCGTTCAACTCCTTGTACCGCAGGGGACTGAATGGTGATAAGGGGTGTGCCGCCCATCATGTCTTGCAGAGTCATACTATTGAGCAATTGGGCAATACTGTCCTGAACTTTTAAGAGCGGTGTGCGGATATGACAATTTTCCCGCTGCATGCAGAACTCTCCGTCCTTCTCGTGTGAACAGTCTGTAATACCCAGGGGACCCTCGATGCTTTCGAGAATTTGCGCAATCGTAATCTGGTGCGCGCGTCGGGCCAGCACGTATCCGCCCTTGGGGCCATTGTGGCTCTCGATCAGTGCGTTCTTGGCAAGGGTCTGAAGCACTTTGGCCAGTAGCTCGAGAGGGATGTTATATTCTTCCGCAATCTCCTTCGTATTGACCACGCGTCCAGGCGTCACATCGCCAAATTGGACCGTCGCGATATGCTGAAGGGCCATGAGGGCATAATCTGCTTTTTTCGAAATCTTCAACATTGCTATTGCCGATCTCCAAGGTCGGAGACTATAATGGTCTCCGATCAATAAGGTCGTATTAACAATATCACGCAAGTTTCAAAACTGTCAACAGCAGAAAATATGGCTGATGCAGGTGGAGAAAGGAACGGGTAGATGGGCGGGACCAACCCTTATATTAAAAAATCTGACTACGAGCTTCCACACGTAGCCTATACCGTCACATTTATTGCCCCTGGCGGTGTGGAGACGAAGGTTGAAGTGGACCCGACCAAGATTCCCTATGGCCCAACTGGGCTCCCCGGGAGCCTCCTGGACGTGGCAATGGGCAATGGAATTCTGTTGGAACATGTCTGCGGGGGGGTCTGTGCCTGTTCAACCTGTCATGTCATCGTCAAACAGGGGCTTGAGAGCTGTAATGAAGGCACGGACGATGAGTTCGATCAACTGGAAGAAGCACCAATCACTACTCTGCAGTCACGGCTTGGTTGCCAATGTGTGCCAAATGGCACAAAAGATATTGTGGTCGAAATCCCGGCGGTCAATAAGAACCTCGTCAAGGAAGGCCACTGAGAAAAACAGGTCACTGGTCAAGCGTCATTTGTCATTCGTGAGCGAGAACGAACCGGGTCGATTACGTTCCAGTGGCCATTGACCAATGACATTGTTCAATCATACGTCTCTATTTTGACTTCTTTTCGGTCATATCCCGCTTCCACAAGATAGGCTCGCAGTGGTCGCACAAAGCCTTTCGTGCCGCACAACATCGGAATCATTTTTGGCGCTTTCTCAATCAACGGCCTGAGCATGGGACGCACGAGATCGACCGCCGGTTGCTCTCCTTCCGAAGCCACGAGCGAAAGATAGCGAAACTTCGGATACGTCACAGCCAAGGTCAACAGTTCCTGATGAAAGAGGAATTCATCCTCTGCAGGGGCGACCGCAATCAAAAGAATCGTATCGGTCTGTCGCTGTGCGTACAGCTGTTTCAGCATGCAACGGATTGGGACAAGGCCCGTGTATCGGGCAACAAATAAGAGATCACGATCGAGCTGCTGTGGGAGCGTAAAGTTTCCATAGGGGCCTGAAATGTGTATGACATCTCCAGGTTTGAGTGTGTAGAGATAATTGGATCCCACACCGTCCGGTACGCGATCGAAGATGATGGTCAACTCGCCTGACGGCGTGCCAGGCGCTGCCATCGAATACGCCCGGTTGAGCGGTGGTGCGGCCCCGACCGGCAGTTTGAGTGAAACCCACTGGCCGGGCTGGAACACAATATTCTGAACGGTAGGAAGAAGCACAAGCTGGCGAGTGTGGGAGGTGAGATCGTTCACCGAGAGCACCGTCGCTGCTTGCGTGAATTCGGCCATCACGATCTCCTGCTTCCTCATAGCAGAAGCGACAACGAGATGAAAGCTCCACGTTTCCTGTACAAGGCTTTTCCCTGCATGTTATAGATACCGACCTTTTCGTATCACATCGGTGAGTATGCAATGACTCAAGTACGAGTGCGATTCGCGCCCAGCCCGACCGGTTTTCTCCATATTGGAGGAGTCCGCACGGCGCTATTCAATTGGCTCTTTGCCCGCCAGCAGAAGGGCGTCTTCATTCTCCGCATTGAGGATACGGACCAAAGTCGGTCAACGGACGAATCGATCCAGGCCATCATCGACGGCATGAAGTGGGTGGGGCTCGATTGGGATGAAGGGCCCTATCGGCAAACCCAGCGCATAGACCTCTATCGCGACCATGCCATGCAGCTTCTTGAAACGGGCCATGCCTATTGGTGTGCTTGCACAGCGGAAGAGCTCGACGCCAGGCGTAAGGAAGCCGAGGCCAAGGGACTGTCGCAGAAATACGACGGCCGTTGCCGTGATCGTGGCCTCATAAATCCGGCCGGTGACGCGGCCCTGCGATTCAAAGCTCCGCAAGAGGGAGAGACCGTGGTCGATGATCTGATCAAAGGTAAGATTGTCTTCGATAACGCGGTGCAGGATGATCTGATCATTCTCCGATCGAACGGCTATCCGACGTACAATTTTTCAGTGGTGGTTGATGATGCGTTGATGAACATCACCCATGTGGTACGTGGAGACGATCACCTGACGAATACGCCACGGCAGGTTCCGATCTTCCAAGCGCTCGGGTTTTCGGCCCCTCAATTTGGGCATCTACCGATGATTCTGGGCTCGGACAAAGCCCGTCTTTCGAAGCGGCATGGGGCTACCTCAATTATGGCCTATAAAGACATGGGGTATCTGCCTGATGCCATGGTCAATTATCTCGTTCGGCTCGGGTGGTCACACGGAGACCAGGAACTCTTCACCCGCGAGGAACTGATCGAGAAATTTTCCTGGAAACATGTCCAAACGTCCGCCGCCGTGTTCAACCCCGAGAAGCTTCTTTGGGTCAACGCTGAATATATCAAGATGAGTCCACCAGCACAGGTGGCTCGGGCACTAGTGCCTCTGTTGGAATCAACAGGACTGACAAAGGAAATCCATGCTGTCTCAGACAGCTGGCTGGCGCAACTCGTCGTCCTCGTGAAAGAACGGGCGAAGACGCTTGTGGAGATGGTCGATTGGGTGAGGCCGTATTTTGGGCAGGCCGTGACGTATGACGAAGAGGCGGCGAAGAAGTTTTTGACGCCGGCCATGGCACCGATCCTCAGTAAGTTGCTTGCTCGTTTCGAGGCCTTCCCTTCTTTCTCAAAACAGCCATGGGAAGAGGCCTTCAAGCAGCTGGTTGAAGAAGAGGGGATGAAGATGGGACAGCTGGCTCAGCCAGTCCGCGTGGCCCTGACCGGTCGCACGGCTAGCCCTGGCCTCTTCGATGTCATGGAGATACTGGGAAGAGACCGGACATTGTTTCGTCTCCGCCAGGGGGTCGAACGGGCCTCAGTGTAATCGGCCGGCCCCCGCGAGCAAACCCGCGTCGATCTTGACGGAATCACATGCCATATATTACTGTGAATGCCGGTTGGGGGATCGTCTAGCGGTAGGACGTCAGTCTCTGGATCTGACTACCTAGGTTCGATTCCTAGTCCCCCAGCCAAATACGCTTTCCCGCCCGTACTTTCAGAACTATGCCTCGGTTTCGTACCGCGCTGGGGGATCGTCTAGCGGTAGGACGCCGGCCTTTGGAGCCGGCTACCTAGGTTCGATTCCTAGTCCCCCAGCCACTTTCCCGAACCATCCTGCTCGCTACGTCAACGACGCCAGATCGATCACAAATCGAAAGCGCACATCGCCTTTGAGCACTCGCTCGTAAGCTTCGTTCACGTGTTGGATCGGAATCACTTCAACATCGGACTCGATGTTGTGCATGGCGCAGAAATCGAGCATCGCTTGAGTTTCTCTGATACCTCCGATCACCGACCCGGCGATACGTCGGCGATGCAGAATGAGTGGGAACGGTTCCAGTAGCGTCGGCTTGTCCGGGACGCCCACCAAAATCATGGTCCCATCGGTTTTTAACAGATTCACGTACTCGTTGTAGTTGTGCGAGGCGGAGACAGTATCAAGGATGAAATCAAAACGGCGTTGTAGTCGCGTGAAGGTATCCTGTTGCGTCGTGAGTGCGAACTCAGTAGCGCCTAATCGTATCGCATCATGTCGCTTTTTTTCCGATGTACTCAAGACTGTGACCTCAGTGCCCATCGCCTTGGCAATCTTTACGGCCATATGACCGAGCCCCCCTAATCCCACCACCGCAAGTTTGTGATATTTGCCGACACCCCAGTGGCGCAGCGGGGAATATGTGGTAATTCCCGCGCACAGGAGTGGGGCTGCTCCGGCAGGCGACAGGGCTGAGGGAATCCGCAACACGTAATTTTCATCGACGACGATCTGTGTAGAGTAACCGCCTTGCGTGGGCCGGCCGTCTTTGTCGCGACCGCTGTAGGTGAGGAGCATGCCGGCATCGCAGTACTGCTCTGACCCCTCTCGGCAGGCCGCACAGGTCCGGCAGGAATCGACGAAGCAGCCGACGCCGACGCAGTCGCTCGTCTTGAATTTGCTCACCGCAGACCCGATTCTAGCTACGGCGCCGACAATTTCATGGCCCGGCACCATGGGGAAAATCGATCCGCCCCATTCGTCGCGGGCTTGATGAATATCCGAGTGGCAGATGCCGCAGTGGGTGATCGTGATAAGCACGTCATGAGGGCCGACATCCCGCCGCTCGAACGAAAAGGGTTGCAGTGCAGCCTTGGCGGTCATCGCGGCATAGCCTTTAGTCGGCAACATGGTTTGTGCTCCTTGTGAGAGGGCCTGGCAGGATGCTGAAAAAATCCGCCAGCGGCGTTCTCGCGTCGCTCAGAGGCTCAACGTACCGAAGCATACGCCTCGCCTCTTCGCTCGCTGCAGCCTTGCTGGACGGCCATTTTGAGCATCCTGAGACTATTGTGACATTGGCGCCATGAGGAATATTCCATCGACATATTCTATATAAATCGTGGGGAGATAAAAATTCCGTGCCCACATTATCAAGTTGTCCGTGGGCTTGCCAACCCTGAAACCTGTGAAGGAGGCTGGGGTCAACGACTGTGATGCGCCGGCGCTGGAGTTGCCTAACTATGTTGCTGTCTCTCCGTGCCGTCGTCCCCCTCGGACGAGTCAGGAAACGAGGTATGTGTGTTGAGCGTGGAACCTGGTATCCGATATTGTTCCGTTGCCCAAGCCCCGAGATCGGTCATCTGACATCGTTCTGAGCAGAAGGGGCGCCAAGGGTTGCTTTCCCAGGTGCTGGGCTGGAGACAGAGGGGGCAGGTCATGCCGGTATTATACTATGCTGAGACTGAAAATCGATCAGGGGATCATTAGAGGCTAACGCCTAACGATGGAGGCTTCCAATAATCGCTGCAACCGGCGCTGATCGATCTCCGAGAGACCGAGAAATTCGACGCCGAACTCCCCGCTTCCACTCCAACGAACCGCGGCAGATTCGATGGTAATGGGCGAACCCAGATCGGTCGCCCTGATGAGAATTCTCACCGCTGAGCCAGGCTGAACTGACGACATGCTGGTGACGGCGCACCCTCGGGCAGACAAATCGAACATGGTGCCTTCGCAAATGTTTGTCTTGTTGGTGCTGGAGAAGAACACCTGCATATCAACGGGAATTCGTGGATATTCTCGACACTCTATCATGCGACCCTCCATACGATTCGAGGTTGTTCGTTATACCGACACCTCGTGCTCCGATAAGTGTAGCAATCCCAGCGCCACGGTAAAGTAAAACTTGGAAACGGTATGACAGAGGGCCAGAGGGAGGAATATTGGGGGCGGCCAACGAGAGAACGTACCGGTGTACTACTTGGGTGGCTGAGTTTTTTCCATCTTCGCCCACGCATCTTTGAGTGACACTGTGCGGTTGAATATCGGTATGCCGGAGGCCGAATCAGGATCGGCACAGAAGTATCCCAGGCGTTCGAATTGATATCGCGTGCCGGGCTCTGTCTGCCGCAAACTGGGCTCAACCAGGCAACCTGTGATTCGCTCCAAGGAATTGGGGTTGAGGTAGGTTGTCCAATCGTGGTCTGGCGGCACCTTTGCCAGATCCGTGACCAAGAGCGGGTTGTAGAGTCGGACTTCCGCTTTCACCGCATGAGCCGCCGAGACCCAATGGATGGTAGCCTTGACCTTGCGCTGCTCCTGAGATGCGCCACTCTTAGTTGTGGGATCATAGGTGCACTGGAGTTCGGTAATCTCACCGGTCTGCGGATCTTTGGTCACTCCGACACATGTGATGATATAGGCATAGCGGAGCCGTACCTCACGTCCTGGGGCAAGCCGGAAGAACTGTTTGGGCGGATCTTCGCGGAAATCGTCTTGCTCAATATAGAGCACGCGTGAAAAGGGAACGTTCCTCGTCCCTGCGGACGCATCCTCAGGATTGTTCACGGCTTCCAATTCTTCGGACTGGCCCTCGGGATAATTGATGAGGATGATTTTGAGCGGACGCAATACGGCCATCACTCGCGGCGATCGCTTGTTCAGATCTTCGCGAACAAAATGTTCGAGCAGCTGCATCTCGACGATGGCCTCACGCTTGGCTATGCCGATATGGTCGCAGAAGGCCCGAATCGCCTCAGGGGTATACCCGCGTCGACGCAGGCCTTTGATCGTCGGCAGCCGTGGGTCATCCCATCGGCTCACCAGTTTTTTTTCGACCAACTCAAGCAGCTTCCGTTTGCTCATGACGGTATAGGTCAGGTTTAAACGAGCAAATTCGATCTGCTGCGGCCGGTGCGGCGCTTCAGCCTGCTCAACGACCCAATCGTAGAGAGGCCGGTGATCTTCAAACTCCAAGGTGCAGATGGAGTGCGTGATTCCCTCAAGCGCATCAGAAAGAGGATGCGCAAAGTCGTAGGCCGGGTACAGACACCAGGCACTCCCTGTTCGATAATGGGTCGTGTGCCTGATACGATACAGGGTCGGGTCTCGTAGATTGATATTGGGTGATGCCATGTCGATCTTGGCGCGAAGGATGTGGGTTCCGTCGGCAAACTCTCCAGCGCGCATGCGTCGAAAGAGGTCAAGGTTTTCATTGACGGAACGTTCGCGAGACGGGCTATTCTTTCCCGGCTGAGTCAGTGTGCCGCGATAGGTTCGCATTTCTTCGGCCGTTAACGTGTCGACGTACGCAAGACCTTTCTGGATCAGCCGTACAGCGAACGCGTAGAGTCGTTCGAAGTAGTCCGAGGCAAAAAACATCCTCTCGTGCCAATCGAACCCGAGCCATCGGACGTCGTCTTGAATAGCCTGGACGTACTCAGGATCTTCGGTCGTCGGATTGGTATCATCAAATCGCAAGTGACAGATGCCGCCTGGAGTGTCGTGTGCCAAGCCGAAGTTCAGGCAGATCGATTTCGCATGGCCGATATGAAGATAGCCGTTCGGCTCAGGTGGGAAGCGCGTAACCACTCGACCATCGTGTTTGCCGGTTGCGTAATCGGCGGCCACGATGTCGCGGATAAAATTTGATGCGCCAGTCTTTTCAGACACGATAGAGCAATGACTCCTGTACGGGCGAGACCGTTTAAACCAGATGGTTGCGCGCTGTTCTATCATATGCGCGGTAGATGGGAGAAGGGCTTAATCAGAAAAGAGAAGACATCGGAGCGAATCGAGCACTACGCAGTCTGGTGGGTCGGCATCTGCATCACACTGAAGTCTTTCTGCGCGATGAGGTGTCCTTCCATACGTAGGCGAAACTCGTAACGCCCAGGAGTGGGAAAGATCAGGGAGGGGATATTGATCCCGAAATCGGAAATTTGAAGGCGGTCGGCGATGACAATGTTGGGAAGGGCGGCCCGGCAGACGAGTTGTTCATTGTTGAGATAGGTCAAGTCGATGTCGAAGTGATAGGTCCCTTCGGCATCTGTGAGGCAGAAGTACAGCCCCATTTGTGAGTGTTGAAAAGGAAAGCTCACGGCCTGTAAATGCGTGAAGAGACCGATGAGGCTTTTCTTCTTGGTGACACTATCCTCAATGACCTGATCACAGACCAAGAAGGCTTGCACGCTAGGTTTCACGATGTCTGACATACTGCCATTGTACGGGAGTCTTGAGTCTTGTCAAAAAGGATGTGTTTTTCAACAAGGCGTCAGCGTGGCGCGACGATCGCGCCGCCTTCGATATAGAGAGGCAGGTACGCGTGAATGGAAGCTGGAGTCTACTGGAAGCCGATTATCCGATGACCGCCGCGTTGCCGCGACTTTCCGCAACATCGCCGAACATTGTGAGGCCGGTGCCGATACGGCAATAGTGTGGACTGACGGTGACGACTTCACCTTTATGGGTACAGAAGCGCCCCGAGGCGATGCGAATTTTTCTTTTCTGCATGAGACAGGCTTCAAAGACCGTGTGCCCTGTTGCCCGGTCTGTGACCGTCACTGATGGAGGGTCGCCTGGGATTGCCTCGCCGCTGGCCTTTACGTGTATCGTGAATCGGCCCGTACTATGTACCGAAAGCGCATTCCGTCGTATATGACCGACGCGGACTCCCTGCTCGTCGTACAGGTCCATCGTCAAGAGTAACGTCAATGGCTGGGGTTGTGTTTCCAAAACCATCTGTTCTTTGCCTTGAAGCTTGACGACGCCGTTTGTGTTTCGAAACACATTCGAGCCAACGTAGAGCTCAAGGCCCTGTTCGGGCATCTCGATGTCGATGAGTTCAGGAGAGTCTGTGATTCCGATAGTTTTGATTTGAAGTGTGTTGTTCATGTTCCACCATGAATCTGCGATTCAAAGAGCAGGCCAACGACTGAAACATCCCCTTATTCAGAGGCCCACCGCGTATGCTTTCCGCAAGGTAGGCCATACCACCGTCGCTGTCAAGTCGTGAGTGGGCGAGCGGTGCAGAGGCCTGAATACTGCGTAGAATCGTTGAGAATGGATTGAAAAGTGAAAAGCTCCCGTGTTATTGTACCCGTTCGTTTCCTCATCATTGATGATCTGGTCCCATCGTCTAGCCTGGCCTAGGACGGAGCCCTCTCAAGGCTTAAACACGGGTTCAAATCCCGTTGGGACCACCAACACCACGTTTGCGCGTTTCGTTCGCGACTCGCCGATGAGCGCACAGGACAAATTCTTTCCTGCAAATCCCCTCATCATCTCCATGCATGGCACAGAACCGTCAAAACACGCAGGGTGCTAGGATAATATCTAGGTAAATATTGTTTTGATCTGTCGTATACTGGCCCCGTCCGTCTCAGTGTATACGTCAGGGCGCTTACTGCACCCGTCTCTCTATCATCCAGGATCGCGCTGATCTTGCTCGGCCACTCTTTCGTGATGAGTCGATGAATACGGCGAGAGACTTCTCCGTGCGCTACTTCGTTGACGCCTCTATCGTTGGTTGTGTATAAAGAATGCGCCGTATCTTCATTCATTTTTACAAGGTGGTAGTCTTTCCATGGGTGCACGTGAATTTCACGATGGGGCGCAAGATGGACTCGAAGCGCTTGAGCCTCTCGACCCGGAACAAATCGGATCAATCGACGCGCTGTTGACTGCCATGCGCAAGACCGCCTTTGGGGGTCGCAGAGTCGGCGAAGCCTATGAAGTACTCTGGGCGATGATCGAAGATCCCGACTGCTCCGTCGTGCTGACGCTGTCAGGGGCAATGACCATTGCCAAGATGGGCAAGATCATCACTGCGATGATCGATTATGGGATGGTGCAATGTATTGTCTCGACCGGAGCGTTGATGGCCCACGGGTTGAGTGAGTCGGTTGGGAAAACACACTATCGGCACCATCCGTCCATGTCCGATCAAGAGCTGTTCCTGAAAGGCTACAATCGAGTCTATGACACGCTGGAGATGGAGTCGAACCTCAACTATGTTGAGCAGGTCGTTGCTCGAACGATGAAGCGAATGGATCAGGATCAATCTCTTTCCTCTGAAATCTTTACTCGCGAGCTGGGCAGGACGCTCGCCGAAGAATATGACGGAACAGGTATTCTCAAAAGCGCCTACCTCAAAAACGTTCCCGTATTCATCCCTGCGTTTACCGATTCCGAGATGGGGCTGGATATTGGAACCTGGGCCATGAATCGAAATCTCGATCAGGCTCGTGCGCAAAAACAGGAGTACGGGGATCTTGAGGTGCTCCGCACCATTCTTCGCTCCTATCCTACGTTCAATCCCTACCTCGACCTCAACAGCTATGCGAGCCATGTCATTTCGGCTAAGCGGCGGGGGATCTTTACGATCGGTGGAGGAGTCCCTCGCAATTGGGCACAACAAGTCGGTCCGTACATTGAAGTCTGTAATACCAGGCTCGGGCTCAACGTGGAGCCGCCTCGATTTCACTATGGGGTGCGCATCTGTCCGGAACCGGATCATTTTGGCGGATTGAGTGGCTGCACCTATCAAGAAGGACTTTCCTGGGGAAAGTTTGTTCTGCCGGAAGCAGGAGGGCGGTTTGCTGAAGTGTTGACCGATGCCACAATTGTCTGGCCTCTCCTGATGGTCGGGTTGCTGGAGCGCATCAAAGCAAAAGGCACGCCCCACACATGACGACCCCGTCTCTCGTTCGCACAATTGCCGCGGCGGGATTGCTGTTGCTCATGCAGCTAGCCCCGGCAGACGCCGGGACGATCACGGACGATGGACGAATCAGAGGAAGCGCGGACGCACCGATCACCTTGATCGAGTATTCTGACTTCACCTGTGGGTACTGTGCGAAGTTCTTTCAGGAGACCTTGCCTCGGTTGCAGGCCAAATATATCGATACGGGCAAAGTGCGGTTTCTCTATCGCGACTACCCTCGAGCGGACCAAGGGGTCGGCGTCGACGCGGCGGTGGCGGCGCGCTGTGCCGGAGCTCAGGGGCGATATTGGCCGATGCACGATCGACTCTTCAGCGAACGAGGCCGCCTCGACTCAGGATCTTTCAAAGGGTACGCCAAGGTGATCGGCTTGGACCAGACGGCGTTTGCCAAGTGTTTCGACGAACGGCAGTATCTCGAATCTATCTTCAAGGATCGCCAAGAGGCGACCCGTTGGGGTTTTCATGGGACTCCTGGTTTTATTCTGATACGAACGGCTGGGGGGCCCACTGAGAAAGAGCCGGCGATCGCAATTCCCGGCGCGGTCCCATTCAACGAGTTTGCCGAGGAGATTGATCGCATGTTGGCTACGGCCCCTCGCTCGCAGGGAGAACCGATCGAACCTCACGAATCGACGGCAGTGGCACAGAACAGTCCCTTCATCATTCATTAAGGATTACCTATGTCTGCAATACAATCGTTTTGGTCTGTTCCTCAACGCGATGGGGAACCACCCTTTTGGATGTGTATGTCATGCTTGTCGGAAGTGTTCTACCGCAAGGTGCCGATGCCCGATTGCCCGACGTGCCATGGAGTCTCAACGTATGAAGCTTTCACGCTTGAAGCAATTCGCGACTGGGGCACAGAGGATTTGGTCGCCAAAGCCGATCTCGCCCAGCAGGCTGCGAACCTTGAGCCGGCTTCTGCGGCATCAGCCCATTCCATCGACTGAGTCTTTACCATTCACGGGGCATCTCTCGTGCAGGAACCACGTCCATTCTTGATTGGAGGTCTGTGGCGGCGGGGGGAGGCCCTCATACCCGTCAACGATCCATTTACAGGACGGCTCCTTGCCGAGGTGTCGAGCGCAAGTTCTGCCGATGCCGAGGCGGCAATTCAATCGACAGTCGACGCGGCCGCTGCAATGGGGTCGTTGCCATCCCACGCGCGCTATCAGGCATTGCAAAAGATCGCGGGTGGGCTCTATGACCGGCGTGATGAATTTGCCCGCTTGATGACGGCTGAATCCGGCAAGCCGATCACCGACGCCAAGCGAGAAGTCAATCGGGCCATCCAAACATTTACCATTGCGGCCGAAGAAGCAAAGCGCATTCCGGGTGAGGTGATCCCTCTCGACTGGACGCCGGGGACCGATTCCCACCTTGGCATTCTCCGTCGAGTGCCGATCGGTCCAGTGCTTGGAATCACTCCCTTCAATTTTCCTCTGAATCTTGTGGCCCACAAGGTTGCGCCGGCTTTAGCCGCCGGCAACCCCATTCTCATCAAGCCGGCGCCACAGACACCCCTGACCGCGCTGCTGCTAGGCGAAGTGGTCCTGGAGGTCGGGCTGCCGCCCGGCGCACTGAACATCCTGCCTTGCGACAATACGGTGGCGGAACAGCTTGTGGTCGATCCCCGGTTTACACTCCTGAGCTTTACCGGGAGCGCCGCCGTAGGATGGATGTTAAAGGCCAAGTGTGGGAAGAAGAAGGTGGTACTGGAACTCGGCGGAAACGCCGGCGTCATCGTGGAGCCCGATGCCGATCTGGACTTTGCCGCACAACGCTGTGCGCTCGGCGGGTTTGGGTATGCCGGTCAGACCTGTATCTCCGTGCAACGAATCTTTGCCCATCACTCTATCGCGGATCTCTTTACCACGAAACTGTTGTTACAGGTCGCGCGCCTGAAGGCCGGCGATCCGAGTGATGATTCGACCGTCGTCGGGCCATTGATCAACACAGACGCCGTTCATCGTGTGGAGGCATGGGTTGAGGAAGCGGTGTCCCAAGGAGCGCGTGTGCTTCTCGGGGGAAAACGCATGGGGTCGGTGATGGAGGCGACGGTGCTCTCGCATGTCACGGCCACGATGAAAGTGTCTTGTCAGGAAGTGTTTGGGCCTGTCGTCACTGTGACTCCGTACCGACACTTCGGTGAAGCGATCACGGCGCTCAACCAATCCAACTATGGACTCCAAGCCGGAGTGTTCACCCAGGATGTGAATAAAATTTTTCATGCCTTCCGTCATCTTGAAGTTGGAGCCGTGCTGGCCAACGAAATCCCGACATTTCGGGCCGACCATATGCCATATGGTGGCGTGAAGGATTCCGGGGTCGGACGTGAAGGAGTTCAGGCCGCGATCGAGGATATGACCGAGCCTCGCATGTTGGTATTGAATCTCAAGCCGCCGGCAGGGACTTAGTCTACATGGTTCATGAACACGTCTGTTTGAATCGCTAATTTACCCAGCCGTAACATTCCCAAAAAATCGACTGACTGTTCAGCTCTCTGCTTGAGAAAAACGTCTAAGGATATTGCGAAGCGGCGCCAATCTTGGTACAACAGCGGTTCTGTACCTCTATGAGGCAGTACCGTGGGAAAGCCTTTCAGCTAACGAGTCGCCCATTACTCGGTTGATTGAACGAAACTAAGGAGAAGATACGATGGTACCTACGCAGATGTTTCTGACGAGAGGCGTCGGAGTCCACAAAGAAAAGCTGGCCTCATTCGAGCAAGCCTTGCGCAGCGCCGGCGTTGCCTATTGCAACCTCGTCACGGTGTCATCGATTCTTCCACCGAATTGCAAAATTGTTCCACGCACTCGCGGAGAGAAGTTGTTGCATCCCGGTGAAATCACGTTTTGTGTCATGGCTCGATCGGAAACAAATGAGCGAAACCGCCTGATCTCCGCATCAATTGGGGTGGCAGTCCCTACGGATCGTCGAACCTACGGATATCTGTCCGAACACCATGCGCATGGCGAAACCGATGAAGAAACGGGTGAGTATACGGAAGACTTGGCCGCCCAGATGTTGGCCACGACCCTCGGTGTCGAATTCGATCCGGACATTGCGTGGAAAGAGCGGGAACAGGTCTTTAAAATGGCCGGGAAAATCGTTCGGACCCAAAACATCACACAGTCCGCTATTGGAAAGCCCAATCGCTGGACAACGGTGATCGCATTGGCCGTGTTTATTCCAGAGGAAAATATTCCGAAGCGGCGTCGATAGCCCGACTGCGTGAGTATACACCCATGACACTTCCCGCTGGTTGGGAGGGTATCGAGCAGAATTTTCTCGGCCTCGATGAACCCTGGTGCCACCCCGATCAGGCGGGTGTCTACATCCTACCCGCACCCTACGAACACACGTCGAGTTATGTGCCGGGGTCCGATCGTGGCCCATCGGCCATCATTGAGGCGTCTCAACAAGTCGAGTTATACGACGAAACACTCCGGTGCGAGCCATATCGCGAATGGGGAGGAGTGTCTACGGCTCGCTCCCTCGATCTTGACGGCAAAGTCGACCGACAGGCTGTAGATGCGATCGACGCGTTTGTCGCTCCCCACGTCGGCACCGGGCGGTTCATCGTCACCTTGACCGGTGAGCATACGGGAGCACTCGGAGCCATCAGAGCTCATGCCCGGCGCTATCCCGATCTGTGCGTGGTGCAAATCGACGCGCATGGCGACTTGAGGAGGGCCTATCAAGAGAACCCCTACAGCCACGCCAGCGTCATGGCCCGAGTGGTCGACGACGGGTTGCCGCTCGTTCAAGTCGGCATTCGTTCCATTTCTCCCGAGGAAATCGATCGCATTCAGAATACCGATCGAATTACGACATTCTTTGCCGCCGAGATTCTTGACCCATCAGGTCCGTATGAAGGTAAAGCCTCCCGCTGGGTTCCCGACATCGTGAAGGCTTGTCGCGGCCCGGTCTACCTCACATTCGATTGTGATGGGCTTGACGCGTCGTTAGTTCCTGCGCTTGGCACGCCCGAGCCCGGGGGGTTGGGATGGTATGATACGCTGCATCTTATTACAGCCCTGGCCGATGGTCCTGGTATCCTCGGGATGGATATCAGCGAGATCGCTCCAATCGAAGGGTTTGTCGCGCCACAATTTTGTATCGCCCGTTTGATCTACCGGATGTTGGGACGGATTAAAGCGGGCCGCCGCGTCCACTAACACGACTGTGCCTACCCTGTGACCGACCAGCTTCGCATCAACAAATTTTTCACCCAGCACGGCATCTGCTCTCGACGTGAGGCCGATCGCCTGATCGAAGCCGGTCGCGTGACCATCAATCAGCGAATCGCCTGCTTGGGAGATCAAGTCGGTCCTCACGACGTCATTGCGCGAGATGGACAGGTGATTCCCTGGGGAACAGCCCCGCTCTATATCAAGTACTACAAGCCGGTGGGCGTGACGACGACCAGTGAGTCGCATGTGCCTCGCAATATCATTTCGGAGATCGGCCATCCAGAACGGATCTTTCCGATCGGTCGACTCGACAAGGACTCATCCGGCCTCATCCTGCTCACGAACGACGGGGACATTGTGAACAAGATTTTACGAACTGAGCACGGACATGAACGGGAATATGAGGTGTCGGTCGATCATTCATTCGATCAGATGTTCATCGATCGCATGACCCAGGGAATTGTCATTCTCGACCAGTCGACTAAACCCTGCCAGATTGATCGACTCGGTCCCGCACGGTTCCGCATTATTCTCACCGAGGGGCGCAATCGACAGATCAGGCGTATGTGTCAAATGTTGGGATATCGGGTACTCACGCTGCATCGCATTCGTATCATGCATGTGACGTTGGACGAATTGATCCCAGGACAATGGAAGCCCCTCACCGAAGAGGAACGTACGCGGCTCTTTCAAGCGATCGGGCGAGGTAGCAGTCAAACAGAGCGTCTTGCATGGTGAGCCAACAGACACATCCATTGACAACCACGCCGGCTGAACTCACACTAACCCACCCCTCGTCCCTGGAGAGAGATTCCTAGTATGGGTACCACATGGTGGAGTCCTCAACTGAATGCCCTGCTTGGCAGCCTCGTGGTCGCGGCGGGAGCATGGCTTGCGTGGGACTCGCTTCCAGCCTGGGGAGTCTTTCTCATTACAGGAGTCGTCGCGGGGTTTCTGGTGTGGCAGGGGCGGACGATTGGACTGGTGTGGGCCTGGGCAACCCTATTACTCGGCTTGGAGAGTCTTGCCTGGCCTATCGTCACAATGGTTCAAGTCCGTTCAGTCACGATGGAGCCGAACGACGAACAGTTGGGGACGATACTCTCAGCCGTTCTGACGGGACTCGTTTCAGCTGTTTTTTGGATCACATTTTCCTATGGGTTCTTCAAGCGAGCCCGCCAGCCCATTGCCGCTGAATCGGTCGATGCAATCCAGACCCCTACACCTGCGCCGCAGTCAAGGCGTTCCCGCAGGAACAAGTAACATCTACCACATCTCGATCGGATCGACGTCGACATCGAACTTGATGGCCCGTCTCTGATACGTTCGTTCCATATCCTTGACTGTAACCCGCACCGCTTCGAGCCCTGTGCCACGTTCGGACGATTTCACGAGAATCTGCCAACGGTACCTCCCTCGGAGTCTCGGCACCGGAGAAGGAATTGGCCCCAGGACAGTGAGACCGTCCGGTCGATCAAGCGATTGAATTGACGCGAGCGGCTTTGTCGTTGCCCTCTGCCCGACCACGGCTGGTGACGAGCGTGCAATAAGCCGAGCGACCCAGGCCACTGCCGCATCGTGAACCATGTTCTCATCGGTCCCGGACACGAGGAGGGCAATCAACTGCACCGAGGGCGGATATCCCAATGCGCGCCGATGGGACAGTTCCTCCGTGAGAAAGACGGATTCGTCGTTCTTGACCACAGCCTGAATCGCATGATGGGACGGCAGATTGGTCTGCACGATCACCTGGCCGCCAGCTTCTGCCGGATCGGCGAGACTGATCGCGTCGAGCAGCGTATGATACGTACGTTCGGCGGATTGGAAATTCGGCACTGTGAGTCCTGCATCTGCCTGCACAATCCCGACGAGGCCCATCGCCGGAAGGGATCCTCGGCGTAGCAGCAGCTGCGTCCCGACGATGATATCCCACTCCCCTTGCTCGACTTTCCCCCAGAGAGTTTCGGCCTGCTCCGGACGTCGCATGGTATCGCCATCGAGCCGAATGACCGTTGCGTGGGGAAACAATCGCTTCGCATCCTCTTCAACCCGCTCTGTGCCCTCCCCAATCAACTGCATGCGAGGGCCAGAGCAGGAGACGCAGGTTTCTGGGATGGGTATCACGTGCCCGCAGTAGGAGCAAAGCAGGCGACTCGCTTGCCGAGAGTACATCAGCGCGACACGACAGGCGGGGCAACGGGGCACTTGGCCGCAGTCACGACAAACAAGAGCGCCGGCATAGCCCTTCCGATTGAGAAACAGCAGGACGCCAGCCCGGCGACTGATCGCGTGCCCCATGGCGATAATGAGCGGCCGACTCAGGACCGTACCGTGCCTCTCCTCCCGTAACTCAATGACCTGCACATTCGGTCGCGTCTCAGGCAATATACGCTTCTGTATCACAATCCCTCGTTGTTCCACTGCCGCTCTGCTCTCAAGAGAGGGGTGGGCAGAGCTCAGGACCAGCACGACCTGTTCATTCTGTGCCCGCAACCACGCCACGTCCCGCGCATGGTAGCGAGGTTCTTGTGGTTCTTTGAGCGATGCATCATCTTCTCCCTCGACCCAAATCACCCCAAGAGCAGTTAATGGGAGAAAGATAGCCGAGCGCGTTCCCACAACCACGCGAACGACCTTTTGATGAACCTGATCCCACATCTTGGCTTTGAGCTGTTCTGAAAGGCCGCTATGGAAACAGGTCGGGGAAATGCCCGCCTCGTCATCACGGAGTAAGCCGGCAACCCATTCAGCTCGCTCCGCTTCGCCCACGATGAGGAGGATCGTCTGTCCTCGCTCGAGTACAAAACGAATGGCCTGTTGCAACAGCCTCAGTCGATCGGCCCAGGAAGCCTGTACCAACACCCTCGTTGGCCCTTGGCCTTTCATCGCTTCGAACAGTGGCTCTGCCCAAGACATTGCCGGGTCAGGAATGAGCGGCGCGGTACTGTCCAAACTGCCCTGTTTCTCCCGTCTAGTTGTGAGAGGGAGAGGCGCGGCCGAGGTAGGTGGCATGTCCCGAACGTTCACGACCCACCCACGAGCTTTCAGATCGCGCAACAGGTCGGCAGAAGCAGAGCGGCGAGATGATTGGCGGAGCTTCAAAGGTTTATTTCGAAGACGGGTGAGCAACGCCCGCTCTTTCACCGAACAGGGCGCGCGAGACTCAAGTGCGACCCGCCCTTGTTCTGTCAGCTCGACGTGAACAACCGGTGCCCGCGGTTTGGGTATTGGAGGCAACACCAGCCGGAGACATTGCCCCCATGGCGCGACGTACGCTTCAGCCACCTGCCGTGAGAGTTGGAAGAGGCTTGAGGACACGTCTGTCGCGGCCCCCTCAGAAATCAACGAGCGAATCTCCTTGAGGCGTGCCCGGTCAAGACCTTGAGGAATAACGTGAGCGAGGGCGACCACGGCTCCTTCAAGAATCGACCGTCCGAATGGCACAAGCACTCGATGTCCGATACGGAGTGTGTGTCGGAGCGACGAGGGTACGGTGTAGGTGAAGGAACCCGCCAGATGTCGTGGCACAATGACATCGGCGAAGAGGGTCTCTGGCTCTGTAGGGGAAGGGTCTGCCTGCGTCGATATCATGCGGCATTGTAGCAGCACAGGAAAAGGAGGGACAACGAGAGAGAAATGATGGAAAGGTTTTTGAAGAGAATCGAAGAGGGTTGACGATTCAACGTCAACCCTCCGCACAACATTCGATGAATTTACTGTGGGGGGACAGCCGGAGGAACGGAAATCTGGCCTGAATTGCCCCCACCGACTGATGCCGGATTCGTTACCGAAGCAGGGCTTGCAGGGATAGAGGAGGGCTGCTCCTTGGACAAACCAGTTGGAATCGCCTGGTCCACTGCAGAACTCGGAGCTCCGCCTTCCACTGAACTGAGACGAGACACGCTATAGCTGGCATCGCCTGTCTCCGTCGGCTTCGCAGCCTGCCCAGGCCGTTCACCAACCGATTCCGATGAATACAGTACGATATCCACACGACGGTTCTTCTGCCGATCTGCTTCAGTGGCGTTGCCTGCTATCGGCTTCGTATCGCCGTAGCCCACAGACGAAAGTTTCTCCGAATCGATCCCGCCCTTCTCGAGTAAATAATGAAGGACCCCTCCAGCCCGAGCTTTCGATAGATCCCAGTTTGTTTGATAGCGTGATTTCAGCGAAGGGCCGATTTCCATGTTATCCGCATGCCCCTCGACTCGAATCAACCGATCGCCTGCATCAGTCTTGAGATGCGCGATCAGTTCGTCGAGTACCTGATAGCCCTCAGTCGTGATGGTGGATTCGCCCGATTCAAACCGAAGCTCCTTCATCAAATTACTGAGACTGATTCGGCTTTCGCCGGCGGCATTCTTGACCTGCAACTTGCTCTGAGAAGGCACCTCCGGAGGGACGCTATCATGAGACTGCTGAGGGGATTGAGAGATCGGTATGGCCTCGTGGATGTGACCCTTCGTCCTGAAGCGATCACCCTTGAGAATGCGGGAGATCGATTTGGTGATCAGCGCCGTGGCCGTTCGGTCTTCAATCGACAGAATCTTCAATTCGCCCACGATCCGTTGAGGAAGACTCCCGCCGGATCGAACGATGTCCATTCGATCCCCAGGCCTGACCCCGTCTTCTCTCCCCCGGTCCAGATAGACGATATTCCGTTGCGCCGCCATGTTCATGACGCCCAGATTGGATTGGAACTCCACAACCCGTCCCTCCACATCACCTCCTGAAGGGTGGCCAACCGCTTCCCCCTCGTCAGTCGGAAGAGCAAACTTCATGACCGGGTCACCCGGCGAGACAGCTGCATAGGCCCTCACGATTTGAACAGTGGTGAGGTCCTTGTGAACTTCATTCACCTGAACCACCGCAAGACGATTAACCAAATGCCCCATGTATTGACCGGTCACGGGATGGAATACTTTGTGCGGACGTCTATAGATCGTGAAAAGATCCCCAAGCGCGACATTGCCGGGGGTTTTGAGGCGGAGATACAGGACATCCCCGCTTCCCAATATCATATGATCTCCGGTGGTCTGATTGTCGCCGGTAATCACATTCACGGCCCCATCTTGCGGCGTGGTGTGCTGGATGGAGCCGGACGAATAGGCCAGAGCCGCTTCTCCGAATCGGATAGCATTGATGTCATCTGTTGCCCAGGCTACCGAAATGAACGATGTAGCCAAAGTCCAGACCATGAGAGAAACCGCTGATTTCATTGAATGGTGAGCCATGGTAATTGTCCTTCATGTGAGACAAGCGTTGCTGTGTCAACCATAGCAAATAGCCCTGTATTGTCAAGAATTTGAGCCCTTGTCGTCATTGACCGCCCATTTCACCCGATGCTATGGTGGCAAGAACAATACTTCCTCGGAGAGGAGCAACCACATGCGTTCCGATCAGCCTCCGACCTCCAAGGCTCAAGGCCAAGAAAGTCCCCGCATCGAGACCCAGATTCACCGACGCAAAAAAGCCAAGGCCTTCTCGGCCCTGGAGTCTGAATGGGATTCTGTCGACCAAGCGTTGCCCTCCCATCTCCGCATGCCGTCAGACCGCATGGCACCTACCCCGCCAAACAAACCAGCAGGATCATAGAAGTTTCCGAAGGCTCACGACAGAACAGATTGTTACACATTTCTTCCTCAGGGCCTGTTGGGTGAGCGCCAACAGCGCTGGACATCATTCCAAATCATCCGGCGTGCCTTGTTGGCTCAGGAATAACAGGAATTCTTGCGAGAGGAGGCTGAAGCAGACGAGGACGGGCTACTCATGAAATAGAAAGACGTACGCTCACCTGGGTATGAGTGAGCTGTGGCTGCTGCGGCAGTTGGAAGACACGTATCCGATCGACGACTCGGCGCGAATCTCTCGCTCGACAAGCTTATGTTGGCCGTACGCGCTCTGCCACCGAGAAGGACGTTTGGGTGCTTATCTCCTATCTTTCATCGCCCGCTCCACCTCGCGGCTGGCTTCGCGGTTCTTGATAGAGGCTCGTCGGTCATGCTGCTTCTTGCCTTTGGCCAACCCGAGTTCGACCTTGGCAAGGCCTCGCTTGGAGAAATAGATACGGAGCGGAATGAGTGTGAGTCCTTGCTGCTGCGTCTTGCTGAGGAGTTTATTGATCTCTTTACGGTGGAGGAGCAATTTCCGAGTACGGAGAGGTTCATGATTCATGAGGTTGCCATGGCTATAGGGACTGATATGGCAATGGTGGAGAAAGACTTCGCTGCCCTTTACGCTGGCATAACTATCTTGTAGGTTCACCCGCCCATCTCGGAGCGATTTGACCTCGGTGCCCTTGAGCATGATGCCCGCCTCGAATTTATCTTCGATGAAATAGTCGTGGTAGGCCTTGCGATTTGTGGCTACCGCCTTTTCGAAACTGTCCTTTTCTTTGCCCATCAGGCGTCAGCCTTCTACTTCCAGATGTCAATTTCGGTCAGTGTTCCGGCCGGAAGTATATCCAGCAGGCTGCTGATTACCACAACAGTTTTTGCTATGATGGTGCCATGCGTGGAATCGGCTCCATCGACTCCCTCTCTAGCATCCTTGAAGTATTGGCTCGTCGCTTAGGGATCGAGTCCAAGTTGCTCGAAAGCCGCTTGCGTCGGGATTGGGTCTCCATCGTCGGGGAGCCCATCGCGTCGAATACCTGGCCCGACCAGATTCGCTACAAGAAACTGTATCTCTTGGTCCACAACAGTGTCTGGCTACACCAACTCACGTTCCTCAAACCGACCATGCTTCACAAGCTCAATATGGTCGCTGGTGGGGAATTGGTTACCGATATCGTGTTACGCGTGGGAGAAATCCCATCGCGTGTGGTCGTGTCTTTTGCGACGACACCTAACATTGACATTGATATTACCGCGTTCGACGCTTTACTGGCCGAGACATTGCCCCACGTTTCAGCGATACAAGACCCGGATCTCCGCCAGCAGTTTACATCGGTGATATCGAGAAATCTTCGGGCTCCAACTCCGCCGGGATAGTATCCGTCACACGCCCCTTGAATAAAATACGCGTGTCATCGGAAACAGACTCAGCCTTGGGGATAGGGCCGAGACCTCCTTCTTCTTCTTGATCATGCAAGCGATAGTACCCCCGCATCGCTTTCCCATATTTCTTGACTACTTCTGCGTCCCCAGCCAAATACTTGTTGAGCATCTCCGGTTCAGCCCATCCGTCATCATCGAACACATACACCACGATCTTCCTGTACCACCCTGCTGGATCGCCCGGTGTGGTTGGCTGAACCTTCATCTTCGCAAAATGGTGTGTCAGACGCCCGACCTTACGAAACCGCTTCACCAATGTCTCAACCCCTAGGTCCGTCGTGTCATGAGGCACATGCATCGCGACGATGTGGCCGACTTGGGAACCGACGCTATAAGGAGGGATGCTTCGATCGGGACGAGTGAGATACATCCCGCCCCAGATCATGGCAAAGGACATGACCACCACGCCGAGGGCCAGCTTGACGACCATGTCCAAGCGCTTCTTCGGCTTGGAATGGGGAAGCGGAGTTGGGGAAGAATCCTTCTCTTTCATGGAAGGCCTAGCCCGCATTATTCATGACAGTTCGTCGCGAATTCGCTGAGCCGAGTCGCGAGAGCGGCGCGCGGAGCCCTGAGGACCCGATGCGTACTCGTGTAGTACGGTGAGGGGCCGATGGGCGAGCCCGTCGGCCGAAGGCTCGTCGCAGCAGCGGATCGGCGATTGCAGCAGAAGCGGTCATGAATCATGCGGGCCAGGATCAACGGACAAGACGTAGGAGATCATGTGTGTCCGTTACTCGCCGCCTTCCTCGGGGAGCGCCTCGACGGTTTCCGCCAAACGCGCAACGGCCACGACTCGGTCGCCCGCTCCTTCGAGATCGAGGATCCGCACCCCCTGGGTGTTTCTGCCGATCTCACGGAACCCGTCGACCTTACACCGGAGCACCTTGCCTTGAGCGGCCATCAGCATGATTTCATCGCCGTCTCGGACTTGAAGAAACCCGACAGCAAGCCCGTTGCGCTCATTGGTCTTTACGCTGATAATGCCTTTCCCTCCACGTCCCTGGATACGATACTCATTCACCGGCGTGCGCTTGCCATAGCCACCCTCAGTAACCGTGAGTATCTGCGTGGTGGAGTCGGGAGTGATGGTTTCCATCCCGATGACTTCGTTGCCTTCTTCCAGCGTAATGCCGCGCACCCCGTGCGCCGTGCGGCCCATCGCTCGGACATCGTCTTCCTTAAAACGGATGGTGATGCCCTTTTTCGTCCCTAGCAAGATTTCTCGCTGACCGTCCGTGACATGCACGCTGATGAGCCGATCTCCCTTGTCTAACGACAAGGCGATGATGCCCCCTTGGCGGGGATTGCCGTAGGCTGAGAGTTCGGTCTTCTTGATGATGCCCTGCGCGGTTGCCATGACAACAAAACGGTCTTCACGGAATTCTTTGACCGGCACGGTGGCGGTGACTTTCTCATCGCCGGACAGTGCCAATAGATTTACGAGCGCTTTGCCCTTGGCCGCCCGCCCTGCATCTGGAATTTCATGAACCTTCAGCCAATAGACCTTTCCGGCGTCTGTAAAGAACAGAAGGGATTCGTGCGTGGACGCGGTGAACAGGGTCACGACAAAATCCTCTTCCTTGACCCCCATCCCGATCTTGCCCTTGCCGCCTCGCCGCTGCGCTCGGTACAGGGTGACTGGGTTGCGCTTGATGTAGCCGGCGTGCGAGATCGTGACGACCACTTCTTCGTTCGCGATCATGTCTTCCAGGGTGATTTCCGCTTCTTCCTTCACGATCTTCGTACGGCGGTCGTCGGAGTAGGCTTCACGCACTTCGATCAACTCATCTTTGACGATCGAACGGACTAGCGCTTCGCTACCCAGGATCGATTTGAGACGTTCGATCTGTTTCAAGACCTCTGTATATTCCTCGATGAGTTTGTTGCGCTCCAATTGCGTGAGGCGCTGGAGCCGCATCTCCAAAATCGCATTCGACTGGATTTCGCTCAGCGCAAACCTCCGCATGAGGCCGACACGGGCTTCATCAGGCGACTGTGCCTGTCGGATCAATGTGATTACCGCATCCAGATTATCGAGTGCAATCTTGAGGCCCTCAAGGATATGAGCCCGCTCTTCCGCCTTGCGCAACTCGAAGGCGGTCCGACGGACAATGACCTCACGCCGGTGCTCGATAAAGTGATGCAGGATCTGCTTGAGATTCAACACTTCCGGCCGGTTGTTCACCAGCGCGAGCATGATGACCCCGAAGGTCGTCTGGAGTTGCGTGAGCTTGTACAGATTGTTCAAGGTGATGAGCGGGATTTCTCCGCGCTTGAGCTCGATGACGACGCGGATGCCGTCTCGATCGGATTCGTCGCGCAGATCAGAAATCCCTTTGATCCGTTCGTCCCGAATCAGCTCGGCAATCTTTTCAATCAGCTTGGACTTATTGACCTGATAGGGCAGCTCCGTGACGATCAACCGTTCGCGATCCGTGCGTTCATCGGACTCGACCTTCACTTTCGCGCGCAACGTGAGAAGACCCCTTCCACTTTCATAGGCGGACTTGATGCCGGCCGTTCCATAGATGAATCCGGCCGTCGGAAAGTCGGGGCCGGGAATCTTTTTCATCAACTGGGCAATCGTGACGTCCGGATTCTCCAAGAACAGGAGGAGCGCCTCGATGACTTCGCCGATATTATGGGTCGGAATGTTGGTGGCATAGCCCACTGCAATGCCACCGGCGCCGTTGACAAGAAGATTCGGAATTTTAGAAGGGAGCACCAGCGGTTCGACCAGTGACTCGTCGTAGTTCGGCCCGAAATCGACCGTATCCTTGTCGATATCGGCGAGCATGTCCTCGGCGACCTTGGTCAGGCGGGCTTCGGTATACCGCATGGCTGCCGGCGGATCGCCGTCGACCGATCCATAATTGCCCTGACCGTCCACAAGCATGTAGCGCATGTTGAAGGGCTGCGCCATTCGAACGAGCGTGTCGTAGATCGCACTGTCCCCGTGGGGATGGTAGTTCCCCATGATCTCACCGACAATCTTGGCGGACTTGCGATAGGCCCGGTTCGACGCCAAGCCCATTTCGTTCATGCCATGGAGAATACGGCGATGGACCGGCTTGAGACCGTCACGCACGTCGGGAAGCGCCCGGCCCACGATGACGCTCATCGCGTAACTCAGGTATGACGAGCGCATCTCGTCTTCGATGGCGATTTGTCCTAGTCTCTCATCAGGTGGCATCTAATTCTCCGCGGACGCTGAAAATGGTCCCCAGCTTCGTTCTCAGTCACGTGCCTCCCTGCGACGTACCACAAGGGTACGCCTCAGTCGTCCCGTTCCCTGCGGCCTTGCTGGATGACCATTTTGAGCATCCTGCAAGGCAATCGGCAACAGAATCGAAGACCGCTTTACTACTACCGTTCATCGCTCAGCATTCGGCATTACACATCGAGATTGCGCACTTCCAACGCGTGGGCTTGAATGAAGTTTCGTCGGGGCTCGACCTCGTCGCCCATCAGAATGGTGAAGATTTCGTCGACCCCTGGCACGTCTTCCAGTTTGACCTTCAACAGCGTCCGGACTTCTGGATTCATCGTTGTTTCCCAGAGCTGATTCGGGTTCATTTCGCCGAGACCTTTGTAACGTTGGATACCGAGTCCGTGCTTGCCCTTGTCGAGAATCGCCTTGACCAACTCAACCGTCGCGGGCTGGAGCTGTTCCTGACCGTCGGCTTTGATCTTGTACGGCGCCCGGCCCAAGCCGATCGCCGAGGGTGAGAGCTTCTGCAACTCGCGGAATTCGGCAGAGCCGACAAGCACGTGCGTCACATCAAAGCTATAGGTGGCTCCATTGGCAAGTAGGCGGCAAGTAACTTTGTTCGATTGATGTTCCTCGTCCTCGACGATATCCAGCGTCGGTGTGAGCTTGGGATACACCACCGCGAGAGTTTTCTTTACGTTGGCCACGACCTTCTTGAGCGCCCCCTGATTCTTGAGGAGCTCCCGATCGAGCCCTGGCTCATCCACAAACGCCCGCACCATGCTGGCCTCGTGCGGTTTCTTATTGAGCCGGCTGAGCAATGTCTCGAAGGCGATCATCTTCTTCAGAATGGGTAGGAGCCGCCGTCCCGTGACATATCCCTGAACCCCTTCCACATACACTTCCACATCCTCGACGGCGATATCAGCCAGGTGCTCATTCAATGCCATTTCATCTTTGAGATACCGTTCCGTCTTGCCCTTCTTCACTTTGAAGAGCGGCGGCTGTGCGATATAGATGTAGCCTCGTTCGAGCAGCTCCGGCATCTGCCGAAAGAAGAACGTGAGGAGCAGAGTCCGGATGTGACTGCCGTCCACGTCGGCGTCTGTCATGAGGATGATCTTATGGTACCGAGCCTTGCTGATGTCGAACGAATCTTTATCAGCCTTTTCGCTCTCTTCGCGCTTGCGGCCGATGCCGGTTCCGAGCGCCATGATCAACGTCCTGATCTCGTCGCTCGAGAGCATTTTATCGAAACGCGCCTTCTCGACGTTGAGGATCTTGCCCTTCAGCGGTAGAATCGCCTGAAACTTGCGGTCGCGCCCCTGCTTCGCGGACCCGCCGGCTGAATCGCCCTCGACGATGTATAGCTCGCTCAAGGCCGGATCTTTCTCTGAACAATCGGCCAGCTTGCCGGGAAGCGAGCCGCCATCAAGCGCGCTCTTGCGTCGGATGAGCTCTTTCGCTTTTCGCGCCGCTTCACGGGCACGCGCCGCATCGATCGCTTTCCCGATGACCTTTCGGGCCACCGTCGGGTTCTCTTCGAAATAGGTCCCGAGCGCTTCGTTGACCGCGGACTCGACGATGCCCTTCACCTCACTATTGCCCAGCTTGGCTTTCGTCTGTCCTTCGAACTGAGGATTCCGGACCTTGACGCTGACGACGGCGGTGAGCCCCTCGCGAACGTCGTCACCGGTGAGCGATTCGGTGTCTTTCTTGAGCAGGTCGTTGGCGTTGGCGTAGCTGTTAATCGTTCGAGTCAGCGCGGCCTTGAAGCCCACCAAGTGCGTGCCACCTTCCTTGGTGTTGATATTGTTCGCAAAGGAAAACAGGTTCTCGGCGTAGCTGTCGTTGTATTGAAGCGCAACCTCCAGCACCATATCCGATTTCTCAACCTGCACGTAAATAGGCTTGTGCAGCGGCACCTTGGCTTCATTGAGATGTTCGACGAACGACACGATCCCGCCCTTGTACTTGAATATTTGCTCCTTGACCGGTTCTTTCCGCTCATCCTTGAGTGTGATCTCGAGTCCCTTGTTTAAAAAGGCGAGCTCACGAAGCCGCTGTGCTAGCACGTCGAAGCTGAAGTCGAGAGTCTCGAAGATCTGGCCGTCTGACTTGAACGTGACCATCGTGCCACGGCGCTTGGTTTTACCTGTCATCTTGAGCGGGGCCGTCGACTTGCCGCGCTCGTAGCGCTGCTCGAACACCTGGCCGTCTTGCCAGATTTCCAACTCGAGCCACTCGGAGAGAGCATTGACCACCGAAATCCCGACGCCGTGGAGCCCGCCGGACACCGTATAGGCGCCCTGCTCGAACTTGCCACCCGCGTGCAAAACCGTCAGCGCCACTTCGGCGGCCGACTTCTTTTGCGTGGAATGCATCCCGGTGGGAATGCCGCGGCCGTTATCCACGACTGTGACGCTGTTGTCGATGTGGATCATCACCTCGATCGTCTCACCGAATCCCGCCATATGCTCATCGACACTGTTGTCAACGACTTCATAGACGAGGTGGTGGAGGCCGTCCACACCGGTGCTGCCGATGTACATCGCCGGACGCTTCCGCACGGCGTCCAGGCCTTCCAATACTTTGATTTGATCCGCACCGTAGCTGTCGGATTTCGGTGTGGTCTCGGTAACGTTACTAGCCATCAGTCTCCTACTTCAAACACGTCTTTGATCATCGGTCATTCGCAACGGGCAACCAAGGGCTGATTGCCTCATCCATTGAACGATGACAATTGACTTGTAACTCTCAGATCTTGATCGGCATGACTACGCACTTGAACCCCGGGCTGTCCGGCTCTTGGATCAAGCAGGGGCTCAACGGATTATCCATTTGCAGAGAGATCGTTTCTCCGTCCATCACCCCGAGGACATCCAACATATAGCGGGCGTTGAAGCCTGTGTTCAACGCCTCTCCTTCGTACCGTGCCGCAAGCTCCTCCGTCGCCTCTCCAAAATCAGGATTGCTGGAGAACAGCGTCATCTGTCCGGAGACGAACGACACCTTCACCGCGCTCGCCTTATCACGGGACAGCACGGAGACGCGCCGAAGTGCACTTTCAAGGTCGGCGCGATTGACCCCGATTTTTCTTCCGGTCTCTTTCGGAATCACTTGTTGATAATTCGGGTAGTTTCCTTCCATAAGCCGCGAAGTCAACAGGAGTCCGCTCTTCCGGAAAATCATGAGATTTTTTGTGAACCCGATCAAAGGCTCTCCCTCGCCGCCTTCTTCCAGAAGACGCTGCATTTCATGCGCCGCTTTTTTCGGAATAATGGCTTTGATCTCTTGCGGAGCGCCTTTGACTCCGGCATGTCCGACTTCCTGCTCGGCAACCGCTAACCGATGTCCATCGGTACCAACCAACCGTAAAATCGTTTTCTTCTCCGACGTGATGAGCGTCACCAGCAGGCCGTTGAGGATGTAGCGCGCGTCATTGTCTCCGGCCGCGAAGAGGGTTTTCCGAATCAACTCCAGAAACCCCGCCCCGGCGAGTGGAATGAGCCCTTCTCGTTCAATCGTAGGCAAAGCGGGATAGTCGGTGCTGGGGAGACCGACAATCTTAAATTGGCTCTTGCCGGCGTGGATCGTCGTCCAGTTGTTGTCGCCCGATGCGATTTCGATTTCACTGACTGTGAGTTCCTTGATGATCTCGTACAACTTTCTGGCCGAGAGCGTGATCCCGCCAGGCGTTTCCACGGTCGCCTTGTAGAGGCCTCGCATGCCGATTTCAAGATCGGTCGCGACGATTTCAACCCCCTCTTGCTTGGCCTCAATCAAGATGTTCGAGAGGATCGGCATCGTGTTGCGCTTCTCGACAACACCTTGGACCCGCTGAAGACCCGTCAAGAGTTCGACTCGCCCCATACGTAATTTCATGATCTCTTCCCCTTGGCGCAGCCCTCACGCTCGCAGGATCTGCTCCTTCAAACTCTCCAATGTGGCACAGAATACACTGTCATTGTCTTTTGCCTTAATAACCTGCTTACAGGCGTGGATGATCGTCGTGTGATCTTTACCTCCGAACTGCCGTCCAATCTCGGGGTACGAAGAGTCGGTGAGTTCCCGACAGAGATACATGGCAATCTGTCGAGGATGCACCAGCGTCTTGCTCCGTCGCCGGGATTTCAGATCGGCAATCTTTACGTGGAAGCGCGCCCCCACCGTTTCCTGAATGTCATCCATCGACACAATCTTTTTCTTGGTGCCGATGAGATCACGGAGCACGCTTTTTGCCATCTCCAGCGTGATAGTCTGACCGGTGAGCGAGGCGTAGGCGCCGAGGCGCACCAACGAGCCCTCAAGCTCGCGGATATTGCTCTTCATCGTTGTGGCAAGAAATTGGATGACGTCTTCCGGTAATGTAACACCCTCATCCTCAGACTTTTTCCGCAAGATGGCAATCCGTGTTTCAACGTCCGGTGGTTGGAGATCCGCGATCAGACCCCATTCGAATCGTGACCGCAATCGTTCCTCGATATCAGGCATATCTTTTGGAAAGCGATCGCTCGAGAGGACAAGTTGCTTATGGGCTTCATAGAGGGCGTTGAATGTATGGAAGAACTCTTCCTGTGTGCGCTCCTTACCCGCCAAGAACTGAATATCGTCAATCATTAACATGTCGATATGACGATACCGCTTCCTCAAATCCATCATTTTATCGTATCGAATAGAGTTGATGACCTCGTTCGTAAACTGCTCCGTTGTCAAATAGGCAATCCGAAGCTCGGTCCGCTCCGCCACATAGTTTCCGATCGCATTCAGGAGGTGAGTCTTCCCTAACCCTGTATCCCCATAGATAAACAGTGGATTATACGCTTTTGCCGGCTGCTCGGCGACTGCCATACAGGCGGCATGGGCAAATTGGTTTCCGGCGCCGACAACAAAGTTTTTGAACGTATATTTTGGATTGAGCTGGATGCCTCGTTTTGCCCGTGCCCCGGTGCTTTGACGGACGGTAGAAACCGTATGTCCGCTATTGTCAGGCTGCTTTCTCGCCTGCTTGAAGATGACAAACGTAATCGAGGTATCTACTCCACCTCGTGCGGAGGAGACAGCTTCTGATAAAAGTGGTCCATAATGCTGGTGCAACCAATCCCCAAAGAACTTATTCGGGACACCCAGTTGCGCAGTGGAGTCCTCGATTCGTTCAAGATAAATCGGCGTAAACCAAGTGTCGTATACCTGCTTCGGCACTCTTCCTTGGATATACGCCAAGGCATCCTGCCATTCGTTTTCAATAGTCATATTTCCCGTACTATTCTTCATGCACAGACTTATTCACACCTGTTGATAACCTGTTCTTCTGCAAGCCCATACTCACCAACCACATCATTATCAGACGATACTCAAAGTCATAACTCGAACATCTACATCACATACCCACAGATTACCGACTATTTATACAAGGGTTATTCAGAGTTAATACCCAACGCACTCCACAAAGATAATGTTATATTTTTAATCTAAATTCATAATCTTACACTGTTTTCACACTATCCACTCTGCTACTCCTATTCCTACTCCGACGACTATCTTGTTCTTAAACAAAATATATTCGGAGAAGAGCAACCAATCCCTCTATAGAACCACAACACGTTCTGAAGAAAATATTCTCTCAACCAGATCATCATACGTCAAAGCCTGACAGGAGCTACGAGCCGTTATACTATCCCCACCAACCATAACTCCCTCTGCACCGAGATGGGTTAGAGAGGTACCCTGCTCCATAAAGACCACATCAATATGTGCATCACTCATGTCAAAAAGTGATGGAGAAATATGCTGCTGCTGTTGTCGAAGAATATAGAGCGTTGCACCCATAAGATCAAAGCGAGTTTTCTGAGAAAATAAGACTTCTGTCGGCCAAGCGTACAAACTGTCTAATTTCATCTGTTGTTCGAGGCGTGATAGAAAAATCATCAGACCACGGATTCATTACTGTCCCATCTTCAACAATAAAAGGAATAGATAAGTGCTTAAAAGAAGGAAGATATTTTTCAAGAATATCGACATCGACAATCTCTTCCGTGTCTTCCATAAGGAGCCTAGTGGCGCGCCCTAAGAGAATGACAGTCGTCTGATGATCCCCAGAGCAAAGCCCTAACGCTATGCGAAGCGCCTCAACCGGGCGAGCTGTTAGAGAGGGGTCTTCTGAAATCACCACTGCGATACATTTAGACATACATCGCTCACCGCAGTGACAAAGCCATCTTATGTAAAAGCAAGAAAGCGGTCACAACCATCAATAATTCCAGACAGCACCACTAGCCCAGACAAAGACACTCGCGAATCAACCGTAACCGTTTGAACTCCATGTTGCTGGCAGCCATACGCACAAACAGACATCTTGACTCCGGCATCGACCAAACGAAGATAGCGTTGATCCGTCACGGTCTTTACCCCTTCATCTATGAGATAGAGATAGACATCAACTCCTTTTCGTAGCGCGGCCTGAGTCAAGTGAACAACCGTCTCGACACTGGGATGCGAAGGGGGTGTGGATAACAGGAGACCTAACTTTCTATTCGCCATGGTTTTAAAATAAAAGATGCCAATACAATCAATGTCTTATGAAAAAACACCGTGTGAGGTTACGAGCTTTTCAACACAAAGTCAATATCAAAAAATGAGCGTTTTACTGAGAAGGTTTACGGGATTTTAGGAGTGAGGAGAGACCGGCTAGAGGGAGTTCCTCTTGAGCTTTTGACTCAAGGTTACGAAGAATGACGGAGCCGCGTGCGGCTTCATCGTCACCCAGAAGAATGGCGTAACGGCACTGTGATCGGTCGGCTTGGCGGAGGTGAGCTTTCAGCGTGGTGGCACGATAATCACAGAGGGATGAAAGTCCTATTCGACGGAATTCGTCGAGCAGGACAAGCCCAAGTCTGGTTCCGTTCTCTCCAAAAGCCGCGACATAATAGAGACATTCATTCAGTAAGGACGACGAGGACTCTGGAAGCATCAAGGACACACGTTCAAGCCCGACCGCAAATCCCACTGCTGGAACAGAGGGGCCACCAAGCGTTTCCACGAGGCCGTCGTAGCGGCCACCGGCACCTACTGCGTTTTGAGCTCCTAAGTGAGTCGAGGTAATTTCAAAGCTCGTCAGGCAATAATAATCCAGCCCTCTCACTAAACGAGGATTGAGTCGATAGGGCACACCGACAGCTGTGAGACCTGCAAGGACGTGGTCGAAATGTAGACGGGCCTCAGGAGAAAGGTGGTTGGTCAGTTGAGGAGCCTCCTCAGTCGCCGCTCGACATTCAGGCACCTTACAATCCAGTACGCGCAAGGGATTCGTCTCCATACGGCGCCGGCAGTTTGCGCAGAGGTGTGATTCCCGCTGCGAGAGAAACGCGAGCAAGATGGGTTTATACGCAGCGCGGTCGCCCGAGCTTCCCAGGCTATTCATCTCAAGTGTCAGGTCCGGCAGTGCTAAATCAGAGAGCAGACGCCACAGTAGCGCGATGACTTCGATATCTGCGCGGGGGTCTGATGTGCCGAACGATTCAACCCCGAATTGATGGAACTGCCGGAGTCGCCCCGCCTGCGGCCGCTCATGGCGAAACATCGGCCCAATGTAGAAGTATTTTTGTGGGAGTGGATTGGCCGCCCGATTGTGCTCAATGAAGGCGCGAACTGTGCCGGCCGTTCCTTCCGGACGCAACGTCAGCGAGGTTCCGTCCCGGTCGGGAAACGTATACATCTCCTTCTCAACGATATCTGTCGCCGCACCGATGCTTCGGGCAAAGAGCGCCGTGAGCTCGAAGATGGGGATACGGATCTCCTGATACCCGTAACAGAGCGACCAGCGCCTTGCCGCGTCCTCAATCAGACGCCATCGAGGTGTCTCCTCAGGAAGGATATCTTTGACGCCCTTAATGCCCTTGATCATATCCATCATTCAACGACCGTCTAGCAGGATGCTGAAAAAGTCTGCCAGCATCGTTCTCGCCTCGAAAGCATCCTCAACGTAGCCCAGGGGCTACGCCTCCGGTGCTTCCATCGGCTGCGGCCTTGCTGAACGGCCTTTTTGAGCATCCTGCGAGATATTTTCCCGTTGTCATAAACAGTTTCTCCGTAGACTTCTAGAAAGATTCGGGACTATAGCGGCGGGTTGCAGGCAAGTCAACGCAGGCCAAAGGTCATCCTTCGGTAGACCGCACGTTCGAAAACTCTATCACTTCACGAGCGATATCTGGTGAAGCGCGCCGCTCCTTCTTGCGCCGACCGGCCCGCGGGCGTATAGTTCGCGGCCTACCTGCCATGTGAGGACGTTTCATGAGTATCGATCAACCGACTCGCCGGGTCATCGCGCTTGCACCGATGCCGCCCGAGAAATCAGCCTACGCATTGGCCCGCTACAGCCGCTCGCCTGACTCGATCGAGGATAGCCTCCGTTGGGTACATGGTCATTCCTCTGAAAAGTTCTGGGATCAATTTTATTTCGACTACGGCCATGCCTCGATTGCCGATCTCGGCCACGTCATCATCTGTTTCGAGGACATCTCAGAACTCGCGGCAATTCGACTCGAAGACGAGCCCTTATGGGATGGCCAGGCCAAATCGAGCCGGTATCAGAACTTTGCCTCCGGCGGATGGTTCGTGCCGGACTCCATTCGAGGGACTGAAACGGAGGGCACCTACCACGGCATTCTCCGCAGTCTCGCCGAAATCTATCGGCTCTTACACCAACCCCTCACCCAATTTATTTCTGAACGTGAGCCGAGACCTGAGTCGATGAAACCGGCTGATTACCAACGGACGATTGCTGCGCGCGCGTTCGATGTGACGCGGTATCTCCTGCCCCTCGCGGCCAGGACAAACGTCGGGCAAGTCGTCAGCATCAGGACGCTGGAGAAGCAAATTATCAGACTGTTGTCGTCGCAACTCCCAGAATTACGATCGATCGGAGACGAACTCAAGGATGCCTGCCAACGGTCACCCGTGAATCTATGGGGCGAACTGTGCGGTCAACCAGGCGGCACGCACGAACCTCTGGCGCCTACGCTCGCGCGCCATGCCAAGTCGAATGATTATCAAGCCTCGGTCTACCAGGATCTCGCCAGATACGCCAAGGACGCGCTCCGCGGCACCGGCCTGGATCAACCAGCGTCATGGGGTGAGCCGACACCCGTGGATCTCATCGAACCCCACGATCCGTTGGACGAGCTTGTGACCACCTTGCTGTATCGTGTCTCCCATGCGCCCTATCGGAGCCTCCTCGCGGTCGTCCGCACCTGGACGGAGAAACAGAAGCGGGAGGCCATCGACGTGGCCATGAGCACACGAGGCCCCTACGACGAACTCATCAAAGAGTTCCGCAGCGGTTACGCATTCTCCTTCGATGTGCTAATGGATATTGGAGGCTGGCGTGACATGCATCGCCACCGGCGCTGTCAGCAAATTCAGCAGAACTTTACGACGTTGCATGGATATGAAGTCCCCCCTCCGCTTGTGCAGGCAGGGCTGGATCAGGAGTATCGGCAGGCGATGGACGCGGTCCGTTTGGACATCGAGGCGCTCAAGAAAACCAGCGCGGAGGGATCGCTCTATGCTACGCCGTTCGGATTCAAAGTGCGATGCCTCTTTAAGATGGACTATGCCGAGGCCGAGTACATCGCCAGGCTTCGTTCCGGTGTGAAAGGCCACTGGTCGTACAGGACTATTGCTTGGTTGATGAAGCAAAAACTTGCGGCGCGCTATCCTGCACTCGGAGATCGCATTCAGGCCACCTCACCGGATATTGAAGACACCCTCACCAGATAGTCAGACTGCCCCCGATGACCGACTACCAAGCCCAATGTGAAGCGAGGCTGTTGGAAGGCCAATGGGACCAGGCTCAGCAGGCGGCATTGGCCTGGGCCCGCAACCCTGCTGCCGGCACAGACCAAGACCCTCGATCCCATTTTGCTCTGAACATCATCTATCTGATCCGGGGAGAGTTTGCCGAAGCCTGGAAGGCTCACGCGAAGTGCCTCGAAGAATCAGAAGACATTGCCCAGGTCAAAGAGTGGATCGAAGGATTTGTGGCGCGACAGCCTGAACAGGCCAACGCCCATCTTGTGATGGGATTATTTCTGGCGCAATCGGGCCAATCAGAACAGTCGATCACAGCCTATAAGGAGTCGATCAGACTCGCGCCACAGTCCGCCCATCCTCACTATTTTCTCGCACAGATCCATGAGCGAGCGGACCATCTGGAAATGGCCATCAAGGAATACCGCGAAGCTGTCCGACTCGATCCTTCCCATGTGCCAGGGCGGACCAATCTGGGCGTGGCCTATCAAGAACAGGGCCGTCTGGAGATGGCGATCCCCCAATATCGCGAGGTGATCAAGCTGAAGCCGCACGATGCGACCGCCCACGCCAACCTCGCCTGCGCGCTTGCCGAGCAGGGCAAGTTCGAGCCGGCCTTGCAGTCCTACAAGGAGGCGTTGCGCCTGAACCCCAAGGATGCAGCCGTGCATTTCGCTCTGGGAGATTTTTATGAAACCAGAGGCCGTCTGGACCTGGCACAAAAAGAATATGATGCAGCTCTCGTCGCCGATCCAAACTTCGGTCCGGCGCATTCAGCTCTCGGCTGGTTAGCACTGGGCAGACAGCACATGCAGGCCGCCTACGAAGCCTTCAATCGAGCCCTCAAGGCGAATGATCAAGATCCGCGTGCCTACCACGGCATCGCCGAATACTATTCACAAAAAGGAAAACGCGAGAGCGCACTGGACAATTTCACCAAGGCGCTGAAGTATTACAAAGATCCAGAAAAGAGAAATATGATACTGAATCAGCTATTCCAGGAAGGTCAAATGGCAGATTAGCAGGATGCTGAAAAAGACCGCCAGCAGGGGAGGGGTAACCTGGTTGGTCCCCCGTGCTCGCGCAACGCGCGCCCTCGGAAGGGCCTCGTTGGACGCGCGCAGTTGGGAACCAAGCCAGGCTACCCCTTGAAAGGAGTAATGAGCGAGCTTGGAAGGACCATTTATAGAAAAAGGCTCGCGCCATTCTGCCCGTATTCACAGAGCAGGATATGCCGGCCAGTATATTCAGTAGTTAGGCCTATCGAGGTGAACGATGCGAGATCTCTGGTATGCCGATAACCGAGACTTGATCAAGTGGGGCGTCTTGCTTCGACTTGCCTGGAGCTTTGAGGCGTCGCACATTTTGCAGTTGGCGTTCTACCGTCCTAGCGAGTTCGGCCAACTCGTCATCGATGGTCAGACGCACAACATCCCCGAGGAAGTCATCGCCCACTTTCGTAACCTGCGTGCGATCGGCAGTATCAGCTCCAAGATTCGGGTGACCGTCTTTGATCCCGTCTTCAAGGACAGGCCCACTCATCTGCAAGCAGTCCTTGCGTTACTGCCAGCATTCGGGCGAGAGCGGTGCATCGTCTTTCTCGATCCCGACACTGGGCTTGAACCACAGAATCCAAGTCTGGATCACGTCCTCAATGACGAGGCAGGAACAATCTGGACCAACATGAAGAATGGCGACGTATTTGCCTTCTACCAACACAAAACCAATTATGCCGGTCAGCCATGGGTCGAGCCGAAGCGAAGCCAATTAGCCGAGGCGCTACAGGTTCAATCCAATGCAATCAAGCTGGCTCAGGCTCCCGATATCGCCAATGATGTGATCTTCTACTTCATCCAGAAGGTCTAACGCGCGATTCGAGTGGACGGCGCTGCGCGTGCCACCGCTGAACCGTACTCTTAAGCAGCATCCCATGGTGGGCATCAATCGCATGGCGTGACTGCTCAAAATCCGCCAGCAAGGCTGCAGGGAGTTCGGATGCTGGGGCGTACGGCTTCACTACGGCTAGGTGGACGCGTATGGACCTGCATGGTAGGATTCAGGCCGTAAGAGGTGTGATTATGGCGACAGCGGCGAAACGACAACTGGCCCTTCCTGCAGCGCTCTCGAAAGAACTGGATCAGCTCGCTCGGCGTGAAGGGAAGAGTGCCCTCGCGGTCTTGCAGGATCTGGTCTCAGAGAACAAACACAATCGGCTTGGACAGGAATACAGAGCCATCCAAGGCTATTGGAGTAAGAAAGCGAAAGCCAAAGGCATTCTCACGGCCCGAGATCTCCAGCGGTATCTCGCAAAGTCGTGAGGGTCGTCTTTGATACAAACATCTACGTCTCGGCGTTCGTCCTACCCGGTTCTTCGGCCGATCGAGCGATGCAGCGCATCTTTGACATCCACGATACGTTACTGATCTCCAAACCCATCCTTGATGAACTTCTCACCACCCTTGCTCGCAAGTTCAGCCGTGATGCTGATGCCTTGAGTCGTACAGCGCTTCTCCTGAGAGAGCTCGCCGAACTTGTACAACCGAAGGAACGCGTGAGCGTATTCGATGACGATCCGGATAATCGGATTCTCGAGTGCGCGATTGCTGGACAGGCAAAAGCCATTGTAACAGGCGATAAGGCCATGCTGGCCGTTGAAATATCTCATGGAGTCCGGCTCCTCTCCTTAAGCACGTACTTGCGCCGATAAGAAATACGACTCGCAACAAGCACCTACGGCTGGCGAGGCACAGTGAGTTCGGATGTTGGTTGGTCGCAGGTGGCTATGCTTCATCCGTTCATCAAGAAATCCGAGAAGACTCCTCTGAACGAATTGGAGATCGGACGGAAGCGAATGAAAGAGGTGAAAGATGCGAAACACTCTGAAAGGCTTTAAAGTCCGGGCGCTTGCTCGCCCGGACGTGCGCCGCAAATACGAAGTGCTCAGGGAGGAGCTCGAGCGTCTAGACGAGATACTCAAGGCGAGGACCGAGGCGGGAGTCACTCAGGCTGAGCTGGCGGCTAGGATGGGAATCACGCAATCCGCAGTCGCCCGTTTGGAAACTGCAATGGGGAAGCACTCCCCATCCATCGGAACTCTGAAGCGGTATGCCGCGGCGCTGGGGTATCGACTCCAACTCCGTTTAGTGAAAGAGGGGGGTTTCACTGATGGGCAGAAAACGTACAGTGTGCCAGTCGATGCCAACGCTTTGCTAGAGAGGGCTCGAGCCATCCGATGTATACCTAGAGGCATTCGAGTGACTGACCGACGACTCAATTCGCTCAAAGGGAGACTCAAGGGTATGTCAAAGAGGAAGGTGCGAGAGAAGCAAAATGGTGGGTAAAATCAAACGTTAAGTGGATGTGAAGATCTGAACTTTCAGTTGACAGTACCAGCTATTCCCCCTCACATCTCGACAAGCTTATCTATCCGTGGTTTTGGCCCCGGTTTGTTCACGGCGTGGGCTGATCCCGATTACGGCCGGGAGTCCGATGTGAGTGGTGAGGCCCCCTTCTAGCAGGGGAATCCAGCTGTGTACACCGGCCATCTTCGACGTGGCTTCCCGGAGTGAAGGACTGACGGCGACATCGGAAGAGGATCCTCCATCCATAGCCATGACTTGGCGTAGGGAGGGATAGGCATCCCGCAGACATTCCCCGAGGGCGTAGAGTGACGCCGCTTCCGTGGTCTTGAGGACAAGGAGGTGCCCGTCGCCTTGTTCTGCGACGAGGGTTTGATGTGCGCGCTTCCCGGTTTGGCGCACACGGACTTTGCCGGTTCGGTCGAGGAGCATGAGCGATTGCGCGACTTCTCGATAGGGAACGTGCTGCTCGTCAAAGGTGTCATAGGTCAGGTCCAACACCCTCGCGCGTCGCGATGAATGATCCGCCGCCGGCTCTGCCGCAAACAGTCCCAACCAGGTCGTGTGACGCTTGCTTCCCAGCGAGCGTCCGTTTCCATAGAGCAGCCCGAGGTACGCATAATTCTCACGGAAGAGCCCGGCATTGAAGACCAGATCGTGGCCGGTTTGTTCTTGCCATTCTCGAATATCTGGCGGTTCCGAGAGGCCGTGTTGCTGATACTGATGCACAGTGAAACGATAGCGGTCGGGATCGATCTCGACCGCGACTAATGGCGCGACATCGGGGCACTGTGTGTGGGGATCCCAGACGGAAATGGATAAACCCTTACCGAGATAATCCCCTGCGAGGGTCTGACCCGTCGTCGTCGGGGGTCCGCTGAGCATGACGAAGATAATACCCAGTAGAGGTAGGGCGATAGAAAGGAGAGACCGGTAGAAGCTGTTGTCTTGTACCATAGTATCTCAGGGCCGAGTATAGAGGGAGCCTATCGGTAGCGTCAAATCAGCCGAAGAGGTAAAGCCTCGACTACGAGGGCGTCTTGCGTGGCACGCGTGCGGGGTAAAAGGCAGGTACACAGCGACAATAAATGATCCGGGCCCTTGCTGCTACTTCCTGTCTGGACGGAACACATCGGTCCTCAACAGCGCCTTCGTCACACGCTTGCAGGAACGTGACCGCGCTGGTCAGAGCCCTCGGGTGGCGGTTCGTTGATCACGCCCCAAAACACACCAAGTTCTTTCACGGCGGTGATGAACTGGTGAAACTCGACCGGTTTCACCACATAGGCGTTAGCACCCAACGCATAGCTTTTGGATAAATCGCACTCCTCGCGTGAGGAGGTGAGCATGACGACAGGAATCGGTTTGAGATTCACGTCGCTCTTAATGGTTTTCAAGACCTCGAGCCCATCAACCTTTGGCATCTTGAGGTCCAGAAATACGACCGCGGGATTACCCTGCTGCCTGGAGGAAAAGGTTCCGCGGCAATAGAGATAGTCGAGGACTTCAGCTCCATCGCGGCAGACCACCACTTTGTCGGCGATGTGATGTTCTTCCATGGCGGCCATCGCGAGCTCGGCGTCACGTGGATTATCTTCGGCAAGCAGGATGGGCTTGACAGTGGTCATGAGAGAGACCTCGCGAGCGGGAGTGAAAAGTAGAAGGTGGCTCCTTGGTCCACACCGCCTTCGGCTCGGGTTCGTCCACCATGCCGATGGATGATTCGGCGCACGTTGGCGAGGCCGATGCCGGTGCCTTCAAATTCGTCGTTCCGATGCAGGCGCTGGAATACGCCGAATAACTTGTCCACATACTGCATATCGAATCCTACCCCGTTATCGCGCACGAAGACATCAACGTCGGTGGGGCCTTGTGTGGCGACACCGATTTCGATCTTGGCTTCAGGCCTGGTGGCCGTGAACTTGAGTGCGTTGGAAATCAGATTGACGAATACTTGGCGCAACATAGCCGGATCTCCCGATACGTTGGGTAATGGATGCATTGTCCAGGAGATCGCCCGCCCTTGCAAGTCAAGACGTAAATCGTGAAGGACGGTCTTGATGAGTTGGTCGAGGCTCACCGTTGTGTGGAGCATGTCCTGGCGGCCCATACGGGAAAAGACGAGCAGATCGTCGATCAGCTGCCCCATCTGCTTCGCGGAGCCTGAAATCGTTTCTAGATAACGGCGCGCTTTGTCATTGAGCGTGTCACCAGCCGCCTTGGACAACAGGGCTGCGTATCCGTCGATATGCCTGAGCGGGGCTCGCAGGTCGTGCGACACGGAATAGCTGAACGCTTCCAATTCTTTATTGGCGGCCTGGAGTAATTCGCCTCGGCTTCGTAATTCCTTCGCGACGCGACGTCGCTCGGTGACATCGTGATGGATCAGAAAATAGACAGAGGCTAAGAGGACGAGCTGTAAGAACGCGCCAAGGCCGAGCAGGGCGATGGTATTGTGTGTGCTTCCAGCGGATTGTGCCACGCGAGTCTGAAGCGCGCGTTGTTCGACTGTGTCGAGTTCCGTCATGAGACGACGGATTTCATCGATCTTGTTTTTCCCCGCCCCGGAGAGTGCGAGGTGACGGACGCCCTCATACCCGTGTTTTTTGCGTTGGGCGATGGATTTTTCCTCTGTTTCCAACTGCCTGGTGATGAGCTGTTCGAGTGTCGCCACGAGGTTCTGTTGTTGGCCCCCCTCGTTGGTTAGTCCTCTCAGATACCGAAGGTATTCGGGCATTCGTTCGACAACAGTCCGGTAGGATGAGAGGTATGATTCGTCGCCGGTGACGAGATAGCGCCGATGGCTGCTTTCAGCGGTGCCGAGAGTATCTTCGATGGAGCCAAGTAGTTGTACTAATTCGTGGCTTTTAGTATCGAGCTGGCTGTTCTCGATCAAAATGATGGTGTTGCGGTAGGAAATGGCGCTGATGACCACAATGCCGGCAAAGACGAGCCCAAACCCCACAAGGACTCGCCGCTCGATAGACCAATGGTCGAACCACTCCACGAGCCAGCCTGTCTTGGGAGTCGGGGGAGGACTGCTATCGTGAGCTGGTTCCGATCGAACGGGTGCGAGAGTCGCCGGGCGTTCCTGCGTGACGGATTCCATGGTTCGAATATGCGGCGCGAGCGTGGACGAAGATAGCGTTGTAGAAACTGTACCCTCCTCCTGAAAACCCTGCAAGAAATACTGCGCATTGGACGCTGAGGCTCCGGCGTCGCAAGCGTGCGTCGTTCGTGCGGGTATGGGGCTATGACGAGCAGTGCCGTCAGGGTGTTAGCCCGCATGATTCATGAAGGTTCTGCTTCAAGCGCGGATACGCGACTGTGACGGGCAGTCTCCCCGTTCAGCTCTTCGACAGGCTGCACGAGTATGCCTCAGGGCTTCACGCCTCCGAGTGCCCGTCTCGCGTCTGCACGCGTTCGCGACGAACCGTCATGAATCATGCGGGCTAGCCCCCGAAGGGGATGACGGCAGGGGGGCGGGAAGGGATGCGGTTGGATCAGCCACATCCGCAAACATCATGACGGCCGAGACAACCCAGTCGGTGACTGGTTGCGGATAGATACCGATCGCGAGGGTGCCGGCCAGACAGACGTATATCACCGCTTTGATCGGACCCGATACCTTCAGCGGTGACCGATCATGGGGTTCGCTGACATACATCTTTTTCACGACGATCAGGTAGTAATACATGGAAATGACGATGTTAATGAGCCCGACCGTGATGAGTACGTAGAGCCCTTCCTTGATGGCCGCGACAAAGATATACAGCTTGCCGATGAAGCCGGCTAGCGGGGGCACCCCAGCCAGAGACAAGAGGAAAATCAGCATCGAAAAGGCGAGAAAAGGCGACCGGCGCCCCAAGCCGCTGTAGTCGTCGATTTCCTCGCTGCCGATGGCCTCACTGACGGCGATGACAATGGCAAACGCACCGAGATTGGCGAACAGATACGTCAAGAGGTAGAACAACATCGCATCGCTGCCCATCTTCGTACCGGTCGCGAGACCGATCAGCACATTGCCGATCTGGGCAATACCGGAATAGGCCAAGAGCCGTTTCATGTTCTTTTGGGCGATGGCCACGATGTTGCCATAGGTCATAGACAAGATCGATGCCGCGACCAGCAACAGGGTCCAGATTGGCTTAAATGTCACCAAGGAGACGAGGAACATTCTCAAGAGGATGGCAAAGGCCGCCCCCTTGGGGGCAATTGAGAGAAATGCCGTCACCGGAGTCGGCGAGCCATGATAGGTGTCCGGAATCCACGAGTGAAAAGGCACAGAACCAATTTTGAATCCCAATGCAGCGAAAATCAGTAGGAATCCAATGGCTAATCCCGGAGAGGCCTGCGCGGTCTTCATATCAGAAAACACCAGTTTGCCTGTTTCCCCGTAGACCAAGCTGATGCCATAGGCGAGGAGTGCGGCAGCGAAGATGCCCAGGATGAAAAATTTGATACCCGCTTCATTCGAGCCTATGTCGTCGCGGAGATAGGCCACGAGGACATAGAAACCGAGAGTGGAAAATTCCAGTGCGACGAAGACCGACAGCAGGTCGTTCGCCGAAGCCATGAACATCATTCCCAGTGCCGACATGACGACGAGAAAATAATATTCTCCGCGGAAGAACTTGAATCGATGCATGTAATCGACGGAGACGAGAATGACGAGGATCGTCGATCCGACGATAAACATTTTGAAGAACAGGGCCATCCGGTCGAGGGCGAACATGTTTGCGAAGAGGGTCCCGGTGATGCCGGCGACATCGAACCAGATCAGGCAGCCGAGGGTGGCAACGAGCCCTGCAATGCTGAAATAGGCCAATTGTTCGTTGGGCAGCCGAGGAAAGGAGAAATCAACGATCAGGATAAGACAGAGCCAGACCGTGAGCAGGATCTCCGGTAACAGCAACAGGAGATCGGAGGGAGACATCGTGAACGAAAAGGTCATTCTTTGCCTCGTGAAGCGTGAAGCGTATCGCGTGAAGCGTTATCGGAAACGTCCTGCGGTCGGTTCGGTACACCGCCGGTTTGCGCTTCACGCTTCACGCTTAACAGTTCACGATCTTGGGAGGCCACCGGGACCACGCGGGTGATCTTCGCAATCAAGGGATCGACGCCGGACCGCACTACATTGTAGAGGTGCATGGGGAAGAAAAAGAACCCGATGGTCACGGTAATCATGATCAAGAGTGGGAGACGATCAGGTAGGGAGACGGCATCATGCGCGTGACTATACTTCTGGTCCATGGGCCCGTAGAAGAGTCCACGCATCATCTTGAACAAGTAGGCCAGGGTCAAGACGATCCCGACCACGGCCACAATAACTTGGAGAGGATACTTGTTCCAACTACCGACGATGATCATCACTTCGGCGATGAAGTTCACCGTGCCGGGGACGCCGATTGAGGCCATGCACCCCACCACGAAACAGCCGGAGATGAACGGCATGCGATTTGAGAGCCCGCCGAGCGAGGGAATGTCGCGGGTGTGCGTCTGATCGTACACCCACCCGGCCATGGCGAAGAGCATGGCCGTGGCCATCGCATGGGCGAACATATACATCACTGCACCGGTCAAGCTGATGTAGTCCAGAGCGGCCATACCTAAGAAGACATATCCCATGTGACTGGAACTGGAATATCCGATCACATACTTGGTGTCTTTGGCATAAAACGCCACGAACCCGCCATAGACGATACTGAACATACAGAGCACGGCCGCGATGGGCATGAGCTCTCTCGTCGTTTCGGGCAAAATCTCAAAGGCCACCCGGATGATGGAAAAATGGCCGAGCTTCATCAGGACGCCCGCGTGCAACATGCTCGTGGCGGCCGGCGCGGCTGCGTGGCCGACGGGGGACCAGGAGTGTAACGGCCATAACGGAGCAATCGAGGCAAAGCCGAAGAAGATCAAGATCCAAATAATCTTGTCTAGCGTCGTGCCTAGAACCGGGATATTCATCAGCTTGGCCTGCTCACGCAAAACCAAAATGTCAAAGGTGTTGAGCCCCGAATACTTGTAGATCAGCAAAATTCCCATCAACGCCGCGACGGCAAAGGCCGAGAGAAAGAGCACCAGCTTCATGGCGGCGTATTCTTTACTGTTGGACCCGAAGTTGAAGATAAACTTTACCGAATCCCGCAGCTTGAGACCTTCCGGATCCGTCATCTCATTGTAGGTTTTCGTATGGCTTCCCCACATGCCCAACAAGAGATACATGGGGATGACGGACATTTCATAGAAGAAGAACAGGAAGAAGAGGTCCAAGGACATGAACACGCCGATCGTCGCAGCAGCCAGGATGAGCAGCCAGATATAGAATTCTTTCGTCCGGTCTTTGATGTGCCAGGACACAAAAATTCCTGCGAACAACAAGATGCTCGACGCCAGCACCAGCGGGGTGCCAATCCCATCCACTCCAAGATGGAGCGAGATGCCTAGCTGGCGAGACCATTCAAATTGCTGGACAAATTGGAAGCCTCCCTTCACGTGATCGTACGCGTAAAACAGATAGAGTGAGGCGAGTAAGGAGATAAAAGCTGATCCCGCCGCAATCCCTCGTACGAGCATCGTTTGCCGGTTAGAGACGAAGATCAGCGCAATGGCTCCCACAAAGGGGGCAAACAGAATAAAGAGCAGAGTGAGATCACCCATACGAATTAATCCACGCGTATCGGCTGTTTAGATTCAGCCGACGCCACGGTTCCCCCTTCTAGTCGATCCACCAATGCTTGCACTGATCCGTTCATCATTCTCAAGAAAGGCGCAGGATAGAGGCCTATCCAGAGGATCATCACCGACAAGGCCGCCGCAATGAGTATTTCGCGAGGATGCAGATCGCTCATGGATTCCTTGACGGCTTTTCCAAGAGGTCCCAGCATCGATCGCTCGTAGTACCAGAGAAAATAGGCTGCACCGAAGATGACACCGGTGACCGCAATCCCCCCGTATAACCAATTGGCCTTGAAGGTCCCCAAGAGGATGAGGAATTCACCGACGAACCCGTTGGTGCCCGGCAAACCGATTGATGCCAGCCCAATGAATAAGAAAAAACTCGCGAGCAAGGGAGTCTGTTTAGCCATACCGCCAAATGAGCTCAGCTGGGTGCTCTGTTGCCGTGAGTAGAGAAAGCCCGCGATAAAGAATAACCCTGCCGTGCTGAATCCCAAATTGATCATGGTGAGCAAGCTGCCTTGCAGGCCCTGATAGTTGAGGGCAAACAGCCCGATCACCACGAATCCAAGATGGCTGATGCTGCTGAACGCGAGAAGCCGGCGAAAGTCTTGCTGGACCAGCGCCATGATGGCCCCGTAGAGAATTGCTGCCAATCCCAGGGCCATGGTGATCGCGACAACAGTCTGACTTTTCGATGCGTCCGGGAGCAAAGGAATACTAAACCGGATGAAGCCGAATGTCCCAAGCTTCAACCCTGCCAGCACCACCGCCATGCCGATAGGGCCTTCGAAGAGCGCGTCTGGGAGCCAGGTGTGAAAGGGGAACACCGGGGCCTTGAACGCGAAACCGAGGAACAACAGCCAGAAAATGAGGACTTGCTGGTCGAACGGAATCGGAACTGAGAGCAGCTGCAATAAGTCGAACGAGTAGGTCGGCTCCATATGGCGGAGCATCGCCCATTGGTGATAGTTGATGTCCAGGAGGGCGATACCTACCAACATAAAGACGCTGCCGAGCAAGGTATAGAGGACGAATTTCAAGGCAGCGTAATGTCGTTCGGCTCCTCCACCCCAAAGTTTGATCAAAAAATAACTGGGGATCAGCATCAGTTCCCAGAACACAAAAAAGAGGATCAGGTCGATGGAGAGTAAGACTCCCATCGTGGTCGTCTCAAGGGCGAGGAGCGCCATCATATAGAGCTTCACTTGATGGCGGACGGTGTCCCACGAATAGATGATGATCAGGACAGTAAGGAATGCGGTGAGTCCGACGAAAAGGACACTGATGCCATCCACCGCGAGGTGGTAGCTGACCCCGAGGGCGGGAATCCACGGCACGTGTTCGGAAAACTGCATGGCAGCCGATTCGGGAATGAATCGTAAGAGCACGAACACACAGAGGGCCAACTCCAAGAGCGCAACTGTCAAAGCGGACGTTCTCACCATGTCCTCATCGTCGAACAGCCACAGGACGACGGCCCCGATGACGGGGAGAAACAGAATACAGGTGAGAATCGGGAACGTTGATGCCAGTTCTTCTAACATGTCAGCGCACTACAGTTGCATGATGAGTTGAACAATGACGGCCAACAGGAAAATTCCTGCCACAATGACCGCGGCATAATGATGGACCATCCCACTCTGCAGCTGCCGCCATTGGCGTGCGGCGAGATGGTTGCCGTAACCGATTGCATTGAGACCCCCGTAAATCACGTACTTTTCCGCCCATGTCGAAGCGGCTGCGACCAAATCGGCCAACTGCGCGACGGCATGAACGAGGCCGTCGATCACGAAGCGGTCGAACCAATCGAGCCAACGTCCCAATGTCTTGGTCGGCTCCACCCATATCAAGTCATAGAGCTCATCGATGTAGTACTTGTTGAGCAGGGTCGTGTAGGCAGCCTTGAATTGCTTCGCCAGGCGATCCGGCGCCGAGAGATTCACGCTATAAAAATAGTGCGCGAGGGCCCAGCCTAACAACGCAATGCCTGTCGCCACCATCATGAGCGTCAGCACGAGTCCGGTGCTCACGGCATGCTCTCCTCCGAGACCTGCGACCGGTTCAAGAAATTGATGGAGCCAGCCCTGTTCAGGGGGAAACCCCAGAAACCCACCGAGAATGGACAGCACGCCTAACACCATAAGCGGACCCACCATCACCATTGGGGACTCATGGACATGTTCTTCCGTGTGGTGGTCCATGCGGGATGTGCCATAAAAGGTCAGATACATCAGGCGGAACATGTAGAAGGAGGTCAAAAGCGCGCCGAGAGCAGCCATGCCGTACAGCAGATAGTGGTGATGCGTGAAGGCATGGGCCAGGATTTCATCTTTGCTCCAGAAACCTGCCAGTGGCGGAATGCCTGCAATCGCGATGGTGCCGATGAGAAATAGTCGATGGGTCCAGGGGATCTTCGAACTGAGTCCACCCATCTTTCGAATGTCTTGTTCACCCGAGAGCGCGTGGATGACCGATCCGGCCGTGAGGAACAAGAGGGCCTTGAAGAAGGCATGGGTCATAAGGTGGAAGATGGCGGCCGTATAGGCTCCGATCCCGCACCCGAGAAACATGTACCCGAGTTGACTCACCGTTGAATAGGCCAAGACCCGCTTGATGTCTGTTTGCACCAGCCCGATCGTGGCGGCGAACAATGCGGTGATTCCACCGATGGTGCCAACGATCGCCATGGCCGTCGGCGATGAATCGAAAATGACATGGTTTCGCACGATCATGTAGACCCCGGCCGTTACCATTGTCGCCGCATGGATGAGCGCGCTGACGGGTGTGGGACCTTCCATCGCGTCCGGGAGCCAGGTATAGAGAGGAATCTGGGCTGATTTGCCCACTGCCCCCACGAGGAGGCACAGCGCAATTGCCGTGGCCATCTCCGGCGAGAGCAGGCCGATCTGGGCAAAGACTTTCGTATAGTCGAGTGTCTTGAAATTGACAAAAATGAGGAAAATGGCCAGCAGGAATCCTGCGTCGCCGATGCGATTCACCACAAAGGCTTTCGAGGCGGCTTTGGCGGCGGAGACCTTGTCGTAGTAGTAGCCGATCAATAGATAGGAACAGAGTCCTACTCCTTCCCACCCGATGAAGAGCACCACATAGTTGTTCCCCATGACGAGCAGCAACATGGAGACCATGAAGAGGTTCATATACGTGAAGAATCGGGTGAACCCGCTTTCTCCGTGCATGTAGCCGACGGAGTAGATGTGGATCAGGAGCCCGACTCCAGTCACGACGAGCAGCATGATGCACGTCAGAGGATCCACGAGATAGGCGAGATTGATGGTGAGGTCTCCGCCGAAGATCCATTGATAGGCGATGACTTCATAAGACTTGCCGGTCCTCAGGATGTCGACAAAGACGGCGATCGTGCTGAGAAACGACAATCCCACCGATCCCCAGGCAAGCCGGTGCGCGGTCTCGTGGGAATATCGCTTGCCGAGCAACCCGTTCAGGATCACAGCCAGCAAGGGAAACAGCGGAATGAGCTTGATGAGCAGATCGGTCACGTTACCACTTTAAGAAGTTCATCTCGTCCACGTTTGTGGAGATCTTTCCACGGAACACGACGATGATAATGGCGAGCCCAATCGCCGCTTCCCCGGCGGCAATGGCAATGATAAAGAGGGCGACCAGTTGGCCTGCCATGGATTCCAGGTAATGGGAAAAGGCGATGAGGTTAATGTTCGCCGCATTCAACATAATCTCGACGGACATCAGCACGATGATGAAGTTTCGCCTGATTAAGACGCCGAGTAGGCCGGTGATAAAGAGCACGGCACTGACGGCGACATATGCGCTGAGTGGAATCATAGTGACTCGTGCCTTGTGATTCGTGAAGCGTGCGGCGCGCGAACTCTTGTCTTTTCTGCTGTCACTCGTCCCTTCACGCCTGACCCCTTATACCTTACGTTCTTTGCTGGCCGGTCTCGGTGTTTTTGCCAGCACAATCGCTCCGATGACGGCGCCGAGTAGAAACACCCCAACGATTTCGAACTGCAACAAGTACTCGCTGAACATTTTGATTCCGACGGCGTGGGTATCCCCGTGCTCGAGTATCGCCTCGGTCGTGGCGTCGCCTTTTGCACCGCCGAAGGGTGAACGGACGAGGAGGGCCAACACGAGCAATGATCCGATGGCTGCCGGAACGAGAAAATACAGGTATGAGGAGTGGAAATATCGGTCGTCCGTCTTCAAGTTCATGAGCATCAGGACAAAGAGATACAGGACGAGGATTGCGCCGGCGTAGACGATGATCTGCACGGCCCAGAGGAACTCGGCATTGAGGAGGATGAAGAGTCCGGAAACATGGACTAACAGCGCCAGGAGGGCGAGACCGCAATGCACCGGGTGCTTGAGCGAAACGGTCAAGACGCCTGCAGCAATACTGGCCAATGCGAAATAGGCAAAAAAGACTAAAACCATCGATTGCTTAGCCCAGATGCTTGGGTGGTGGTTGGGTCGGCTTGAGTACCGATTGCGGGAAGTAATACCGATATTCCCGGCTTTCCTCAACGTTTTTTTCCTGATTGTGCGCGTATAGATACTTTTTCGCGTCCTCGAGATGACGCTCGCCGATTTCGTACAGCCGTTTCTTGTCGAACAGCAAGGTGCGTTTGTCGTGGGTCGAGAATTCGTACATCTTCGTCATCGCCAATGCGTTGACAGGACAGGCTTCGACACAGTAGCCGCAAAAGACGCATTTGGTAATGTCGATGTAAAACTCGCTGGCAAATCGCTGCAGCGGACGCGACGCATCTTCTGAGCTGATGACCTTGATGCAGCGGGAAGGACACGCCGCTTCGCAGAGGTCGCAGCCGACACAACGTTCCTGGTGATCGTCGTAGCGTAAGAGCGCGAGTGCTCCACGGTGGGTGTCGGGAAGGGTGCGCTGTTCCCGTGGATACTGGAACGTGATGGGTTTGTGGAACATATGCTTGAACGTCACCTTCATGGCGTCCCAAATTTCATAAAACAATGCGGCCTGGAGTATTTGCTTCGTCAGTGCGGCAACACGCATAGGCGTTTCCTGTTCTCTCTTATACCTTTTCGATGGTCACGCGGGTTTGTTTGAACGTGGGCACGCCGGTCGTCGGATCGACATGGACCGACATCAAATCCTTCACCGGCGGCTCATTGAAATGTTCCGGGAAGAAGCAGGTCTGTGGGGCGATGGAGTGATCGGATTGCACCGCTAATTGCATCGAGCCTCGGTCCGACGTGAGGCGCACGGTTGTTCCTTCACTCACGGCGAGGCGTTCCATATCTTGGGGATTCATCCTGAGCCGACCGGTATTGGGGGCGATCGTGATCAGTCCGATGGCTTCGGTTGACAGCTTGCCCGAATGATACAAGACTTGCCCCATCAATAACGCGAAGGGTCGATCGTTCTTGGCGTCTGACGGAGCAGCCGCTCGATAGCGAACCGCCACATCGGAGGCGTACCCGTTAGAGAGATAGCGGTCTATCGCCGGCACAACCTTGCGTGGCTGTCCGAGGTTGTAGTATCCGGGCAGCAGCTTCATGATCTCGGCTTGAACATCGTTCGAGGATTCGTACTCCCATTGACATCCCAGCGCATTGGCGAGCGCCGTCATAATATGCCAGTCCGGCAAACTTTCGCCGATCGGATCGATGGCCTCGCGGACACGCAGCACTCGACCTTCCAGATTGGTAAAGGTGCCGTCCTTTTCCGAAGAGGTGCAAGCCGGCAGCACCGCATGCGCCATCCGTGCCGTCTCGGTCAGAAACGGATCCTGGACCACGAGTAACTCCAGCCGATCCAGCGCGGCGCGGACTTCCATCGAAGCAGGCAATGTCGCGAGTGGATTTTCCCCGATCACATAGAGGGCGCGGATCTGGCCAGTCTTACAGCCTTTGAGGATCTCAACAAGATTCGCTCCGGAGCCAGCCGCCGGCAGCGTGGCGTCCCAGGCCTTGGCGAAGCGATCGCGAGCCGTCTGATCGTTGAACGAGACCTGGCCAGGGAGAAATTCCGGCGCGGCGCCCATATCCACGGCGCCTTGTTCGTTCGGTTCTTCTGTCACTGTATTCACCCCGCAACCTGGTTGATCCCATTTGCCGGTGATCCAGGCGAGGTCGATCAGTTTCAAGACATTTTGATACCCATCGGGTCGACGGACGATGCCTTCAGCGCAGAGAATGATGGAACGGGACGCTTCGGCGAAGATGGTCACAGCATCTTTTAGCGATTCGACCGACATGCCGGTCTGGGCCGCCACCTGTTCCAAGGAGACGTGGGCCACGGCGGCCTTCAGAGCTTCAAAAGCGTGCGGATGTTTCTTGACGCTGGTTTCGTCGATCAGGTCTAACTCTAGGGCGGCCTTCACAAGTCCGTCGATCACGAGCCCTTCCGTTCCCGGTGCGATCAGGACCGGGTGGGATGCGAGCTTGGCCATGTTCGTGACAGCGGAGTCGATCACCACCACTTGTGCTTTATAGACACGAATCGCTTCTTTGATGCGCACGGCCGTAAGTGGGTTTGTCTCCGTGAGGTTGGAGCCGATGAGTATCACGGCTTTGGCTTTTGTCAGGTCTTCCCAGTCGTTCGGACTTCGCCCAATCCCCAAGGCGTGTTGAGAGGCATGGACGAAGTTGAGATGGCCGTAGCGTGCGCTGCTGTCGAGATGATTGGTCTGGAACCCTGCACGCATGAGCTTTTGGAAAAGATACAACTCTTCGTTGGTGCAGCGCGCGGTGATCAAACCGGCTATGGCATCGGGTCCGTGCTTACGTCGGATTTCGGAGAACCGATCCACCACCTGGTGCATGGTTTCGAGCCAGGGAGTTTCGACCAGTTGATTGCCTTTGCGAAGGAGCGGCTGCTTCAGGCGTGCGGCGCTATCGATGTACTCGAACCCAAACCGTCCTCGCACACAGATCCCGCCGTGCCCCTTGGCAGTCTCGGCCCGGTCGCCCCATTTGTTCTTCCAAGAAAGAGGCGAGGTCACGCGGACGACTTCCGCGTCTTTGGTCTCAAGGTACATCTGGCAACCGTCGCCGCAGTAGTTGCACGTCGTCGTGGTTTTCTTCATCTGCCACGGCTTATATAAGTATTTGGAGAATTTGTTCGTAATGGCGCCGACTGGGCAGACCGCAAGGCAGTCTCCGCAGAACTCGCAGGACAGTGCGAGGTCTCCTTTCGGCACGACTTGATTAAATCCGCCCTTCTTCATGAACTGAAGGGCATCGATCATCAGCACGTCCTTGCAGACATTGATGCATTCCGCGCAAGCAATACAGCGGTTCATATTAAAGTCGAGTACCGGGCTGCGCGTATCTTCCGGAATAAATTTCTGTTTCGCATTCGCCAGGTTCGTGACCCCGTGCCGGAAGGCCATGTCTTGGAGTTCGCAATGGCCATCGGCGTCGCAAACCGGGCAGTCGAGCGGATGGACGGAGAGGTGCTTTTCCACTGCTTTCTTCCTGGCCAGGAAGAGATCGTCCCCGTCGGTCTTGATGATCATGCCGGCTGCCGCTTTAGCGGTACAGGAGCGGACAGGCGCTTTCTTGCCTTCCTGCATGACTAAACACATCCCGCAGGAACCGAAGGGGTCGAAGGTATAGTGGTAGCACATGGCCGGGATGATCTTGCCGGTGCTCGAGATCACATCGTAGAGCGAGACTCCGCTCTTTGCCGTTACGGACTTCCCATCGATCGAGAGCTCGATCGTGACAGCTTCCACATCAGGATTGGTTCCCGGCTTCAGTCCCATGTTTCTTCCTTGTAAAACGTAAAACGAAATTGCGCACTACCTTTTACTTTTCACATCTCACGTTTCACGTCTACCGATCGCACTCCCCCATCACAATGTCGTAGGTTCCGAAGATCGTGACCGCATCGGAAATCATGTAGCCTCTGGACATATGGTCGAATGCGCCCATGTGAATAAACGAGGGGGCGCGAATTTTCAAGCGGTAGGGTTTTCCGCCGCCCGTGCTGACGATGTAAAACCCCAGCTCCCCCTTGTGCGCTTCGGTCCCGCAATAGATTTCTCCGGGAGGGGCGTCGAAGCCCTGCGAGAAAAGCTTGAATTGCTGAATCATGGATTCCAGGTTCGTAAAGACCCGTTGCTTCGGCGGCAACGTGACGCTGGGCACATCGGCCATAATGGGGCCGTCCTGCATCTGCTCCAGGCATTGTCGGATGATTTTTACGCTCTCGTAGAGCTCTAGAACGCGGATCCAGTACCGATCGTAGGTGTCGCCGTTCTTGCCGAGCGGCACACTGAATTCGCATTTTGGATAGGCTGAATAGGGCTGGGCTTTACGGAGGTCATAGTCGACGCCTGACCCGCGGAGTGTCGGCCCGCTCAGTCCGAAACTCACGGCGTCTTCCGCCGAGATGATGGCCACCCCCTTGGTCCGCCCGACCCAAATTCTGTTTGTCTCCAGGAATACCTGGTACTCGTCGATTTTTGGAGGAAAGTAGTCCAGGAACTGCTTCAACTTATCAAGCAACGAGGGCGTCAAGTCACGCTCGACACCACCAATGCGATACCAGCTGGTGGTGAGGCGCGCGCCGCAGAGTTCATCGAACCAGTCCATCAAAATTTCACGATCACGGAAACAATAGAAAAAGACGGTCATCGCGCCGATGTCGAGCGCCTGGGTGCCGAGCCAAAACTGATGGCCGACGATCCGTTGAACCTCTGCCACAATCGTGCGCAGGTACTCTGCACGGTCCGGCACGGTAATATTCATGAGTTTTTCGACTGCGCGACAGTAGGCGAAATTGTTATACATCGCGCAGACGTAGTCGAGCCGGTCGGTATGGGGGATAAATTGGTGATAGGTGCCGTCTTCCGCAAGTTTCTCCACGCCGCGGTGCAGATAACCCAGGACCGGGGTAGACTTGACGAGGCGCTCTCCTTCCAATTCGAGGATCACTTTCAGCACTCCGTGGGTAGCAGGATGCTGGGGGCCCATATTGAGCAGGAGTTCCTCCGTGCGCAGAGTCGGAAGGGTCTCGCTCTCCGGATGGGCCGGGTCGATCTTATAGACGGTCGTTCGTTGATCTTCGAAGGCCATGGTCTGTCCTACCGAGCCGTTTCGTCCAGGAACTCGAATGTGTCACGCCAGCCCTTGCCACGAAGCGGAAAATCTTTTCGCAAGGGATAGCCTTCGGTATAGTCGTCAGGCAAGAGAATCCGGCGGAGATCCGGATGGTTCCGGAAGCGGATTCCCATCATGTCGTAGACTTCGCGCTCCATGAAGTCCGCGCCTTTCCAGAGGTCCGTCAGAGAATCCACCACGCAGTCCGACTCCGGCACCCTCGTCTTGAGCCTGATTTGATGGCGCTTCCTGATCGAATAAAATTCATACACGACTTCAAATCGTTCTTCGTCGTCGGGCCAGTCGACCGAACTCACATGCACGATATAGTCGAAGTCCATGGCCGGGTCGTTGCGAAGGAATTGTGCGACCTCATGGAGCCGACCTCGCATCACGGTGACCGAAAGCTCCCCACGCCACTCAACAGTTCTGACGAGGGCTGCGGAAAAATCATTTTGGAGTCGGCTGGCTAGTTCCTGCAACACCATCGATCGTGACCTATATTTTAAAACTGGACTTGACTTGATCCGGTTGTTTGAGGAACACACGTTTCAGCATGATTCGTTCTTGTAACTTGAGGATGCCGTCGAAGAGCGCTTCCGGTGTTGGAGGGCAACCTGGCACATAGATATCGACCGGCACAAAGCGATCGACACCTTGGACGACGCTATAGCTATCGTAGATATTTCCTGATGTTGCGCACGATCCCATCGCAATGACATATTTCGGTTCGGGCATCTGATCGTAGAGCTTTCGGATGACAGGAGCCATTCGTCGGCAGACGGTTCCGGCCACAATCATGAGGTCGGACTGGCGTGGTGAGGCCCGGAAGACCCCCGCGCCGTAACGGTCCATATCGTACCGTGACGAGACGGCGGCAATCATTTCGATTGCGCAGCAGGCCAGGCCAAACGTCATGGGCCACAGCGATCCCTTGCGAGCCCAGTTGACGGCTTTTTCCACCGTCGTGGTGACGATGTCGGATGTGCCATCCTTGTCATGACGACCAAGTTGAATCAGTCCCATTCCAGGGCTCCCTTCCGCCACGCATAGACATAGGCCACCAAAAACAATCCGATGAACACCAGCATTTCAATCAACCCGATCAACGCAATCTTGGTGAAGACCACTGCCCAGGGATAGAGAAAGATGACCTCGATGTCAAAGATCACGAACAGCATCGCAAAAATATAATACCGAACTGGAAAGGGCATCCGAGCATCAGAAAACGGTTCCGCTCCACACTCATAGGTTGTGAGTTTCTCCGATTCCGGATATTTCGGATGAACGAGATAACTGATAATCAACGACCACAGGCCGAACGTCAGCGCGATGATGACAAAAAACAGAATCGGAAAGTATTTGGTCAGATACTCGAGAAGTAACTCGGAACCACTCATGGGGCTGACCTTTCAACGCCTTGATATGTAAGGAAGGCTGGATTTTAGACGTTGGGTTACAGGGATAGCAAGCGTCCAAAAGACCTGTAGTATCGACCCGAAAGTCCTAGGGCCTTTCCGACAGCACCTTGGTGACGATGTGTAGACAGTGTTTTCGAAATATAAGGCTCTCGGCTGAAGTAGGCCAGTGGCAGAATAGCAGGATCCACCGTGGACTTCTTGATACTCACTTCACGCTCCATCCATCAGGGGTGAATGTCGGTGCTGTAGCTCCTGGATTACCATGGGCGTGGCAAAATGCGCCAGATACCCGGGCTTGTGGGCTCTACTCTGGCGGCCTGTCCAACGCTATGTCCGTGCCAATCAGTCAACGAGGCCTCGACGGCAAGCGCTATTGCCCATATTGTTGCCAGAAAGCGGGCGTCAGAAGCGGAAGGTATCTGCTTGGGTAGACTGATTTTGACCAGATCGGTCCAGGCATGCTTGGATGGCCAAAGGGCGAGGAATTTGCTTACAGCAGCGGAGATGGATTCGGGTCGTCGTAATGACTGGATCATGTGGGTGTAAAAAGAGGGCTTGACCAATCTGGAGTAAGTTTGCGACAAGAAAGACGCAATGCTTGATGAGTGATACGACGATGGACCGAGATCTCAATCAGCGAATGGCCGCCTTAGCGCACTCGGAGATTCGAGCAATGACCCATGCCTGTGTTCAGGCGAAGGGTCTCAACATGGCGCAAGGGGTCTGCGACACGCCGGTTCCACCGGTGGTGCTACGATCCGCCACGCTGGCAATAGATGGCGGGAAGAATACCTATTCGCGATTCGATGGATTGCCCGAACTGCGGCTGGCGATTGCCAAGAAGCTCCTACAGTACAATGGCATCGCGGCTGATCCTGAAACGGATATAACGGTCAGCGCGGGGGCCACCGGGGCTTTTCATTGCGCTTGTCTGGCGCTGCTCAGCCCCGGCGACGAGGTGATCCTTTTCGAGCCCTACTATCAGTATCACATCAGTGCCCTATTGGCGGTCGAGGCGGTCCCGGTGACGGTGAAGATGCGGGCTCCCGACTGGACCTTTTCCTTGGACGAGGTCGAGCGGGCGATCACGTCCCGAACCAAGGCGATCATTGTGAATTCGCCCGGTAATCCCTCGGGGAAAGTGTTTAGCCGGCAAGAACTGGAGAGTATTGCCGTGATAGCAGAACGACACGATCTGTTCGTGTTCACCGACGAAATCTATGAGTACTTTCTGTATGACGGTCGCACACATGTGAGCATGGCAACCTTGCCGGGCATGGCAGACCGTACGATTACCATTGGTGGGTATTCCAAAACATTTAGTATCACCGGCTGGCGCATCGGCTACAGTGTTGCATCGGCACGGGGGGCACAGGCGATTGGCGCCATGAACGACTTGCTCTATGTCTGTGCCCCGACGCCGTTACAGGCGGGAGTGGCGGTGGGCATCCAGGAACTTCCTGGTTCGTTCTATCACGAGCTCGCACGCGATTATCAGCTGAAGCGCGATCGGTTCTGCCAGGCCTTGGCCCATGCCGGTCTGACGCCTTCGATTCCACAGGGTGCGTACTATGTGCTGGCCGATGTGTCGCGCTTGCCCGGTATCACGGGGAAAGAGCGGGCGATGTTCCTCCTCGAGACAATCGGCTTGGCCGGCGTACCTGGAGAAGCCTTCTTTGCGGGGACAGACGGGAGGCGGTTCATTCGATTCAGCTATGCGAAAATTGACTCCGATATTGATGACGCATGCCGACGGCTTGCGAGGCTTGGGTAACAACTGAACTCAAACGTTGTGCAACATGCCTAATTCACTCAGCCATCATTAAACTCTGGTGACGGCTGACGGCTCCCATGCTACGACGATTACGGTCACATTATCTTCTCCCCATTTGTTGAGCGCCTCTTCGATGAGATCGTGGCAGGCTTTGTCGGGAGCGCCTTCCGCATGGGAGAGGATCGATGCGATGGCTGTATCCCCCAGCATTTGTCAGTCCATCACTGCAAAGCAAAATCATGTCGTGCGGAGCGATTAGGGTCGAGGTCAGCCCCGGTTCCATATCGGCGCCCCATCCCCAAGGCCTTGGTCAAGACGTGCCGCTCAGGATGCGTGAACGCCGTTGCTGCATCGATCAGACCCTGCTGCATCCATTTTTCGACAAGGGTGTGATCGCGTGTCAATTGCGTGAGCTGTCCTTCCCGAAAGAGGTACGCACGACTATTTCCTAAGTGGGCGATATGGGCAATCGGCGTCGAAGTCGTGATCTCGCGCCGATCTCGATCGAAAAGCAGCGACTCTATGCCCAGCGCTTTCGCGGTCAACGCCCCGCGCAATTTCGGCACATGCTGGAGCCGCGCCGCACGCTCGAAATGGTGCGTTTCCTGCACATCGCCCTCCTCGACGCCACGACTTAAGTGCCTTGCGAGACAATCGTTTTTGCCGTCACCAGCGAGGTCTGCGCGGGCAGTACATGCTCGCCGGTCTTGTCCGTGGACAGGCAGAGCGAGCAGATGTAGCTCTCGTGAACGGCGGCCTTGATCATGTCAGGGCGCTCGTAATCATGGTGGCAGACATGGCATTTCAGGTGCTCTCCGGACGGGTTGCCGTACTTGTCGTACATCGGCAGGGCGATGCCGTCGTCGGTGCGGCGCAGGTAGTACTTGCCCTTCGTCGCAATCGCGATGATGGGCGGCAGCACCAGCGCGAGCCCAATCGCCACCAGCGGTGAATCCGGACGGATGGCCTCACCGAGCCCGCCGAAGAATGCGAGCACCGACACGCCAGCGGCGATCAGCATCGACCCGAAGCCCACGGGATTGAAGTCGTACAGCATCCCGCGACGGAACTCAGGCGTTTTCGGCGAAAGCTTCAGCAGGTACTTGTTGAAGACGATGTCCGAGGCCACCACCACGACCCAGGCCATGCCGCAGTTGGCGTAGAACCCAAGTATGGTGTTCAAGAAGTCGAACATGTTCGCTTCCATCAGGATCAGCGCGATCAGCAGGTTCACGCCGAGGAATACGATGCGGCCCGGATAGTGCTTGGTCACGCGGGTGAACAGGTTCGTCCACGCCAGCGAGCCCGAGTACGCATTGGTCACGTTGATCTTGATCTGGCTGATCACCACGAGCACGACCGCCAGCGTCATCGCGAGCCAGCCTGGCAGAAAATTCTGGTAGATCTCCAGGAACTGGTGCACGGGCTGGTTGGCGATGCCAGCGCTGTCCGCGACGTTCGCGATCAGGTAGACCGCTAGGAACAGGCCCACGATCTGCTTGATGGCGCCGAAGATGACCCAGCCCGGGCCGGCGAGGAACATCCAGGTCCACCAGCTGCGCTTGTTCTCGGGGGTCATCGGCGGCATGAAGCGCAGGTAGTCGTTCTGCTCGGCAATCTGCGCAATCAGGGACAGGCAGACGCCCGCAGCCAGCAGCGTAGAGCCCAGATCGAAGCCCGCGACACTATTCTGGCCCTGGTAGGCGAAGAACTGGCCGACCGACTCCGGGTGGCTGACGACCAGATAGACGAACGGCGCGACCATGAGGATGAGCCACAGGGGAGTCGTCCAGACCTGCAGCGTCGAAAGCACTTTCATGCCGTAGATCACCAGCGGGAAGATGACGATCGTCGACGCTGCGTATCCCAGCCAATGCGGGATGCCGAGCCCGAGTTCGAGTCCTTGGGCCATGATGGAGCCCTCGAGAGCGAAGAAGATGAAGGTGAACGTCGCGTAGATGACGTTGGTGACCACCGAGCCGTAATAGCCGAAACCGCTTCCGCGGGAGACGAGGTCGAGGTCGATGTTGTACCGCGCCGAGTAGTAAGCGACCGGGAAGCCGGTCAGCATCACGACAACGGCGAAGATGAGGATGCCCCACAGCGCGTTGGTGGTGCCGTAGGAGATGCCGATGTTGGCGCCGATCGCGAAGTCGGCGAGATAGGCGATGCCGCCCAATGCCGAGATGCCGACGACCCGCGTCGACCACGTGCGGTAGCTACGGGGTGCGAATCGCAGCGTGTAGTCCTCCAAGGTTTCCTTGCTGGCCGTCATGGTGTCGAGGTCTGCCTCGTCCACCCCTGGTTTTCTGCTGAGCTTTTGCGTCTTGGCTGTCAAAGCTAGGACCTCCTTGATTCCGTATGCGACAATCGTGTTCCCACCACGAGCTGAATCGCTAATCGCGGCGTCGGTGGTGCTTGCCGCGGCGAGCTACGCGTTGATGTGGATCGAGTGGACGGCGCAACCAAACCATTGCCAGATCGATGGTCGGGAGGTATACGCTGAGCGACGCCACATTAGCACTAGGCATTTCCCTAGGAATATGAAAGAAAGTCGCTAGGGTCTGTACACAATTGAGGGAAGTCAGTACAGTCTGGTTTTTTCTCAGGAGGAACCAGACACGATGTCGCGCACACTACTCAGAGATGACCAATTGCGGAGTGGCGGCGAAGGACAACCGTCTGTTTATCGAGGCGGTGCTGTGGATTGCGCGAACGGGCAGCCCGTGGCGCGACTTGGATTCGGCGTTAGGGAACTGGCATGCGACGTATACACGCTTCTCGCGGGGGGAAGAAAGGTGTGTGGCAGCGGATCATCGCGGCGATCCGCCATAATGAGAAAGAGGAGGGTCAGATCTTGTATCGTGCATAGCTGCAGGGCATAGCCACGACGTTCGGGCATCATACCACACCCCAACAGATGCCACGAGCAGAAAACCCTATTTGCTGCTGCGCTCGCCATGCGTCATGCAATGACGGCTCCGGTTCGACTACGCTCATCGCCGCCTCACCTCTTATTCGGCAACCGATCCGCCGCAATAAATCGAGCGGACTAATTCGCTCGGCCACTTGTGTGCCCAATCGCCAAATGGTAAGTAGAGGGAAGTGAGACGAGCGAAAGACCGATAGGCTCTTACGAAACGTCGAGGTCTCTTTCTTTCTCGCCTGGGCCAAGCCGGCAGAGTATTTGGCTGTTCCCTAGGATGGGCATTGGTACGAGAGAAGGGCCGCTACATACTAGGCCATAGGCACCATGAAGAGCTTCTCACGCCATAGCCGATGATCGGTAGGGAGCATTATGGAGGGACGTAAACATACCCGTTTTGCGGTACAACTTCCTGTCTCGTTTAGCGGAGACAGTTTTTCCGAGGAGGGCACGATCTTGAATGTGTCCGCGGAGGGTTGCGCGATCACGTCGGACACCGTCCCTGGCGCCGGAGTCTATCTACAATTGACGATGTATCTCCGTGAGCGAGAGGAGCCGATCCAGATCGATCTGGCCGCGGTCCGATGGGTTTCGGCAGCGAGGTTCGGTGTTGAGTTTATTAAAATTCGTCCTGAGGCGGGTGAACAGTTAAAGAAATTCGTCAAGGCGATGGAATCGACGACCTGAGCAGAGAGGGCCAGGCCGAGATTCAAGCGGCTATTTCATGGCAACGCTTCGAACTTGTTCAAAGATGGTCAGGCCTGCGAGTATTTTCAGAATTCCATCCTGTACAAGTGTCACCATCCCTTCCTTTGCGGCCAGGCCCTGCATCTCCGTCGTTTTTGCACGGTTCTGTATCAGGTTTCGTAGTTCCTCCGAGCCACATAAGAGTTCGTGTATAGCGACCCGACCCTTGAGGCCGGTCTGGTTGCAGGTCTCACATCCACGGCCTCGATAGAGCTGAAAATCTTCGCGATAGCCCACTCCGAGTGCTTCCCACGCCTGTTGACCGTATCCATGCGCCAGCCGATCGTACTCTTGCACTGTTGGGTGGTACGGCTCTTTACAATTGACGCAGATCCGTTTGCAGAGGCGTTTGGCGAGCACTCCTTGCATGGCATCGGCGAAGTTGAAGGGATCGCATCCCAAGTCGAGGAGGCGGACCACCGTCTCGACCGCCCCGTTCGTGTGTAATGTGCTCAAGACTAAGTGCCCAGTCAGCGAGGCCTCGATAGCTACATCGGCAGTTTCCTTGTCCCGCATCTCCCCGATCATGATGATATCTGGGTCGGCTCGTAAGAATGACCGCATGGCGGCGGCAAAGGTAAACCCGATTTTTGGATGAACCTGCACCTGCCGGAGACCGTCTTGGGTGATCTCGATAGGGTCTTCCGCCGTCCAGATTTTTCGTTCGTCTGTGTTGAGATGGCGAAGGACGGCGTGCAGAGTTGTGGTCTTTCCGGATCCGGTAGGGCCTACGCACAAGATCATGCCGTGCGGTTTCTCCACGATTTCCAACAGCTTCGTGAGCGTGGCTGGAGCAAATTCCATGGCATCGAGAGGGAGGGGTTCCTTCGCTGAGAGCAATCGCATGACCACGTCTTCATTGTTCCCGGCGGTGGGCACGGTCGCCACGCGCAGCTTGATTTCTCTATCCTGGTTCAGCTTGAAACGGATTTTCCCGTCCTGCGGTTTCCGGCGTTCGGAAATATCCAGATTGGACATGATCTTGATACGGGACACCAAGGCTCGGCGATAGATCGCGGGAATCCGCATGTAGGTGGAACAGGTGCCATCCACGCGAAAACGAATGGCCGTTTCCTTGCGATCCGAATACGGTTCGATATGGATATCGGACGCTTCGTGCCGGTAGGCTTCGACAATGATTTGGTGCGCGAGTCGAACGATCGCAGAATCGTTCTCGTCAATCCCGTCAGAGTCGGTGTCGCCCAGCTGCTCCTGATGCGCGTCGTTGACCAGCTCGCCCAGTGTGTCCGAGATGGATCCGCTGTCGGTGTCTCCGATCGTGGCGTTGAGGAACCGCTCAATGTCACACCGCAGGCCCAAGGCATACCGAATCGTCAGGCCAGGGAAGGCGCGTTGGATGTCATGACCTCTACTGAGATCATGTGGGTTGTCGATGAGGACATCCAGGATGTCACCCTGCTGCTTCAGTGGGAGCCAGTGATGCTTGCGAAGGTAATCGTGACTGAGATTATTGAGGAGTTGGGGGTTTGCCAGGGTCCGTTCGTCGTAGGGAATATAGGGGCAATCGAAAAACATACTCAATGTCTTGCCGAGCGCCGATTTCGGGACTCGATACTTTTTGATCAACACACCTTCTAAATCGGTCTGTCCTCCCTGAGACTCCTGAACCGCTTTCACCAGATCCGCCTGACGGATGAAGCCTTCATGGATCAGGGGGTCGTAGGCACGCGGTTCGATGGTTCGGTGGGCCAGGTTCTGCATGGTTCCTATTTGTATAGACGCAGGAGTGAGTAAGTGCCTGTTCTCACTCCTGTCAGTATAGAAGTATTTTGATCGTTCTCAACGAATATCAAAAAAGAGGCGAGATTCTTGAGGACTACGTGGGCATAGGCGTCGGCAATGAGCGTATGGAGGGAATGATGCGCTAAGGAACGGCTTGTTCCCGATCTGATGTTGAGCCGGCACGTCCGGCATTAGCCTGGAGGGTGGCGTGCAGGTGCTTATCGGCGGCAGCGATGGCTCCCCGAACCCTCGGTGTCGGTTGATTGAAGACAAAGGGTTTTCCGTCCGCGTCGGTGACGCCGCCGCCACTTTCTTCGACGAGGAGGACTCCTGCTGCGAGGTCCCATTCATTGAGTGGCTCGATGGTCAAGGCTGCTCGGACTCGGCCGGAAGCGACTAGGGCCAGCGCATTGGCGATGGAATGCATCGGACGGCACCGAGTGGTCTCGGCAAGTGTTGACCATCGGCCGATCCGGAACTCCCACGCATTGACCAGGATAGCGGGCTTTGTGTCATACGCGGGGGATGGGGTGATACGCGTGCCGTTCAAGAATAATCCGCCGCCGCGCACTGCGGTGAAGAGTTCGTCGGTTGAGGGGTTCAGGAGCGCGGCGACGACCGGTATGCCTCGTTCTATCAACGCAACTGAGATGCAAAACTCCGGTATCCGGTTCACGAGGGCCTTCGTGCCGTCGATCGGGTCTACAATCCAGACGCGCTGGCTGGTGAGTCGAACCGGATTGTCAGGAGACTCTTCCGAGAGCCAACCATCGAGTGGAAACTCCCTCTCTTGCATCTCGTGCAGGATGCGGTTGACCTCATGATCCACCGTGGTGACCGGCGAACCGTCCGATTTCCTCTGCACGTCGAATCCAACCTTGACCAGTTCACGCACCTTTGCGCCGGCCCTCAAGATCGATTCGACTAACGTTGTGAGTTCTCGTTCCAAGTTGAATGCCTCGCAGCGTGGAAGAGGGAGAGTATCAGGTCTCGCCGGATCGGCAAAGCAGAAAGGCGATGTCCGGAGGCCAGTGACGACGACCCTCTTGACCATCTCGAAGAACCTGCGTACAAGCAGGGGATACTGCGAGGTTGTCCATCGATGAAGCTCCTCCAAAAACGATCCAGAAAGACAGGCCTCCCTCCCGGCACGCTGGTCCATATCGGCGAAAAAAAACCGGCCAAGGTGACGATCGCAGCCTTCAATTATGCCGGTACTCGCTGCGATGAATTCCTAGATCAGTCACCCAATGCGCTCACGCCACCGACAGATGGGTCCGTCACGTGGGTGGACATCGGGGGCGTCCATAACGTGGAGATCCTGGAATCGTTGGGAAAGCAGTTCCACCTCCACTCACTGCTCCTTGAAGACATTGCGAACACTGATCAGAGACCGAAACTCGACGACTATGAAACCTGCTTGTTCCTGGTGCTGAAAATGCTCTCGGTCACCGATCAGCAGGAGATCGTCGTGGAGCAGGTGAGTCTGGTCCTTGGACCGAACTTTGTCCTGTCTTTTCAGGAAAACGGGGCGGATGTCTTTACATCGGTCCGGGATCGTCTACGCGGGGGAAAGGGGCGCTTGCGGCAGTCCGGGGCCGACTACCTGCTCCATGCGTTGGTCGACGCCATTGTCGATCACTATTTCGAAGTGTTGGAGGTGTTAGGCGAAAAAATCGAAGAGCTTCACGATCTGGTGGTCAGAGATCCCCAGCCGGAGACGTTGCACAAAATTCATGCCCTCAAACGACAGTTGATGTTTCTACGGCGAGCGGTGTGGCCGCTCCGTGAAGCGGCGAATAATCTCTCGCGATCGGAGTGCCCATTCTTGCATGAATCGACGAAAATATTTTTCCGCGATGTCTACGATCATGTGATCCAGATCGTGGATACGATCGAAACGCTTCGCGAAATGGTCTCGGCCGGTCTCGATATCTATCTGTCGAGTATCAGCTATCGGTCGAATTCGGTCATGAAGGTGTTGACGATTATCACGACGATTTTCATGCCGTTGACCTTCATCGTTGGGATCTATGGGATGAATTTCGAGCACATGCCTGAGCTGAAATGGGAATGGGGTTACCCGCTTGTATTGGGGGCGATGTTGGCGATCGCAATTGCCATGCTGGGATTTTTCAAACGAAAGAAGTGGATGTAGGAGTCTGTCCGAGTCATGCCATTCTACTGCGGCAAATGATCTGCATGCATCTGCGTCGTTCTCAGCTCGAAAAAATCCTCAACGTATTCC
>SWDP01000025.1 GCA_005116885.1 Nitrospira sp.
GGGGTAGGCTTTAAAATAGGTATTCACAAAGCGTTGATGGTCGCCATAGACTGTTCGTGCCTGACCAGGCCAGGATTTGCCGATAACCAGGATTCCGGTGGCCTCACCAGCCATGACCTTGCCGTCAGCGTCCATGATCTCAGGCTGGATACCAAAAAATGGCAGGGTTGCGGAACCTGGTTTTAGTGGAGTTACGCCGGGTAAGGGTGTGATCAAAATTCCGCCAGTTTCGGTTTGCCACCAGGTATCCATGATGGGACATCTACCCTCGCCAACAACGTGATAGTACCATTCCCAGGCTTCGGGATTGATCGGCTCGCCCACACTACCCAAAATCCTCAAGCTGCTACGGCTAGTACGGGCAACAAATTCATTGCCTTGCGCCATCAATGCACGAATCGCGGTGGGTGCGGTATAGAAAATATTGACTTGGTGCTTGTCGATGACGCGCCAAAACCGGTCTGCTGCCGGATACGTGGGAACACCTTCAAACATCAATGTGGTCGCGCCATTGCACAATGGGCCGTAGATCATGTAAGAATGCCCGGTAATCCAGCCTACATCGGCGGTACACCAGTAAATGTCGCCGTCGTGGTAGTCGAAGACATACTTGTGGGTCATGGCGGCAAACAACAAATACCCTCCCGTGGTATGCAACATGCCTTTAGGTAAGTTGGTAGAGCCAGAGGTATACAAGATGAACAAGGGATCTTCGGCATCCATCATTTCAGGTGGGCAAACGTCTGAAGCTTCTGCCATCGCTTGGTGATACCAAATATTTCGGCTTTCATCCCAAGCCACCGGATTGC
>SWDP01000026.1 GCA_005116885.1 Nitrospira sp.
ATACGGAATTCCTCGACGATCCAGAGATCCGGACGCCGATCATGGCCTATCTGCTCCACAGGACGGAGAGCCTGATTACCGGCGCCCCCTTCATCTACTTCATGGAGGAATTCTGGAAACCCCTGCAAGACCCGATGTTCTCGGAGTTTGCCCTCAACAAACAAAAGACGATTCGAAAGCAATCCGGTCTGGGTGTGTTCGTGACGCAATCGCCGTCAGACGTCCTGGGGCATCCGATCGGCAAAACGATGGTGGAGCAAAGCGTGACTCAAATCTTCTTGCCGAATCCACGTGCGGATCACGACGATTATGTCCAGGGGTTCAAAGTCACCGAATCGGAGTATCGCATCATCAAGAATCTGGGAGAGGCCAGCCGCATGTTCCTGGTGAAACAAGGGCACGGGTCCGCGATTGTCACCTTCGACCTGGGTGGGATGCCGGACATGCTGAATATTCTTTCTGGCACCACAGAAAATGTTTCGTTACTCGACAAGATCCGTGAAGAAGTCGGCGATGAACCGGAAGCCTGGATGCCATTGCTGCATGCACGGATCGCCGCGCGGCGGAGCCTCATTCCATGACGAAACGACGAGGGTAACATGGGCATCGGGACCTTCGTCGAAGGCGCGATCGACACCTCACTGACTCACTATGTGACGACCTACAGCAACGCGGTCATCGGCGTGCTCCAGCCTGTCGCGGTCACGGCCGTGACCAGTTATGTCCTCTGGACTGGCTTCCAGGTGATGCGAGGGGAGGCACAGGATCCGGTGTCCTCCCTGGTGTGGAAGTGGTTCCGGGTCGCGATGATTACCGGTCTGGCCTTGAATGGACCGACCTATCAGGCGATCGTGACCGACGGATTAGAGGGCATCCAAGGCGCCTTCGCCTCTGCGTTCGGAGGAGGCCCCACGGTGGGGGCGACCGTCGATCACATGGCCGCGCCCTTCTACAGTTTGATGGAACAGCTCTTTACCGATGGCAGCGTCGGTCTCGTGCCAAAATTTTCTCTGTATATCGCGGGCACGGTAGCCGCCGTCGCGGCGTTGGCCATGGGGTTCATTGCCATGGGCATGTATCTAGTGGCCAAGGTCTCGCTGGCCATTCTGCTGGCGATCGGCCCCGCCTTTATCTTCTGCGCCATGTTTCCGGTGACGCAACGCTATGCAGAAAGTTGGCTCTCGGCCGCGCTGGCGTCCGTCTTTATCAATGTCCTCATCATGGCCACGGTCAGTTTCATGACGAGCATCCTGTACACGGCCTGTACGCAGATCCTGGCCGGCTACTCCACCACCTCCATTGTCGTCGATACCTGTGGCCTCCTGCTCCTCTCCCTCACCTGTGCCTATGTCTTGATCCACGTGCAATCGTTGGGAGCGACGTTAGCCGGATCGATGTCGTTTGGAAACGCTGGGGGAGCGCTCGCCTCCATGGCGACAGGAGTGGGCCTGCGACACCTTGCTCGGACTCTCGCGAACCTTGGCAGTACGAAATCGCCTGCTGGCACCTTGACCAACACCTCGGGCGGCAGTCACGGGAGCGGCCAATCTGGTCCGAGGCTGGCGCTCCCGGCTCCCACGACGACGGCCGGCGCAGATCTCTATCAACGAGGCGTGCTGGACCGAGTCCAGCG
>SWDP01000027.1:0-272 GCA_005116885.1 Nitrospira sp.
GCCGGCCTGGCCCAAACGGTTGTTCTACGACCGGCTGTGCGGCGACCCTGGCCATTGCCGGGCGTCTCTTTTCGACCTTCGTGTGTCTCACTGCGTTCACGGCCTGTATCGGGCCGATCAAGCCTGTTCCCACGCAGCAGAGTCAGGAGGCGCCGCCGCCTCCATCGGCGGAAACCGTCGAAGTTCCCAAGCCTTCAGAGCCGCCTCCGGCAGAAGCACCACCGTCGGTGGCGCCTCCCGTTCCGGTGCTGACTCCCTCGCAGGCCGACGTG
>SWDP01000027.1:282-2470 GCA_005116885.1 Nitrospira sp.
CGGTGTTGGAAGCCAAGCCGGTGCAGGTGTCGGCCCAGCGAGTCTCGTACAAGGTGGACCATGCCGTTACCGCGACGAAGGTTGATACGCCGATCATGGAAACACCGTACTCGGTTCAAGTGGTACCGCAAGAGGTCTTGAGAGATCAGCAGGCCGTCCGGCTGGAGACGGCACTGACGAATGTGAGCGGTGTCCACATCTTCCCGAGCTCGATCGAGGGAACCGACAGTTACATGATTCGCGGATTCGATACGCTGGCCTACTACCGAAACGGTGTGCTGAGACCCAACAATAACAGGGTCGAAACCGCGAACATCGAACAGATCGAGGTGTTAAAGGGGCCTACCTCGATTCTCTACGGCCGGGCCGATCCGGGAGGGATCATCAATGTGGTGACGAAACAACCGTGGGCCACGCCCTATTACTCGCTGCAGCAGCAATTCGGCTCGTATAACTTCTTCCGGACGACCGGTGATGCCACGGGACCATTGAACCAAGACAAGAGCCTGCTCTATCGCTTCAATTTTGCTTATGAGAACTCAGAGTCCTTCCGAGACTTTGTCGATCGCAAGACCATGTTCTTTGCGCCGGTGGTGCAATGGAAGGTCAGCCCACGTACCCAGATTACGGCCGAGCTGGAGTACCAGCATATCAATACGAAATCGGATGGCCTCATTCCGGCTCTCGGAAACCGTCCCGCTCCGATTCCGATCAGCCGGTACTTGGATGAGCCCTCGTTCAGCAAGAGCAAGAACGAGCGATTCTTTGCTGGCATCAACTGGTCCCATGAGCTCAATGCCGACTGGAAGATCACGCATCGGGTCTCCGGCGAGTTTATTCATGGTCTGGGGCATCGAGAAATCGTGCCATTTAGTTCGGTCAACCCTGGGGGGACCGTTGAGCGCTTCCTGGCTGCGGTTCCACCAGGTTCTCAGGAGAACCGATATCAGAGCTCGCTCAATCTGATCGGCCATCTCGACACCGGGATACTCAAGCACACGCTGTTGTTCGGGCATGACTTTCTGTACCAGACCGATAAGTTTGTCGTGTCGAAATGCTGCGATATTGATCCGCCGACATTCTTCCCGATCAACGTGTTCAATCCGGTGTACGGAGCGGGGATACCGAGCCTCGATCAAATCCCTGATAATGGCCCGTTCGGCTCGTCACGGTCCTGGCACGGGCTTTATCTGCAGGACCAGGTGAAGTTGCCGTTCAATCTGCATCTGCTGGCGGGGTTGCGGTATGACGACGCGGTGTCGAACGATACGGTCCTGAATGAGCGAACGGGAAAGGACCATCGCCTCTCCCCGCGCGTCGGCCTGCTCTGGCAACCGATGTCATGGTTGTCGCTTTATGGCAGTTACACAGAGAACTTCGGGCTCCAGAATGTGTTCGATATCCGGCGCCAGCCGCTTCCTCCGCAAACAGCCCAGCAGTTTGAAGCAGGTATCAAAACAGAGTTCTTCAACGGGCGACTCAGAACCACGGTGGCCTATTTCGATCTGACGAAACAGAATGTGGCGGTCCCGGACCCTGAGTTGCCGATATTTTCCAAGGCGCTCGGAGAGGCGCGGACGCGTGGTGTCGAGCTGGACCTCAGCGGCGAAATTCTGCCGGGATGGAGCGTCATCGCGTCCTACACCTACATGCCCGTTGCCAAGGTGACCAAGGATGTGGGTGTGGAGTTCGATAGCAATGGCGATCCCATCGGGGCCAATCCCGGTACCACGGGCAATCGGCTGTTCAATGTCGCAAGGAATATGGGCAGCCTCTGGACAACCTATGCTTTTCAGGATGAGGAGCTTCAGGGCATGAAGCTGCGCGGTCTGAAGATCGGCGTGGGTATGCAGGCGGCCGGCGAGCGGCAAGGCGATACGGCCAATACCTTCCAGCTTCCGGGGTATGCCATTGCGAACGCCATGGCCAGTTATGAGTGGCACATAGGACGGACCAAGATCACCGCCCAACTCAACGCGACCAATTTATCCAATGTGACCTACTATGCCGGCACCATTGGAGGGCCGTACTTTATCCAGCCCGGTATCCCGCGGTTCTTCCTGGGTTCGATCCGGATGGAGTTCTGAGCGTTGTTTTGATTGAGACTGCGTCCCTGCCCACCGAAACGGTGGGCAGGGGGCCGCGATCAGGAGAATCTCTGTGTGGGCTGTGGGCAGAAACTGCAATG
>SWDP01000028.1 GCA_005116885.1 Nitrospira sp.
ACCTATTATGTGGGTATCAACGACACCGTGCACGAAGACGCCACTGGGGGCATCGACCTCGTTCGGAGCGATGTGAGCTGGACCTTGGGGGACAATCTCGAGAACCTCATCCTGTTCGGCACCGCGGCCATCGACGGCACCGGCAACAGCTTGAACAACACCCTCACCGGCAACAGCGCGGCGAATGTGCTGACCGGGGGCGCCGGCAACGATGTCTATTATGTGGGCCTCGGCGACACCGTGGTGGAAGCGGCCAATGCGGGCATCGACCATGTTCTAAGCGCCGGGAGCTGGACGTTGGGGGACAATGTGGAGAGACTGACCCTCACCGGGACCAGCCTCATCGACGGGACGGGCAACAGCCTCAATAATATCCTCACGGGCAACAGTGCCGCGAACGTCCTGGATGGGGGGCTTGGGGCCGACACCATGATGGGAGGAGCCGGCAACGACACCTATGTGGTAGACCATGTAAGCGACGTCGTGACCGAACAGGTGAATGCAGGGACGGACACGGTTCAGAGTGCCGTGACCTATACCCTCGCAGCCAATGTGGAGAATCTGACCCTCACCGGGATCGGGGCCATCAATGGGGCCGGCAATGCCTTGGATAATATCCTCACGGGTAACAGCGGGAACAACGTCCTCACGGGTGGGGCCGGGGCCGATGTCCTGATAGGCGGCGCCGGCAACGATACCTATTATGTGGGTATCAACGACACCGTGCACGAAGACGCCACTGGGGGCATCG
>SWDP01000029.1 GCA_005116885.1 Nitrospira sp.
TCCCATCTTCTCAACTGTTCCATGATGAAGAAGGATGGCTGACTGGCATAAGCTCTCGATGGTCCCAAGATTGTGCGATACCACCAACACCGTCCGTCCACTCCGGCTCACCTCCTCCATCTTGCCTAAACACTTCTGCTGAAAACTCGCATCGCCCACCGATAAGACTTCGTCCACGATGAGGATATCCGGCTCTAAATGAGCCGCAACAGCAAAGGCCAGTCTCACGTACATGCCGCTCGAGTACTTCTTGACCGGGGTATCTATAAAGTCCTCCACCCCGGAAAACTCGACGATCTGGTCGAGTTTTTTGCTGATATCGCCTCTCTTCATCCCGAGCAGGGCCGCATTCAGATAGATATTTTCCCGTCCTGACAACTCACCATGGAATCCAGTCCCTACTTCTAACAAGGCGCTGACTCTTCCATACAGCTCCACACGACCACTGGTGGGCTCGGTGATGCGAGAGAGCACCTTGAGCAAGGTACTCTTCCCTGCTCCATTGTGCCCGATCACACCCAGCACTTCGCCTTTCTTCATTTCGAACGAGATATCCTTCAACGCCCAAAAAGACTCTTTGACCATCCGAAGATCCGGTCCGGCTCCAACCAAGGATCGCAGACCCCGCCTCACAAACCCGACGTCACTGGGAGCGAGAGACTTCCCTTTGGTGATCTCATACTTCTTCGATAGCCCCTGAACTCGAATCGCAATGTCACTCATTAGATGATGTCCGGCATAAGAGGTTCAGTCCGCTTAAAGTACACCAGGCCCGTCAACAGTACGACCAGCACGATGACGCCGTTCAGCATCAACAGATCCGGTGCCGGGGCGGCCCCGCCAAAGACGGCCCAACGAAATCCCTGGATAATGCCGACCATTGGATTGAGGCTGTATACATACTTCCACTGGTCAGAAATGAGGCTGATCGGATAGACAACCGGCGACGCGAACATCCCGAGCTGCATCATGAACGGAACGACATATCCGATGTCACGATACTGAGCATTTAACGCCGAAAGCCATAACCCCAATGCCATGGCCGTCAATATGGTCGCCAAGACCACCAGTGGGAGGAACACAATGTGCCATCCTGGCATTATGCCAAAATACAGCAGCAGTCCAACTAGCACCGGCACCGAGAAACACAGATCCAATACGGGAGATGCGATTGCTGAAATCGGAACGACTAACCTGGGAAAGTATATCTTTTTGATTAGGCCGCCCTCCGCGACAAGGCTGGCCCCGCTCCGCGTGACAGACTGCGCGAAGCACGCCCAGATCAGTAATGCGCTGAATGAAAACACCGGATACGGAACCCCATCCGAGGGGATCTTCACCGCCCATCCAAAAATAGCCGTGAATATGAGCATCGTGATCAACGGTTGAAAAACAGCCCATCCGGCACCGATGATAGTCTGCTTGTACCGAACCTTAATGTCCCGCCAGACCATGAAGTAGAGCAACTCGCGAAACTGCCAGAGCTCGGCCAGATCAATATTGAACAAGCCCCTCCGAGCCTCAATGACAAACTTCGGCTGACTCACATGAATCGCCTCTGTGGCTCGCTCGTCCATACTGCAATACCCCCTCTACCGATTCACCGACTCTTGCACTCTTCTTTTAACCGCACATCATCACGACCCATCGGCATCTCAATTCGCTACACTCGACTGAGCCCATCAGTCCAGAAAGCAGCGTACGCTACTCAGGCAGAAATACCTTCGTTACAATCGGCACGTTCGTGGTGTTCCCGCCAAAGCGTAACACCTTGTCGATCTGCTGATCTGTGAGTCCGACCTATCCCTCCCAGCGTTTTCCCCCAAAACACATCCTCTGCCTAGCCCTGTTAAGGCAGCTAATCCCCTCATGTTTTTATTTCAACAGATATGGCTCCCAAAACGCTCTGTCGTAGCGCGCCCACGCATGACAGCCAAACGGCAACTGATGATGATTCATCTCGAAACAAAGCCTAGGCGCGACTTCGAACGCAAAGCGAAGACCCACATCGACCGAGGGAATCCTGAATTGGTCATAGTATCTAATGGCTTCATCGGACCAGAAGTAATCTCCATTATCTCGTCCATCGATCCTGGATGTCCATCGCCTCATCTCCCAACGAGCGCCATTAAAATACCGGAGCCGTTTAAGATACTTTTTTGGCAAAGCTGCCGCGCGAACAAACCAGGGTTGTGCTCCGTAGGCTCGAACCCAATACTCCTCAGGATCTACCGAATATCGATCTGAGTTGAACACCTTCAAAAAGCTCTCAATCTTGATAAGGGTGAATCCGCTATTCCCCACCCGTGGGCGAGTCACTGCCGGCGTATCGGCGCACCGAATCCACGGCGCACCGATATAATCGTAATCCGTCTCACACCATTCCATCAGCTGATCCGAAAGTGCAAGTGCGTCGAGATGATATAACAGGACGTACTTATACTGCTGAAACCTTCTGTAAAATCCTTCAAATAGTTGCAATTCAGCATGCGCCTTGGCACTCCCGAAGAATTTATCTGCAAACTTTTCGACTTTGAAATCCGGAAGCGAAAATTCTAGACTCTGCGGAGCCACCAGGTACTTATCGTACCGATCTAGATGGTGCCTCAGATGTCGCAGTGACACACTTTCGTCCGGCGTCAATTCAGCCCGCATAGATATCGGCACGACAATCGCCACCATCTTCTTTTCAGTCGGAGTCAAGCTACTGCCCTGCATCAATCCAGCTCCTTAACTACTTTCCACAAACACCCGAGGCTATCTACACTTCAACAGTTTCCAGCCCTACACGGAGACACCGGGTTCTTCTCGAGATCAACCACTCACTCGATCCAGAATTCTTTGAGCAGCCTTTTCACCACTGATGAATGATTCATCAGTCCAGATATATGCCCATTCTCCATATCGCCCGCAGTAATTGATACCGATCTCATCCAGATACCCATGAACAACCTTCAGGGAAGCAGCGCGGTCCAAATCGAAAATCACATTGGCATAGGAAACGAGCTTGGCATCAGAAAAGAGGATCATGTCATCTTCTCGAAGTAAACCTACCTTCTTGAGATCTGCAATGACTGGAGCAATACAGGCCTCGGGCTTCCGATCCAGGGGACGATACTTGGGAGAGTAGTAGCATTCAGCCTGAATACTCCCGCATCCGGAAGGTACATTGTTAGGCGATTGCATATGGGGTGTGCTCAGGCGTGTAAAGAAAATATCCCGATCGTAAAAATACGTCCAATGGGCATCTGTAATGTCGGCGCGATTAATTCCGACACTCACAATCACCGCGGTACTACAGGCCAACTTCTGCGAGGCCTCCACGACATCTTTAGGGGCGCCTTGGATCATAGGAATGAGATCGGGTAATGGAACAGAAGAAATAACATGCTCATAGGAAACCACTGAACCATTTGAAAAGGTCATCGTCTTCTTTTTGGGGTCTAGACCTATTAACGCATGATCGAGCTTGATCTCCGTTTGCTTTTCAAACATCCCTAGATAGGAGATGAATCCGTTGTAAGTCGGATACCGAAAATCAGAAATGTAGTGTACGTCAGGTGTTGATGGGTATAGCGCTCCTTGCAAGACCTCTTCAAGACTTGGTTGGTACAATCGAGGACCGAGCCAGTCGGTACTCATGTTTGACGCCGTCGTCGTATGGTACTTAACCGTGTATTCCATAGGAAACGTCTCAGCGAAGGTCTTTCCAAAAGCCGCGATGAGCCATTCCTCATAATTGGCGATCGATTCTGTCTTATCGTGGAGAGCGTGGATGAAATCCTTGAGGATATTCATGAGGAGTTCCCGCGGTAACCCGTGCAGGTTGCACTGCGCAGGATGCTTAATCCACCGCCCCTTCCAATAGTTATTCACATACGCGCTTACCTCTTGGTATTCCTGCTTGACGCTCTCTGCCAGAAGGTTCTTCATGCGCTCAATCTTTGTAAACGAAATATGTGGCCCCTCATCGAACACGAATCCGTTCTCATACTTGTACGAAGTCGTATGGCCTCCATGGTGACTTCTCTTCTCATACATGGTGGAAGCAACCCCCTCATTGTGCAATCGATGGGCTGCCCCAAAACCCGCCATACCAGAACCAAGAATCGCGATGCGCTTCATGCTCCCTCCTCTACACCCCTCGTGCGAGTTCGGATCGCCACCATTCAATTGTAATTCTCAATCCATCTTCTAACGAGAATCTCGGCTTCCATCCTAGGTCATTCGTCATTCGTCCGATATCTGCGATCACTAACGGAGTATCATTCGAACGACTGGGGATGGCCCCAAGCCTGATCAGTTCCGGCCTTTCTATCATGCGTCCAATAGTAGAGACAATCTCACGAAGCGTAATTGGCTGACCCGCTCCAATGTTGATCGCTCCCTCAATGCCGCTATCCAACGTCGCGACGAGCGCATCGGCCACATCTTGCACAAAAAGATAGTCCCGAATCTGATTTCCGTGTGAACACCGCGCCTCCTCTCCACGCAATAGCGACCGGACAACTGAAGACACCAACCGATCAGGATGTTCATTCGGGCCATACAGAAAGAAAATTCGTGGCCACGCACAACTCATTCGGTGTGTCTGGGCATAAGACTCCATGAGAACCCGCAACGCGTTCTTGCAGTGCCCATAGACAGTATTTGCCGCCTTAGGAGTCAATACTTCGTTGCAAAAACCATAGCTCCAATCGTACTCATAACTGGACCCGCTAATGATAAGGCGTCCCCCCCCTACCTCCGCAAATGCCTTCATCATTTCAAGACTCGAGGAAACCCAGTCAAAACTTATGCCTGATGTCATAACCTTACCGGGCACCACATACCAGGCGAGATGAAGCAGGTGCGTTGGACGAACTTGGTCAAACAGTGGCCTAATGGCATCCACCTCCAGTAGGTTTGCTTGATGCCAGGTCACTCCACTCTTCTCGCCCATTGCGGGCTGCGATGTGACCGCATGCACCTCAAATTCGCGTTCGAGCAAAGGCGCCAAGCAGTGAGAGCCAATGAAGCCCGTTGCCCCTGTGACAAGAACTCTTTTCATAGTTTCACCTGATCGCGCTACCAACTACTAGCATCCTTACTTCACCCGACTATAGTTTCCGGGAATAGCTATCCGACTGGTCCGTTCCTGTTCGCTGGATCGGCCTTCGGAAATGTGCTGTTTGGGAAAATGTTCCCGGATTCGCTCCCACAGATCATCGCACGGTCGCAACATGCGGGCGCATTCGAGGGACTTTGTTCATCGGCACAACCATTTAGGAATAGATTCTCACCTTCTGCTATCTTCTCTGCTATCCACATACCGCCACAGTTCACAATAAATTCCTCTCATCGGGTTGGCCTATCCTTCCAGAAGAGATCGTCAGCTAGCTGTCCACTCTCCCGCAACCGTCGCAGCGTCACCAGCCGCACAAACTCACCTGTTCGAAAATCCGGATCCTGGAATCTCATAACCGTTAGACCGTTGCGCAAATCGACAACGGCCATCTCCAGATCGACCGCCGGGAGAAACCCTTGCGCCAGTTTCGTAAACTTGTCGAAGTTGACCCGGTAAGATCGCTTATCCGGCTGCGCATCCTTGTTGATCGACACTTCCAGGCCCGGGACGAGTTTAGCCACAGCAGCGGCAAGATCCTTCACTTGATAGTTCCACGCGTCACTCCCCACGTTCACGGTCAAACACGCTCCCCCGTCTCGGTGGTCTCGCTGCATAGCCCAATCGATCGCCCTCGCCATATCTTTGACATGAATGAGCGGTCGCCAGGGACTACCGTCGCTCAAAATATTGATCCGCTTGGAGGCAAGGGCCCCGGCCACGAAATCGTTCAGCACAAGATCTAACCGAAGGCGATCACTCATCCCGCAGGCCGTCGCGAAGCGAAGGCATGTGGCGGTAAACGTGTCCGATGCCAGCGAAGCGAGATCCTTTTCCGTAGATACTTTTGACTTGGCATAGGCCGTGAGCGGATTGACCGCATCTTCTTCTCGCCGGGGACCGCCCTCGGCAAATCCGTAGACGCTGCAACTCGATGCGAAGACAAACTTTTTCACGCCAGCCTGCTTTGCTTTTTTGGCAAGTTCAACACTAGCCCGATGGTTAATATCCAGCGTCACATCCTCAAAGAGTGCTCCCATTGGGTCATTTGAAATAGCACAGAGGTGGATTACCGCATCGACACCTCGGAGAACTTCTGGAGACATTCGCCGTATATCCCCAAAATACTGAAGATCCACACGACTCTCTGGGAACCGCTCGGCCCCAGTAAGGCAATGAGCAAAATAACCAGCGTCATACGCAACAAGTTCCGCCTCAGGATAAGACTCCCGTAAGCGACGCACAACCAATGGCCCGACGTAACCCATGTTCCCTGTAACAAGAATCTTCATACATCCCTCATTTCAAATAGCATTGCGGTGGAAAGCTTCACTCCTGTTATACGACCAGCAAGCGGTTCTAACCGAGTCTACAGACTTCGCCGAGATAATGACGCTTCAGCATCGACGCCGTTCATTAGAAACAATATGAGTGGGCTATCAGACATCATGAGATGTATAAGCCAAGACTTCACCTGAGAGACAGCGAGTCCTCATCCTCCTTCGCCTCTAACGCCTCGGGCGGTTTTCGCATGGTCTCCAGATCAAGCCAGATACATCGCACGCTGGCAGGGGAGATCTTCAATGTCAGCTTGCACAGCTCATTGGGCACCGCACTTGGCCCCAGGCCGGTTGAGTGGCGGCTATTTCACGATCGCATCTTCAACCTCCTTGGCTGCCCGATTCTTCAACAGCGGTTTCTGGCGGGAGATTTCTTGGAGCGTCGCCTCGCCACTAGTCTCATAGAACTCCTTGAACCGATAGAAGCTGTCTCGGCTATAGCCCATGAGTTGACACGTCTTCGACACATTGCCGAGTTGCTTGGCCAATTTCAACACGCCGACTTTGGCTTTGATGATTTCCTGTTCGGTAGTCATCGTCCTCCCTCCTCTAATGACGGGAAGAATTCCACTAATCTGTCAAATGAAGTCCTCGCGTGTGCATATGAGATTGCCATTTAATTCCTTAGATCCATTTCTCAATAGCCCACGCAATCCTCCGTCCTCGTCATCGGGTTGAATGCCACTCCGAGAGTCACGCTCTCCATGACTACTCATTCACACTCCCTATCAAAACAGAGCGAACGCGTTTTTCGATAGTTTTCTACTTTTCAAGCAAAGCCCAGGCGAGATCTTTTTCTGAGATATGTTCAATTGCAGTCGGCCAGTCTATCTTGATCGAGACATCATCATAACGAATACCTCGTTCGCATTCTGGCGAATAGAATTCCGAGACAAGATAAAGCACCTCTGAACCATCCTTTAACGAAAGATAACCGTGAGCGCACTGTTCTGGAACATACAGCGCAAGACGATTTTCGGCTGTTAATTCAACCCCAACCCACTTCTTAAAAGTTGGAGATTCCGGCCTTAGATCCACAAGTACGTCATAGATTCGACCTCTGATACAGCGCATAAACTTGGCTTCCGGTTTGGGATAGGCCTGATAATGCAACCCCCGGAGCGTGCCCTTGTATTTATTGAAAGACGTATTGGCCTGCACCATCTTCGGCTTTAGTCCCTGCGTCTCAAACTCTTTCGAACACCAGGCCCTAGCAAAGAATCCTCGAATGTCTCCTCTCGGATCAAGCTCGACCAGGTAGGCACCCTTTACCGCAGTTTCCTTAAATACCATGGGAACAGCATCTCCCTTTCTTGAGTTCCGACTCTGTTTCTCGATTGCTGATGCGAGAGACATGATACATGACTTGAATGTTGGCTTCGAATCCACTTACCATTACAGCTTATCGCCAAGTCTTCCATGGAGCTTTCCCAGCTTGCCAGATTTCCTCCAGGACATACTTGTCTCGTAGGGTGTCCATATTCTGCCAATATCCATGATGCTTGAATGCCGACAATTGCCCCTCCTCTGCAAGATCTCTCATCGGCTCCTGCTCCCAGATAGTTGAATCGTCGCGAATATAATCGAAGACCTGCGGCTCAAGCACGAAATACCCCCCATTGATCCACGCTCCATCACCTTTCACTTTTTCCCTGAAGCTCAAAATCCTCGTTTCCTTCTCAGGAAGACTAAAAGCGCCGAAACGCCCGGGAGGTTGCACTGCCGTCAAAGTAGCCAACGTCCTTTGGGCCTTGTGAAAAGCGAGCAGCTGGCCGATATTGAGATCTGTCACGCCGTCTCCATAGGTGAGGCAGAAGGTCTCATGGTCAATGTACTCTTTTACCCTCTTGATCCGCCCACCCGTCATGGTGTTATCGCCTGTATCGACGACAGTCACCTTCCATGGCTCAGCGTTGCTATGATGAAACTCTACCTGATTGTTCTGCACGTCGAACGTGACATCCGAGGTATGGAGGAAGTAGTTGGAGAAGAACTCCTTGATGATATAGCCTTTATAACCGCAGCAAATAATGAATTCGTTTATGCCGTGAGCTGAATAGACTTTCATTATGTGCCACAAGATAGGCTTACCGCCTATTTCAACCATTGGCTTTGGCCTGATCGCCGTTTCTTCCGACAGTCTAGTCCCTAGACCGCCAGCCAAAATCACTGCTTTCATCGATGGCTCCTCCTGTGTGACGGCTAGTGAACAACGCTGCCTCGCATCCACGATCGTTTCGCCAGAAACTTGAACTCAAGGTGTCTACAAGATCGCCTGAATTCTCTGGCACACATATTCGGAGAATGGGATGGAACAGGTGAAGGCTGGGGATACGGCGTTCAGCACATGCATTGAATGACGGTCCCCCTCTAAGACAAAATCCATTTCTAGTTTTCGCTTCTTAATATCGACAAGTTGCGCTCTGATTCCAGGTCTTCCCCAGTGCTGGTAGTGCTCAGGCTTCACCCCTTCCGCCAACTGACCGGCCAGTGAAATCATCTTCGACCTTGAATACTTCGCCGCTTCACGAACGGCGAGAGTCTTGAAATCGAAATTGGAATTCGCCAGAAGCCCTACCCCTCTGATGGCTACTTCGAGAAATTCATTCCACCGAAAGTTTGCCATCCCACCATAATGTTCACGCCACAACCCAGGAATAGCAGTTGGGCCGATCTTCGCCTTCCCATTGGCCGCCACTGTGAAGTGCACCCCTAAGAATGGATGCTTAAGATCCGGAACCGGATAGATGTTTGTGCGAATCGATCCGACAGGCTCACTGGAATAGAGATAGAGGCCCTTGAAGGGAAGAATACGATAGTGCTCGGAAAATCCATAGTCCCGAGCAATGCGGTCCGCATAGAGCCCTGCTGCGTTCACCACATACCCGACATCATATGCACCTTGGCTTGTCACCACACGCCCATGAGACGCACTAAGGTAACGGACCCCACAATGAAGCTGTACACCTTCGTTAACCGCGTCCTTCTTCATCGCCTGCATTACCTTCGAGGGGTCGACAGTCGACGTTGCCGGCGAAAACAATGCCCGTTCGCAGGTCTTGACTCGAGGCTCAATGACTTTGGCGTCTTTCTCAGACAACTCTTCGAGCGGAATCCCGTTTGCGCGCCCTCTTCGAAGCAGCTCATCAAGGCCGGCATGATCGACATGATTCTTGGCTACCACCAACTTCCCACATTTGTTCAGCGGAATCTTCTTGTCCTCACAGTACTCAGTCAACAGGCAGTTGCCTTGCCAGGTAAACTTCGCTTTGAGGCTGTCGGGCGAGTAGTAAAATCCAGCATGCAGAACACCGCTGTTTCGGCCACTCGCGTGAAGCCCGCATTCAGCCTCTTTTTCAAGTAGATGCACCGATGCATCTGGGAATCTGTGCCGGAGCTTCCGCGCGATATTCAATCCGATCACGCCGCCGCCGATAACAAGAAAATCAGACCGCACGTCGTGCTACCACACCTTCCACGAGGCCTTGCTGGATTGCCATAGGTCCTCGATATCGATTTTCTGGCTCTTGTAGGGTGTCTATGCAAGACCAGAAGTGATCGCAGAGATATCCCATGTGTAGACCCCGCCACGTGTCAATCGAGAAATGGCTGTTTGACGGCAAATCCACGCTTCGGATTCGCCAGATAAAATCACTGCATCCATTTTTGCTGATGAGACCGTCAACGTGTATAGGGATAACTTCTCTTACAAGGAGCATTTTTAGCGGGAAAGCAGGTGATTACTGAGAACTGTCACGCACTATTTGGTGGTCGGCTCAGTAAGGCCCATTTGATTCAGTGACGTTTCCGCTTCGTCACTTCCCATCAATTGCGTCTACCATGACTCTCTTTTCATGCTCCTTGCACCATGCCGCTCCTAGGATTTGAACAATTGAGCCGAACTGAAAATCCTCCAATAATGCAGCGAGGCGCCTCTCCATCTTATGCAGGTTCAAGTAGTGCCGAAATTGTGATGTCCAAGACCCATCCATGCGAGGTTGCTCAGGATCAATCTCCCAGGGGTGAAGATACATCACAAGCTTAGCCCCCTGCTTCTCAAGCCTTTGCAAAAATGACTTAGACGTCGCATAAGGGAACAGACGAAAATAGCCGCCACCCGCTACAGGAACTTGAAAACCACACACATTCAGGGTGGAAGGAGATACTTCCCATATTCTTCCGGCACCCGTATCTATTTGAACGAGTCCATTGTTCCCTCTGGCAGTCTCAGATCGTTGGAACCGATCGTACATGCTAGAATCATAGAGGTAGCCTTCTTCAACTAAGATCGTGAGCGCCCACTGGGATTGATCGGTGATGGAAAAGCTCGGAGCTCGATACCCAAGTACGGGACTCCCAGTCAGATGTTCCAGGATATCTTTTGCCTTTCTTACATCATGACGAAATTGCTCTGGGGATTGGGCCGTGACCAGTTCATGGCCATACCCATGCGAAGCAATCTCGTGGCCCTGCCTTACCAGCAACTTGACTAAATCAGGGTGACGTTCAGCCACCCATCCAAGAACAAAAAACGTGGCTTTGGTCCCATGCTGGGCCAACAGCTCTACAAGTTTTCTCGTGTTATTCTCAACGCGGCTTTCATACGTGTCCCATTGCTGTCTTCTGGCCTCAGACCAGAATGCCGAAACCTGGAAATGCTCTTCGACGTCGAACGAAAGGCAATGCTTCGACTTCCTGCCTACAACACTCATCGCGCACCCTCACCACGAAGAATCACTCGTATCGTTTGAAGCATGACGCGCACATCCAACTGTATCGACACATACTTCACATAATAGAGATCGTACTGCAGTTTCACGTGCGAATCTTCGGTCGAAGCCCCATAATGAAATTGCGTTTGCGCCCAGCCTGTAATCCCAGGCCTGACAGTATGCCGAAGATCGTAGTATGGAATGAGTGATCTGAGCTCCTGAACAAATACCGGACGCTCTGGGCGAGGGCCAACTAAACTCATTTCTCCTCGTAGCACGTTGATGAGCTGTGGTATTTCATCAAGCCGCCATTTTCGCAAATACCGTCCCACACGGGAGATTCGAGCATCTTTTTGCGAAGCCCACCTGGCTCCATCCTTTTCGGCATCGGCGAACATCGAACGAAACTTCCAAATCATGTACGGCCGCGCACGAAGTCCGACACGGACCTGCCGATAGAACACGGGCCCAGGCGAATCACATTTGATAAGAATTCCGATTGCCGCCATAAGCGGCAGCACAACGACAAAACCTACGAGAGAGAGACTAAAGTCCATAGCGCGCTTGACTGCTCTTACAACAATCCCCTGCCTGAACTCTCTCGAGAAAATAATCGCGCTAGGCTTGAAGTCATCAATAGGTAGACGGCCAGATTCTTCTTCAAAGAGGTGGTGTCCGTCCCAGATGTCGATACCCATTCCCTTCAAGTCAAGTAACGCTTGAACGGGTAACACCGCACGCCGGTCTTCCAAACAGACCGCAATGGTATCAATCTGGTCTCGTTCAACGACGGAGAGCAGTTGGTTCATAGTTCCGACAACCTTCGTTCCGACCAACTCATGACCCACTTGCGTATTGTCCTGGGTGATCAAACCTACAAGATCCGTAAACATCTTGCTGCGGGAAAGCAGCACCTGAGACAGCCCTTGAGCCAGGGAGCCAACCCCTAGAATCAAAATACGCCTTCGCGCTCCCGGCAGGCGAAAGATCGCCTTAGCGGCATGATCCACCGTAAATGGCAGGGGCACTGTGCTGATATGCCCTGACCTATCGGAGGAGTTGTTGATTGTGAGACTCATATACCTTGCTGCTATAATTATAGTACGAGTATGGAGTGTCCTTCGCTTCAACGCCATTGAGAATCACAGCCACAGCTCTTTCTTGCCCGATCATCTTGATTGCGTTGGCTACAACATCACGGGGGGTAGATCGTGCACGAATGACGTGGACCACAACGTCGGCCATGCGCACGATCAGCATGGCTTCTGCTACGGGCAGCAACGGCGGAGAGTCGAGCACGATATACTCAAACCTCTCTCGAAGCCCCTGAATAAGCTCTGACAACCGATCCACATGCGTGAGCGCAGTGGTTCCGGTCACCTCAATGCCAGCACTGAGAACCCAGATTCCTAATTGTTCATGGTATTCAAGGCAATCATCAAGAGTCTTGTGGCCCAGTAAGACCTCGGTCAACCCTGCAGTCGACTCCATCCCGGTATACGCACGAACCGTCGGCCTCTTCAAATCACAATCTACAAGGACAGTCTTCCTATTGAGGTCTCGAGAAAGCACATAGGCCATATTCAGCGCTGTAGACGTTTTCCCTTCACTCATCAGCGCGCTGCTCATGCAGACAACGGTACTCTTCTGCTTACCCGCAATCAAACCCAGCCTTGTGGCAGCAACCCGATATTGCTCTGCCACGGCAGACCTGGGATACCACATTGCAACCAGTTCTGGGGCCACTGAAACCTGAGTCTCCTCAGGAACAGATGCCCCTCCCTTCATTAGGCCCGGCAACGCCAACAGTCGATCCTGATGGCGAGCCTCCCATGCAGACACTTTTGCTGTCCCTGGCCAAGCGGATTCAAATTGAGAAATCGCGGCGAGCACCGGAAGCCCCAAAGCAATCTCTATCTCTTCTGCAGACACATAACCTCGCCGCATTATTTCAATACCAAAGGCGCTCCCAAACCCCAGCGCACATCCCACAGCCAACCCACCGAACATCACGAGCATGAGATTCGGTTTTTCAGGCCATGAGGGCATAGTGGCTGGCTCCACGATACGCATTTTCGTCCCCTGGCGTTTTTGATCGAGGTCTCCCGCCATTCCAACAGCGAGTTTTTTCTCCAAGAGCGATTGATAGTTTTTCTGCAGATTCTCATAGTCTCGTTGTATTGACATGAGTTCTTGTTGATGCACGGTCGTGCCTTCGATTCTTGATTCATACTTTTTCATATCCGCGGCAACGCGGGATTGCCGGAGGCGAACAAGCTCCTTCTCGCGCAATATATCTTCACGCTGCTTCACTAACTCTATCTTGTATGGGTCAAACTTGTGATTTCCCTTCTTTACGCTCCCACCCTCCGCGGCTTCCTGGTCTACAAAAAGAGCGATATAATCGTCCGTCGTCATGGCCTGCAGTTGTTTAATTTCATTTCTTACGATGGCAACATCAGGATATGTCTCCTTGTAGAGAGACAGAAACCCTGCCAGTTTCCTTTCGAGTTCTTTGATTCTTACCACTCGCGGATCTCTTGATGCCCCTGTTGGACCCGCGTCACTCGTTGGATCTTCATAAGCTCGGATGGCTTTATCTACGGATTCCAGCCGAAGATTGAGCGCCTTCTCCGCTTCCTGCTGGGACATAACCTCACTCTCCAACCGATCTATCGCACGAACATTTGAGTCCATTTGCTCAGGCAACTGACCTAAATGAGCCTGTTTGAAGAGTGAAAGAGCCTTTTCTTTGGCCTCCAGCTGCACCTTCATTGTGTAAAACTCATGCTGAAGAAACTCAGCTGAGCTTTGAGTAATCACCTTACGAGCTTGTGTATTTTCCTCCACAAATAGATCTGCCAACCTTGCCGTTACCGCTTTTGCCAGAGCTGGATCCCCATCTGTGAAAGACACTTTCAAGAGAGATGCGTCCTTGGGGTCTATCTGAACCAAACTCCGTAAGCGTGAAGCGACACTATTGTCTTTATCAGGAGTGGTCGTTTGCTTATCATAATTATAGAGATGGAATTCTTCCGCTACCTGAGTAAGAAGCTCCCGCTTGTAAAGGACCTCCCTCATTGCCTCGATACGGGCCATCAGTGCGTCGCCAGGCTTTTCTCTTCCCGGCGACTCAGGGGCATCAACACCTTTCACATATCGTACCTTCTGTTCCTCGAAATAGAGTAGCGTACTGGATCGGTAACTCTTTGGCAGCCATTGACACAGCGCCGCGGCAACGGTGACGCAGAGCACGATTGGAACGATGATCAGCCACTTATGGTTTCTTATGACCCTGAGATAGTCTTCAGGGGTGCTCAAGCCAGCAAACATTCCCCCTTACTCCTTCCTCAAAATTTCAGATCCATCTCCGGAAGGGCTACTCCCAGCTCCACCACCCGATGGGAAAGATATACCCTCTCTAAAGAAGGAGGGGCTCATAAACGCATAGGAGAACGACAGAAGTACCATCTTCTTTGAGAACTCGTACTCGGTGCTTTGGCTAGAAAGCGATGGATCGGCCTCACGTGAGAAAAACAGCCAATTGTACGTTAAGCTCGCCAATACTGGCCCTATTAGATAACGGGCACCAGCAGTCAATCCGATGGTATCGAACGTCGAGGTAGGTGCGCTCCTGGTACCATGTGAGTAGTTCATTCCCACTTGGCCGCTAAGCTTGGACGTGATTCCTCCGGTTGCAATAATCCCTACCACATGCGTCTTCAGAGGCCCAGCCCCGAACGCGATGCTTGGGACTAGGCTGAATCGATAACTCATCGTCGCGGTATACGCTCCAGGCGGCACGATTCCCCCTGGGGCTAAGCTGCCGGCCAATGACGGCAAACCATCGGACGCACCTACATCCCTCAGCTCGTCTGAGAAAGATGTGTAGGTCATTGTTGCCGACACAGTCGGTACAAGCTGCGACTTGGTGGATTGTCCGGGAATATCCGATCCTACTGGAAGTTTAAGAGACCCACCACCCTTTAAAGTAGTTCTCAATTGCTGTGTCCACAGCCTGCTCCAATTCAGCGTCTCTGTAATGGTTGTAAAGCTACCGCTTCCGCTAATGCCGCTGCTGTCTTCTTGAATGAAGTGAGACATGGCAGCAGTCGCTCCCACCGTGTCTCTCAGGGAAATCCGGGTGCTAATCGTCGTCGTTCCTCGGTGGACGGTCGTATCGAACAGTGTATTAGTGACGCCTCCAGATTGTGCATCTTGTTCACCGAATGAAACCCTGGTGAAGTCGTACGCTGCATTCAGAGTCGTGAGCCCCGTGAGTTGATACCCACCTGTCACTCCGAGGTTATAAATTTGCCTCGACGCCCGATTCGTCACTTGCCCTGCCTCCAATACTCCTCCCGAGGTCGATCCAAAACCTGTTCCTAGCCCGCCTCCAGCTGCTCCAAACCCCGTCGTGGCAGGCGTAGATCGATAGGAACCCCTCACACTTAACGAAGTAATCCTCTGCGACACTTGAGTGGCCGCATTAGTTAGGTCCAACCGGCCACCAACATTCCAACCGATAAAGTCACGACTCGGATTGTTCAGATATTTGGTCACTATTCCAGTCCCGAAAAGGCTGCCGCTTATGAGCGAGCCTTCATGGGTGACGTTGAGCTGAGCCGGCACCGAGGTGATGAAATCTTCGGGCTTACTGCCTGGGGCCAAGAGAGACTTTGGAACAAAGAAAATGTTCGAGTCATATCTTTCCGATACCGTAAGCGATGGAATGATGGTGGTTTGCGCAAACACAAGGGAACTCAATACCCCCTGAACGAAGAGAAGGGTGAGCACCGCAACGGCGCCTTGTCTCCTCATGATGACATCACGGTACGACAATGACGTCACCGGCTTTCAAGATAATGTTGGCGTCCAGATTCTTCCCGTGCACAATGTCCTGATATGGTATAGGGATCATCACCTGTTTCGTTTCTCCTTGTCCGTTTTTGACGTTGCGAAGAACATGAACATTATTACGAGAGGCGAAAAGTGTAAAGCCCCCGGCATAGGATATTGCCTGGAGCACACTTGTAAACGACTTGAGAACAATCTTTCCAGGTTTTCCAACTTCGCCGACAGCAAAGACATGGTAACTATTGATCTCTTTGACTTGAACTGACACGGTCGGCGAGGACATGAATTCGGCCAGTCCATCAGCGACTTGTTTTGAAAGGGCCTGAGCTGTAAGGCCCGCAGCCATTATATCCCCTAGAAGAGGAAGCGAAATCTTCCCGTCCGGCCTGACAATAACCTCCTTGGACAATTCTTGATTGCGCCAGACTGTCACTATCAGGACGTCCTCTGGGCCAATGAGAAACTCCGTGGGAGGAGCAGCCATCCCTCGGTACTGTACATCCGGCTGTAAACAGCCTCCTGCCCCCGCTAGTAGGACTAGTAGCAATACAGCTACAAAAATATTGCCAACCAACTTAGCGATGTTTCCCCTCATCGTCGCATTGCCTTTTCCAAACATCTCAGTTTATTCCTTAGCCAGCCGTAGTCATCGCGGCGCTTGCAAAATTGAAGTTCCAGTTGGGTCTTACTTAGCGGGTAGGCAACACCACCATTGTTTCAGACGGGACAACGATCTGATCCCCAGGTTTCAATTCCATATTTTGGCTCGATCCATCACGGACTACAATGTCATCGTAGCTTGCTTTGAGCTTCGTCAAACCTTCGCCATCTTTAGAAAATCTGAAGATTACGATCTTATTTCTCGCAGCCATAGATGTAAATCCACCGGCCACCGTAATTCCTTGCAAAAGAGTCGTCTTACTCTTCAAGGGATACTTCCCAGGCTTATTAACTTCTCCAAGCACGTATATTTGGTAACTGTTCACCTCTTTAACCAAAATAGATATTGTGGGACTTTCCATAAACGATTTGAGCCCTGCTGAGATCTCCTCTGTCAATTGAACCGGAGTTTTTGCAACCGCAGAAATATCTCCCAGCAGTGGGAGAGAGATTCTCCCGTCTGGCCGTACCTGTACCTGCTTAGAGAGATCAGCATTCTTCCATACCGTAATTTCCAAGATATCCTCGGGACCAATTATATATTCCGGCGTGACGGTCAAAAGCGCTTTGTCTGCTGCGCCTGAAACTGCTTTCGATGAAACTTGGAGCTGCCTCATCGTATCCTTATCCTGCGCAACAGCAAAAGTCACTGCAATAAACATGCCTCCAGCTACCAGGAAAATCACGGACAAAGACATACTGCGCAATATGCTCATTTTCCCAGCAACGGTTAGTGAAGTGCGAGATAAGCTACCGCCCATCAGAGGCCATACCTCTTAGATGATACCGTAGAAATGACCTCGACTACCATCTTTTATATATTACTATACAGCTTGTGAAAACCGTTCAATATCAGAAAGCTTTACTATGGCGCGGCTCTGATAGGATAACGCCCTCAATAACACCACAACTCGTTCTTCCCCTGATCGGCAAGAGTCAAACATCCCTTCGACGCCAGCTAAAGGTCCATGGCTAATACGAACAATTTCCCCATGTTTTGGTCTAGGCATAATAGGGATAATGTCTTGCCGACTCAACCCTCTACGTATATCGTCGAGCAAGTCTGGCTCAACTTCTGCTGGGACTTGACCGAATGTTACGATTTTCCGCACACCCCTGCAGTAAGATACCGTCCGATACTGCCTGTCGCAGTCAAACCTCGCGAAGAAGTATCCCGGGAAGAGGCCTGAACGACGCACATATCGTCTCCCCTTGAGGCTAAGGCACTCATTAATTTCCGGGAAATACGTCTCAATACCCACTTGCTCCAAGAAGGAGACAGCCGTCTGCTCCTTCCGAGGTTTAGCCATTACTGCATACCACTTTTCCATTTCTTATATTCCGTCAGGCTGCTTCATATGCGACTACGTACAAACCCACGTTGCGGCACTGGCAAACCGCCCTATCCAGCACCCCACTTGATCAAATGAAGCTAAATATGAACGGATCATAAAACCTAGTGACCTAGCTAGAGGGAGCCCCACTCGATGACAAGGATCATCCGCAGGCTGAAGAACTGCATGGGTATGCTCATCCACCTAAGAGGTCCGAGCCCCAGCTGGCCCGCCCTGTGCCATTGTCTCAGGAGTTGTTTGCGACCACGTACTCACTGATCAATCCGGTCGCCATCAATACGCAAGGCACACGCAACTTCCGATTCAATCATAAACGGATTCGCTTCGATTGGGCCATGATCGATCAATGCCAGCCAAATTATAATTGGGCAATACATCCCTACTTAACGGTCTGTCACGGTACTGATGGTACTCGCCGTCGCACGTATCAAGGACGATACTCGGTGAGACATGCTCGAACAAAGAGACCTGCTCATTTCCACACCCTCTAACACCAGCCTATCCTACGCACCAGAATGGAAGCTTGCAGCGGTACCCACTTTTCTTACATCGTGCCTAAATTACTATGCGAAGACACCGGCAAAACCCTGATGATCATGACCTGCGACCACAGACTGGCATCGGTACCATTGCCGCCTTCGGCAAGTAATACCGACAGATTGAACCCTTCCCTGAAACTCAAGAAAGAGAGACCGAGGTCAAGGGTGTCACCGCCACCCGAGCTAACGCGGTAAAAGCTTATATTGGAACAGCATTAACTTCGCAGAATAGATATACTACCGGAAATTGTCCCCCTTGTATCGGCTGAGGCCGACCAATCTGGTGGCCCTGTTTCGTGTGAGTTTTTCAGTCAATCTTCCGGTCTAGATTAATGAACCATGCGCCACGCTACCGCATAGATTGAATAGCCTTCAACCGATCTTGGACAGATATGATTTCAGAACATAAATTTGAGCCCTACCAAGTAGGGCCCAGTATTAATTCCTTGACAAAAAGGAACGCGCCGCGCCCATCGAACTTCAGCCAACGTGGGTGTCTCTATAACGATTAGCGGTGTCGGCACATAAACTTTCAATACCTGATTCACATCAGGAACCTGCTCCATTAAGACTAGCATCCCTCCACTGCTGATATTCAAGGAGAGCGCTTTCCCACTATGGGTCGACGTGGATTGAGCCTCTACGGATGTCGTCATCTCATATAATATTGGCCTCAATAGAGCCGCCCTCTCATTATGACTTTTCTGGCTATCTGTGATTGGCCATTCCCACCCTGTCTGTGCCACTTCGTTCCTCCTCTATATAGAAAGTGTTTCCGTTCTTAGTCCCATTAGACATTTCAGAGCTGGGTAGCACGCCACGTTTTCCTGCATTATCTTGATTTCAATAGGCATGCGTCATCCCCTTCCCTTCCGATTTTACTCATCATTCCATGTGAACTATAGATAGAGCGAACAAATTGGACAATACCGATGATGTAGGCCTGGCTGCGCCAAAAGTGGGTGTTGACTCCCCCAAAAGTGTTAGGTACTATTTCCACTATAAAGTTACGTTTCTCTAGCCCCTGTGTTACCTTAGCAGAAGCAGACGGATTGTCTAGGGCCATCCTTGTTACGACTTCAAAAACGTCTTTCCATCCCATGAATGAATCATCACCCTCCATAGACCAAACAGACACTCACGCCGATCAACGCGTAGGTTCAGGGATTGTTGTACTTTCTGCTGCTATGCAACTCCTCCATATGAATCGTCAGGCCTCGGAGTTGGCTAAGCTTATTAATGCAACAGAACATGGTGGAGGGAGTCTGAGATCTGCCCATGGAGTCTTGCCAACTGCGCTGACAGAACTCTGCGGAGAGATCATCAAGGCTCTGCATGTTCGAACCGAAGCAAAAGACTGGGAACAATTCGAGATCAAGCGCGTGGCAGGTAACCCTGAAAAGCCAATCCTGTTACGGGGATTCGGCCTACCAGACCGAGGGGGAATCCAGTATTCAAGACTCGTGGTCACACTCGAGGAGTTAGCGCGACGACAACAGCTTAATACAGATCAAGCCAGGGAAAAGTTTCAATTGACCAATCGAGAGCAATCAGTGATTGAACATCTGGCAAAAGGATGGACGAACAAAGAGATTGCAAACGCCCTTCAGATCACCGAGCAGACAGTGAAAGAGCATATCAAGCACATCATGCGAAAAACTAATTCCACCACCAGAACAGGTATTCTCGTTCGCATCTTCAACTCGTAACCTACCACAGTATCTGTGTTAAAAGTACCATAGTGCGTTATCTTCACAACAGTTAGTTGTTACAAACTAACGATATTTTTCATTTGTATTCAATAACTTATGATTCAATTTTTCTTCTTTTATTTGGTCTAATGCTTGCATAATTCATATTGTGTCAGATCATAAGATTTGGATTAAGAAGTTGCTTCAATGCCATTAGAAAATGAGTCACGAGGTAGCATGAAGAGTCTCCTTTTAGTGCTTCTGAGTATCTTAATTCAAACGATTGGGCTCATGACTGGCCAACCAGTTCAAGCGGCCGCCATCGATAACGGAAGTTTCATGAGTCTCTGGAATAGCTACTCTCATTGCCAATCCACTACAGATATTGACCAGCTACGAGAGGACGCATTGACCCTTGCAAGCGCTGCAGATGGTTCGCTTACCCAGGAAAGTTTTATTCTCCCGCTACCGAGTAAGCTTGAAGAGCTCGTATCAACCCCTGTCGCACGATTTGCGGTGGATGTGAAAGCGATGGCTGCAGCCTGTTCCCTGCGGGCCGGCTCCGCAGCCGTGGAAGCAAAACGAGTGGATATCGCCAAAGATCTCCTCCAGGCCATCCTGACCTACCAACCCCAATCCGAGTATTCCTACTACTCCCTGCAAGCAAAAGCGTTGCTTTCGGAACTCGATGCGAGCGTTATTAAAGTTACGCTTAATCTTCCCTAGCCCTTGATGGACCTACTCGGGCGTCCTTATAAATCAGACGAACGCACTCTGTCCCGTGCCTGTCGCAATTTCTCTCTATGGCTCTGTCCAGTGGTCTAGGACGATCTGTTGGGCTGCTCTCCTCTCACTAACGATAGAAACAACCGATCGTATGCGTTTCCTGACCGAGCCCAAGACACATCAGTCGTCATCCCTGCCTCAATCAGTTGATCCCATATTGATTGATCCTGATACACCGCTACAGCTTGGCGCACGACTGAGAGAAGAGCTTCTGCCGTATCCTCCTCAACATGAAACCCATTCGCTCGCCCAGCCTGTACGGTCAACGGGAAAACCGTATCTGCCAACCCCCCAGTTTTTCTCACGATGGGAACTGTTCCGTAACGGAGGCTGTAGAGCTGGCTCAGACCACAGGGCTCATACCGAGACGGCATCAAAAACATATCAGCTCCACCTTCGATTCGATGGGCGAGTCCTTCATCAAAACCGATACGAAGTCCCATACGATGTGGGAAGTGTACCTGAAGCGCCTGAAATTTCTCTTCGAGCTCTGGCTCCCCGGTTCCCAGCATCACAAGCTGCAGATCCATTGCCATGAGTTGCGGAATTATGGCTGCAACAAGATCTAACCCTTTCTGTGACGTCAACCGAGCAATAACGCCTAGAAGCGGAGCCGATGATTCCGGCAAGTAAAACTCCCGCTGAAGCGCCTGCTTGCACCGCAGTTTTCCTGAACGGTCGACCACAGAGTAATGGGCCGGCAAATAGGAATCGGTTTCCGGATTCCATCGATCGATATCAATACCGTTCAGAACGCCCAGGAGGCTGTCCGCACGATTACGCAGCACACCCTCAAGCCCGAAACCGAATTCTGGCGTGAGAATTTCTCGCGCATAGGTGGGGCTGACCGTTGTGACATAATCGGCAAATATAATTCCTCCCTTAAGCAGATTCACCATGCCGTAATACTCAAGTCCCGCAGGAGCAAACAGTGACCGTGGCAGCCCAGTTTTCTCAAATTGCTCCCCTGGAAATAGACCTTGATACCCCACATTATGGAGCGTGAACACGGTGTGGACTCCCTGTACCTCTGGCCGATCATGGCACACCGTCTTGAGATAGACTGCGCACAACGCTGTTTGCCAATCATGCAGATGGAGAATATGAGTATTCCAACGGCACGCCGTCCGGAGATGGGCTATCGCCTCAATTGTTGCGCGGCAGAAGAATGAAAACCGATCGAGATTATCAGCGTAATCAGTCCCACGATCTTGATACAGACCAAGCCGGTCAAAGAAAGCCTCGTTCCGAATCGTCCACACCCGCACCCGACAATTCCCTTCTCCGACGGATAGGATAGCCTCCTCAACCACCGTGTCGACATACCCCTGAGGTGTCGGAACATGGAGCCGACACACAGGACGAAAGGAACGGCCTGACTCATCGAGACACCGGTAGTGTGGGAGGAGGAGAATGACATCGTGGCCAAGTTTCGCCAGCTCAAGCGGTAGCGCGCCAGCGACATCGGCAAGCCCGCCCGTCTTGGCGTACGGAACTGCCTCGGAGGAAACCATAAGCAGATTCAAAGGATGCTGGGTCACGGAAGGCCTACAGAACACATCATAATTATGAAGCGGCCGGCGATTCGAACCTAGAACGAAATTTATCTTCATGCTGCCAACTGCGCCCCAGCTCATGGAGTTGTGCCGCAGTCAGCTTTTCACGATAGACTAACCGTTCCTCGAAAAACACCACCAGCCAACCGCGATCTGGGTACGCCAGAAACAACGCATCACCGGCCTCAATACGCACTTCCCACCCTCGAGGGGGTTCCCCAGCTGCCAACCTCGATCGTGGAATCAGTTCGTCATCTTTCATGCCGAAGAACTGCATGAACTCAGTATGCTGATATGTCGGAAGGCCCCACTCTCCGACAAATGCACGTGGTGTCAGCTGATGAAGCAGCAACTCGTTGGCACGCACGTGGCGTTCTTGTTCTTCCAGAGAAGGCATCCCGCTGCAACCAAGAGCCGATCCGATCGCCACCACAACCAACACACAGGCCCATCCTGTGCGCCTCAAAAAATACATGCCCTTGACCCACTGACTCTCGCATCGTATTGATTCAAGCTTGCGCATAGTCATGCTCACAACAGGCGTCGGCTCCTCGATTCAACAGGTTTCACAGGCTGACACTCATCGCACTGACAAAGCCGTCGGAGAAGGGCATAGGAGTAAATGCCGGTGTCGTGGCCATCGCTCCAGCTGAATTGCAGCGCGTACCGTCCGACCGGCTGCACATCCTGCAACATGATCAACAGAGGCACATCGTCCGGCTGCAAACGGCGGGCGCCAGACCACTCGTCTACACAGGCTGCGCAGGGACATTGTTGGCGGAGATACCTCACGGGATAGACAGCCTTGTGTCCATCATTCCATTCGATACCCAACACACCCTTCTCAATCCAGGCCATGTCTTTTGGTTCACATACCGTCGCGGTCATGCTCAGGACTTCCTTTCCACAGCAGGCGCCAGCGTCAGACTCATGACGGGTACGACAGAAAATTCACCGGGGGCAGCTGTCTACCTGCCACAACCGTGACGTACCGTTCAATTGCATGTTCCACTTCATGTCGAACTTGCCCAGCTGCCTTAAGGCGATCGACCATCGCTGGCGAAAGCCTCAAGGCCTGCTGAAGAAATGCGAGACTCCCTCGCGAGAGCGGCACACAGCGGAACGTCTGGCGCGCAGCACAAACTTCGCAGACCAAGCCTCCAGAGAGAGGCGAGAACTTCGGCTCTCCCTTTAACCCGTCATTACCACAAGCAACACAGTGCTCGGTCTGAGGGCGAAACCCGATAAGCCCGAGTAATCGAATCTGAAACAATAGCGCCGTCAACGCCGGGTCCTGGCTCGTCACTAACGTGCGCAAGCCCAGTGCGAGCGTCTCGAAGAGCTGCGAGTCCGGGTCGCCGTCCGGCGTGACCGCACCCACCACGTTGACCATCCGTGCGGCCGCAGTCATCAGTGTTAAGTCTTCGCGAAACGGCATGAACGGCTCCACGAGATCGACTTGAGACACTCGATAGAGTGAATCGCCAGACTTTTCAAATAAGTTCAGATGGCAGATCATGAGCGGTTCGAGCGACGCGCCGAGGCGGCTCTTCATCCGACGAGCCCCCCTCGCTATCGCACGAACCTTTCCTCGCTCCTTGGTATAGAACGTCACGATCCGATCGGCATCGCCCCACTTTCGGCTGTTCAGGGTAATGGCAATCGTTTTGATCAGCGGCATGAGAGAGATCCGTGAGACATGAATCTGACCATATGAACGGTCCTCGAAGAAGAGAGCTCGGCAGTTCGACGTTTCACCCTGCACGCTTTACGGCTTCTGCTAGCGAAGGTAGTCCATGAACAGAGTGGCCAAGGAAAGATAAATAGTAATGCCCGTGATGTCGTTAGCCGTCGTCACAAAGGGGCCGGCTGCAACGGCAGGATCCACCTTCATTCGCTTCAGCATGATGGGCATAAACGTCGCCATACTGGTCGAAACCATGAACGCGATAATCAACGACAGACCCACGACCATGCCGAGAAACCCTTGATGCCAAATCCAGCCGACGAGCGTGAGAATCACGCCGCAGGCAAGCCCCATCAGGAGTCCGACTTTGATTTCTCGAAAAAATACGGCACGCACATCCGTCAGCTCGATCAGCCCTGTCGCCAATCCTCGGATAATAAGGGTCGACGACTGGAGACCTACATTCCCCCCCATCGCGGCAATGACCGGAATAAAACTCACGATGGCGACGACTTCCTGAAGCGTGTACCTGAACTCCCACAGAATCGCGCCGGACAACAAGCTGCCGACAAGATTTGTAAAGAGCCACGGCAACCGGTGCTTTGCCGATGCCACACTAGAAGACTTTGAAACCGAGTCCTCTTCAATCGCGCCGGCCATCTTGAGCATGTCTTCGGTCGCTTCTTCCCTGATCACGTCCACGACGTCGTCAACCGTAATAATACCAACTAATCTGTTATCATTATCGATGACAGGGATCGCGAGCAGGTTGTAACTCGCCACTTGACGGGCGACTTCTTCCTGGTCCATATCGACCGTGACACTAATCACATCTCGCGTGGCGATGTTTTTCAACGGCGTCGCGGGAGGGGCCGTCAGCAGCCGCCGCAGAGAGAGCACTCCAACCAGGCGCTCATCCTTGTCGGTCACATAAATGTAGAACACCATTTCCGCGTCCGTCGCCAATTGGAGGCGTTGGATCGCCTCTTGTGCCATCGCGTCTTCCGAAAGCGCTAGAAACTCCGTCGTCATGATGCCGCCGGCCGTACCCTTCGGATACTTCAGCAAGTCGGCAACTTCCATGGAGTCTTCTTCTCGCATCAGCGAGAGAATCTCTTTGGCCCGTTCTTCCGGCAGGACCCCAAGGAGGTAGGCCGCATCATCTGGGCCGAGGTCTTTGATCAACCAGGCGATATCCGAGTGCAGCAGGTCCGCCAGCACCTGATTGATGCTGTCGCTGTCGAGCTCGCTGAGCACCTGCCCTCGCTTCGACTCGCCTCGCACCAGTTCGAAAACTTCCCGCTTTTCCTTGGGGGACGACAGATGCATAATGACTCGCGCCACATCAGCCTGATGCATCCGGCCCAGCATCTTCGCAAGATTGGTGATCGCACCTCGGTGCAGCAGCCGTTGCACCGACAACAGCACGATGTCGGATTTGGTCCTGCCTCGATCAGCCTGATCACGCAACGCGTCGCGGAGGAGGTCCTTATCCCCTGAGCGAGGGCGCGGATCCATCGGATTCAGTTCTGTCGTACGTTCCGTCGGCTGCATCACAATCCCGTTAGTAACCTAGTTCCATGAGGGCATGCTCATCTTCTCGCCACGACTCCCGCACTTTCACCCACAGCTGTAGAAACACCTTCATTCCAAAGATCTGTTCCATATCACGTCGCGCATCAATCCCCACCGCTTTGAGTCTCTCGCCATGCTTCCCGATCACGATCGCCTTATGCGACTCTCGCTCGACCAGCACCGTCGCACTAATACGGGCCAACTTCCCCTCCTCGACAAATTCGTCGATTTCTACGGCAACCGAGTATGGCACTTCTTCATAGGTTTGGAGCAAAATCTTCTCACGAATCATTTCGGCCGCCAAGGTTCGCATAGATTGGTCGGTAACCGTATCTGCATCATAGGCCGCATCTCCTTCTGAAAGATGGGCCACCGTCACGGATAACAACCGATCGACATTATCGCCAGTTTCAGCCGAAACCGGCACGACGTCCGTCCATTCGAATAACCTGGCATAGGCTTCCATCACGGGCAGTAACTTGAGCTTGTTGACCAAATCCACCTTGTTCAATACGAGAATAATCGGGCGTGGACGCTTCCTGACCGCTCCTTTCACATGGTCGAGGACCAGGAGATCGCCGGGGCCAGGAGTACTCGTCGTATCCATCAACACGTACACGATATCGGCTTCTTCCAGCACGTCGACCGTGGTACGAACCATGCGACGATTGAGCAAATGTTGCGGTTTGTGTAACCCCGGCGTATCAAGCAAGGCAATCTGCGCACCCGGTGCATGCACAACCCCAAGAATTCTTGTTCTCGTCGTTTGTGGCTTGTCCGAGACAATGGCAATCTTCTGCTCAAGTAATCGATTGAGCAGCGTCGATTTGCCGACGTTCGGTCGTCCAATGATCGCAACGGTGCCAAACTTCATGGAACTACGGGCGTGGCCGCTCCTGTGATGGTGACGGAACCAATTGATACACGGTTTCACCTTTGCGCACGTAGCCAAGCTGCTCTCTCGCGAGCTGTTCGATTTTCGCCGGATCATGTTCCAGACGATCGATATCCCCTCGAAGCGTGCGGGTCGTTCGTTGTAATTCCTGAAGATCCATATCCAGCTGTTGGGCGTGCTCACGCATGGAGAAGTAGCGCGGGAGACCCATGTCACCAAAGACTAACACAACTAGCAACAGCAGACAGACAGCAACTCCGATATAGTGCACGACCGTCACCATGCGGCGCTGCCAATCGAGCCACTGCCGTCCCCGATTCCGTTTGATCATCACTACTCACCCGCCATCAGTATCGAACCGGCACCGCCTCGCGACCCCGATAGACTGCATTCGAACCCAGCTCTTCCTCGATACGG
>SWDP01000030.1 GCA_005116885.1 Nitrospira sp.
GAGCGAACAGTCGCTCGATGGTGTGAAAGGACTGGTCTTTTTTTCGTTTCCGCTTCATCTTCCTGGACGGCCCGACACAAAACGCGCCGAGCATCTAAAACAGATCGACATCCCGATGCGCTCAGGCACACGCGACGCGCTTGCCGAGCTCGATCTTCTACACTAGTTGTCAAAAACTTAGGTGAACAGGCAAAGCTTCACGTGCTCGACACCGCCGACCACAGTTACAAGATTCTAAAAAAGACTCGCACGTCGGACGAAGATGTGTTCGTCGAGATGGCTCGCGTCACGCGCATATTGCTGGAAAAGCGTGAGTAACTATTTTTTGTTCGGAGCAGGTTTGGATTTGCCGAGTTTAGCGATGACCTTCTCAACGTCCTGACCGCCGGAGCCTTTGAGAAAACGGCTGACCGTCGCTATATCGATTTTTACCGCCTTGTCCGTTGTTCGCTTGGCAAGTTCATTGAGAAACGCGATGCCGCGTTCGACATCTTCTTTACTGACGATCGCCTTCTTATGCTGAGTGGCGAGGGTTTTGACGCGACGGACGAGTGTCGCAGCTTCCTTCGTGAGTGTTCTGTCCGAAAGCACGATTCCCAAAAGCGGGAACTGAACTCTCTCGAAGAGATCAATCCAGCCACGGCCCGCTTCCGTATTCGCGAGCATGCGATCGCGAATAGTACGGATAGACTGGACGGATAAGCCAAACAACGAAGTGCCGATAAAGTCGATGGCACAAATTGATTGTTGGATAAGCGCGAGCAAGCCGGCTTTGGCGTCGCGCTTGATCGGCTCCGGATCGGTGGGCTGAAAGGAAAGCAAGTTGTCGCCGGTATTGGGGCCGGTTTCGAAGGCAAATCCGTAGGTCTTGTTTCTTGACGCATTGGCTATGTGTCGGCTGTACACATAGTCGGAACACGAGCCGGTCGTCGTGCCGTTATACACTTCGAACACAGACTTCAACACGTAATTACGTCCGCGTACCTGGCGAATCCTGACGGCGAAGCGTTGCGAAATCGTGCGATACCGTGAAAAATCACGCGGCGTCATGTACTCCTTGTAGCCGGCGGGAGTGAGCGGCGCACAGGTGCCAGTCGCGAGGCCCGTGAACACTTTAGTCGAATCGGTGGTTTGGGTCGGGGCGTGTCCCCAAGGATACAGCACGAATTCGCTGAATGAGTGAACGTCGGCAAACACCTTTATGTTATGCGTGTCGCAGAGATATTCGATATTCCGTGATTCCGGTTCGGAAAACGGCGTGGGTCCGAGATAACTCCGGGTGCTTGAACAGGGATTGCAACTAGTCGCGGGACCCGTCACGCCCCAGACGAAATCAGAATTGCGGTTAAGATCGACGCCTTCGCAGGGCGTGCCGGGATTGTCGCGGCGGTTCTGACGCCACATTCGGTCACCGCCTACCTGCTGCATGACAAACTCTCGCCCGTCCGGATTTGCGCACGGCAGTATCCAGATATCTAGTGTCTCGAGCATTATCTTAACATCCAGGGCCGACCACGATGCGCCGCCATACGAGCGACCTGTCTCGTTCAGATAAGAAAGGGCCAGGTCGAGCATCAGCTCGACGATCGCATCCGGATTCATCAGCTCGCGGGCGTGCATACCGCCGACGAGCAGAACGCCGCGACGGGCGTGACCACCGCCTGCTCTCATCCGCAACGCGTAGATCGGACGCCCTTGAATCGACCGATTCGGTAACTCCACCCGCGAACATAGATTGGGGAAGAATGCCGCGAGAATTCCCATCACCGAATCAAGCTGTGAAACTGTTCTGTACATTACGTATCTCGTGTCTCAGCGAATGGCTCCGGCATCGGCTTACCCTTCATGCCGGACAGTTGTCCATCGATCCACTTCTTAAAGGCCTTGTCTGTGACGATTAATGATCGATCAAGGGGACCTATCTTCTGCGCACGATGAAGCCTCAATTCAAAGCCCTCCTCCAGTAGCCGCACACAGTCATCAATTGACAGTATTGCCTTGATCCTGCCTTTCGAATCGGGAACGCGATCTACGTCGAGAGAGTTGGCCCAGTCCTTCCGTTTGATGCTACGAGTAGCATGGACCGTGCCCTCAAAACGAACATTCGGAGATGAGCCGGGTTCGCGCTTTTGGCTATTTGCCATTTTCGGCCGCTTCATAGTTCACCTGTTAAGATTGATGAGCATCAATTAATAGCGCTGTTATGTGCTGAAAGCAAGAGTGACGATCAGGAGTCAAGTCTTGAGTTTGACATGTGTCACTCGCTCGACACGGTTCCGAAACTGTGCGTCCCCCCTGAGCCGCTGTGCCACCACCGTGCCCCGCCGACTCACCGCACTGTCGCTCACCGAGCTGCAAGACCAGGTTTGGTCATTTCCCCTCGAGCAGAACCAGATTATCGATTATCGCAACTATCCCTTTACTGTATAGGCTACTTATGTCAAAAATTCAAAACGAGTCGCGCCAAGATAAATTAAGACGGCTTATCAAAGAGTGGCTCAAAAGCGGGCAAGATGCATTGCCTGATGTGATTAAGAATCTTATGGATGAGGGGGCTGAGACTTTGATTCCAAAGCCCTCTCTCATTGAGCGATACAAAAGCGGTTCCCTGCGCCTTCACCTCCACGTCCTGGCTCATTGCCTCATCGGCGGTGTATGGAAGATCGGCCACCTCTGTTTTGTGGCGCAGTATGCGATCGGACGTGCGCAAGGCGGCCATATTTCTGCAGGATCTGATACCGTTGGATCCTGTTGTTGTGATACGGACATAAACGGAGTCCATCATTGCAGCAGTGAGATGCATGTGCCGATGCTTGTCTATGTTGGAGAGCGTATACAGAATCCACAGGGGATGATTTGCGACATTCCCACTATGGTACGGTTGCAATCCATGAATGATTGCTTGCGCCTGAACGGACATCCGGCCAACGCCCGTGTGGCTAGATTTATCGTAGCTCGTGGAGTCATTGAAAATTGGGAAACTGGTTTTATTGGTGGGTTCCCTCCCATTCAATCGGACCAACTCAAAAGCAATACAATCGAGACTACTTCTCATATTGTGGAGGCAATCACCGAGCAACATAGACAGACGGATGGGAGGGTGTGGACCAACGTTCATGATGAGGACGTGATGTTGTCCGCGGTTTTCGATGACGAACTGGTAAGGCTTGATATCAAGGTAAGCGATCACCTCATCATCGAATGCGCGGAGATGCTCCTCAGCCCTGATCAATTTCTGGTAGACTCCGTTGAGAGAGCGTGTCGGCATAAAGGAGGAATCGTATGAAACCAAAATCAAAAAGTCAGATAACCTAGAAGGGTGCGGAAATCCCCATCCCGAAGCGGGGCGACTTCTTCAAGAATCTGAAGAAAGCCGCCACGCCGTCAGCGTCCAGCCGTCCAAAGCAATAACGTCTCAAACTGCGCCTTCCCGTCCTCGCGGTGATTGTACCGCCACACATACTCGTTCAAATAACCCTGAAGGTGCTTCTTAGAGACGCATGATACACGCCACAAGTGGCTCCGGCCGGGAGCACATTAGTAGAAAGAAATCGAACGATGGCGCAACACCCCCTATTCATGCTTACAGTTTATCCCATCTGCTTTATGTCTTCGGCCAATTCTTTTCGATGCTCATCTGCATCTTTGCTGTTCGTGAAGCAGGACTTCACGAGTTCATCGAGTGCGATGCCGAACACGGCTTTAATGCCATGACCTTGACCATTCAAAACTCCTCGGTAAACATGGAACTGCCCGCTTGAAAGAAACGCCTGTGAATTTTTAACAATCGCATATAGAACGACCTCATGAGGGCTACTACCGTTCTTGATGGACTCGACAATCGCCCCTTGGCTATCTGAGGACAAAATTAATTCTTTCACGCGCTTCAAAACCAGGTCAGACGAGGCATAGGGATCATCGCGTGCGAAGAG
>SWDP01000031.1 GCA_005116885.1 Nitrospira sp.
GCCTTATGCGTTGGCCTTTGTCGATATGCGTATGCCGCCGGGATGGGACGGAGTCGAGACCGTCACCCGTTTGTGGCAGGCCGATCCAGACGTGGAGATTGTGATCTGCACGGCTTTTTCCGATCATGCATGGGAGGATGTCGTCACAACGTTGCCACAGCGGGACAAGTTTCTCATCCTCCGCAAGCCCTTCGACGCGATCGAAGTCCATCAGTTGGCCTCTTCCCTGACTAGGAAGTGGAACCTTGCCCAGCAGGCGCGGCTGAAAATGAGCGACCTCGAACGGATGGTCGTCGAGCGCACGACTGATCTCAGTGATGCGCGCGATCAGGCGATGGCGGCGGCCCAGGCCAAGTCGGAGTTTCTGGCTACCATGAGCCATGAGATTCGCACCCCGATGAACGCAGTCATCGGCATGACAGGCCTCCTCCTCGAAACAGATTTAAACTCCGAACAGCAAGAGTATGCCAAAACCGTGTGGAGATCAGGGGATCATCTCCTCATGCTCATCAACGACATTCTCGACTTCTCAAAGATGGAGGCCGGTAAACTTGATCTCGAGATGATCGACTTCGATTTGCGCGCAGCCGTCGAGTCCGTCACGGAACTGCTTGCGGAGCAGGCTCGACGGAAAGGGCTTGAGCTCGTGTCGTTAATTCACGCCTCCACGCCTATCGCTGTGCAAGGGGACCCGGGTCGTCTTCGCCAGATTCTGATGAACCTTGTCGGAAATGCCGTAAAGTTTACCGAGCAAGGACGCGTGGTGCTCCAGGTGAGAGCAACCGAAGACCATGGAGACAACGTGACACTACTCTTCGACGTGACCGACACCGGCATCGGAATTCCACTGGAGAAGCAGGTCGCGATTTTTGACGTCTTCTCACAGGCGGATAGCTCGACCACGAGAGAGTTTGGCGGGACCGGCCTCGGCCTCTCAATTGCGAAACGGCTCGTGACGCTCATGAATGGGACAATCGGTGTCGAGAGCACGATAGGCCAGGGAGCGCGATTCTGGATCACCGTGCCGATGGTTGTCCAGCCATCACAACAGCGGTCGGGCCAACGTCCAGTTGCCGAACTTCGCCATCGCAAAGTCTGCATTGTGGATGATGACCCGGCAGGACGGAAAGTCCTCGAACAGTACACGACATCGTGGTCGATGCAGCCCAGCAGCGCCGCGGATGCTCCGGGCGCCTTGGTTCTGCTGCGGTGGGCCGCGCAGCAGCAGTGTCCATTTGACGTGGCGCTTGTCGATATCAGCATGCCGAAGCCCAATGGGATCGATCTCGCGCGCATGATCAAGCAGGATCCATTGATCGCTGCTACTCCGGTCATCATCCTGACGTCGTATGGGCAGAGAGGCGAAGCGACGCGTGCTACGGAGGCAGGTGCCGCGGGGTACCTGGCGAAGCCGCTCCGTTATGCCCAGCTGTACGAATGCCTCCGCGTCGTGCTGGCTCAGTCATCAGGGGGGGGCGGCTCCGGCGGTCTCTCCGTTGACACAGGGGTCGGTGATGGAACAGTACTCCACAGCATTCCCCGTCAGACTGGACTCGTCACGCGTCATACGCTTGCGGAGGCGCGCGCCCAGCAAGCTGAGCGCATTCTCCTGGCTGATGACAACAAGCCCAATCAGATGATCGTCGTCCGGTTGCTCGAACGGCGAGGCTATCGGGTCGATGTGGTGGCAGGCGGTTCTGAGGCCCTCGCGGCGCTCGCGCAGCAGCACTATGACCTTCTCTTTCTCGACTGTTTCATGCCGGATATGAATGGATTCGAGACGGCACGCCGCATTCGGTCCTCCGAGCCGCCGGGCCAACGGATACCGATC
>SWDP01000032.1:0-423 GCA_005116885.1 Nitrospira sp.
TCACCGCCAAAGACGGTTCGCACATGCCGCTCGTGGCAGGGGGAGAGTTTCAGTACGGGTTCTACAATCAGAGACTGTCGCTGTCATCCTTTTATATGGATCAATACGAGGTGAGCACCGCACAGTATGCAATGTTCATGGCGAAGGTGGGCGCGGAGAAGCCAGCCCATTGGCCGACTTCTGACCTCGCCAGCCACGGACAGAAGCCGGTGGTCGGTGTAACCTGGCACGAGGCAGAGGCCTACTGTCGTCAGTACGGCAAGCGCTTGCCGACCGAGCAGGAATGGGAGAAGGCGGCACGGGGGACGGATGGGCGGCTGTATCCTTGGGGCAACGAGGAGCCCACGAGTCTCCACGCGAACTTTGGCAAGTGTTGCGTCTTTAAGAGCTACGACTTCCTGGTGAATATCGGATCTTTGGAGG
>SWDP01000032.1:433-811 GCA_005116885.1 Nitrospira sp.
CTACGACATGGCCGGGAATGTGTGGGAGTGGACGAGTTCTGACTACGACGACAGCGGCAAAGAGAAGGTTCTGCGTGGCGGCTCCTGGGACAGCAACCCGCAGAGGTTGCGATCAGCGAACCGGAACAACATTGAGCCGATGTTTCGCGTCGCCGACATCGGGTTCCGGTGCGCCCAGGACCGTCCGAATTAACCCTGTGTCCTGTGGCTCATCAATCATGTGGGCAAGTTTCCTCGCAGCCATCGGTTTGTGCTGGGCGAACGGATCGAAACGGCCATGCTCACCGTGCTGATGCTGTTGGTGGAAGTGGCCTACACGAGCGAGAAACTGCCGTTGCTCCAGCGCGCGAATCTCGAACTCGAGGAATTGCGATTTTT
>SWDP01000033.1 GCA_005116885.1 Nitrospira sp.
GCCGTCCCATCCGAGCCTCGGCGTTGAAGATCGGATGGACCGATCATGATTGCCTATAACACGTGTTAAAGTAGCCATGTGCCAGGCTCATCATCAATCGGAAAGTCTAAAAACTGGAGTAGAGGTGCTAGAGGGATTGGTGATGAGGAAGCGTCTGATCCTGTGAAGCCAACTGGACCGGTTCTGGTTCAAAAGTTAGGGTCATGATCCCCGACAACTGTACACGTGCACCAATCTCAATCACCGCCTGCTCTCCTTTCCGTAGGTTTACCCCATTAACCATTGTTGGTTTATCCGAAACTGCCCGCAAAAATAGCTGATCGGCTTCGGACCTAAGTTCGAAGTGCCAACGACTGATCCGTTTGGAGAGTAGGGAATCAGGCAAAGCCAGGACGATGTCATTGCTATCAACGGATGTCTGATCGAAGAAGCGACCGCATGAGATGACTGGTTTATCGGGAATCGCAATTTGCTGTCCTGTTTCCAGGACCACTAGGTAACGAGGTATCTCGCGTGGATCTCTCCAGTGTAATTGGAAAATCTCGAAGGTGTCCGGTAACCCTAGAAGATGGACAGACTCTAATGAATGACAAGCAGGAAGATAATGCTTAGGAAGTTCAGATACCGCCTGAGAAGTCAGCATAATCCCCTCTGCGCGTACGGTAGACGCGAGTTTCGCGCATAAATTAACAGTGTCTCCTGCCACAGTGGTTCCATCGGTCAGAGTCGGTCCCCAATGAATGCAAGTGCGAGTTTGCCATCGGTGTTCCGACAGAGCAGACCTATGCATCCGCCAGAGGGCTCGGTGGAGCCTTATGGAGAACTCAGTGGCATCCTCAATTCGAGTGAAGGCTATCAAAGCCCCGTCACCCGCTGTGTCTACCATTCGCCCATCTGAGCCTTCGAGATTAGCTGCGAGAAGATCGAGATGTCGTTGATGGAGTTGACGTCCTGCTTGATCTCCATACCGCTGGAAGTAAGCAGTCGATCCCACGATGTCGTTGAAGATGATAGCCAACCGTTTCTCAAACCGTTGAGCAAGATTGTTTGAGAGTTGATTTTGCAGCCGAATGATATCGGTTAATGTCAGAGACTCGAAGTCGATAGACATCGTGGATTAGGTAAGGGTTTGTGATGGAATCGTAAGACAAACTTTAAGTGATTGCAAGGGAGATATTGGGCGGGGTTGGACCAAGAGGACGAAGTGTTAATGTCCGCCGGGGCACCCACACCTTGTTATCATATATATTAAGTGCTGGGTGGGGATTAAGCATAAGAGGGCAAAGTCTTAGGGTCTTTTCAAGGCTTTCATCCAGTTAGACGTGAAATCCACCGACGAGACTTTGAAACACGAGCGAGAAACCTCAGTATGGGTATATGGGAACGATGAATATGCCCAACGACGACCAGCCGTCGGATACGAAGAACCTCTTCATCTCCTAGAAATTCTGATAGGCAGACTCACGTGCAGGCGCTGAAGGAGGGGACGGCGGCTCAGATTCCTTTTATCGTCGACTCGTGACTGATCGCCGGTATGATTCACGCGAATAAGGCAGCCCTGTTTGGACTGGTCAATCGCCATCAGACGAAAGCTCTCGCGCAATCGAAGATTGGCTTCCCAACATTGGCCGGTCCCATCCTGACACAGTAGACGCTCTTTCCCGAAGCTCATGATCGAGGATGTGGACGGAGAAGCGCCGAGGCTGACGAGATATGCCTCGACTTTTGAGAGCCATCGATCTCCGATGACGAGACTATAGGCAGAGGTGTCGCGATCATCGCAATAGGCTTCGATACGAAGCTGCGCCGCACTGTATGGTTGGAGATCCAGGACTGTGCCAGCAAGGGTTTGCGCCACATCACCACCGAGAATCGACCACGTGTTGTCCAAGTAGAAATCCCATGAACCGTGAGTTTGGTTCGAAGGAGGTTCCATCGCAGATGAAGATTTTACCAGAGTCTCAGCACGATTTGGCGAGATTGCGATTCGAACGGGGGCGATAAATTCGATGTCGGTCGGTTCTTGCCCGATCGAGAGGGCTACGAGCTCATCCGCTGCATCGGCACGACCTTGCCAAGATGATAGTCCCACAATGAGAAAGAGACAGATGAGATTTAAGATGACTCTCATCTACCGCACCAGCTTACGGTAGGAAAAAGATGTCTCACATTGCAGGGGGTGGCATACTGTTGGATACTTTCGATTGGTATAGGCATTGGTCGCAGTTCCGAAGTACTGTCGATTGCTCGGCAAGCTCAGTGCCACTAATAGGAGAGTTCAGGAGGTCATGGTTAAATCGTGGAAATGAGAGAGCAAATTGAAGAAATGGATTTTGAAAGCGAGATCATGGAAGACCCCGCAAGCGATTTCATGCCGCATCGCGGCACTCAAGAGTTCAACTCTGTACAGAGAAATAACGGAGATAGAGGGAGGGCGCTCTGGTCGAGAGCAATGTCAGTGGCGTTCTCGACGCTTCACGAGATACGCTTTCTTCATGGTGTCGAGCACACCTCGTGGGGAAAGGCGCGTCCTAGGACGAAGGGTCTGTCATAGCAGACTTAGGGCGAAAGAGTTAGATGCCGCGGGGGTCGGGCGATGAAAAGAGCGACTTATCTCAGCATCCTGTTAGAGCCAGTTGTTGATCAGTAAGAACGGCGCCCAATAACTGGGATGGTCGTGTATGGGTTCGCTGGAGATTTTCAGCTGCGCCCGCTGAAGTGCCATCGCTTTCGAGACAGATGGATCCTGCAGCTGTTTGTAAAATTCGGTCACTAATTCAGAGGTGGCTTCGTCATCGATAAACCAGAGGCTCGCCAATGCGCTGCGGGCGCCTGCCTTGACCGCCATTCCCGCGAGGCCTAGAGCGGCCCGATCATCTCCTACTGCCGTCTCGCAGGCGCTCAGCGTCAGGAGATCCAGCGACGTGTTACGAAATTGAAACATGCCGATGAGTTGGGACAGACGATCCATTGTGATCTTATCGTCATAGGACAAGAGATAACTGTCTTTCGCTTCATTCCCAACCAATCCGTGAGATGCGATGTGGACCATACTATATTGCTGATCGTGCAATTCGGTCTGCACCGCGGGAACGAGGAATTGCCGATCGATCAGAGACGTCCCACCATACACGGCCTTCACGGCATCCATTTCCGCTTGGACATTCGGGAGAGCCGGGAAGCCTTGTACCGCCTCCGTCAATCCCAAGGACAACATGCGAACTCGGGTGCGATCGATCGGGCGCAGATCAGTGAGATCGATGCCGGGAGTCACGGCCACGGCGAATCGCTTGATGAGGAATTGCTGCCCATCGTGCAATGCCGCCATCGGAATGGTCCGAAGAGGGCCATCAGGAATAAACACGAGGGTGTCAATCTTGGCGTCGGCTAAATCCTGCTCGATAGGTGTGAGAATCCACGCATAGAGCTGGCGGCCATACGAAAGATATTCGCGGGTCCGGCGATCCTCTAGCGTGCGACGGAACGCGCGCACTTCGTCAGTCAGCCGGCCGACGCTCACCGGCGACGACGCACGTTTCCATGTTCCAGCGATGTTCACCAAGAGCTCCAGACGGTCTGGGAGAATAATGGGATAGATGAGCGCTGCTGTCTTAGGGATATCACCAGGCGTGGTGGCGCGGGACCGTGCGGACTTGACACACTCATCCTTGAAATAGTCCTGCAGCTCAGCTGCCTTATACAGCTCAGAGGTGTCACGGGCTTGAATCAGCAGCGCCTGTTCCTGTTGCGGGTCTTGGGTGACGGCGGCACGCTTCAATAGGATATCGGCCAGTTCGTAAAAGACCGGGCCAATGGAGTCACGAAATGAATGGCGCCGGCCCTGGTAGCCTGAAAATTCATGACGGATGGGTTGCACCGTACTTATGGCGCGACGGTAGGCCTTGATTGCGCCGTCCTGCATTCCGGTTGCGGCCAGGATGCGACCAGTTTGCCAATGCCAGCGATACAAAGACTCGGGGGCATTCACCTGTTGCGCGGCAAACACCGCCCGGCGCGTCAAGTCGAGGGCTTCGGGGAACTGTCGAGTTTGCTCATACCACTGACCCAAGTAGCCGAGCGCATACGATTCTGCGACAGGGTCTCCGATACGAGTGGCCATGGCCGCTGCCTCCCGGAGTAACTGTTCAGACCGAGCGCGGAACAACTGCTGGTCCGACCCGGTCGAACTGTTGGGGGGAGCGACCGTGAGGCTGCTTCGATCGTTGGGTTGTTCCGGCGTGCGCAGAGCATCGGCGGACGACGCGATTTGTCGAGGCTTGAGGCGAATACCACGGGTACCAGGAAGCGCCGTAGGATCCAATTGAACGAGCAGAGTTCGCTCCGGCGAGATCTGAGGGCGGAGGTCCTCATAGCCCAGAGCAAGGTTGAGCAACCCAAAGGCCTTGTCGTGGGAGTCGGGGAGTTCGCTCAATTGCCGATAGGCCAATTCCAGGCGATCTTTTGCCTGTGCGAATTGTCCGTCATCGATAGACGCCATCGCGGCATTGATCAACGCGGTCATGCTCAGTGCCGATTGCCCAGTTCCGCGAGCGAGGATGGTGCTCTCCATATAGGCGCTAATGGCTTCGGAGGCATTCCCTTGTGCGGCAAGAGTATTGCCGAGGTCATTCAGCAGCACAGCCACCAGGGGGGAGCGCTCCTCTTGTCTCGCGAGCGTTAGGGCGTCGTTGAAGAATTGGAGAGCGATGCTGTCATTGCCCAATGCAGCGCTGGCTTTCCCAAGCTGGCCAAGGCTGGCGGCAAGCAGGCCATTGTCATGCCCTTGTTCGGCGATCCGGCGGGCAGTCTGGAGTGCCACAATGGCCTTGTGATGTTGTCCGACCTGTTGGAGGGCATACCCCAGATGAATCAATGCTTGAACTTGGCCTTGCGGGGCATGCTCTTGCTCGTGGATGGACGCCGCTTCGGTCCAGGCGAGGGCCGCTTCGCCATAGTTCCCGGCTCGTTCATAGGCCTGTCCCGCCTGGGTCCAGCTGACCGCCGCTTTCGACAGGACACCGGCAGTCCGATACAATGCAGCCGCGCGTTTTGCGGCACGGGCATCCACCAGCGCGGAAGGCGCTCCGCTTCGAGATATGCTCGACAGCGGCTGTGCGGGACCGGCAGAAGGCTCTGCGGGGATGGCTGATTCGACAGAGGCGAGAATACCGACTCCCGAGATGAGCACCAGAACCCAGCGGAGCACGATACGTAACGGCAATCGGGATGCGATCGAAGTCGAGTGTGTCATGATGTCCTCCATCCTACGAGTGACAAGCTGAATGGAGCCGGAACCTGGTCGAGTCGTCCACGCTGACATAGTCCAGCCCGAGCCGCGCTGCGGCCCAATTCGGTGCTTGCGAGCCCCACGATCCAGACGTGAGGATCTCCAAGAATGAGAGCGGGCTGGGCGACAACGCGCCTGGAACCTGCGGCACGCCATCGCGGCCGGTTTGGACAAAGCTACTGAATTGGCCGTTGGGATCCGCCGCGCACCGGTCACCAGACAACCCGGCTTGACTATAGGCTAGGTTCAGCGGCACCAAGGCGCCGCTCAGGACCTGGATCGGGGCACTGATATTGACGCTCCCGCTGACGCCGGCGGGTCCTGCCGAGGCAGACAGCAGCGAATTCGGATCAACTAACACTGCTCCCGTAGCAGCGATGCTGATATTGCCGCCCGCCCCTTCGTTGGCATTGGCCAGGAGTTGACTGTTCTGGATGACGACCAATTGGGGATCGACATTAATATTGCCACCCTTCGTGGTGGAGTCCCCTTGCACCGAACTGCTTAGTGTGCTGTCCACGAGACGGATGATATTCGGCGCAGTCAGTTTAATATCACCGCCGGAGGCATTGGCTGCAGAGGTCGTGACTGTGCTGTTTCGCATGAGGAGGTCGCTCGCCGACGTGAGCGCGATGCCGCCCGCATCCTGGGAGCCGGCGCTTTGCGCCGAGATCGTCGTGCCGCTGTTTAGATTCATGTTCCCAGCCGTAATGGAGACGTTCCCGCCAGCGCCTTGAGCCGCAGAGCTCGATACCGTGCTGTCTTGGCTTGAGAAGAGCCCCGCCAGTTGCAGAGTTACGCTGCCGGCATTCCCCGTCCCTTCATTCGTCGCAGAGATCAGCGCGGTATTGTTTAAACCAATCGAATTGGCGTTCACTTGGATCGAGCCTCCGTTCCCGGAACCTTCGGAACTGGTCACTAATCGAGAGTTATTGAGTGACACGGCATTTGCGGCGGTTCCTGCTCCGCTCTGGCCGAAGACTGTGATACTTCCTCCGGAACCCAACACCGGCTGTCCATTTTGAATCACCGCCCGGCTCGTCATGCTCGTCCCTCCCAGAAGACTCAATTGCCCTACATTGAGTTGGATAGACCCGGCGTTGCCCGCGTCTGCCGTATTGGACGACAGATTGGCGCCATCCATGAGCTGAAGATTCGGGGTTGTCAGTGTGATCTGACCGGCATTGCCTGCTCCGTTGGCCTGAGTGGTAATCCTGCTCGAGGACCCAGTTGCATCACGTCCTGAGATCGTTATCGCCTCGGCCGCCTTGATCGTGACCGATCCGCCACTTCCCGACCCAAAGGTGCTACTGTCGAGGAACGCGGCCCCAGTTATCTTCACACGTGCCGCGTCCACCGTAATGGTGCCTGCATCCGCCGTGTCGTGTATGCTAGCGATGGTTGAGTCGCCTCCGCTGGTGGAAATTTCCGCACCGTCCGCCAATGTCAGGACCGGAGCTAAGATGGTCACAGTACCGGCATCCCCCCCTAGTCCCCCGCTGCCCGTACTCGTAATGTGCGTCCGCTTGCCCGAAACCATCAGCGAGTTGGAGCTCGCAAGGCTGATTGTTGCAGCCTTGCCGGAGCCGCCCAAGGATGAGCCTTCGATCGCAGCTCCGCCGGTAATCGTGGCATCCTGGGCCGTCAGCATGATGCTCCCTGCCGGAGCATCGGATATTGTAACGGCCTGAATTAAGCCTCCATCTAGCGTGAGTTGATCGGTATTGACCGTGATAACACCTCCAGGGCCTCCGCCAAAGAACGTCGTCGTTTCGAGACCGCTGCACCCCCCTGCCGTTGAGCATCCTTGGATCGTGACCGAGTCTGTCCCATTGATTGTGATAGTACCCCCAGGAGCCGCACTACGAGTCGAGCTGTCAACACGGCCGCCACCGCTGATCGTCACCCGCTGGCCATCCAGAAGGACATCTCCTGCCCGACCACTGAAGAAGTCGTTGCTAGTAGTGACCCTGCCTCTGGCCGCAATGGTGATCGTCGGGGCTTCAATGGAGACACTGCCCGCGGCCCCCGTCCCGACCGAGTCACTTGCGACGGCGCTTACAAAACCATCGTTCCCCGCCACCGTAATCGCTTCCTCCGCCTTGATGGTGATCGTTCCGGCATTCCCCGCCCCGGACGTGCTGCTGTTAATTTCCGCTCCATTTGCGAGGTTGACCGTGTGGGCGGTGATCGCGATTGTTGCTGGGATGCTCGACGAGGTTCCACCAGCAATCGTGGTACTGATAGTACTGTTGTCGAGGCTCACATTGGCTGCCGGACTGCTGGAGCCAGTGATTCCCTGAATCGTAATGTTCCCCGCATTTCCTCCCGTTGGATCGGTTAAGAAGCTGCTACTGAAGATTCCTGAATCAAAGTTTCCCAGATTGCTTACCGCCAGCGTGCCCACGTTCAAGGCAATGTTTCCGGCCGGTGCAGTGCCGGCCGTGTTGGCTTCAATGGTTGCTCCATTGGCTAGGGCCAGTGATTGCGCGGTGATCGTAATGGTGGCTGAAGTATTGGCCCTGCCCCCTCCAAAGATCGTCGTGTTGATGAGGCCTCTGTCGAGACTCACGTTGGCTGCCGGACTGCCGGAGCCAGTGATCCCCTGAATCCTAATGTTCCCCG
>SWDP01000009.1 GCA_005116885.1 Nitrospira sp.
TCACGACACTTCTTCTTTCACCGTATTATGGCCGCGCCTGGATCTGAGATTGATACAGATACTTCTGGAATCCCGCGAAAAACTTCCCAATCTCTTCCGGCTTTCCCAAGTCGGCCACGGCGTCGGCGATGGCGTTGTGGTATTTGAGCTTCAGCAACGGCGAGAGCTTATCCTGCGCGAGTTCCTCCACGCCGACTTTTACGTATTGCGACAACACGAAATTGAGAAAAACCTGCTGCTTGCTGTTGAAGTGGATACTGATTTCCATCTTGGCCTTCTCCACTCGTTCCTGGCGCGTAAGCGGCGGCAGGGCATAGGCCACGTGAGCCAGCACGTCGAAGAGGTCGCTATTCTCGGCATCGATGATCCGTTGCATTTCGGCCATCTGCTCATGCCCGAAGCCTTTCTCGGCGAGTCCTTGTAATAGTTTGGCTCGCGTGTCGGGAAGGCTCCAGAGCGCACGGAGTTCGGCTTCGTTTGTGAAAAACTCTGGGAGCTTACCGAAAAGCATTTCCAGGAATTGCTGCGCCGACATGGGCGTGCCATCGGGGTGCCAAAAAGTCGTGACCATCATGTGCTGGATGGTGCGAGCTTTACCGTCGGCGAGTTTGACTTTGATTTTCTGCTTCTTGACGTAATCAGCAGGAGCCTTTTCATGCATCCCCTTAATTTGGGAGTCCTGCGGAGGAGGATAGGGCTGGTCTGTGCGTGTCGGCTCCGGCTCGATCGGCTCGCCATCCCACTCGGGATCGGAAAAGTGGTGGTGCGCTTTCACGAAGTCATAGATCGTAAAGTAGTCCTTCCCGTCATACAGCCGCGTCCCACGTCCGATGATTTGCTTGAACTCGATCATGGAGTTGATGGGGCGCATCAGTACAATATTGCGAATGTTCCGGGCGTCCACGCCAGTTGAGAGTTTCTGCGATGTGGTCAGGATGGTAGGGATGGTCTTTTCGTTAGCTTGAAAGTCGCGGAGGGGTTGTTCGCCGAGTTCGCCATCGTTGGCCGTAACCCGCTGACAGTAATTGGGTTCTTTGCTTGTCTTCATCTGGTTGATGAGATCGCGCACGGCCAGCGCGTGGTCCTGCGTGGCACAAAACACCAGCGTCTTTTCGTTCTGGTTGATCTGGCCCATGAAGATTTCTACACGCTTCTTCTCGCGCTCTTTGATCTCGATGATCTTATTGAAGTCGGTTTCCGTGTAGCGCTTCCCACTCTCCACCTCGCCCTCGATCAGCTTGTCATCGGGTGTATAAACATACTCGTCGAGGGTCGTGGAAATCTGCTTCACCTTGAACGGTGTCAGAAAGCCGTCGTTGATACCGTCCTTGAGCGAGTAGATATAGACCGGCTCGCCAAAGTAGGCGTAGGTATCCACGTTGTCTTTGCGTTTGGGCGTGGCGGTCAGACCGAGCTGCACGGCTGGTGCGAAGTATTCAAGGATGCCGCGCCAGTTGCTTTCATCGTTGGCACCACCCCGATGGCACTCGTCGATGACGATGAAGTCGAAGAAGTCCGGCGGATACTCTCCAAAATAGGGCGAGGGCTTGCCTTCTTTCGGTGGCCCACTCATGAAGGTCTGGAAAATGGTGAAGAAGAGGCTCGCATTCGTGGGGACTCTTCCCTTTTCGCGGATCGCCTCCGGTTTGATTCGAACGAGCGCGTCGTCCTCGAAGGCAGCGAATGAAGTAAAATCGTTGTACGCCTGGGTGGCGAGCGTATTACGGTCTGCCAAGAACAGAATGCGCGGGCGTCTCGACGGTTCGCCACTCAGGTTCCAACGAGATTGAAAAAGTTTCCACGCAATTTGAAAAGCGATCGAGGTCTTTCCCGTGCCGGTGGCCAAGGTGAGGAGAATCCGATCATCGCCATTGGCGATTCGCTCCAACACTCGCTCGACGGCAATTTCCTGATAGAAACGAATGGTCCAACTTCCGCTCTTATCCGGAAATGGTACGGCGGCGAAGCGGTTGCGCCAGACATTCTGTTTGGCGAAGGTCTGTTTCCAGAGTTCGTCCGGGCTGGGATAGTGCGGCACGTCGCCTTCCGTGCCAGTCTCCATGTCGATGCCATAGAGGCCTTGGCCGTTCGTCGCGTAGGTGAAGCGGATGGCCAGCTTGTCGGCGTAGTTTTTGGCCTGGCCCACACCCTCGGTCAGTGCTTCATGCCATGCCTTCGCCTCGACGATGGCCAATTTGTGATTGCGATAGACCAGCACATAGTCGGCGATTAAGGGCTTGCTGCGCCGCCCGTGGCCCTCGATACGGCCCAGGGTGATGGGATATTCGCGGAGAATGCGGCTGCCCTCGACGACGCCCCAGCCCGCCGCTTTCAGGGCAGGATCGATATGTTCGGCTCTAGTTTCGGCTTCGTTCATGGCAGCTTCTTCTTTCGAGGTTTCGGCGCTGGCTTCTGCAACTGCCTCACTGCCGTATCGAAATCGGAGTCCACCTGGCGAGGCTGCGCATCCTCCAGCTTGCGATAGCGGTCATATTCCAGCTCCGCCTTCATCTTCGCCTGCTCGGCGGAAATCCTTCCCGCGTGGTCTAGCAGCTCGTGCTCTGAGAGCTTCAGGAACTCATCCAACTTCGTAATCCAATCCCGCATCGTCATCACCTTGCGTTGCAGCGCTCGCAACTCGGCGAACTCGATGTAGGCGTTGACAATCCGGTTGAGCGTGCCGAGTTCCTCCGTGTCGAGGTAGTTCTTGGCGATGGCCACATCCTCTTTGCGGATAATGCCGCCGGGCCGCGTCGTCTTCAAACCCATGAACGGCCGAGCGGCATCCACCCGCGCATGAATCACTTCCGCTGCCGTCTGACCGTGGGCCGCCCAGTGCATCTTGTTCTGCACCGTGGCGAAGAACTGCTCCGACAGCTCCGTGTTGGGCTGGTAGTCCACACTCGTCGCGTAAATATCGAGCACCTTCTGGTAAAAGCGCCGCTCCGAGGAGCGGATGTCACGAATGCGCTCCAGTTGCTCGTCGAAGTAATCCTTCTGCCCCTTGCCCGGCGGATTCTTCAGCCGCTCGTCATCCATCGTGAAGCCCTTGACGATGTATTCCCGCAGCCGTTGCGTCGCCCAGATGCGGAACTGCGTGCCGCGATGCGACTTCACCCGGTAGCCCACTGAGATGATCACGTCGAGGTTGTAAAACTCGATGTCACGGCTGACCGTCCGTCCGCCCTCGGTTTGAACTGTTGCAAATTTTGCAACAGTTGCCACCTCGCGCAGTTCGCCTTCAGCGAAAGCGTTCTTGATGTGCTTGGAGATGACCGACTTGTCTCGCTGGAACAACTCCGCCATCTGGTTAAGCGAAAGCCACGCCGTTTCGCCCTTGAATTGCACGTCCACGCGCGTACGCCCGTCTTCGGTCTGGTAGAGGATGATGCTGGATTGCGGCAATGCGTCGTCAGACATGGGGCTTCCTAGAGTGCTCCAGCGAAAGCCTGGTGGAGAAGCGACTTCTTCAACGCATCCAGCGCCGCAAGCTTTTGCTGGCAGAGGGATTCGAGGCGTTGGGTTTCTTCCGTGAGGGAGTCGATTGTGGTCACAATTCTCTGTTGATGTTCGTGCGGAGGGACAGGAATCATCACGCTCTGTAGTTCATCCGAGTCTATCTTGAGTGTTCCGTGAGCCGCATTACTCAAGACAGTGTCGCTCGAATTGATTCGGTCTCGTAGCGCGAAAAGGAGATACCGAGGTATCAGGTCAGGTTCTGGGTGGATTCCTCTGATGTCTTGATTGAACGCACAGGGAACCATTAGCTCGGCAATTTGGGCACCATGCGCCAGCCCCATTCCACGAACAAGAATCAGGAGTGCTCCTGCTGGTGCCATGCGAGTTGAGGACTCATCAACTGCGGACCGAGAAATGTGCAACAGCGAATCGGACAGGCGGGTTGATTTCATGTCACGTCCGGAAACCCAAGGTATTTCGCCGCTCCAATAACTGCTGTTGCTTTTGAACGGTGTGCCGCCACTACTAAAAGTGCAAACTTCGTCGAGTCGCTTCTTCACCCACCCATCACCGCGCTGGGTGAAGACGGATTGGAGGTGGCTTTCGAAGAGGGCGCGGGCGTTGTGGAGGTTCTTTTCGGCGTTGGCTTTGGCTGTGGCGATGCCCTCAAAGGCATCGTCGAGCAGGCCGACGATGCGCTGCTGTTCGGAGAGCGAAGGGACGGGAATCAACTGCGCTTTCACCTCGCCGTCGGTGACAGCCGGATAGCTTGCACCTTTCTGGAGGCTTTCCATCTGACCCATGAAATTTTCGGTGAAAAGCGAGTAGAAAACGAAGCGGTGGTCAATTTCCGGCTTTGGTCGGAGAACGAAATAGCCGGTGCTACAGACTTGCTTGTCGAGATGTTCTGGCACGACTGCAATTCGTTTCAATGTGGGGCGAATCGTCGCGAAAAGAACATCGTTCGCTCTCACGAGCTTTCTGGCCCGGCTGGGCGCGTCCTTTCCTTTGAGGCGCTGCGTTGCCTCAATCTGAAACGTTGTATTGGAAACGCTCGATACGTCGATGTAGTCGAACTCTACTTGAGGCGATTGGAGCGGATTAACCGTCTCCGTCTTTTGCAGAACTTCGCCGAGCGTTTTCGTTGCCCATCCCTTCTTCATAGCAACGCTCTGATATTCCCCAGCACCTCCGCACGCTCGGCGTCCAGCAAGGCGATCTCGTCCATGATGTCCTCCGGGCTACGATACGCCACTACTTCGCCACCGTTCGGGTTCTTCACGGAGAGGTCAAAGGTGGTCTGGTCGATGTTCTTGGCGTCTATGGTCCAGGACTTAGGCGAGTCGGCGAAGGTCTTTTGGAGCTTGATGAACTCGGCAAGGTCGGTGTCGTTGAGTGGGTTGGTCTTGCCGAGGTTGCGGCCTGGGTCGAGTTGGTAGAACCAGACCTTTCGTGTCGGCGCGCCTTTCTCGAAGAAGAGCACCACGGTCTTCACGCCAGCTCCCTGGAAGGTTCCGCCAGGGCAATCGAGCACGGTGTGGAGGCTGCAGCTTTCAAGTAGGAGTTTTCTTAAGCTCACGGAAGCGTTGTCAGTGTTGGAGAGGAAGGTGTTCTTGATGACCACGCCGCCGCGTCCGCCCGCCCTGAGCATTTTGATGAAGTGTTGGAGAAACAGGAATGCGGTCTCGCCGGTACGGATGGGGAAGTTCTGCTGCACTTCCTTGCGCTCCTTGCCGCCGAAAGGCGGGTTAGCGAGCACCACGTCGTAGCGGTCCTTCTCCTGAATGTCGGCGAGGTTTTCGGTGAGCGTGTTGGTGTGGATAATGTTAGGCGCTTCGATGCCGTGCAGAATCATGTTCATGATCGCGATCACATAGGCGAGAGACTTTTTTTCCTTGCCATAGAAAGTCTTGGCTTGCAGCGTGTTGAACTGACTGGTGGTGAGTTTGCCTTTGCGCAGGTAGTCATAGCTCTCACAGAGAAATCCCGCCGAGCCGCAAGCCCCGTCATAGATCGTCTCGCCGAGCTTCGGCTTGACCACTTGCACCATGGCGCGAATGAGCGAAGTCATTACCCGCCAATTGGTCGCCGACAAACTCGCAGCCTATCTGCAACATGATTTGTCACTGACAGACCTGGTCGACTGGGCGGAATATGCCATGATGGATGGGGAGTTTGAGCGCCAGCATTTCTCTGCTATACGCGATGTCATCGCGCGCCTGGGCCTGGCTGACCTTCGCGCCTTCGGGTTGACGTGGGAAGATTGCGAAGAACTGCTGAAGCGATTGGGCTATGCAGCCCACGTTCAGATCATGGCCACATAAATTCCCATCCCGTGTCACCCTGGGGCGCGACGTGCGAGATAACATTGCCACACCCTGTTCGGTAAACGCGTAGGGCGCATGTCTTCTGCCGCCCCACTTCGAACTTTATCTCGCAATCTGCGATTTCAAGTTTTCAACTCCGGTTTCGTCAGCTGGAACATAAAATCGCCGGGGAAGCGATCCTCATTTCTTTTGACGGCTTGGGTCGATTTATCGCACAAGAAAACCAGATAGTCCAAAGAGATTAGATAGGCGAACGAAGGGGGACGACAGGTGACCTTTCAACGGCGTGGCTTCGACGACATCTTTTAGCATGATCGCACTCCGGGCGAATACTACTCCTAGGATTTCTCGCCAAGAGCATCGAGTAGACGGCCGATCTTTTGTTTGAGAACCGGCAAGTCTCTTTCCACCACATCCCACACCAGCTGCAAGTTGACCCCGAAATAATCGTGAATCAGTTTATCTCTCATACCGGCGATGGGTTTCCACGCTATGTCAGGGTGAGCTTCTTTCAGCGTGACGGATACGCGCTTGATCGCCTCCCCGATGATTTCGAGGTTCCGCACAACCGCGTCTTGGGTCTTTCGGTCGGATAAGAAGCTCTCCTTTCCCGCCGCTGTATAGCTCACGATGTGTTGAATCGCGTCTCGAACGTGCAGGAGGTAGATGCGGTCGTCCTTCATAGGGGGACAGCTTCGGCATGGATTTGCTGCTCAAGGTATGGACTCAGGCCCTGATCGGTGAGGATGTCGACTTTACGCTGCAGCAATATTTCGAGGTCTTGGCTCAATTCGATGAGATCGAGCAAGCTGCGCCCGCTGTCCATTTCAACGAGGAAATCGACATCGCTTTCCGGGCGCGCCTCTCCCCTTGCCACGGACCCGAAGATCCGCACATTGTGGGCTCCATGCGCCTGCGCGAGGCGCAGTATTTCCGGCCGCTTGAATTTGAGTAAATCCGCGATACCCATTCCTTACCCCCTAGAAGTCTCTCGCCCTTGGAGGATACCGATTTGCTCACGGTCTGACAAGCAGGACTCACAAAGTGTTGGGGTTCAGGAATGCGCGTTCTGCGAGCAAGAAGGGCACCTGGCCGCCCCTC
>SWDP01000010.1:0-19700 GCA_005116885.1 Nitrospira sp.
GCGAAAGGAGAACGAGCTTGTAGATCAAGATATTCGAGTACCCGTATGTCAGTCATAGACGGTAACTCAAATGTTACCATCACTTATTGGAGGATGCAATTGCGTCGAGATATAGCCGGGTTGTTGCTTCATCCAATTGGCATCCGCCTCCCACGCTTTGAGTAGGGCAGGGATGTCTGCTTCCGCGACGTGAAAGATGTTGACCAGCACCACGGGCGAAGCATCGGTGCTGAGCTGTTGAAAGATCGGGGTGCTCGCATCGAGTGGTGTAAGCTGAAGCATCGCGCATCTCCGTTCATCTGTAGTTGAGGTGGGGAGTACGACCAAGCCGAGTCGCCAAGATATCTAACTCTCACGTAGGCTGATCCGCATACGATGCGGAGTTTCGACTTTCTATCGGCATAGCATACCGTGAGATATCCAGGAAATGAAACGGGGGCATTCTGAATGGTTGCTGGCAGCGGCTCGACGTGAATCTTTTGCGGCAGTCCGGTTGAACGCCGGGTTATGCCTTGATGAAAATTACACCGGTGCATGGACAGCCTGTGCGACCAAGCGCACACCCAAGGCCGCGCAGACACGGCTGATGGTATCGAAGCGCGGCTGAGCATCGGGGCGCAGCGCTTTGTACAGCGCCTCACGGGTGAGGCCAGATGCCTTGGCAATCTCGCTCATGCCACGAGCGCGGGCAATGTCGCCCAGTGCGGAAGCCAACAAGGCCGGATCGTTCGCCTCAAGAATGTCGGTCAGATACGCCGCAATCGCCGCTTCGCTACCAAGATAGGGCGCGGTATCAAACTCAGGCAGGTCAGCTACCTTGATCCGTTTCATGATCATCTCCTCAAAATAACCCCGCGCACAGATTCATCGGTCAGACCGTCAAGCCATGCAGCTGATCGAGTACACAAGCAATTTGTAATCGAACGATTACAGACAGTCAATGCGTTTGACGGCTAGCGTGGGCGATTCTTGAGGAGCAGAGAAGGGAGATTCTGAACTGTTATGGGCACCGGCTCGAATCACGCGTCAAGAAAACCGGAAGGCCCGTATAAGTTTTCTGCGCGCACGGTTACAAAAAAGATTCCCGAGCCCTTTGCTTCCTTAGGGCGCATCGAAGGAAAACGCTTGCAGCATCGGTGACTGGTCAGAAAGCGGACTTCGATGAAGGCTTGGAGTTCGATTGTTTCTTGCTGACCGGTTTTCTTGAAGCGTTAACGTCTAAGACAGCTTTGAGTATATCGTCAAGCTTCAGCGGATGAAGAGAGATAGGCTTTGACCGATCTGGAGTAATATGTTTTTCATTATGGAAGTTGGTCAATATCTAGGAGCTTGATTACTCTGTCTGTTTCGTCAATTGAAAACACAATGGTCAACAATGGTATATGTGCAATTGTTACCGCCCGCAGCCTGGTTCCATAGACTTGTTCAAGCTCATATGGATTACGGGAAATGTCTTCGTCAAATGCGCGTTGAATGTCATCTCTAAGTCTAGGGTCACGAACTAGACGAGCGAACTTCGCCGTATAATGCGCCTCTTCAATAATGCTAAAACGTGGATTATCCTGCCAATCCATGCCGTGTCGCCACTTTTCTCCCAAACTCTAGTTGCTCTTCAGTAAGCGGCGATCTGGAAAGCCAGGCTGTTCGATAGTGAATTGTCTCCCCTAGTTTTGTTAGTCGCCATCCAAATTCTTTGTGGGATATATCGCTCAGCTCTGAACCGGTAAGGTCCTTGAATTCTTCAATGATGCGGTTAACAATTTCCTTCTCTTGTTTCGAAAAGATCGGGTATGGTTTTCTCTTTGGCACGATGACGTGCATGGGCTCTCCCACCACGGAAGGCTTATAGACCTTTTCTATGGCACCATCGCGCTTCAATTTCTCTTCGTGCCGAAGCCTTGGCGAAGGAGGACACGCTTCCAGCCTTCGCTGCCAAAGCTGCTTCGGCGGAGTAGGCTAAAGCCGTGGGGCTCCACTCATGTTGGAATGTCCAACATGGCATGCCTTGACGTCTGCGCGGTGCGCGTATCCAACCTGTTCTATGTATTCTCCTTCGCCGAATATCTCGTCGCGAGTACGGGGTATTGGGCGAAGGAGCATCAATGCAGATCAATTGAACGCTCGTTCCCTAGTTTCACAGCTGTATCGTTTCGTTCTCCACTGAATCGGATCCGATTCACACCTCCCATTCCCAGTGACCGTTCACCTTCACAATCCATTGAATTTGTGAGTCTTGCTGAGTGAGACCTTCTCGGCATGAGAGTTGCTATTCTAAATAAATATATCGGACGCCCGCTGCGAAGGAGGAGTTTGCCATGGGAGGAACAATACCCCAGTTGTCCGAACAAAAATCCCAGATACTTTGGAGGGAACCACGGCGGTCTGTGCGGGTGGTTGTGGATTTTCGGATAGTCGTTGCGAATAAGGCAGGTCTCGCGAGTGGGCAGGTGATCGATATGACGGCGAGGGGGTGTGGCCTCCGTCTCGCGAAAGCCCTCAAGCCCGGGCAATATCTGACGCTTATGATGTACCCAGGCGGCAGTCCCGCCGCTGTGCCATGTGATGTGGGCAGGGTACAGTGGGCCGAAGGAGACCGGGCGGGTCTCGCCTTTCTGTCTCTATCGCATGAGAACGAGCGCAGGCTACACCAGCTTTGCAGCGGTTGGTTCTAGTTCGAGGCCTAGATGCTCACGGAACGTATTCCATATTCGCCCGTCGAGAATGTCGAGGCAGGCATCCCCTCCGGTTCGGCCCTCGGGATCGATGTCAGTTGCCCCTACTGTTTTTCAGTACAGTGCCATCGGTCTCTGCGGCATGGGGGTCGGGATTTCCTTCGCCGATTGTTAGGCAGGTTTCCCTGGCGTTGCAATGGATGCAGGAAGCGATTTTATCTGCGGAAACGGTACCCTGACTGATGGCCCGCTCCACAAGTCCATACTTGGAGCAGGCGTGTGGAGTAGAGGAAGCCTTTCCGAGCCTATCTCCCTTTTGCCCGCGTAGTGCTCGAAGGATGAGAAGCGATAGGGCTTTTCGGTCCTATCCTCGAATGAGTAGGCCCTAGTAGTTTATTCGAGTAAAACTGGGGGAATCACCAGTTCCGCAACCTGTGTATTCAGGCGCAGAGTGGTTCTTCATTTCTTTGACGTCTCATTATGGGCACCGAACTCCACTGAGGTGACGACCATGATGATCTTTATCACCACCATGTTTTTGCTACTGCCGGTGCTCGTGGCCCTATACCTCTCTGTGTCCGGCGTGTTCACCAATCGGAGGTCGTTCCAATCTGTTTTTTATGCCCTGCTGGCCTTCTTCGCGTTGACTGTTGGGATCAGCATGAGCATTCAATATTCCTATCAAAACTACGATCCCCCGGCAACAACTCCAGTTTCGCTGAGTAAGGTTCTGTCAAAAACTCTATGAATAGAGGGCGCGAACGATCGTCGTCGTATTGAACAGCATCGCGTTCAGGCGGGTGTAGGCTGCGTGGCCGTAGTAGTGATCGCGCACATTCGTTGATCCAGTGGAATCTTTGTAGTCGGCGAGAATCCCCAGTCCCTCACTCGGGATACGGACAGCGCGGCGGGCACACTCGAGCCATCGTTCGAATCCATCAAACGGCTCCACGAGTTCCCACAGAGCTTTATTGGCGGTCTTGGCTGCATCGGTCGTCGGCACAGCATCGCTGCCGGCCACGGCCAGTTCCTGCACATAGTCGCCGCCCCACGCAATCGGCATCTCCATTGTGATCTGGGGTAACTCCATTTTCGAGAGCCATGTTTTACCGTCGGTCCGCATGTTGCGATGGTTCACGATGTGCAGCAGCTTGCTGAGGCCCGATGGATCCCATCCATAACGTACCGGCATGCCGAATGTGACGACGTCCAGCGCTGCTCCATTGAGGAAGGTGCCGTTTGACAGCAACGGAGCGACACGTTGGATCGTCGAGGCGATGTCTGGTCGATTCACCTGCGAGGCAAAATTCGACAAGAGATCGAATAGACGCGTCCGGCTACTATTCGCGGTCACACAGAGGAGGTTCGAGACGAGAGCGAGGATTAGTCCCGCCTGCCCATGAGCCTGTACCAGGATGCGATCTCCTTGGCCCAGCTTGTGTGCCTCGACCCAGTCGCGTAGACGTCCGAGCATTGAGACAGCCGCCATGGCACGGCCCAGGTGATGGTGTTCGCAGGACCAGAGTTCACGGACGCACTGGATCGGGTGATCCAGGTCTCGGTTGAGCGACTGTTTCATCAATTCGAGATAGGCGTTCGTGAAATTTCCTGCGTCGCCGAGCTGGTCGTCGAGGAGGTTCTTGGTCGGCTCATCATTGGCGAGCGGTGGCTTCAACCCACCGGGCAGCAGGGGAATGCCATTGCTGTCTTCACGCATCAGGGCTAATAAGGCATCAAGCCCCGCCACGCCGCGTGAGTAGCCTCGTTTGAGCCCGCCCAGCTCATCCAACCGTTGTACCCCGAACAGGTCGGTTCCCATGACAGAGCCATGCAGCAAGACAATCACGCGGACACCGGTGTGCGAGATGCACGTGCCAAGGACGGCCATCTCGTCCTGACCGGAGGATGACTCAGGTAGGGCAGTCGGGGTCATCTCACGAACGGTGAGACGTTCACCAGGATTCTTTCGTGACAGTTCGTCGTGCTGAAAATTGTTCTCGATCGGCATGGGAGGACGTACTTACCGCAATCTCTACCCGTCGCGCAACCGGTTGCAGAAACCAAAGGCATTCGCTAGCATGGCGGCCATTCCAGCCATTGGTTGTCCCTGTGAGGGAGCCGCCAGATGCCAACTCGCTTGATTCTCCTCCTGAGCGTTGCGCTGTTGACCACGAGTTGTAGCGGCGGGGACAAGCATCTGCCGTCCTCGAACCCGCCTGAGTACGATCCCGAAAAAGTCTATACGACACCGGCTGTATCACCCAGCACCCCGGTTCAAATGAGTGCGAAGCCGGCAGAACCGGGCCCACCGCCAATCCAGTTGCCTCCGCTCGAACCCGGGCCGAATGAAAAGGGCGAGTGGAAGAAGGTGCCGGTCAATTCGGAGTCGTTGCAGTTACTCAAGGGAGTCAAGAACACCTGTGAGGCGTTGACGAAGATGGTGCAGGGCCTCGGCAGTGCACAGCTGTTTGCCGGGAAAGACGGACAGTCGCTCAAGCAATCGCTCAGCTCACAGGCCGAGTCGGTTGCGCGATCCTTAGACCAGCAGTTGTTTGACAACTTCAAGGCACAACTCGGCCAGAATGTCGCCGATTGCCCCTCACCAGCGCCCGCGCGCATGATCAGCTTGGACGATACCCTTCAACTTCCTCGTCTCGTGCTCGCCTCGGGGCCGTCCTCTGGGTCCTTTCAACTCGCGCAGAACACGGTATCGGGAGGTGAAAGAGATGGCTACCGCGTCACAGAGGGCTCAGTGAACATCGATATCCCTTCCGATTCGGTAGGAAGGAAGAGTAGGGAATGGAAAATTGAGGAAGGAAGCACACCGAACACAGTCGGCAACCGCTTCCATTTTACGCTTATCAACGGCGGCTATGCCAAAAAGTGTCCCAGAGCCGATGGCATTGTCGAAGGGGACTATGAGTTTTCTCTTGTTGTTCACCAGACGATCAACGATTCCGGGACGGTTCGAACGGTGTACAACGCCCGGCGTGTGCACGCCACCCTGAAAGGGCAAGTGGGCGATGATGCCAAGCTGCAATATGTCGACCTCGATGCCACGCTAGGAATTGGACGTGGAGGAACGGATCGGCCCACGTTGTTTTCCCGTCAACGCCAGCATGTCCGGTTTGTGCCCGATCATCGGTCAGCAGGACTGCCGTCGCAGTTCTCCAATTGGTCTGTCTCGGAATGGAGCTCTGAACTGGTCGGCTCGACCGAAAGCGACGCCATAGGCATGTTGTTGTTAGCGGTAACGGTGTTCTCCGGTCCGATGTATTTGGACGCAGAAGTTGCATGGTCGAATGAAAACACCTGCGTGGAAGTCACCTTCATGCCGGCCACCAAGACGCACAAGCTTGGTCCGAACGAGTCGGTTCCGGTCAAGACGGAACTTCGCACCAATAAGGAACAGGCGGTGGTTCCTGCAAAGTTTAAGGAGGCGAAAGAGAGGCCGAGGGAGGGTAACGGCAACGTGTCACCGAGACAGGAGGAGTCACAACCTGGCGCTCCTGCGACCTTTACCTACAAAGCGCCAGCGACATGGGTACGCCATAGCGGATTTCGGGTTGGCGTGGTCTCGCGGGCGGGGGTCGCGGAAGGCGAATGGGAAGTGGTGGATGCGTCGTATGTCTTGGAGTTTCAATCCAGGATTGTCTCGACTGAGCCCACTGAGCCGGTCGAATCGGTTGCCGCCGGGAAAGTCGTCTTGACGACGGTCGAGGGAAAAGAGGGCTGGTATCGCGGGAGCGGCATGCTGGGCTATCAGACTGGTCCACCGCCAAACCGCGACCCCTGTTCGAATCTCGTCATGGGGCATGGGACCACGCGTCTGGATGTGGCTGGAATGTCCATCAAGCTCTCCGAGAGAACCGATGCAACGGGTCGCCAGGTTGGTTCCGCCGACATTGAGTTGCACTACCTGATCCATCTGACGAATGAAACGGTACGGCTCTGGACCATGGTGGAATTCCGATGCGTTCCGGGAAAGGAATTCCCCTATCCATTTTTTTATCCAATGTACGCCGTCAGTCGAGGCGCGGAAGAAATCAATCTTCTGAAAGGCTGGACGTATATCGGCAGGAACGGTGTGGTGGCAACCAAGACGCTCCGCGGCAATTGCGGTGATCTCTGTGAAGATGTGACGGTCTTTACACTGAAAGAGATGAACGAAGAGGTCTCCTCGCCGAAATAGCCGCTTCTAAGGTTTCAGGGAATGTTCCTGTATGTCCGATGCTTGCTTGGGCTCGATCTGAGTCTTCGGCATGACGGCGATTGCGCTGCAGGTCTTGCCCTCTTCGTCGATCCGGCGATCCACAATCTTCACGCCCTGGAGATATTCCTGGACAATTTCTTCCCTGGTGAGTTCGATGTCTTGTTCCGCCTCGCGGCCGGTCCGTTCGCGAACTCGGTCGACCATATGTTCCTTTACCAGGATACGGATCTGCTTGGCCAGGTCGGTGCGGGCAGAGAGTTCCGATACACGCTGACAGACGATCTTGCCTTTGGACAAGTCACCCTGACCCTTGCCGATCACATAGTGGTCGCTTGAATAACTGGTGCGAATCTCGCCTGCATCCATAGCCACTGAATGTAGCGGCAGCAAGACTGAACAGCCTGTGGCGATCAACGCCGCAATACACTGATGAGCGGTGCTCTTCACTCGCTACCTCCCTTCTCCGTCTCTTCGACTGCCCTCACCACCCGGTCTGTTGCCACCAAATCCCCTTGGCGCTATCTGATTCTGATTGGGCACGCCCGGTATCTGCTGGAGGGGCGGCGGCTGGATCTGATGCATCGACGGGGGGAGTTGTCTTGCTACCGGTGGTTGTCCTGCCACTGTCTGCGGTGGCGCTGTCGGTGTCTTGTATGTGAAGTCATTCAACGTTCTCGAAACAGCCGGCGATCCTGGCGCCGGTGTGATCAGATGGCGTGGCATGGTCGGTTGTCTAGTTCCCGGCGCAGGGGGAACCGGCGGTTGTGGCGGCAATGGCGGTTGCTTTGTGGTGATCGTGTGTTGCGCCACATAGACATGCGGGCTTGTGGGATAGAGGCCGTGTGCGGCAGTCAGCAGAGCCTGAAGTTGGGCCAACCCTATCAAGGAAGAAGAGGCATAGCCGGCTGTCGAGACGAGCACCCAATCCGTCCAGGCTTGCGACACCATGGCGTTCGATTGCACTCGATTGAGAATGTCTTGGCGTCGCTGAACCGCCTGCTGTGTTTGCTCTGTGGTCGAGGCCTGTGCCAAGGCCTGATTTGCCGCATTGAGGTCCTGTTGTAGTTGGTCATTTTCATGTTTCAGCGCGACAAGTTGATGCCGGGCATCCTCGTTTTCCCGCAAGGCTGCAATGGCCTGTTGCACGTCGTCCGTATCGATCTGAGCCACCAGATTCGTTCGGACCACGATGGTATCTCCATCGAGTGTCGTGGTGGTCGTTTGCTCAAGGACAAGGACAATCCCAGCCGTATAGCTTCGAATTTCGTCTTTCGTCACATCCAGACCGTCTACAATTGTGACGCTTTCGAGGTAGACGGCGACCTGTTCCAGGGCATTTCGTTTGGCCGCTTCGGTGGCCAGGCGGGTGGCGTCTTCTTTGGTGTCCCGGTCTCCCATCCGGTGCTCACCCTGAGCGGTCACGACTCGGACTTCTGCCAGAGTCACGGTGGGCCACGATGACAGGATCGCAAGTAGCGCAAACAGCGTCAGGCTCGGCCACGGGCTAAAGGGGAATGCCGGTTGGGCTATGAGAGGCCGAGTAGAGGTCTGTGTCATCATCAACACGCTTTGGATTAAGACGAACGCACGGGGAGTCGTTCGTTGACTCCCATGAGATAAGAAATAAGCATAACATCGCATCGACCGTTGCGCCAGGATCCTTGAGACCTGCATAAATGCTGATGGGCTATGCGGGCGAGGCGTTGTCTCGCTTGCCTTGGCGGAAAACGCCATGATAGCGTAGAAGTTCCCTCGGAACAGGATAGAAGGAACTCATCTGTGCATACGTTCATGAGGCGAGACAGCGGATGGTCGATGTGGATACTGGCCGTATCCCTGTTCTTCCTCTGCCTCGTTCTTCCGAAACAGGCGGCGGTGGCTGCTGTATCGGCGCCGGCTTCTGCCTCAACGGTTCCGAGCGAGCACGTCATTCTCTTTGTCCTTGAGGGATTCGGCCAGGATTCCTTGAAGGGTGGCACGATGCCGACCCTCAGCCGGTTGGTCAAGGAAGGGGCTGTCACCTGGTCTGCCACGGCGGTGAAGCCTGCATTGCGGTTACCGACGATGGCGTCATTGATTACGGGAATGCCGGTCGAGAAACACGGCATTACCTGGAATAGCTTCGAATTCAGTCGCGGGTACCCACGCGCCCCGAGTGTGTTCGACTACCTCGATCTCAGCGGGGGTCGTGACAGCGCGATCTTTCTCATGGATGAGTCGCTGTATCAGTTGGCGCGCCCAGAGCCCTACACAGATTATCAGATGTGTGGGCCGCTGAAGCCTGAGTGCAGCACAGAACGAATCGTGTCCTATATCCGCCAATATTTCAAGAAAGCGACCAGCGGGCATGGCTACGGGCATGCCATTCTTGCGCTGCCACACTTCCTGGTCGTGCATCTCCCAGAAGCTGGTCGAGTGGGAGCATCAAAAGGTTGGACCTCGAAGGAATATCGTGAAGCCCTTCGCACGGTGGATAAGGCGATGCATTCCGTAGTGGACATCTATCACGAGCATGCGTTGACTAAGCGGACGACCCTGTTCGTGACGTCGCTGAGCGCCGAAGGACGGGATGCGAATCAAGAACCGACTGAGGCAGAAGTTCCGATGGTCCCATGGATTGCTTCGGGGGTGGGGATTAAACCCGGCCACGCCATTCACCAGCCGGTCTCTATTTTAGACACCGGCGCGACGGTGATGCGGACGTTGGGATTGCAGACCCATACTGAATGGGAGAGTCATGCTGTGGAGGAAATTTTTCAGGCTGCCTTTGCCGCGGCCCCTCGTGGATCTTCGGAGTAGCCCACATGATTCATGAACACTTCTGCTGCAATCGCCGATCCGCTGCTACGACGAGCCTTCGGTCGGCGGGCTCGCCTTTCGGACCCTCAACGTACTGCGCGAGTACGCTTCAGGTCCTCAGGGCTCCGCGCGCCGCTCTCGCGACGCGGCTCAGTGATTTCGCGACGCGGGCTCGCCCCTCGGACCCTCGACGTACTGCACGAGTACGTCTCAGGTCCTCCAGGCTCCGCGCGCCGGTCTTGCGACGCGGCTCAGCGATTTCGCGACGAACCGTCATGAGTCATGCGGGCTAGGTCACGCAATGCAGACTGTAAAATGGTCAATGGGCTGGTGTCTGGTCGGATGGTTGCTCGTCTCCGCAACAGTAATCCAGCCGGTTGCGGCCGGTCAGCCGGCTGCCTACCAGCAGGAACATGCAATCACCATCGACGCGACCACCATTATTCCTCAATCCTGGTGGCATGTACCCGGAGTGACTCCGTCCATCTATGGCTCGGACCCTGAATCCATGGATGCCTACAAGACGACCGAGTCTCGTGCCCTCAAACTCAAACCGGGGAAATATAAATTTGGGAGCTTCACGTTCGATTTTCCGTTCGCGGTGAACTTAGAGGGGAAGTTGGACTTTGCGCAGTCGCTCGACCAATGTGTCGAGGGGCGAGGGACGCAGACATTAACCATCCGCTGCAGCCGCACCTATCCGCATGGTGGCCAGCGCGATTACCAGTATCAGTAGAGGAGCGGTGTCAATGGCCCAGACGCTCGAAGATCTATTAGAGGCACTGGAGGATGTCGACGACGCAACTCGCGAAGAGGCGTCCAAGGCGCTCGCTGAGCTTGCCGATCCTACCACCTTGGACGCGCTTGTCGGCGCCTGCGGAGACGAGTATTGGGCTGTGCGGGCCCATGCAGGTCTCGGTCTGTCCAAGATCGGCGGGGCGAAAGCGAGGGAATCACTCATCGTGCTCTTTAACGACTCCATTATGGATGTGCGGAACGATGCGGTTGCGGCGATGGCTTCGATGGGAGCTGAAGTCGTCGACCGTTTGATTGCAGCATTGAAGGATGAGCGATGGCGTGTCCGCGAGCATGCGGCAAAAACCTGTGGAGAGATAAGAGATCAGAATGCTGTCGAGCCCCTCATGCTCGTCTGTCGGGATCGTGACGGCGCGGTGAAGAGCGCGGCGGCGGAGGCGTTGGGCAAGATCGGCGATCCGAGAGCGATCCCGGTTCTGAGTAAGCTCTTTCGCGACCCTTCGAAGACGGTCCGAGAAACAGCCGGAACGGCACTTATCTCTATCGGCCAACCTTCTGTCGATCCGTTGATCGAGTGTCTCAAGGATAAAGATTTTGTGGTTCGGTGCCATGCCGCCCGTGCGCTTGGTGGTATGACGACCGATTATCAAATCGGTCGAACCTGGGTGCGGGATGCCAAGGTTGTTGACGTGCTGATTGCCGCATTAAAAGATCAGGATCGGGCCGTGCGCGAAGATGCCACGATTGCTCTCGGCCAGATTGGCGATCCACGGGCCATCGATGCCTTGATCGAAGCGATGAAAGATGGCGCGGTGAAACGACATGCCATTGCGTCTCTCGGTATGATCGGCGATCCTCGCGCCTTACCGCCGGTGCTGGACGCGCTGAAGGGCAAAGGCATTCGACAGGACGGAACTCCCACGCCCGGCTGTATCGTCAGCGAAGACGCCTTCATCAAGGAAGCCGCGGCGACGGCGCTCGGCCAATTCCGCGATCCGCGTGTCATTCCCGACTTGATCATGTTGCTGAAGGATGGCGTGTTGCGCGAGAAAGCCAGTGCTGCGTTGGCCACCATCGGCGACACGGCGATTGAGCCGTTGATTGCCTTTCTCTATGACCCGAAAGCGTCTGAAGTTGTGGCCGAAGGAGAACGGGTGCTCTCCTATGCGTCGGTTCGACTCACGGCAAAAGATGCCTTGCGGCAATTGGCGCTTGAAACGCTCGAAAAATTGGGCTGGACCCCTGCGCCGGAAGACATCACTGTCAATTCAAGTGTGGCCGACAATGCCAGAGTGGATATGCCTCTCGGCGACACAGGTCGATTTGGCCCGTCCGGCGATTAAGCCAAACTGAGCTAGCGGGTTTCTGAAAATTTATAGCGCCTCACTCAAGATGCTCAAAAAGGCCGTTCAGCAATTGGTGAGACGTGAAACGTAAAAGGTGAAAAGTTTCGGAGCAAGAATGCTCGGCAGCCCCACACTTCACCTTTCACATCTAACTTTTCACGTTTCTTGGGGTTGAGGTCGGGCATGGCTGATACAGTCGCCGAACAGATCGCGGCGCTCAAAGACGAGGATTGGGCGATTCGCGAAGAGGCCGCCACGATGCTCGGCACGCTTCGAGATCCCAGGGCTGTGGCACCATTGGTCTCGGTGCTTCGCGATGGTGATCGTGCGGTTCGCGATGCAGCGATCGGCGCCCTCCTGGCTATCGGTGAGCCGGCTGTGCCGACGCTGGGCGCCTGTCTCTCCGATCCGGCGCTCACGGTTCAGGAATTGGCCTCGTCGGTATTGGCCACCATTGCCGATTCGCGAGTGCTTGCGCCGCTCATCAAAGCGCTCGTGAGTCCCGATTGGATTGTGCGGATGCATGCTGCCAAGGCGTTAGGCCGGATTCGAGACCCTGGAGCGGTAGCGCCGTTGGTGCCGCTGTTGCAAGATAAAGTAAAGGCCGTGCGCGAGGAGACGTCGTCAGCCCTTGCAGCAATTGGAGAGCCGGCGTTGTCGTCGCTGATAGCCGCGCTGACCCATGCGGAATGGCTAGTGCGGCTGCATGCGGTAGAGGCCTTGGGGAAAACGCGGTCGTCTGAGGCTGTGGATCCGCTCTTGTCGGTGCTCTTCAACGATCAGGACAGGGCCGTTCGCGAGGACGCTGTCCGCTCGCTCGGCCAGATCGGCGATGCGCGCGCGCTGGATTTCCTCGTCACGGCGATGAAAGAGCCGGGATTGCGTCCGCTGGCGATCGTCGCGCTGGGCCGGATCGGCGATCGTCGCGCTGTGCCGGTGCTGATCAATGTGCTCAAGGGAGTGGAGCGGCCGGAAGTCTCGCGACCGGTGGACGGGTGCGGTGATGGTTGGGGTGAAGACATGATCACGTTGGGCGAAGCCGCCAAAGCATTGGGCATAATCCGAGACGAGGCGGCCATACCGTCGCTCGTGAAGGCGCTTCATTATACAGTGACGCGAGCGGACGCTGCCGATGCACTGACTCGATTCGGGGGTGCCGCGATTGCGCCGTTGCTGGCTTTGCTGGCACATGAGTCGGATGACAACATCCGGTACCACATCAAAGAGACGTTGGGAAGGGTCGGCTGGCGGGCTGGCCGCATTTAGCAGGATGCTGAAAAAGACCGCCAGCTTCGTTCTCGGCTCATCGAAATCCTCAACGTACCCCAGAGGGTACGCCTCCGGTTTCGACTCGCCTACGGCCTTGCTGAACGGCCTTTTTGAGCATCCTGCTCGTGGGCCGGTGCGCAATGTTGAATGGTAAAGGTTAAATTTATAACTCAGCACGCAGCACTCAAAATTCAGAACTCGTTGTAAGTTAGGTCATCGCGCCATGCCCAAAGAATCGATCGAAACACTGGTTTCTGAGCTCGTCCATGAGGAGGACTGGCGGCGGATGCGGGCGACGGTCGCCTGCCTGTCGGGTGGGCCGCGTGCAGTTCACGCGCTCATCCAGACGCTGCAGACTGGGTCACCGGCATTGAAGGCCGAGGCTGCGGCCATGCTGGCGCGTGTGAACGATCCACAGGCCGGCGTGCCCTTGGTTGATTTGCTCCGCGATGAGGATGAAACTGTCCGCAAGGCTGGCGCGACAGCCTTGGAGCATTTGGCTGGGGTGATTGACGAGACGACTGCCGCAGCGCTGACCTCCCTGCTGTATGAATCAAAGGATACGGATGAGAGCATTCGTGGGGTGGCCTCGCAGTTGTTGGGGGTGATCCCGAATGCGATTGGGCCGCTTTGTGCGATGTTGACCCATCAGGACCCGGACGCACAGATCATGGCCGCAACGATGTTGGAACATCTGCTTGAGCCTCGTTCGGTGGATGCGTTCATCAATGCGATGGGGCAACCGGCCGTTTCGGATATTGCGGTGCGGACACTCAAGAAGTTGAGCGCGATTCGCGAACGCATCGACGAGGTGTTTGACGGGCTGCGCGCGATTGAAGAGCTGAGTGAGCGAGAAGAGGCGCGCATGAGCACCGTGATCAATCTTCTGGCCATCGGGCGCCCGAGCGTAGAGATCTTGATTGAGTATCTTGACGATGACGATTGGGTGATTCGTGAAGCCGCCGCTGACTTGCTAGGCAAAATCGGCGATGTACGGGCGGTCGAGCCCTTGATGCAGCGGTTGCGGATCGATAAGGATACGGGAGTCAAAGAGCTGGCGATGAAATCATTGGGCTTAATCGGCGATGCCAGGCCGGCCCAGCTGTATATCGAGGCCATTCCCATTCGACCCTTGCGGGTGTATGCCATGGAAGCCTTGGCCAAAGTGAAAGATGTGGAGGTGTTAAGGCCTTACAAGGAACTCTTCGATCGGTTGAGGGCAGATCGAGATGGCTTGGTCGCGTATAATTCCGGGTTGATCGCCGACAAACTGGAGGCGCTCGATGGGACACCCGTCGGGAGTCAGGGAGGGCAGGACGACGATGAGTGACGAGATGCAGGCTGAACGGATCGAACAGTTGATCGGCGCCCTTCGGGACGACAATGACGCGCTCCGGGACCATGCGATTGCCAGTTTGAGTCAGGTGGGCGAGGATGCAGTGGGTCCGTTGATCGGGCTGATGGCAGACGAAGACGTGCTGATTCGCGAAGCGGCGACCAGTGCCATTGTGCGGATCGGTCCATCCGTCGTTGATCCGTTGATTGAAGCCTTAGAGGACGATGAATGGGCGATCCGCGAGCAGGCTGCATCGGGGTTGGGGAAGTTGAAAGACCCTCGGGGTGTCGATCCCCTCGTGAAAGCACTCAAGGATAAGGATGGCGCAGTGCGGACGGCTGCCGTGTGGGCGCTGGAGCGTGTCGGCGATGCGCGCGCTGTGCCCGGGTTGGTCGAGGCGCTGACTGATCACACGGTGCGTGAGGACGTGGCGCGTGTGCTGAAAAAAATCGGCGATGTGCGGGCTGTGGATGCATTGATCGACGGGTTGATGGGTACGAACTGGATGGTGCGGCGCCATGCAGCTGAAGCTTTGGGCAAGATCGGCGACGCCCGTGGAGTCGACCCGTTGATTGAATCGCTCAAGGACGAGGATTGGCTCGTGCGCAGGAATGCGGCCGAATCGCTCGCGCGTCTTGGGGCGAAGCAGGCGATCGACCACCTGCTTCCGCTCCTCGAAGATGAGAATACGATGGTGCAGGAAACGGTCGAAGGGGTGTTGGCGAGTCTTGGATGGACGGCGAAATCGTAACCTTTATTTCGGTGGAGAAGGATATATCTCATGGCGGATGAAGTTCCTCCAAAGCTTATTCAGATCGGTCCAAAGGGCGGCGTGAAGAAGGATGGGTTCAATCTCGTCACGGAACGAGTCGTTGCGGTGAACCCTGAAACGAAACAGCTTGAAGTCGAACTGTTAGCCTATGATGGAAAGACGGTTGTCTTAGATGTCGATGACGAGGCGCTTGAAGAACTGAAGAAGATCAAAGTAGGAGATGGCGCCACAATTCGTATCGTCGAAGAAGGCGGGCGTCGGGTCGCCAAGAGTTTTCGGATTCGTGCGAAGGACCCCAATGCGGCGAGAGCCGATGCGATGCTGTTGGACCTGAAAGATAGCCACTGGCTGAATCGCAAGTATGCGGCTGAAGTGCTGGGCGAGATCAAAGACGTCCGTGCCGTGCAGCCGTTGGTCGATGCGTTGGCGGATGAAGTGGGAGATGTCCGGCAGCGGGCCTACGATTCGTTGATCAAAATCGGCGGGCCGGCGGTGTCGGTGCTCGTGCCCTTGCTGGTGTCTGAAGAGGATGAGATCAGGCAATCCGTGACGGAAATCATTCGTAAAATCGGAAAACCCGCCGTCGAGCCGTTGGCCACGGCGCTTGCCGAGGCCGACGACCGTCTGAAGACGAGGGTGATGAAGGTTCTGGACCGGATGGGCTATAAGCCGAAAGTTAAAGAGGAAGCCAAGGCAGCCGAAGTGCCACGGCTAACATAACCTACGGTGTTATGTGGTCTGGGAGGGAGCCTTGCTGGGTCTCCCGACCGAAATGTGACGGAAGCCAAAGGCTGCGACCCGGTCCGGTTCATAGACATTGCGCAAGTCGAAGAAGATGGGCTGGCGCAACGCAATCTTCAATCTGTCGAAATCAAGGGTTCGGAACTGGTTCCATTCGGTCATGAGGATGAGCGCGTCGGCTCCCTGCGCCGCGTCATACGCGTCTTTGCAGGGCAGAAGGCCCGAAACGATTTGGCAGGCTTCCTCGAGCGCGGCCGGATCGTAGGCGCGAACCGTGGCACCCTGTTTCATGAGTTCTTGCGCGATGGCCAGGGCTGGCGAGTCGCGCAGGTCGTTCGTATTGGGTTTGAAGGACAGACCCAACATTGCGAATGTCCTCCCTTTGAGCTCCCCCATTTCTTTCGTGATCTTTTCAATCATCCGATTCCGCTGCTGTTCATTGATGAGGGCCGCGGCGCCTGCGATTTGCATGGGATAGCCGACTCGTTCTCCTGTTTGTACGAGGGCGGCCAGATCTTTGGGAAAGCACGATCCACCGAACCCCGGTCCTGCGTGGAGAAACTTCGATCCAATCCGGTTGTCGAGCCCCATCCCTTTCGCCACCATCTGCACGTTGGCGCCCACACGTTCGCAGACAGTCGCGATTTCGTTGATGAACGAAATTTTTGTGGCGAGGAAGGCGTTGGAGGCGTACTTGATCATTTCGGCCGTCGGGATATCGGTCACGACGAACGGAGTTTCGATGAGATACAGTGGACGATAGAGATCTTTCATGATCGCAACCGCCTGCTCGCTGTCTGCGCCGATGACGACCCGGTTTGGCCGTAAGAAGTCTTCGATGGCGGACCCTTCACGAAGAAATTCCGGATTGGAGACAATGTCGAACCGGAATTTGCCTGATTGATTGGCGTTGATCACTTCACGCAACTTTTCCCCGGTTCCGACCGGGACGGTCGATTTGGTGACAATGACCTTGTAGCCGGTCATGGTTTTGGCGATGCCGCGGCCGACTTCTTCGACATATGAGAGGTCGGCTGATCCGTCAGGCTTCGGAGGGGTTCCCACTGCTATGAAGATCACGAGGGCCTTGTCGACGGCTTTAGCGATGTCGGTGGTAAAGCTGATCCGGTTCTCTTTGATTCCTTTGGCGACGAGCTCCGTGATTCCGGGTTCGTAGAACGGCACATCGCCTTTCTCAAGTCTGGCGATCCGTTTGGCGTCGGTATCCATGCAGGTCACGCTGACCCCGAATTCAGAAAAACAGGCGCCTGTTACTAATCCAACGTAGCCGGTTCCAATCACACTGATATGCATGGGTCTAGGTCCTCTTAATCTATTCTCTCGCGAGAGTTAAAAACGCTCTCGCGGAGTATAGCAACGGAACCGTGGGGTGAGCAACGAAGTTATGCAAAATAACCTTCACAGGGTGGAATTACTCAGGCCGTTCGTTGACAGGTGCACAAGGGCTGGGTACTATTTGTTCCCTTCATCGGATGGATCCTGTCGTATGGCGATGCAGAGCACACCTCTTCAACGACCTCTTGCCGTGATGATGCGTCGGACGTTGCGCCCGATCAGTCCCGACACGACCCTGCTGGAGGCGGCCAAGCTCATGAGGGATACGAGGGTCGGCGCCTTGTTGGTGCAGGAGGCTGGTCACTACCGAGGTATCGTCAGCGAATCGGATCTGGTCCGCAAGGGAATGGCTGAATCGTGCCCAGCGCAGGAAACATTGGTCCGTGCCGTCATGAGTAGCCCGCTGTTATCAATTGAGATTACGAGCTCAGCCCACGAGGCGAGTGAGAAGATGGCGGAACACGGAATTCGGCATCTCGCGATCGCTGACGAGGGGCAGATCGTCGGGATCATCTCAGTCCGCGATCTCTTACGCTACTTTAAGAACTGGGGCGGCCTGTGATTCTTTGGGCTCGTGAGGCAATACAGGACCGTCTCCCTACCGTGCGTCATGTTTCCCCGCGAGTGTTGTGAACCGGTCGACTCATACCCCTCAATGGTTTCTGCTGATCACGGCGTTGGTGACTGGTGCGGTGGTGATGGCGCTTGAGATCGTGGGAAGTCGGCTCTTGGCTCCCGTTTTTGGAAACTCCCTATTCGTCTGGGGCGCATTGATTGGGGTGATTCTTGCTGCTATGAGCAGCGGTTACGCCTTTGGAGGCTGGCTCTCGGACCGATATCCCGGCGCGCAGGTGTTGGCCGGTCTGCTCCTGTTCTCCGGAGCCTGGACATTTCTTGTCGCGTGGTTTGAACAGCCGGTGCTCTTTAAGGTGGCCGGACTGATTGAGGATCCTCGGTGGGGACCTTGCGTTGCCGCGGCGCTGCTTCTGGGTCCACCGGCGTTTGGATTGAGCGGCGTGTTGCCGGCCCTGTTGAGATTGGCGGTGTCGGACCTTGAGTATTTTGGCCGGCATACCGGACGGATGATCGCGCTCTCGACAGTGGGGAGTTTGGCGGGAACTTGGGGGACAGCGTTTTTCTTTCTATCTTGGATCGGCAGCCAGACACTTGTCGCATGGCTGGGCGTCATTCAAGTGGGGCTTGGCTTCTGGTGGTTGATCAATAGGACAAGCGCGCGGCCCTTGGTGATCGGCGTACTTCTCCTATGTGTTGGAGGGTTGGGAGCCGGTGCGTGGTTTCCAATTCAGATGTTGAAGGCACCGGTCTATCAAGAAGACAGTCCGTACCAACAAGTGAGAATTCGCGATGACGATCTTTTCCGTTACCTGATCTTAGACCGGACATTCCACGCGGTGATGTGGAGGGCGGATCCGGTCGCACTGTTTCTCCCCTACAGTCAACTGATGGTGGCATCGTTGGCTTTAGTGCCGGAACCGAAACAGGGTTTGATCCTCGGTCACGGGGGCGGATCGTTGGCAAAATGGCTCGCTAATCGATGGCCTGAACTCGATCTCGATGTGGTTGAAGTCGATCCCGCGGTCGTCCGTATGGCAGAAGAATATTTCTTCTATCGGCCGCCTCTCCAGCATCATGTGCATGTTCGGGATGCCCGGGTTTTTCTAAACGCGACGGAGCGGACATACGACCTTATTTGGGTCGACGCGTTTGCGAGACACATGATTCCCTTTCATCTGACAACGGTGGAGTTTTTCGCAGAGTTGCGTGCTCGCCTTGCGCCGGACGGTGTGTTGGCGGTGAATTTGGCTTCGTCGGGCGAGGGCGGAGATCTCTTACGGGCCAATGCGGTTGTGCAGACGATGCGGCGGTCGTTTCCCGATATCCAGTCTTTTGCGGTCAAGGGGCCATGGAATTCTTCTCAGGCACGTGCGGAGAATCTCATTTTTTTCGCTGGGGCGCCGCTCAAACAGTACCAGCCCGCTACCATGGCCACGAATGTGGCCAAATTGGTTGAGCGGCAGCGTGTTCCATTCGAGGCTGTGGCGTTGCTGGCGACCCATCGTGCACAACAATGGGAATCGGGGGTCGAGCTCACAGACGATTATGCGCCGTACGATCTTTTGATCGGGTCCACGGTCCAGGAGGGACAGCCTGAGGCGGGTACGCCATCGAAATAAGGGTGTCTGATTTTCGATATGTTCATAGGATTAGGAGGTGGCATCGTGAAAGACTTGGAATAACGTTCTTGCTTCCGATTTCCTCTCAGTGCTATCTATAAGGGTGCTTGCGAAGCCTATCCATGCTGTTACGGTATGATCGGCAGATGTTGGGAAGCAGGAGTCGGCAAAAGATCAGGGCTATGCTATATGGGCTTGATGATAGGTCGGTACCAACCACCATCACATCTCTTCTTCTTCTTCTT
>SWDP01000010.1:19800-90686 GCA_005116885.1 Nitrospira sp.
CAAGACGATGTTAGGGGTCTTCTTCGGCCTCATGATGGTTGTGGCTGGAGCATCTGCCGCGTTTGCACTTCAGGCAGGTGGAGCGGAAGTCGGAGATTTGGAGACTGGTTCAGTTGTGGGTCAGTCGTTTAAGGAATTGGATGTGGATGCCCAACTGTTCGCGGTCGAGATAGGGGACCTCAAGACGTGGTATCCGCCAATTACCATCCTCGATTTCAAAGTTCGCCCTGGCCGCCCAGTCTTGCTCAAGGTGACGAATAAAGCCACGGCCGAGCATGGATTCCAGATGACGGATGCCGCGAACGCTGGTTCACCGTTTGTCATGAAAGCTGAAGTGGTTTTGAAGCCTGGTGAAACGAAGTACATTGGAATTCCCACCAGCGACATGTTCTACGCGACTCAAGGAAACACATTGACCTATCGCTGCCATTTGCATCCGGGACATGTCGGCGGCAAGATTTTGATGATCAAGTAGACGTTTTCGGTAGAAGTGTTTGACCACCGCCCTCTTTGCGATACCGCGAAGAGGGCGGTGGTTTTTTTATGCAAGGACGAGGGATTCAAAAGCTGGAACTCATCCTGGACTTTGCGGGGATCGAGAATATGCTCGACACGGATCATTTCCTGGGTCTGAAACCGCAACGTCTCACGATTTTCGAAGACGAGCGTGAGCAGCGGCCCGACAAAAATCCTGCGCCGCTGCTTGAGCGCGATGATCTGCGAGCGAAACTGCTCCCGCTGCCGTTCATACTCTCCCACGGACAAGAGGTCATGAGGGGCCAAGAGGTTCATCGCGGTAACCCGTAAGCATCGCGCACAATTTGAATGGGATGCTGCGACGGCCTTCCGCCGACATGAGCCATCGCGCCGGCTTGGTCCAACTGCAATCCCGCCAACGGGCAATCGGAGGCCATAAGATCGGCCGGAGCTTGTTCAATCGCTCGAACGGCTTTCTTCGCGATCAGCATCGAGAGAGGAAAGAACTCCGTCTTGGCAGACCATGAGCCATCGTGGCCGGAGCATTTCTCGATCACTTCGACCTGTGCACCGGCACACTCCATGAGTTCCTTGGATTTGAATCCAATGTTCTGATCCCGCAAATGACAGGGCACCTGGTAGGCGACTCGCCCGGGCTTCTGTTGAAAATCTGTGGCGAGCGCACCCTCTCGCTTCAACTTCATGAGATATTCGCTGATATCAAACGTCCGTTCCGCCACGCGCCGAACCGCATCGCCACCGATGATCTCGGAATATTCCCGCTTCCACATCAAACTGCAACTGGGCACCGGCACAACAATGTCGTAGCCTTGCTCCACCCAAGGTAAAAATGAGGCGATATTGGCCGAGGCGGCCAGCTGAATGGCCGCCGTATCGCCGATATCGAACGAGGGCATACCGCAACAGCGCTGTTCGGGAACCACGACATGCACGCCGTTCTTTTCGAGCACTTGGATCGTCGCTTTGCCGATATCCGTCGCTTGATAATTGACCAGGCAACTCCCAAACAATGCAACCTTCTTGGGAGCAGACGCAGCAACCTGTGATTTTCCGCGGCGTTCCCACCAATGGATAAACGTCTCCGAGGAAAATCGCAAGACCTGTCGATCTCGATGCACACCGACCCACGATTCCATCAACCCACGGAGGAACCGGAGCCCCAGAACCCAATTAGCCACGGATGCCAGCGAACTCCCAAGGGCGCCGATCATATCCGTCTTGATTAACCACCGATCACGCCAACTCACTCCACGCGTCACGGCCAGGTGTTTCTTCCATGCAATCATCAAGCGGGGAAAGTCGAGCGCATACTGATGCGGCGGCGTATAGGGACAGTGGTTGTAGCAGAGCTTACAGTAATAGCACTCGTCGACGATCTGATGGTGGTCGGTCGTCGTCAGTTTCGCGACGTCTCCGTCATACCGGTCGATGCCGTCGAGCAATGTATTAAACGACGGACAGAGGTTGAAGCAGCGCCGGCAGCCGTCGCACACTTCATAGATCCGCTGCGTGTTGCTCTGAAGCTGCGCGGGGTCGATGGGATGAATCAGGCTCAGACCATTCACGTTGCTCCGATCAGAAAGCAATCAGCGGTCAGCAACCCTCGTCACGTTTCTCTGGTTTATCTGGTTTATTTTGTTTCTCTGGTTGCAATCGGACAAACCAAATAAACCAAACAAACGAGACAGACCACATGAACGATGACCGGTCGCTGACCGCTGAACGCTGACTCCTGTCAGTCCTTCTCAGCCCTGCTTCAGGCTGTCGAGTCCCTTGGTAAAGCGATTCGCATGGGACCGCTCCGCCTTTGCGAGCGTCTCGAACCATTCGGCAAGCTCAGGAAATCCTTCATCCCTGGCTGTTTTGGCCATCCCAGGGTACATCTGCGTATACTCGTAGGTTTCGCCTTCGACCGCCGATTTGAGATTCGCCTCGGTATTGCCGATCGGCACCCCAGTCGCCGGATCCCCGACTTCCTTCAAGAAATCCATGTGTCCAAATGCGTGGCCTGTTTCGGCTTCTGATGTATCGCGGAATAACCCGCCGATGTCAGGGAAACCTTCGATGTCCGCGCGCCGGGCGAAATACAGATAACGCCGATTGGCCTGGGATTCTCCGGCAAACGCATCCTTAAGATTGTCGTGGCTCTTGGTGCCTTTCAAACTCTTTCCCATTGTGTCTTCCTCCTTATGCGTAAAATCGAGCCGTCACCGCCTCCTGGATCTTATCACTATGCCCTCGGTGAATAACATAGCGGTCCTCGTGGAATCAATGGGTTCCCGTCATCCGATCGGTCGATACCGCGGCAATTCCGATTTCATCTCAGCTAACGATGTATAGCGCCGGTCCTTGGCAGATAAGATGGGGGTTGTGACCGGCCAGGGAATGGAGAGGGCGGGATCGTTCCAGATGATCCCCCGCTCATCACCCGACGCATAGTAGTCCGTGCATTTATAGAGAAATGAAGCTCGGTCGCTGGTCACACAGAATCCATGCGCACAACCAGGCGGCACATAGACCTGAAGCCGATTCTCAGACGAGAGATCGACCCCATACCATCGGCCAAATGTCGGCGACCCTTTTCGGATATCCACCACGACATCGTAGACGGCTCCGTCCGTCACCATCACCAGCTTCCCCTGAGCGTGCGGCTCTTGATAGTGGAGCCCGCGTAATGTGCCCTGCAAAGACTGTGAGTAGTTATCCTGGACGAAGGGGCCGGGAATCCCGGCGTCCAGATACCGGCGGGCATGGTATGTTTCGAGAAAGAGCCCCCGGGGATCGCGGAACACATCTGGTTCAATCAGTACGACGCCCGGGATATCGGTTGTGGTAACGTGCATGATGGTTCTCTTTGTCCTTGTGTCTATGGCTCTTCCGCAAAGCCTGTGAGGCAAGCGTCAGGCTTGTGCTCACTCCAGCCATCCCAAGATTCACGCCGGCCTCGACAGCCTCGCTCGACTAACCTGGTGGATGGTTTTCGGGATCGACGATGTCGGGAGGCTCAGGGTACAATTGCCCAAGCCGATCGATCAAGGGTTTGGCCGCCGGCGTGCTTTCGTGAGTTGGCTCACTCACCGGATGGTCCCACGTAATTGTCCGAATACCGGCATCCGTCAACATCGATCGGATCGTCGATAAACAGGCCTCCAGTGTCAGCTCCGTTCCCTGGCGAAGATCGAGTATGCGTTCCCTGGGGTCAATCGGCGGCGCCTCCGTGTGGATGAGCGCCCAACACCGATCGAACATAGTGGCTCGAAGTGCCGGAGAAATATTGCATGTCGTGAGATCAGCCGTGCAGAGAGCCGACACGAACAGCACGAATTGCAAATCCGGCATCCCGGGACTCTGAATATCCAACGACGGCATGGCCGTGCATTATCGATGGCGACCGGCACGGAGTCAACGGGGCCCCTGTTCCTGTCTCCCACCAGGGCATTGCGAATGAAGATAAGGAGTATCCGACCATGATCACGATTTCCTTGATGGGTCAACTGCAAACAGCCGACGGCGAACGGGACCTGGCCTGTGAGGTTCCGTCTCCCATGTCTGTTCGCCGAGTCATCCAGCGGCAGGGCGTTCAATTGCGCCATCTCCTCCAACTGATTCGCGAGAAGAAAGTACTGGTGACGATCAATAAGAAGATCGCCAGTGAAGACTCATTGGTTCAGGATGGGGACGCCATCAAGCTCGTCGGGCATGACGGGATGGGAGGGACAGGACTCGGCCCGTCACTATAACGACGGGCGGGAAAAAGAGGGCCGGCCCCCTCTCGGGAAGCCGGCCCTGTGGTTCAGTATGGGGCGTGAGTACAACCGGAAGGAGGCGCGCCACAGACAATCGTGACTTACTTTTTCCCGAGGATGGCGTCCTTGGCGGCTTTGGCCACGCGGAACTTGACAACACGCTTGGCTGGAATCTTGATGGCTTCGCCAGTCTGTGGGTTCCGGCCCATGCGTGCTTTGCGATTCGCCAAGACAAGCTTCCCGATCCCAGGTATCACGAAGACGTTCTTCGCTTCTTTGTATGCCAAAGCGGCAAAGTCATCCATGAGCTGGACGGATGCCTTCTTGGTTAATCCGGTCTTCTGGGCCAGGTGATCGGCGATCTGCGACTTGGTCATTGATTTTGCCATATGAGCAACCTCCTTAAAACGGTGATAGTGAATTGTAGTGAACTCGCCCTTCGTGACTCCGCTCAGACTCGATAAATATTCATGAACGAATAGTCCTGTTGCTGGAAGCGGCGAAAACCTGCGGGAGTCTATCCAAGCGTTCAGAGGCTGTCAACAGGAAAACACAGGCCAGGCGTAGGGAAACGCCGCCGCCGACTTCTTGCAGTTTCAAGACCTGCCAGCGTAGAGTATCGTCCGTTGGCGTGTGTGTGAGTCGAAATGGCCGCATCCTGGAGTTTTAGCATGGCGAAAGAACTACCTATTCTGCCATCGTCTGCCCAGCAGGACGACGCGGCGGAAGCCGAGCCACATCAGTATTCTCGCGTGTTTTGTCAGAAGGAAAATTCACCACCGATCCGTTTACTCTTGGAATTTCTCACGTCACGCGGTCAGACCCCGATCACTCCGACGAACATGGACGACACCATGCTGGATGAATGGGCCTGGGTCCAGGTGACGCTCGGGTACGATCGCAACCGGAAGCCGATTCAGGTCTTCTGTGTCCGGGATCGAGGCACCTATCAGGACGTGTTCGACAAAGAGAAGGCACAGTTTTTAGACATCCTCTCTGCTCACGACGATGTCGAAGCAGAACTCGTACGCGCGTATGTGGAACGCGCGCGGTTTGTGCTCACCACTCGATTCGCCCAGAATGACATGACCGATGAAGGCTATGACTTCAACGGATGGATCTTGGAATTCTACCAAGACCAGTGCAACGGCATCGTCCAGATCGACAGCCAAGGCTTCTACTCACCCAAAGGCGACCTGATCATCGATCTCTCCGTCAGAGTAGAATGAGCCACCATGTTAGGAGCCTATCTGACATTGATCCTTCTACTGCGGCGAATGATCCGCGACCATCTGCGTCGTTCTCGCCGCACCTCCTTCGCCTCGTCACGAACGCCATGTCAGACAGGCTCCTAGATCCCGCTCCGCCAGACCCTCCCCCGCTGTATCGAACAACCGACCACTGGTTCCAACGGGCAACCGCCGCACTCCTGGGTGAAGTGCCCTGCCGACTCGGCTGCACCAGCTGTTGTATCGGCCCCTTTCCCATCACTCTCCTCGACGTCCAAACCCTCCAACAGGGACTCGCCGGCCTTCCACCAGATCACCGCCATCACATCGAGCAACGCGCCATCGAACAGACCTCGGTGATGGAAGCCGCATTTCCACAACTCACCCACACCGATCTGCTCGATAAATGGACCGATCAGGACATCGACCGACTAGTCACCGAGTTTCACCATCATCCCTGTCCAGCACTCGACGCAGAAGGACGCTGTGGAGTCTACTCTCACCGCCCCCTGGTCTGCCGATCGATGGGTATTCCGACAGAAGATCGCGGTCTGGCCCAAGGCGCCTGCGAAATCCAAACCTTCATCCCGATTCTGCGGCTCCCTTCCTCATTTCGACAAGAAGAAGATCGCCTGGCACAGGAGGAAGCATCGGCCCTAGAAGCACTTCGCCAACATACCGGAACGGCAGGAGAAGAAGTATTCCTGCCCTATGGGTTCTTGCAACACGAGACGGGTGAAAAAGTCTGAAGGCTGACGTGTTCGGAACTTCGAACTTCCTGTCGCGCGGCTCGACTGAGCTCGCCGAAGTCCGAGACGCGCCTCGTCTCGAGCATCGTTCTCGTTTCGCTCCGACCCTCAACGGGGACCCGGCCGCCTCACCACTCGGCGGCGCGCACAGACGTGGTGCTCCTTATTCGTCGCACCGTGCGCCCCAGAGAGTACGCGTTCGGTCTTCGCTCGCTGTGGCCTTGCCAGAAAGCCTTTCGAGCATCCTGCCGGAAGCAGGAAGGCCCGGCCTCTCACATGAGAAGCCGGGCCTTCCTTGTTGAACGGTTGAACGATGACTAATTGCGCACTCCGCTCCAGACTTTCGCCGCATCGATTGCCTTATCAGGATTGAGCGCATTCGCCCTCGCGAGCAGGACTTCCGTCGTTTCCGGATACAACGGGTCAGCGATACAACAATTATCGACTGGGCAGACGGCGGAGCACTGCGGTTCATCGAAGTGTCCGACGCACTCGGTACAGCGGTCATGTGTAATCACATAAATACTATCGCCGACTCCCTGGCCATCACCCACATGATTGCCCTTTGTTTCCGCATCGCTGCGAGTTTCAAAAATCGCCTCGTTCGGACATTCAGGCAGGCAGGCTCCACAGGAGATACATTCATCGGTAATCAGCAACGCCATGACCCACGCCTCCTTCTCACGACAAAATAGAGATACGCCTGGTTGACAAGTCTGCCACGTCACGACCATTATGGATGCCGTGGTGTGGCGGCCATTCTAGTCTGCCGTTCTTTTCCAAGTCAACAGCGCAGCGCTTGTTCAGAAGGCCTAGATTCCCTGTATTAATGGGCCTTTGGGCCCATTAATTCGTGAAGAACCATGACCGGGAATATCTATGGCGACGGTACCGACAGGCGATCGTGGGCAGAAAAAAAAGCGCATCGTCACGCTCGCCCCTATGGCGATTTTCTTGATGAGCGCGTCGTTTTTTCTCATCGATCGAAAAGAAGAGACCATCATCGTCGTCTCTTTCCCGAACGGTCGTGAACTCGAGGCGGAAGTGGCAGATACACCAGAGAAATTACTTGTCGGTCTCGCCTTTCGAGAAGCATTGCCGGCGAACGGTGGATTGCTTTATATCTTTGAGTCGACTGGGCAGAACCACCTCTGGACGAAAGCGTATCGGTTCCCGGTGGATATGATATGGGTCGACGAAAGTCATCACATTGTGGGGCTGAAGGAAAATGTCGTCCCCTGCCAGCTAGACGATTGCCCGAAGTATAGCTCCTCTCCCGAAGCGGTTCGCTATGCGATTCAAACAGAAGCAGGTTTCATCAAACGAGAAGGAATCACCATAGGGCAGGAGTTGAAATATACGCTTCGGATGTAAGGTGTGGGGGGAGATGTGGCGGGGCGCATGATGAGAGGAGTCGGTGTAACATGCTAGAAGGATTTCAATCTGTCGCCCTAGTTGCGGAGCTGCCGCCAGGGAAATCAAAAGCGGTCATGGTGAACAATAGAGAGATTGCGCTGTTCAACATTGAGGGGACGTGTTTTGCAATCCATAATATTTGCCCGCATGAAGGTGGCCCGTTGTGTGAAGGACGTGTGAAAGGCTTTGTCGTCGCCTGTCCCTGGCACGACCTGGCGTTCGATGTTCGGAACGGGCGAGGGACGGACGGTGGTGGATATTGTGTGGGGAGTTATGAAGTGTTGGTAGAAGGAGCGGAGATTTTTGTTGGACCTCGGCGAAAATCATAGTCGATAGCAAAACTCTACGGAGTGGGGTATCGCGTCAATGACCATGAATCCGCCGGCCGACTACAACCATGATGGCACCACGCACTCGGATGGAGCCAAGGTCATTGAGGCAACCCTTGAACGTCCCATTCAGATTCATCTGTGGGAAGATCGGACTCGAGGGGAGCTTTGGGTCCCGACCTATGATCCTACAGGAGTCGAGTTGCTGGCTGACGACTACCTTCGCATCGCCGGGAATAACGCGGTCGATAATGGGCAGAGGACGTTCGAGTTTCGAGCGGTCAAGCCGGGAACCCACCGGATATTGTTTGAGAAACGCATGGGATGGAAGTTCACTGCCGAGGATCGACGCGTCTTTGACGTGACGGTTTTAGATGCCATGTCTCGGAGGAGTCTGTAATCGTGCCGAATGTGGCCTTTGTGAACGGAGCGTTCATGCCGCTGGCCGAGGCGAAAGTCTCGATTGAAGATCGAGGCTTTCAGTTCGGCGACGGCGTCTACGAAGTGATTCGCACGTATAAAGGATGTCCATTCTCACTCGACGCCCATCTGGCTCGGCTTGATCGTAGTGCCGCAGCGCTTAACCTGCCGCAACCGTATTCTCGCGCCGATTGGACGCATCATATTTTGGAAGGGATTAAGCAGGCCGCGTATCCCGAAGCCAAAATCTATCTTCAAATTACCAGAGGGGTTGCGCCCCGAGATCACGCCTATTCCGATGACGCGACGCCTACGGTCGTCATGACAGTCCGTGAGTTTCACCCGCTCGACAGATCGGTGCAAGCCACTGGTGTGGAGGCGATGACGACCGAGGATATCCGATGGGGACGCTGTGACATCAAGAGTGTGAATCTATTGGCTAACGTGTTGGCGCGTCAGCGCGTCAGGCAGGCCGGGGTGTTCGAGGCCATTTTAGTCAATGGGGGGGTCATGACTGAAGGGGCCATCAGCAATGTGATGGTTGTCCAAGGCGGGATGGTCGTGACGACTCCCGAAGGGGCGCGTATTCTGTCTGGGGTTACGCGGGCCATCGTGTTGGATCTTGCTCGGAGCGCGGGGGTTTCGGTTCAAGAACGTTTTGTTTCTCAGGCAGAGCTCTATGAGGCTGACGAAGTATTTCTCACGGGAACCACGGTCGAGGTTTTGGCCGTCGTCCGTGTAGATGAAAAAACGATCGGAACTGGACGGCCTGGACCGATTACCCAACGACTCGCCGAGAGTTTCACAAATCGGATCGATTAGGCCTCTTGCTTTGGTATAGGTGGCGTGCTATGTTTCCCGGTCTGGAAGTGGGCGCAGGCCCACTTTTTTGTTTGAACTCGTGAGTAAGCCATCAAAAGATACGGGGCTAAGCGTGTCGGTGAAGGAGTCCCGATCGGGCGTTGATCGCATCAGCGAAGTGGTATCGCCCATCCTCTGGGCATTGGGTTTAGAATTGGTTGATGTTGTGTGTGTAGGGCAGGGTGCGCGGTCGGTCGTTCGTGTGTATATCGATAAGCCGGGCAGCGTCACGGTAGACGATTGCGGGCGTGCACACCTCGCAATCGGCCCAGCCTTGGATGTGGCTGACCCATTCCCCCATGCCTATACGTTGGAAGTCTCCTCACCTGGTCTGGATCGGGCCTTCAGACGGATTCAGGATTATCGCCGGGCATTGGGGGAGCAAGTGAGCGTGAAGCTCAGGCAGCCGATCGATGGACAGTGGCGTGTGGTTGGAGTGTTGCGGGAAGTAACTGAGCAAGGAGTTACAGTTATGGTGCATGATGCGCGTGCTGAACGGGCGGCCACCCTTGAATTTGGCTCAATCGCTGAAGCGCGGCGCGTTGTGACATTTTAGGTTTTACCAGATGAAGACGATTACCGTGGTGTGGAGTAGGGCTGTAGGGGATTCGCCGGAGAGTACGCTATGAATCGAGAGTTAATTTCTGTCATCGATGAACTTGGTCGGCAAAAGGGCATCGACAAGAGTCGAGTGATCGGGGCGATCGAAGCCGCTCTTCAAATGGCTGCGAAGAAACGTTTCGGGCAGGCTGAGAATATTCAAGTCGAGATCGACTCCAAGACCGGTGAGATCTCTGTCGTGTCAAAGAAGACCATCGTCGATGCGGTCGCTAATCCCAAGACCGAAGTCTCGCTTCAGGAAGCTCGTCAGTTCGATAGTGAAGCGGAGGTTGGTGACGAAATCGGGTCGGTCATTGAGATGAGTGATTTAGGTCGGATCGCCGCTCAAACCGCTAAGCAGGTCATCTTCCAAAAGGTTCGGGAGGCAGAATGGGAGGCCGTTCAAAAAGAATACTCGACACGACAAGGCGATTTGGTCAACGGCATCATTCTCGGGGTGGAACGCCGGAATTATTTAGTGGATCTGGGCAAGACTGAGGCGGTGTTGCCGATTCAAGAGCAGATTCCGCGAGAAACCTATCGCGGTGGTGATCGGGTGAAGGCCATGTTGTTGGAGGTGCGTCGAACTCCGAAAGATGTTCAGGTCGTCTTGACGCGGAGTCATCCGCAGTTTGTGGCAAAGCTTTTTGAATTAGAAGTGCCCGAAGTGCTCGAAAAAATCGTCGAGATCAAGTCCATCGTACGGGAGCCTGGTGACCGGACGAAGATTGCCGTGACCTCTCGCGAGAAGGCGGTTGATCCGGTCGGAGCCTGTGTAGGTATTAAGGGTTCGCGGGTTCAAGCGGTGGTCCGTGAACTCCGTGGAGAGAAAATCGACATCATCACCTGGACTTCAGACCCGCGTGTCTTTATCGCTGAGGCATTGAACCCCGCGAGCATTGAAAAGGTCGGCGTTGATGAGGAAAAGAAGTCGGCGTTGGTTGTTGTAGCAGATTCCCAGCTATCGCTGGCAATCGGGAAGAACGGCCAGAATGTGCGGTTGGCGGCTCGTCTGACGGGCTGGAAGATCGATATCATCAGCGCGACAGAATACGAAAAGGAAAAGGCAGAGCGAGATAAAGAAATTAAAGCGGCGTTGGCGGAGGAAACCGAAGCGTTGCATCAGCAAGAAGAAGCCCGAGAGCAGGAATTAAAAGCCCGGGCAGAATCGGATGCCGGATAAACCGGAACCAGAGGAGTGAGTGTTAATTTCTCATGCGTGTGTATGCGTTGGCTAAGCAACTTGGGATGGAGAACCGTGATCTCCTTCCAGAACTGAAACGGATGGGGATCACGGTTGCGTCGCACAGTAGTGTGTTGGATGACGACGTGGTGCAGAAGATCCTGGAGAAACTCGGCCCGAAGGTCAAGGCGTCGGCCAGGGGTGCGGAGGCCGATACTGGCCGAGGTGAGCGGAGTAAAAGCGGCTTGGTATCTACCCATACAGTCGGAGCAAGGGCCGGCTTGGCTCAGCCAGCCTCGGCGGATGAGTCTTCCAAGTCTGACAAGCGCCGTATTCTGATCAAGCGCAAAAGAGTTGATGATGCTCCCTCCGATGGAACGTCGTCTCTGCCCGCAATTGAGTCGGTAGGCGCAAGTGGAGCCCTCACCGACTCCCCTGTGGTAAGCCCGTCGCCTGCGCACCCTCAAACCGAAACTCCAGCCGTGACGGATGTTGACCTGTCGGCAACACTCGACCAGCCGCATGCGATAGGAACGACAGTCTCTCCGGTTCCTGCGGCTCCCGTCAAGCTTCCTGTCGTGCCGAGCGTCGAAAAAAAGAAACCCCTCTCCCTTGAAGAGATGCAGGCCGAGGGTTTGAAAGAGAAGGGGAAGAAAGCTCGTAAGCCTGGCCGTACGCGTGAAGAAGAAGAGCTTCGGGTTCGGGAGGATGCGGCTCGCTGGCAGGATCTTCGTGCCATTCCAGTGCAGCAGCGCCGAGACGACCGCAGTAAGCACGTGCATCACAGCACGCCGGGGGAAGTCACCAAGCCACGGAGGAAGAGCTTCAAGCTGACGCCCGGCATGACGGTGAAGGAGTTTGCTGAGCTGATTGGACAGCGCCCGGCCGATATTATGCGCAAACTCATGGATATGGGCCAGATGCTCACGTTCAATCAGACGATGAACGTTGATGCAGCCGTGATCATTGCGGAAGAGAATGGAATTAAAATCGATGTATCGATGGAGAAGGCAGGGGAAGAGTTGTTGGATTCGGCTGTGCAGACGGAGGAAGATGTTCAACTTGAGCCGCGGCCGGCGGTCGTGACGATCATGGGCCACGTCGATCACGGCAAAACCTCGTTGCTCGATGCCATCAGAAAGACGAAAGTGGCGGAAGGCGAGGCTGGCGGCATCACGCAGCATATCGGAGCCTATACGGTTGCGGTACGCGGGAAACAGGTGACGTTCCTCGACACGCCGGGCCACGAAGCCTTCACCGCGATGCGGGGCCGCGGCGCCAAAATTACCGATATCGTGATTCTGGTTGTTGCCGCCGATGATGGAGTGATGCCGCAAACGATTGAAGCGATTCATCATGCCAAAGCCGCGTCCGTGCCGATCATCGTAGCCATCAACAAGATCGATAAGCCCGGTGCGAATTCCGATCGTGTGAAGAACGCATTGTCTGAGCATGGACTCATATCCGAATCCTGGGGTGGCGACACGATCATGGTGGAGGTTTCGGCCAAAGAGAAGATCGGGCTGGACAATTTGCTGGAAATGATTCTTCTGCAATCAGAAGTGTTGGAGCTCAAGGCCGATCCGCATCGATTAGCGAAGGGTGCTGTGGTAGAAGCCAAGCTGGAGCGAGGACGTGGCCCGGTGGCAACGGTGCTGGTTCAAAGCGGGACGCTTCGCGTTGGCGATGTGTTTGTCGTTGGAATTTTTAGCGGGAAAGTTCGCGCGTTGATCACGCATACAGGATCCAAGGTTCAGGAGGCCGGTCCTTCTATTCCAGTAGAAGTCGCCGGGCTCCCAGGCGTGCCGTCTGCCGGTGATGTATTTCAGGTCGTCAAGGATGAACGAGTTGCGCGAGAGATTGCAGAAGATCGAGCCCGTAAGCAGCGAACAGCTGATTTATCCGGATCGGCCAAGGTCACGCTGGACGATCTGTTCGCTAAGATTAAGGAAGGGTCGGTCAAGGAGTTGGCGCTGGTTATCAAGTCCGATGTGCAGGGGTCGGCTGAAGCGCTGACCGCAGGTGTCGAAAAGCTTGCGACTGCCGCCGTTAAGCTTCGCGTCATTCATAGTGGCGTCGGCGGGGTCACGGAATCCGACGTATTGTTAGCTGCCGCATCGAACGCCATTGTTGTTGGGTTCAATGTCAGGCCGGAGCCGAAGGCCGCGGCCTTAGCAGAGCAGCAAGGCGTCGATATCCGCTTGTACACGATTATTTACGATGCCTTGGCTGAGATTAAGGCCGCAATGGAAGGGTTGCTCGAACCGACGCTGAAGGAGCGGGTCTTGGGGCGGGCCGAAGTGCGACAAGTTTTTACGGTATCCAAGGCCGGCGTCATCGCGGGATCGTACGTGGTGGACGGTACGATCACACGTGCAGCGGTCGGGGTACGGGTGATTCGCGACAATGTGGTGGTGTACGAAGGCAAGCTGGGGTCGCTACGTCGTTTCAAGGATGACGTCCGTGAAGTGCAGCAAGGCTATGAATGCGGAATCAGCGTCGAGAATTTCAACGATATCAAGGCGGGAGACATTGTCGAGGCCTATGCGATCGACAAGATTGCTGCGAAGCTCTGAGGCGTGAGTCTGCGCTGTGGGTATGATCGTTGGTCTCTGTACGGTTGAGCTCTTCATCCCGGGAAGTCAGTCGCTAAAAGATAAGCGGCAGGTGCTGTTGAGCCTCAAAGATCGATTGCGAGAGCAGTTCAATCTCTCCGTTGCCGAGGTCGATGGGCATGATCTGTGGCAGAAGACCGTGTTGGGGCTTGCGTGCGTGGCCAACGAAGGGCGATATGTCAATCAAGTTTGCGACCAGGCACTGAACCTGATTCGGAATATCCCCGCTGTAGAAATCATCCAGTCTCGGGTAGAATTGTTGTGACGACGGCATATTCAGCAGGATGCTCAAAATGGCCGTCGAGCAAGGCCGTAGCGAGCGAAGAAGTGAGGCTGGATGAATTTTTCAGCATCCAGCTGGATGGAGAGCGCGGTGGCCAAGACGGGATATCATCGGGCCGATCGTGTGGCCGATCAAATCCGTATGGAAGTGGCAGACATCCTCATGCGGAAGATCAAAGATCCACGCGTGCAGTCCGTGACCGTGACCGATGTGAAATTGACCAGCGATCTGCGGATTGCGCGCGTGTTCGTGACCGCCATGGGTACGGAAGAAGAAGAGCGGAGCGTCTTCGCCGGGTTGACTCAAGCCAACGGTTTTGTGCGTGGCGAACTGGGCCGTCGGCTGTCGCGCCGGTATCTACCGGAGCTTGTCTTTGCCAAGGACGTGAGTGGGCCGAGAGGCGATCGGGTCTTAAAGTTATTGGACGAACTCCATGTGAAGACAGAGGCCGAAGGCGATTCTCCCGAAGAGAAAACGAGTTCGTAGTGTTGGGGATGTGATGATGGGTCTTGCACAGGGCTGCGCTGTTATCGATGGTGTATTGATCGTCAAGAAGGAGGCCGGCTGGACGTCTCACGATGTTGTGGCGAAGGTGCGGCATCTGTTCGGTGAAGTGAAAGTCGGTCACGCTGGGACTCTCGACCCTGCAGCAACGGGCGTCTTGCCTGTGCTGATTGGGCGGGGAACTCGCATTGCTGAATATCTTGTCGAGTGGGATAAAGAATATCGCGCTGTGCTGCGTCTTGGTGAAACGACCGATACGCAGGACGCGACGGGAACAGTTCTGACGCGATGCACGACGGATTCTGTGACGCCAGAGGCGATCCATGAGGTGGTTGGTAGATTTCACGGACCGATTGAGCAAGTTCCTCCGATGTACTCGGCGGTAAAAGTTGGAGGGGTGCCTTTGTATAAGTCAGCTCGGGCGGGCAAAACGATTGCGCGAAATGCTCGAACGATCATCATCCATAACCTTGTGCTGGAAGCAATTCAGACACGGGATGTGACGTTGCGCATCGTTTGTTCGAAGGGGACCTATGTGCGGACGCTCTGTGCCGACATCGGCGAAGCGTTGGGCGTCGGCGGCCACATGTTAGCATTGGAGCGACGGCGCGTGGGTCCTCTGACGATTGGTGACGCGTTGACGGTCAATGAGATAGGCATCCGTCATGCTCTCGGCCGGATAGGGGATGATCTGTTGTCGCTGGATCGCACATTGGGCCATCTGGGAATTGCCGTCATTGATGAACAGACGGTCGATCGTGTGCGACACGGTGCCTCTGTACCTATAGCCAATATCCTTCGTTGGGAGGGGGCGGCAGATGCCGCGAGCGGGGCACAGGTGCCGATCCGTGTTCACGATACATCTGGCCGCCTTGTGGCGATTGGAAAGTTTCAAGATATTTCGGGTGGCGTACTCAAGGTTGAGAAGGTGTTGATCGATCAAGAAATATAAGGCTTCGTTGCAGATGAAGGAAGGGAGCAGGAAGGAAGAAACCCATGGCATTACTTAAAGAGGCAAAGACCGAGCTGATCAAGCAATACCGACAGCATGAGACGGATTCCGGCTCTCCAGAAGTCCAGATCGCGGTGTTGACCAACCGGATCACGTATTTGACGGAGCATTTCAAGCTCCACAAAAAAGATCATCACTCGCGGCGTGGACTGCTTCTCTTGGTCGGACGTCGCCGGCGGTTACTCGACTATCTTCGTGGCATTAGTGACGCACGCTATCGTGCGGTGATCGAACGATTGGGCATCAGAAAGTAGTATCCCGTCTCGCTGGCGGGCCAGGAGGCACACTAGCGGATAGTAGTCAGTCGCACAGGTGAACACTGAGATGCGCTCACTTAACAGAACGTGCTGAGTGCTGAGAGGTTCAGAAAACTCCTCGATACTCAGCACGCACAACTCAGCACTTCTTGGTGAGTTCATCTCTGTGGGCATCTGTGGGGCCTAACCAGAGGAGACCCAGATGGTACACACAGTTGAAATAGAGGTCGCCGGGCGTATCCTGCGACTTGAGACCGGTCGTGTGGCACGACAAGCAGACGGTTCGATTTGGGCCTCATATGGCGATACCGTCGTGTTGGCGACGGCCGTTGCGTCGCAAGTTGCCAAGCCAGGCATCGATTTTCTTCCCTTGACGGTTGATTATCAGGAAAAGTCCTTCGCGGCCGGGAAGATTCCCGGCGGGTATTTCAAACGGGAAGCTCGTCCATCTGAAAAAGCTGTGCTGACCAGCCGGCAGATCGATCGGGGGCTCCGTCCGCTCTTTCCTGAGGGCTATTACTTCGAGACCCAAGTCATCGCCTCAGTTCTTTCGGCCGATCAGACAGGCTCCTCCGACATCCTCGGCATTATCGCCTCCTCTGCTGCCCTCACCGTCTCGAATATTCCGTTCGACAATCCGATCGCAGGCGTGAGGATTGGTCGGCTGGATGGCAAGCTCGTCGTGAACCCGGATCTTGAGACGGTGGCGAAGAGTGAACTGCACCTTGTTGTGGCAGGAACGGCTGATGCTGTCATGATGGTCGAGGCGGGGGCGAACGAACTGTCCGAAGCCATCATGCTCGAGGCGATCGAGCTTGCCCATGCCGAAATCAAAAAGATTGTGTCCAAGATTCGCGAACTGCAAGCCCTTGCCGGCAAGCCTAAGCGGAAAGTGGCGAAGGAGCAGATCGACTCCGCACTCGCGGCTCAAGTGAAGGCCTTGGTGGCGCAAGGGATTCGGGATGCCATTATGATCCCGAACAAAGCGGCCAGGCAGGAGCGGTTGGATGAGGTCAAGAACGACGCTGTCCAGAAGCTCAAGAGCGCAGACGATCCGAATCGAGAGCGGCACGTCAAGCTGGTATTCCATGAACTGGAATATACCGAAGTCCGGAACATGATCCTAGAGAAGGGGTCGCGAGCGGATGGTCGTGGCCCGTCCGATATTCGTCCGATCACCTGCGAAGTCAGCGCGCTGCCACGGACGCATGGCTCCGCCATTTTCACCAGAGGTGAGACTCAAAGTTTGGCCGTGGTCACGTTGGGGACCACGGACGACGAGCAGCGGATCGATGCGTTGGAAGGGGAGTACATGCGGACGTTCATGCTCCACTACAACTTTCCGCCGTTCAGCGTAGGCGAGGCGCGACCACTTCGTTCGCCGGGGCGTCGGGAAGTTGGTCATGGTGCATTGGCGGAGCGGGCATTGGCTCCGGTGATTCCGAGCAAGGACGCTTTCCCCTACACGCTCCGTATCGTGTCCGACATCCTCGAGTCCAACGGATCCTCGTCGATGGCGACTGTCTGTGGCGGGAGTCTTGCGTTGATGGATGCCGGCGTACCGGTCAGCAAGGCGGTAGCCGGGATTGCGATGGGATTGATCAAGGAAGGCGATCGAGTCATGATCCTTTCCGATATTCTTGGGCTGGAAGACCACCTTGGTGATATGGACTTCAAGGTTTGCGGCACCAAGCAGGGTGTGACCGCCTTACAGATGGATATCAAGATTGGTGGCATTACATCGGCCTTGATGCAGCAGGCTTTGGAACAAGCCAAAGCCGGCCGTTTACACATTTTGAGTTGTATGGAGAAGGCGCTTCCCGTGCCGAGGACCACGTTGTCAGCGTACGCGCCACGAATTTTCACGATGAAGGTGAAGCAGGACAAGATCCGTGAGATCATTGGTCCAGGCGGCAAAACGATCCGCGGCATCATTGCGGATTGCGGGGTCAAGATTAACGTTGACGACAGCGGAACCGTGACGATCGCGTCGGTTGATGGAGCGTCAGCCGAAAAGGCCAAAGACATGATCAGTCGGATCACCGAAGAAGTCGAGATCGGGAAGATCTATATGGGCACGGTTCGGAAGATTATGGATTTCGGAGCGTTTGTCGAGGTCTTGCCGGGAACCGACGGACTGGTGCATATTTCGCAATTGGCGCATCATCGAGTTCAAGCGGTATCCGATGAAGTAAAGGAAGGCGATCAAATTCTGGTGAAGGTCCTGGAAGTGGATCGGCAGGGAAAGATCCGTCTCAGCCGGAAGGAAGCCATGCCGGCTCCCAGCGCAGCCGGTGCGCCTGATCCGTCCGCCAGGTAGCTGTCTTGTATCGCAAGCTCGTTTTGGACAACGGAGTGCGGGTGGTGACCGAACGGATGCCGACGCTCAAGTCGGTCACCGTGGGCGTGTGGGTGAACACCGGGTCTCGGGACGAGCAGACTTGCCAAGCAGGGTATTCCCATTTCATCGAGCACATGCTCTTTAAAGGAACGCGCAAGCGTTCTTCCGCAGAAATTTCACGTGAAATCGACGCGCTTGGTGGAGAGATGAACGCCTTCACCTCGCGTGAGACGACGACCTATTACGTGAAGGTGCTGGATCAACATTTGGAGCACGCGCTCGAGCTCCTCTCCGACCTGTTCCACCATTCTAGTTTTGCACCCAAAGAAATTGAAAAAGAAAAACAGGTCGTTCTGGAAGAGATCCGTATGGTCCAAGATGACCCGGAAGATCTCGTACAAGAGCTCCACATGGGGCAGGTGCTGGAGCGCCATCCGCTTGGACGCTCCATTCTTGGTCGAGAGAAGACGATCGAAGGCCTGCGACGTCAGGATTTGTTGGACTATATCGAAGCACGTTACGATCCAAGGCAGACGGTTGTTTCGATTGCCGGAAACTTCGAGCAGGCCAAACTTGATCGACTCGTTGCCCGGTATTTCGGCAAGGGCAGTGCCGTAAAGACAGCTTCGCTCAATGGGCGCATCCCGCCTAGCGTGCATAGTGGTGTCTTGCTGAAGAAAAAACAGTTGGAGCAGGTGCATCTCTGTCTCAGTCTCAAAGGCGTCGCTGCCGGACATCAGGATCGCTATGCGTTGTACGCGCTCAATAGCGTATTGGGTGGCAGTGTCAGTTCACGATTATTTCAAGAAGTTCGAGAGAAGCGGGGTCTCGCCTATTCGATCTACTCGTTCTTGTCCGGCTATTCGGATGGCGGCATGATTACGGTCTATGCGGCGACAAGGCCGAAGGAAGTCGATCGCGTCGTGGATCTTGTCTGCCGAGAGATTCGACAGATTGGGATCAAAGGCGTCGAACGGAACGAGCTTGAGCGCGTGAAGGCTCAGATGAAAGGTAGTTTGATGCTGAGCTTGGAAAGTTCACACAGCCGAATGAATAAGCTGGCGAAGGACGAGCTCACATACGGAAGGCATACCTCGCTCAGTAGTATGTTAGCTCATATCGATCACGTGAATGTGGAGCAGGTCTTCAATGTGGGCCGACAGTATTTTGGACTGGACTCGCTAGCGATCACCGGGCTTGGGCCACTAGCCTCACGCAGTCTTCACGCATACCAATGAGAATTTTTTACTATGAGTTTATCGAATAGTAAGTGTAAGTAAAGGCCAACGCCACGAACATTCGCAATATATTGATTGTTCAAAGCATTTTTCCTGAAAGTTGCAGCTATCAACAGGCCAAACATTTTGTTGACACAGTTTCATCATTTCAGTACCATGGCGAAAAATTCAGACCGTGAACATTAATGCCGGATCTGGCGCTAATATAATTTAGAGAAGAAGTTGGAATATCTACATTTCTTGACTCAACTTTGAAGTTTTTGTAGTTCTTGAATTAGATATTCAGTCGGTCATTCTGGTTGATATTTTTATGAAGGAGGGACTAGGTATGCCAAAGGCCATACTTATCGCCGCCATGACAGTGTTTTCCGCAGTGAGTTTACTCACGACTCAGTTTGCAATTGCCGACCCTGCGGCTCCTCCTGAAGCTGGTCCGACTGGTCCAACCGATAACATTGCCGGTGGAAAGCCCATGAAAGGTGAAGTGACCAAGACGCTCAAGGGGCGAGTGTGGTCACAATGGGCTGACAATCCTGATGGAGAACTACTGTTCGGCATTCAATATTGGAACAGTGGTGAGCAGGCGTCTGGAACCCCGAATGGCCGATCATCGTCTGACCTTGATGTGAAGCCGCCTGATCCATTGCTCACGTGTTGTGGTTGGGGCTTTGTAGGCGGTACCGATAAGAATAATCCGTACTCGGGTTGGTACCATGCGGCCACAACTGTTCGGTTGGCGGTGAAGGACAAGGCCTTGATGGATCAGATCATTAAGGCCTCTCAGGAACTTGTGGCCATGGAAGTGAGCCTGGACGGTCGGACGATCACCGGCTTTAAGGTTATTAAGTAATCGACCTTGACAAGATTTTATTCTTTCATGCTCTGTTAAGGGGGATGCGATTATGAAGTTTCATGCAAAAGGGTTAGCCATCATGGCGGCTGTAGGGATGGTGGTTTCAACCGTTTCTTCCGCGCTGGCGATCGAATCATTCCAAGAACGGTTTGAGTGGGGCGATATGAGTAAGCCGACCACCATACAGGGTCGGGTGATCGTACTCGATCCTTACGATGAGGCGGTCTGGATCAACGTCTCTGTGTTCGGCGGAGTTGCCGAGAGCGGTCTCTTCTGGCAGAAAATTCACCCAGGCAAAAATCTAAAGTTCTATGCCGACAAGGGTGCATGGGAAGAACTCAAGAAGATGGGCCGTCCTCATGCGGGACCGGCTGCGGCCAAGGAAGTGCCACCTGGCAGCACGACCGACTTGATCGAGTTTGTGGCGACAGAACCTGAACAGAATCATCGTGTCATTTCCTCAGTCAAGAAGATTCCGGAAGTAGCTGGTTCCATGGGGAAGCCGTTGAGCATTTCCGGCGTGCGGTTGAAAGAGTGTGCGGGCAAGAGCGAAGTCGAGGCTGGCTGCGCAGCCGCGAAGCAAGGTCTCAATACCTCACCGAAGTCTCCTAATGGGGCTGCTATTCCTATGCAGTATGATGTGTTGCTCCCAGGTGGAGAGCCCATCGCTGGCTTGATTCCCTGGACCGCGAAGTATAACACAGGTGCAGCTCACTGAACTAAGCCGGTCTCTGTTTGTAAGGGCGGCATCTCCGAAAGGGGATGCCGCCTTTGTTTTGAGAGTTACTTGTCGGAGTCGGCGGCCTTGCGCTGCAGATCGGCAAGCCGGTTGAGCGCATCCAGCGGGGTCATTGAAAAGAGATCGATCTGTCTCACCTCATCCACAATCGGGTGTGCATGGGGAAGGGAAGCCTGGGTTGGTTTTTGTTCTGAGGGCAGAGCGGGAGTCTGGGTCGTCGAATCGGTTTGTTCAAGCTGTGCGAGTACCTCCTGAGCTCTCTCGATCACGGAGGTAGGCAATCCCGCCAGTTTGGCAACATGAATACCGTAACTGCGGTCAGCGCCACCCGCCACAATTTTACGCAGGAAGACCACCTCTCCATCCCGTTCCTGAACCGCTACGCAATAATTTTTGATTCCTTCCCGTAACCCTTCCAGCTGCGTCATTTCGTGATAATGCGTCGCGAATAGCGTCCTGGCTCCCAGGTGCCGGCGGTCTTGTATGTGCTCGGCGATAGCCCAGGCTATACTCAGTCCGTCGTAGGTGCTGGTGCCTCGCCCGATCTCGTCCAAGAGAATCAAACTGCGGGTGGTCGCGCTGTTCAAGATGTGTGCCGACTCGATCATTTCCACCATGAAGGTGCTCTGTCCAGCAGCTAAATTGTCCGAGGCCCCCACACGCGTGAAAATCCGATCGACCAGTCCAATGCGGGCTTCGGCTGCCGGCACGAAGCTCCCAATCTGTGCCAACAGCACGATCAGAGCCACCTGACGGAGATAGGTGCTTTTCCCTGCCATATTGGGTCCGGTAAGAATCACAAGACGGTTGTGTTCACAGTCGAGAGTGGTGTCGTTGGGTACAAAGGTCAGATCACTATGAAGTTGCTCGACGACTGGGTGCCTGCCTTCACGAACAAGGATTGTGCTGCTCTCATCGACGAGGGGTTTGACATAGCGCTGTAACGCGGCGGTCTCGGCCAGACAAGCGAGGACATCAATTAACGCGACAGCCTGGGCCATCGTGTGAAGACGAGGCACCTCGTGTGCCACGCGTTCGCGCAATTGTTCAAACAGCTCTTGTTCGAGCGCCAACAGTTTCATTTCAGCGCCCGTGACACGCTCTTCCAACTCTTTGAGTTCCGGTGTCATGAATCGCTCGGCATTGACCAGCGTCTGTTTGCGAATGTAGTCGGGCGGGATGCGGGACAGGTGTGTCTTCGTAATCTCGATGTAGTAGCCGAATACCTGATTGTAGCGAATCTTCAAGGAGTCGATCCCCGTTCGCTCTCGTTCTTTGGCTTCCAATGAGGCGATCCAGTTCTTTCCCTCTGTGCTTGCCTTGCGCAGTTCATCGACCCCGGCATGGTATCCCTCACGAATCACGCCACCGTCGCGGAGCGCCATCGGCGCATCCTGTTTGATGGCCTGCGCAATCGCATCATGCACATCGTGGCAATCGTCCCACGACTCTCGAACATCAGACAACAATGAAGCGACGAACGATTGGAGGTGGGATCGTAATTCCGGCAAGGCGTCCACGGACTGTTTCAATGCAAGTAGTTCGCGCGGCCCTGCGATGCCGAGCATGACGCGGCTCCCCAGACGGGCCATGCCTTGCACATTGCGGAGAGCGGACCGGAGAGATACGCGTTGTTGAATGAGGTCTTTCAACTCGCCGACGGCATCGAGACGAGCGTGAATGGTGTCACAATTAAGAAGCGGTCTGACGAGCCATTGGCGTAACAAGCGACTGCCCATCGCTGTGGTTGTGCGGTCCAGCACCGACAACACTGTGGGTTGATCCTGACCTGATCGGTGCTCACCGGATTCCAGCGGCCGTACAAGTTCGAGGTTGCGAATGGTGGCGCTATCCAGATGCATGGCATCGCCGTTCCAGCGAACGTGTATGCGGCGAAGGTGTGCGAGAGAAGCGGTTGGCTGAGTTTCTCGAACATATCGTAACACTGCTCCGGCGGCTCCGATCCCTGCGCTCAGGCCGCGACAGCCGAATCCATCGAGCGAATGCACCGCAAACTGTGTTTGGAGTAATTGCTCAGCACCTTTGGAGTTGAAGGAGGTTGAGGGTTGGGCACAGAGCCGTGGTCCACGCAGGCGAGTCAGGCACGATCCAGCATTCGCAGGGGAATCGGGGTAGAGTATCTCCCGTGGTTCCAACCGGGCCAGCTCATCCATCAGCTGAATCTCCGCCTGTGCCCCTTGGAATTCTGTGACCCAAAACTCTCCGGTGGAGATGTCCAAACAGGCCAGGCCAATGATGGGTAGCCTCCTGGCAGATGAAACCGTATCGTCGGAGAAGGCTACCGCAGCCAAAAAATGCGATTCCCCAGGAGAAAGGAACTCCGTATCGATCAGCGTCCCCGGTGTATACACACGAACGACTTCGCGGCGCACGAGGCCCTTAGCGAGTTTCGGGTCCTCCACCTGTTCGCAGAGGGCGACGGTTCGTCCGGCTTTGAGAAGTTTGGCGATGTAGCCTTGCGCGGCATGGTAGGGGACTCCACAGAGTGGAACAGGGTTGGCGCTGGATTTGTCTCGAGAGGTGAGGGTAATGGAAAGTAGTGTGGAAGCAATCTGCGCATCTTCGTAAAACATTTCGTAGAAGTCACCGACGCGGAACAACAGAATGGCATCGGGATAGCCGCGCTTGATTTCGCGGTGTTGCCGCATCAAGGGTGAGGCATCTGCGTCACTCATCGTGTCGGTCTCGATGTGCTTCGCCGGTAAGGGTGGAGGATGTACGACCGGTAGCGGTATCGAGTGAAAGGCGTAGCCGCTCTAAGTCCACTTCGGCTTCTTGCAGGGCTTTGGTTTTTCGGCGGAGTTCCAGGCGGTTCTTTACCCACGGAGGAAAGAAAAGAATCCCGGAGACCAGGAGTCCCATCGCAAATCCAGCCAAGATGGGTTTATAGATCGGCGTCGAAGCTTCGAAGAGCCCGAAGAAATAACGGAGGGTGACTTCCTGTTCCTGGTTCTGAAGGAAAAAAGCCAGTGAGAGAAGCAGCAGCACTCCGACGAAGATCAGTCTAATCATGGCCTTGATGTTTCCTTTTCGCTCAAGGTCCCGGGTGATGACCCTCGAAGTACCCTGCCGGTCTTTCTGTACTGCGTACGTGTGAGCGCGATGATTTCGTTGGACGTCGGTCCTGTCGCGCGCAACTGAATCGTTCGGCTTCGTATGGCTCGATGATTCAGTATAATCTCAATCCGGTCCTGCGGCAGCGCGGCAAGGCCCTTATCGGCCCATTCTATCACCGTCACGGTTTGGCCTGAAAAATACTCGATCAATCCTGTTGATTCAAGGTCGTGGGGTGAGCGAATGCGGTACAAATCCATGTGGGCAAGTGGGAGGCGTCCTTGGTCATATTCGTGGATCACGACGAACGTCGGGCTGGTCACTGTCGCTGGCGATGCGCCCAGCCCCTGTGCGATTCCACGAACGAGCGTGGTTTTACCCGCTCCGAGCGGTCCGAAGAGCGCAATGCTTTCTCCCCCGCGAAGCACGCGACCGATCGCTTGGCCTAGTCGATCAGTGTGTTGGCGCGAAACCGATACGAGTCGCCATGGCAAGCTCGATGCGGCATGACGGCGTACGACAAGCAGTTTCGCCTTGGTCGGCCTGGTGAGGTCAGATCGTTTTCGTCTGTTGGAGCGCATACGGAATCTGAGCAATAAGGTCGCCGGCAAGCATCCCGGGCTGCCCGAGGCGTCGCGACGCTAAGTCGCCGGCCAATCCATGAAAATAGGTTGCGGCACAGGCGGCCTCCCACACAGGAACCCGTTGTGCCAGTAGGCCGACAATCATGCCGGTCAACACATCACCGGTTCCTGCTGTGGCCATGCCGGGATTGCCGGTTGGGCAAATGGCGACAAGCCCGTCGGGGCGGGCGATCACGGTCCGTGCGCCTTTGAGGACGACGAATACGCCGCGTTCTCGGGCAAACCGTCTGGCTGTGCCGATTCGGTCTGCGTTGACGCTCTGTGTGGTGGCATCGACTTCGAGCCGGGCCATCTCGCCGGGGTGTGGGGTGAGAATGGGCGGGGTTGTACATTCGGTCAGCAATGAGGCCCGCCCTGCCAAGGCGTTCAGTGCATCGGCATCGAGAACCGATGGGCGATCCAGATGTTTCAACAATGACTGAACGAGCTCAACGGTTTCAGGATGGGTCGAAAGTCCGGGGCCAACGGCGATCGCTGTGCGTGCTTGGATAAACGCCACGACACGATCGAGTCCGGAGCGGGCAAGTGTCCGTGCTTTTGTTTCCGGGAGCGGCATCGTCATGGCTTCCAGTAACTTGGCCTCCAGGACATCGTTCACACTGTTGGGAGTGGCGACGGTCACTAAGCCTGCTCCAATGCGGAGGGCCGCCCGGGCTGCCAACGCTGCCGCGCCTGTTTTTCCGACGGATCCTGCAATAATCCCTGCATGGCCAAACGTTCCCTTATGGGAGGAGAGTTTGCGCGTCGGGAGCGACTGACACGCGCTGTCGTGTGTCAGGAGCATGGTTCGGCTCTCGATGGCATCCACATAGGCGGGTGGAATGCCGATATCTGCGACACGGACGGCACCGGCGTGGTCGATCCCCGCATCGACATAGAGACCAAGTTTCGGGAGGCCACAGGTGATGGTTAATGTGGCATGGATTGCCTGTCCAAGGACGGCGCCGGTATCGGCATGGAGGCCGGATGGAATATCGACGGCGACAATTGGTTTCCCGGCATTGTTGATGAGGTCAATGGCCTCACGATAGGCTCCGGTTACGACGGAGGACAATCCGGTACCCAGGAGGGCGTCGATAAGGATGTCGCTGGAGGCGAGGAGAGGTCGTATCTGGTCGGCAGATCGGAATCGAACGATCGCGGTTCGCCCCATGATCCGAACGAGCCGTCGATACATCGTTGCGGTATCGCGACCCAAGTCGGTGATAGGAGTGAGGAGAACGACATGGATTCGTGCACGTCGGCGGTGCAGCAGCCGGGCAACAACCAATCCGTCTCCTCCGTTGTTTCCTTTTCCGCAGAGAATGGCAATAGACTTGCCTCGTACCGGCCCACAGTACTCCTCAAGATGTCTGACAATGCCTTCGCCGGCGCGCTCCATCAAGACGGTGCTGGGGACATGCGCTTCGGTGATCGTGCGGCGATCGAGCGACTGCATCTCGGTTCCTGTCACGATCTTCATCAATGGCCTTGCGTGCGTGATCGATATGGCATATGGAATCGGGTGAGTGTGGAGTAGAGAGATATTTGTTGCCGACGGTGTACTGTCATGACCAGTGTGAATCGCGTGGTCCACAGAGGAACGCAGGGTATCGCACCGGCGAGAGGGTTCAACTCAGCAACGCTTTCATCTCTCTCACAGCTTGGTCGAGGCCGACGAGAACCGCTCGGGCAATGATGCTGTGGCCGATATTGTATTCGACGATTTCAGGAATATGCGTGAGCCGCATCACGTTGCGGTAGTCCAAGCCGTGCCCGGCATTGACGCCCATACCAAGTTTGTACGAGAGCTTAGCCGATTGTGTAATCGCCTCGACTTCAGCGTCGGCTTCTTTCGAGCGTTTGGCATTCGCGTAGCGGCCGGTATGGAGTTCGACGAAGTCGGCTGAGACTCTGTGTGCGGCTTTGACTTGGGCCAAATCCGGCTCGATGAAGAGACTGACAGGAATGCCTGCGTCGTGAAGGAGGGTCACGATTTGCTGGATACGATCTTTGTGGGCGGTCACGTCCAAGCCGCCTTCAGTCGTCAGCTCCTGACGTTTCTCCGGGACGAGGGTCACCATATCCGGCTTGATGGTCAGAGCAATTTTGGCCATCGTTTCATCGGCGGCTATCTCCAGATCGAGCTTGGTGCGGATGAGTTCACGCAAGAGGCGAAGGTCGCGGTCTTGGATATGACGTCGATCTTCTCTCAGGTGGACGACAATACCATCAGCTCCTGCTAATTCTACGAGCACAGCGGCGGCTAGGGGGTCCGGGTCGGTTCCACCACGGGCTTGCCGTAATGTCGCCACATGGTCGATGTTCACCCCAAGTCGTGGCACGGACCCTCCGTTCTGCTATGTAGAGCGTGGAAAAACTGAGTTGAGTGATGAGCGCAAAAGGCGCTGCAGTTGTAACAGAAATCAACAGAGCGGGGCAAGGACCTGGAGGCAGAACTGGCTGAATATCGTCTCAATCAATCAAAAGGGTCTAGATGCCGAACCCCACAGAATCACGGCATAATTTGACTCGATATGCTCTGCGCCATTAGAATAGGCCCCTTCAAGCAGCGGGGGGCGGCTCCTTGATGCCTCGGCGCGTGCGGGTATGACCGACAGAGGACGTACATGGGATTAGGCGACGGTTTTTATCGCATTAAACGACTACCGCCGTATGTATTTGCTCAGGTGCAGAGTCTCAAACTCGAGGCTCGCCAGCAGGGTGAAGACATCATCGATTTTGGAATGGGTAACCCGGACCAACCGACGCCGAGCCATATCGTCGAGAAGATGATCGAGGCGGCACGGAAGGGAAAAAATCATCGGTATTCGGCCTCGCGTGGCATTACAAAACTGCGGCATGCGATCACGGGTTGGTACAAGCGGAATTACGATGTCGATCTGGATCCTGAGACCGAGACCATCGTCACGATCGGCTCTAAAGAAGGATTGGCACATTTGGCGCTGGCCTTGATCGGACCCGGCGACGTCGTGCTGACGCCGACGCCGACCTATCCTATTCATATGTATAGTTTCATCATTGCGGGAGGAGAAGTCCGTGGGATCGAGCTTCGACCCGACAGTGACTTCTTCGATGATCTACAGCGAGTCTATCGCCAGACCTTTCCGAGGCCGAAGATCTTGGTCATCAATTTTCCACACAATCCCACCACGGCCGTGGTGGACCTCGAATTTTTTAAGAAGATCGTCACTTTTGCCAAAGAACATTCTGTAATCGTCATTCATGACCTGGCCTATGCCGACTTGGTCTTCGACGGATATAAGGCGCCGAGCTTCTTGCAGGTTCCCGGGGCCAAGGATGTCGGCGTCGAGTTCTATACCCTCTCCAAAGCGTACAATATGCCCGGTTGGCGCGTGGGCTTTTGTTGCGGTAACCGCGAGGTGGTCGGGGCCTTGGCCAAGATTAAGAGTTACCTGGATTACGGTATTTTCCAACCTCTCCAGATTGCCAGCGTCATCGCCCTTAATGGACCTCAGGATTGTGTCAAAGAGACAGTTTTGCGATATCAGAAGCGTCGCGATGTGTTGGTGAGTGGACTGAATCGCATCGGGTGGCAGGTGGATAAGCCGGTCGCGACGATGTTCGTCTGGGCCAGGATTCCACTGCCCTACCGTTCTCTGGGGTCGCTGGAATTTTCGAAACTCTTGCTACGCGAAGCGAAAGTAGCGGTATCTCCCGGGATCGGGTTCGGCGAAGGCGGGGATGAGTATGTGCGATTCGGCCTTGTCGAAAACGAACATCGCACGAGACAAGCGGTGCGAGGCATCCGGAAAACCCTGAAGCTTGAGGGCTCGGAACCATGATGTCGCGTGTGGGCGTCGGCATCATTGGGTTCGGAACGGTTGGGACGGGTGTCGCAAAGATTCTGTTGGAGAATGCCGCCTTGATCAGCCGCCGGGTCGGTGTGCCGATCGAGCTTGTTCGAATTGCCGACCTCGATGTGACACGCGACCGAGGTGTTGCGCTGCCGCCTGGCCTGCTCACGACCGATGCAAAGCAGATTCTCGCCGATCCGTCGATCGACATTGTCGTGGAGTTGATCGGAGGCTGCGATGCGGCCAAACGCATTATTCTGGAATCCATCGCGGCGGGGAAGCATGTTGTGACTGCCAATAAGGCCTTGCTCGCGTTACACGGAGAAGAAATATTTGCGGCGGCGTCCCGCGCGAATATCGACTTAGGTTTCGAAGCGAGTGTGGGCGGAGGGATTCCCGTCATCCAGGTGTTGAGGGAAGGCTTGGCGGCTAACACCATCCAATCTATTTATGGGATCATCAACGGGACGGCCAATTATATTCTCTCGCGCATGACCCATGAAGGCCAGAGCTTCGAGACGGTGCTCGATGAAGCGAAGCAGGCTGGGTATGCCGAAGCGGATCCGACCTTCGATGTGGCCGGTATCGACTCCGCGCACAAGTTGGCCATTCTAGTGGCGCTGGCCTATGGGACACCGGTCAATGTGAAAGAGGTGTATACCGAGGGGATTGCCCACATTACACCGCTCGATATCGCTTTTGCCAAGGAGTTCGGCTATACCATCAAGCTGTTGGGTATTGCGAAGCTCGTCGGTCACGAAGTCGAAGCCAGGGTGCATCCCACGATGCTGCCGTCCTCATCTCCAATCGCCCAAGTCGATGGAGTCTACAACGCGATTCAGCTTGTGGGCGATGCGGTGGGCGATGTGGTGCTCTATGGTCGTGGCGCGGGATCCATGCCGACCGGCAGTGCGGTGGTCGGCGATCTCATCGCGATTGCGCGCAACTTCCTGAAGGGAGCGGTCGGACGGGTGCCGCCCGGTTCGTTCCAGCAGAACCAGCGTCGCCCGATTCGTATACGGACGATGGAGGAAATCAGCTCGCTCTACTACCTCAGGTTTATGGTGCTGGATCGCCCAGGTGTCTTGTCGCACATTGCAGGGGAGTTGGGCCGGTGTGGGATCAGTATTTCATCTGTTCTTCAACAAGGGCGACGTGAAGGACAAACGGTTCCGATCGTGATCAAGACCCATACCGCTATGGAGCGCGATGTCCAAACGGCACTAGGGGCGATCAATCGCATGGCCTTCATTTCCGAGCCCACCACTTTGATCAGGGTTGAGGGCAAGGACGAGTGAATGGGATGAATTGCTGGCGTGGTGTGATCGAGGAGTATCGCAAGTTTCTTCCGGTGACCGACCGCACCCCCGTGGTGACGCTCGGCGAAGGTAACACTCCGCTCATCAAGGCGACGCGGCTGGCTAAACAGATTGCTCCCGGCATCGACCTCTACCTCAAATTTGAAGGCATGAATCCGACAGGATCATTCAAGGATCGTGGTATGACGATGGCCATTTCAAAGGCCGTTGAATCAGGTGCCCAGGCTGTGATCTGCGCCTCAACGGGAAATACCTCGGCATCCGCGGCAGCCTATGGTGCCCGGGCTGGGCTGGCGGTCTACGTGTTGATTCCTGCCGGGAAGATTGCGATGGGGAAACTATCCCAGGCCATGATGCACCAAGCCACTGTGATCCAGATTGAAGGAAATTTCGACCAAGCCTTGACCATCGTCAAAGAATTGTCGGCGACCTATCGCATCGAGTTGGTCAACTCGATCAATCCCTATCGGATTGAGGGGCAGAAAACCGGCGCGATGGAAGTCTGCGATCAGCTCGGCGATGCTCCGACTGTTCACGCATTACCGGTTGGGAACGCCGGCAATATTACGGCCTATTGGAGAGGGTATCAGGAATACCGCGCAGCCAATCAATCCACAAGGCTGCCCCGTATGGTTGGATTTCAGGCGGCCGGCGCGGCACCCATCGTACTCGGCCACATTGTGGAGAATCCGCAAACAGTGGCCTCGGCAATCCGGATCGGCAATCCGGCCAGCTGGGAAACGGCTTCGGCTGCCGTGAAGGAGTCAGCGGGAACGATCGATTCAGTAACGGATGAAGAGATTCTCCAGGCCTATCGGGCGGTGGCGGCGGCGGAAGGAGTGTTCTGTGAGCCGGCATCCGCCGCATCGGTTGCCGGCGTCATGAAGCTGAACAAGCAGGGCGCATTGCGTGAAGGCGAGATCGTGGTGTGCACCTTGACCGGCCATGGATTGAAAGATGCCGACACAGCCATCAATGTATCGGCACAGCCGAAAACCGTTAGGGCGACGCGGGAGGATGTCGCTCGTCTGTTAAGGGTGTAGATATCATGCGAGTAGGGCTTCGATGAAATATGTGATTCTCCATACCGACGGGATGGCCGACCATCCACGGGAGGAATTGGACGGGCGGACACCCCTTCAAGCGGCGTCAACCCCTCATCTGGATCGGCTTGCGCAAAGCGGGGAACTTGGTGTTCTGGCCGCGAGTTCTGAGAGCGTGCGACAGGGAAACGGTCTGACGGGAACGGCTATACTCGGGTACGATCCTAAGAAATACTACCAGGGGCCAGGCCCGCTTGAAGCGGCGAGTCTGGGGGTTGCCGTCGGCGAGCATGACGTGGTGTATCGCTGCACGATGGTCTCGTTGCGGTCAGACGCTCCGCCTGGGAGTAAGGGCGGGTTGAACGAAATCAAGAAGCTTGGACCGCACGTGGAGATGGATGATGCAACCGCAGGCTTGATTTCGACGGAAGAGGCCCGAGAATTGATCGAGGCGATCAATGAACAGCTCGGGTCTGAGATGATTCAGTTCTATCCCGGGTTAGGCCACCGTCATCTCATGGTGTGGGTCAATGGGAAGTCGCGCGCCGTCTGTACAGATCCGCAACTACTGGCAGGTCGACCGATCGCCGATGCATTGCCGACAGGAGACGGCTCCGACATTCTTTGGAAACTCATGGACGCCTCGTTTCAGATCTTGCGAGATCATCCCCTTAACGATGAACGCCAGGATGCGGGGCAGAAGCCGGCCAATTGTCTCTGGCTCTGGGGCCAAGGTCGGCCTGTGCTTTGGCCAAGTCTCTCTGAACGATTGAAGACGTCCGGTGTGGTGATCTCTCAGAGTGATGTCCATCGCGGACTTGGCATCATGGCCGGGCTTGAAGCCGTGGACGGAGCGAGATTGGCCGGTGGGGATCTTCGTACCCAAGCGGCGGTCGCCCTGGAGGAGCTGAAGAAGAAGGATTTTGCATACGTGCATGTGGAGTTGCCGGACGAGGTCGTCCATGGGTCGGACGTCGCGGCCAAGGTGAAGGGTATCGAAGCGGTCGATCGAGAACTGGTAGGGCCGCTGCTCGAAGGACTGGCGCAGTTAGGCCCTCATCGTATCGTGGCGGTGTGCGATTGGGGCACAGTACATCATGGCCAAGCCATGGAAGGTCCAGGATTCTTTGTCTATCAGGACAGTGCTGCAGCCCTTGCTGCCGAGGCCGGACGGAGATTTACCGAGGCTGACGCCCGGGGCTCGACCGTGCCCCCTCGTGATGCGACGAAATTCGTTGTGCGGCTGTTTGCAAAAGGATCCTGACGATCGTGGCCTTGATAGTCCAGAAGTATGGGGGAACGTCGGTGGGCACGATCGAGCGGATCCGCTCTGTGGGCGACCGCATCGAGAGGGCGCACAAGGATGGCCATCGTGTCGTGGTGGTGCTGTCCGCGATGAGCGGCGAAACGGACCGGTTACTTCGGTTGGCGCATGAGATTACGCCGCTGCCGGACGATCGCGAACTCGATATGCTCCTGTCGACTGGCGAGCGAGTGACCATTGCCTTGTTGGCGATGGCCTTGCGGGCTAGGGGATTGGATGCCCAATCGTTTACGGGGCGTCAAGTCGGGATCATGACAGACAGCGCCCATACCAAAGCGCGCATTACCCGTGTGAGTGCGGAGCGAATCCGCGAGGCGCTGCTCAATGGAATTATTCCGGTGGTCGCCGGGTTTCAAGGGATTAATGAGCAGTCAGATGTCACGACGTTGGGGCGCGGGGGCTCCGATCTCAGCGCCGTTGCATTGGCGGCAGCGCTAAAGGCGGATCGCTGTATCATTTTTACCGACGTCGATGGTGTGTATACCTCAGATCCCAACATTGTGCCCGCGGCTCGACGAATCGATAAGATTTCCTATGAGGAAATGCTGGAAATGGCCAGTCTGGGCGCGAAAGTGCTGCAGAGCCGCTCCGTCGAATTTGCTGCGAATTTCAATGTGCCGGTGGAAGTGAACTCCAGCTTCAAAGAAGGAAAGGGGACACTCGTGACGCGTGAAGATCAGGATATGGAGGCGGTTGCGGTGTCGGGCGTGACGGGTGATCGCAATCAGGCCAAGATTACAATTGTAGGTGTGCCGGACAAGCCAGGGATTGCATCCAAGCTGTTCGGGCCGGTGGCCAAGGCCAACATCAATGTCGACATGATCATACAGAATATGAGCCAGTCGGGCCTGACGGATATTTCCTTTACGATTCCACGGGTAGACATCAAGAAAGCTCTGCCGTTGATTCAGGACGTGGCAAAAGGTATTGAGGCCAAATCGGTTGCCGTGACTGAGGCGATCGCAAAGGTTTCGTTGGTCGGCGTCGGGATGCGCTCCCATTCAGGAGTCGCCGCCAAGATGTTCGAAATCTTGGCGCAGGAAGGCGTAAACATTCTCATGATCAGCACGTCGGAGATCAAGATCTCCTGCGTCATTGATGAAAAGTATGTTGAGCTTGCGATGCGTTCGCTCCATTCCGCATTCGGCTTGGATCAGTCGCCGGCAGGAGAGCGGATTCCGAAGTAGGTGACTCTCCCGAGGTGAGCCTCGACAGATGTGTTCTGCCCCTGGTATCGTTTCCCCTATGGCTCGAAAATCTTCACAATCACGATCCTCGCAAGGCAAGCCGGTCGGTGCTACGCCGTCCGGTACAGCTCCGTCTGCCGCTCGGCCGGCAGCGCTAGAGATTTATGATACGACCTTACGGGACGGAGCTCAGGCCGAGGATGTGACTTTTTCGGCCGAAGACAAGGTTCGGGTCGCCCAACAGTTGGACGGGCTAGGCGTCCAATTCATCGAAGGCGGGTGGCCCGGGGCAAATCCAAAAGACATCGAGTTCTTTCGGATGATCAAGACTGTGCCGTTGCAGACCGCGACGGTGGTGGCGTTCGGATCGACGAGAAAATCGAGCAACGCCGTGCAGAAGGATCCAAATATCCGGGCGTTGCTGGAGGCTGAGACGACGATCATTACGCTCTTCGGAAAAACCTGGTCGCTGCACGTGACCGATGCACTCGGGATTTCCCTTGTGAAGAATCTCGAACTCATCAGCGATTCCGTGGCCCATCTCCGCTCGAAAGGCCGGAGGGTGTTTTACGATGCCGAGCATTTCTTTGACGGATACAAGACGAATCCGGACTACGCGCTGGAGACCATTCGTCATGCCGTTGCAGCTGGGGCCGAGCGGGTGATTCTCTGCGACACCAATGGCGGATCGATGCCCTGGGAAATCAAAGAAATTTGCCAGATTGTTCGGCGAGAGTGTGCGGTGCCGTTGGGGATTCACGCTCACAATGATTGTGAAATGGCCGTTGCGAATTCGCTGGTGGCGATCGAAACCGGTGTGGTGCAAGTACAGGGGACGATTAACGGGATCGGTGAGCGGTGCGGTAATGCCAACCTCTGCTCGATTATTCCCAATCTTGAACTGAAAATGAAACGTCCGGCGTTGAGAGATCGTCTGAGCCATCTCAAGCGGGTCTCAGGGTTTGTTGCTGAAATTGCGAACCTCATGCCCAATAAGCACCAGCCCTACGTGGGAGATTCCGCGTTTGCCCATAAGGGCGGGGTTCATATCCATGCGGTACTCAAGAATCCCGCGACCTATGAACATGTGATTCCTGGCTTGGTCGGCAATCACCAGCGTGTGCTGGTATCGGACGCAGCAGGCCGGAGTGGGTTGCTGGAGAAGATCGAGGCCTATGGAATCAAATTGGATAAGAGTCACGCCAAGCTGCAGGAATTGATCGGTGTGTTGAAGGAGCGCGAAAGTGAGGGCTACCAATTTGAGGCAGCGGAAGGTTCCTTCGAATTGCTCATGAGGAAAGCCATGGGAACGCATAGACCGGCGTTCCAACTCTTGGGGTTTCGAGTGATCGTTGAGAAAAAGCAGGACCATGGGGCTTCGTCGTCTGAGGCTACCGTAATGGTCAAAGTCGGTGGTGTGGTGGAGCATGCAGCCGCAGTTGGAGCCGGTCCGGTGAATGCACTCGACCATGCATTGCGGAAAGCATTGGAAAAATTCTATCCCCAACTCCGGGAAGTGAAACTGCTCGACTACAAAGTGCGCGTGCTGTCGGCCAATCGCGGGACAGAGTCCAAGGTCCGAGTGTTGATCGAGTCAGGCGACCATAAGGATAAATGGGGCACCGTCGGCGTGTCCGAGAACATTATGGAGGCGAGCTGGCAAGCGTTGGCAGACAGTATCGAGTACAAGCTACTGACCAGGGACGAATGAGCGGGGGGTCTTCTTCGTCATCTTTCTTCTTGACAGGCCGTATAACCTCACGTAACTTATAGCGAAACTGTTGATCGATCGTCGTGAGTTCATAGGCCAATATTCGAGACGTTTGCGCAAGTGTCGGAGGGAATGCATGCGAAAGGCAGATATCGCGAACGAAATTTACAAGCAGGTTGGTATTTCGAAAAATGAAGCCGCGGATATCGTCGAACTCGTGCTGAATATGTTGAAAGATGTGTTGCACAAGGGAGAGTCGGTCAAGATTGCCGGATTCGGAAATTTTGTGGTGCGTAGTAAAGGGGCGCGAAAAGGTCGAAACCCTCGAACCGGCGAAGAAATAGGCATCACACCTCGTCGCGTGGTCACGTTTCGTCCCAGTCAAGTGTTTAAGAAGTACGTCAATTCATAGCCCCGTCCATCACCTTTAACTCATCCCACCACGAGGACCGGTCATGGGGAATGAGCCCAGGCTGGGCAGCAAGATTTTTTATAAGATCGGCGAAGTCAGCCAGATTGCCGAGCTACCGGCTTATGTGTTGCGATTCTGGGAGTCAGAATTTCCATTTCTTAGGCCGAAGAAAAGTCGTGGAAACCAGCGACTCTATGTCAGGAAAGAAGTTGAAACGGTGCTGGAGATCAAGCGGATGCTCTATGAAGAAGGGCATACGCTCGCAGGCGTCAAGCGCTATTGGGCCAGGCGCGGCCGGGTGGCGAGCCAGCGGGTACGTCCCAAAGAACTTGCGCAGAAACTGCGGGGGAATCTCCAGGCGATTCTGAAAATTATGGAGTCGCATTCCAACTAATCACAGTTTGTTGCATCCCTTTCAATCGAGTCGTATGTCGGTCTCCCAGGGGATCATGCGGAAAAGGTGTCGTTGAATAGCCTGTGTCGGGGCGTGGCGCAGCCCGGTAGCGTACTCGCTTGGGGTGCGAGTGGTCGGCCGTTCAAATCGGCTCGCCCCGACCAAAACAGACCGCGCTGAGAACTGAGACGAATAGGATCGTGTCGTGCTCGGTTCTCAGCGCTCAGCACTGAAGCTGCGAGCTGCCCCGGGCAGCTTTTTTTGTCTCTGACGAACCCATGCGAATTTTGGTAACAAACGATGATGGGGTTCATTCGCCTGGTTTGACGGCGCTCGCTAAGGCTTTATCAAGAGTGGGTGAAGTGTGGGTGGTTGCGCCGGATCGTGAACGGACTGCTGTGGCGCATGCGGTCACGCTCCATAAGCCATTGCGAGTGCAGCAGCTTGGAACGCGGATCTATGCGGTCAACGGCACGCCGGTCGACTGTGTGAATCTGGCCGTGCTGAAAGTCCTCCCGGCGCCGCCCGATCTCCTTGTGTCAGGCATCAATAAAGGTGTGAATCTGGGCGACGATGTGTTGTATTCGGGAACAGTTTCGGCAGCGATGGAAGGAACGATTCTCGGCGTCCCTTCGATGGCAGTGTCACAGGAGGGGCTGGAACATTTTTCTTTCGACGCTGGCGCTCGCTACGCTGTTCGTATCGCTCGCTTGATTTTGAAAGAGGGATTACCGGACGAAACGCTCGTGAATCTCAACATTCCGAATCGTCCGTTCCGGTCGATCACCGGAGTACGGGTCACCTGTCTCAGCCGCAGGCGTTTCGATAATCCGATCATTGAAAAGATCGATCCGCATGGCCGGATCTACTATTGGATTGCCGGGACTCGTGTGTCATGGAGCCGAAACAAGGATGCCGACCACGAGGCGCTTGAGCAAGGCGCGGTGTCGCTCACTCCCATTCATCTCGATGCGACGAATCATGGGGTGCTGGATCGTTTCAAGAAGTGGGAAACAGTGCGCCGACCAAATATGCGCCGGGTGGTGGCTTCGTCGAAGTTCAAGGGGAAGCAGCGGAGTTAGCCCGCATGATTCATGAAGCTTCTGCTACAAGCGTGGATACGCGGCTGTGATGTGCAGTGAAAGCGACCGAGCATATGCCTGAGATCATTGGACTGGTTAACCGGCTGATTCAGAAAGGCCTCGCCTATCCAGTGGCAGGCGATGTCTATTTCCAGGTCGAGAAGTACCAGGCCTATGGTCGTCTCTCGAAACGCAAGCTTGAGGATCTGCAGGCTGGGGCGCGAGTGGAAGTGGACGAACGAAAGCGCCATCCAATGGATTTTGCACTTTGGAAGGGGAGCAAGCCGGGAGAGCCATCATGGGAGAGTCCTTGGGGCCCAGGGCGCCCCGGCTGGCACATCGAATGTTCGGCTATGTCGATGAAACACCTTGGTGAAACGTTCGACATTCATGGCGGAGGAATGGACCTGATCTTTCCGCATCACGAGAATGAAATCGCGCAGTCATGCGGGGCGACGGGAAATGAATTTGCTCGCTACTGGGTCCACAATGGTTTCGTGCAGATTAACCAAGAGAAGATGTCCAAGTCCCTGGGGAACTTCTTCACGATTCGTGAAATTTTTGAGAAATCAAAATGGCCTGAGGCGGAAACTGGAGAGATGTTGCGGTACTTCTTACTCGGAACCCATTATCGTGGCCCATTAGATTTTTCCGATCAAAGTTTGTTGGAAGCCAAGAATGCGGTGAACGGGTTCTATGATCTGTTCATACGGCTGAAAGAGTCTGAAGAGAGAACCATGGCTGACAAGGGGCTGATGGAAGTGATTGAGCGATGTAGGGTCGCATTTCGGGAGGCAATGAACGACGACTTCAACACATCAGTGGCCATAGCAGAATTACAGCGATTGAAAGGCGACGTCAATAAATTATTGGGTCAAGGTCTTTCGACCGAGGCGAGGAAGATCGCCAGGGAGGAATTTAGGTCGCTTGGCAACAACCTGGGATTGTTTCAATTAGAGAAGTGGCTGTTCAATGAAATCCTAGGGACCGGTACGCTAGAGGCACATGCGGCGACGGTGAGAGGTGCCGGCACGGTGGTTACGCCTGGTGCAGATGCGTTGAAATTTTTGGGTGCTGCACCTAGCTTGCTTAATGAAGAGATAGAAGGAAAACTGGTTGAGCGCAATGAAGCCAGAAAACAGAAGAACTTCAAGAAGGCCGACGAGATTCGTCAGTTCCTCGCCTCCCACGGCATCGTCATCGAGGACAAGTCCGACGGTACCAGCCGGTGGAAGCGATAGTCAGCCGGAACTGATTTACGGGCTGCATGCCGTGCGCGAAGCGTTGCGCGCCGGCACGCGGCCCTGGCAGCGCCTTCTTGTCCTCCGCGCCGATCGGCAATTCCATGACCTTGTCCAACTTGCGAAGGCGCAGGGAGTTCCTGTCCATATCGAGCCACCGCAAGCGTTCGACCGTTTGGCACCTGGTGGATACCACCAGGGTGTGATCGCACTTATCGCCGCGAAATCCTACGACACAACGGAGCAGATTCTCGATCGGGCGAAGGTCCGAGGTGAAAAGCCATTTCTCGTGCTCCTCGATGGGGTCGAAGATCCACACAACTTAGGCGCGGTCCTGCGGACGGCCGAAGCGGCTGGTGTTCACGGGGTTTTCATCCCGGAACGTCGAGCTGTTGGTTTGACATCCGTCGTGGCGAAAGTGTCAGCGGGAGCGCTGGATCACATCGCTGTGGGGCGGGTGGGCAACCTGATTCGCCTCATTCAGGACCTCAAGAAGGTCGGCCTGTGGGTGTATGGCGTGGACCCACAGGCGGCGAAGCTTCATACCGACATCGATATGACCGGCCCGATCGCGCTGGTGTTTGGAGGAGAAGGGGAAGGCCTTCGCCCTGGTGTGTTGGGAGAGTGCGATGACCGCATCAGGATTCCAATGCAGGGGCGTGTCCAGTCCTTGAACGTCTCAGCTGCAGCTGCCGTCACGTTGTTTGAAGCGGTTCGCCAGCGTTGGAATCGTGTTGCGACTTCGTCAAAGCCTACCGGATCTTGATCGTCCCGTCTTGGATCGCAGTTTTGATCAGCTGAGCGGTGTTCGACACGCGCATTTTTTTCATCATGTTGGCTCGATGTGCCTCAACGGTCTTCACACTGATCTTGAGTCGTTGACCGATTTCCTTATTTTTGAACCCGGCCCAAATCAGTTCAAGAATCTCTTTCTCCCGGCTGGTCAGTGATTCAGGCCGTTTTTTGCGTGGGGGTGGGGTCAGATTGGCTAGGGAAGGTTTGGTTTTCGTCTTCGTCTTCGCAGTCCGTGCCGTTGCCATTATTGTGTTCTCCTTTAGCGAATAAAAGATAGTACGGTATAATTTACGTCGATGGGGTGAGGCTAAGAACCAACCCGTACCCAGTCGGGGCCAATTATAAGAACTCTCGTGTCATAAGTAAACCGTAGGAGCCAGGTTCCAGTGAAGCTACCTAGTTTATTTCACATTTCCCGCAACGTAACTTGGGCGTTCCGGGCCGGAGTCTGCTCCCGAGTCGATTATGCATGAATGGTCTCTCTATGGTGTCGTCGGGCTCCTCGGTGCGCTGGTCGGCAGTTTTCTCAACGTCTGCATCTACAGACTGCCCCGGGGTGAATCAATCGCCTGGCCCGGTTCTCATTGCCCCTCGTGTGCTCACCCCATCGAGTTCTACGACAATATTCCGATACTGAGCTACCTGTGGCTTGCTGGACGCTGCCGGGCTTGCCGCACGCCGATTTCAAAACGATACCCCCTCGTCGAAGCCACTAACGCACTGGGCTATCTCGCCGTCTTATGGTACTTCGGTCCTACCTGGACGTCCGCGCTCTATGCTCTGCTATTTTCAGCGCTGGTTGTGGTGACAGGAACGGATCTCACGCACAAGATGATCCCCAATGTCATTACCATACCAGGGGTGGTGGTCGGACTTCTAGGTGCAGTGACGGTATTGCCGGTGGGTATAGTTAATTCTGTGGCCGGTCTCGCGGTGGGTGGCGGCATTCTCTGGCTCTTGGCCTGGCTCAGTCCCTATCTCTTCGGTAAAGAGGGAATGGGCGGCGGCGATATCAAGTTGCTGGCGATGATCGGTGCATTTCTTGGTTGGAAGCCGGCGCTTCTTACCATCATGATCGGCTCGCTCACTGGTTCGATCATCGGCGTAGGTTTGATTGCGCTGCACGTCATCAAGCGCGATGACTATATCCCCTTTGGCCCCTTTCTTGTGTTGGGGGCTCTTCTCTCCATGTTTTTTGCCCAGCCGCTCCTCGATTGGTATCAAGGTCTTTTTGACCCTGCCTTCTAACCCGCTCCCTGTATCTCTTTGGGCGAATCCCTGTATCTAAATCGCGAGATGTTTTTCTGGTTTCCTTCCTCTTTTCCACCGGGCATAGGATGGCTCTGCTGCCTTGTTTCTGCATGCCACGCGAAACAGCGCGTACCTATGGGGTATTTCACCCCCGTTACGTACGATGTGTGCGGCAACCTCAGTGTGGATCAATGTGGGCATGGGTCTTGGATACTGGGCTCATCCTCGTAAGGGAAATTTCTTTGGGAGGGGGATATGCCGAGAGAATCACAGACACACGAGCAGGGCTGGAGCCTGACGGAGCTTCTGATCGTCCTGGCGATTATAGGCCTGTTGGCCGTGTTAGCTGGGCCGAGTTATCAGGCAGTAGCCGCGAGGGTTCAGGCACGTAGCGCGACGGTGGAGATTGCTTCGGAACTCCGTCTCGCCAGGCAGCTGGCCATGGGGAGACGAGAGAGGCTTCGAGTCATTTTCGATCGAGAGGGCCGGACGATCACGCTACGACGTGCGGATGCCGAGGGCATCCTTCATGTCTATGACTATGCGGGCAAGGGAGTGATTGTGGAGGAGCCAACCTCGGGCCCTGAACTTCTGTTTCATCCCAGTGGTCGGTCGGTGACTCCGACAACTATTCGTGTCCGCGACAGTCAAGGTCGGGAAACCATGTTTACGGTGAGTATCACCGGAAGGGTATCCATCTCATGACTCGGGGTCAATTATTTCATTCAGAGGGCGGAGCCAGTTTTGCTGAAGTGTTGGTGGCGATGACGCTGACATTGATCGGATTGGTTGGCGCGATGGGAGCGTTTCAGGCAGCAGAACAGAGTATACGAGTAGGGACATTAGCGTCGCGCGCGCTCGCGATGGCGGAATCACGGATTGAAGCAAAGCGATCTGTGAGATGGGATCGTCTCTTGTTGGACGATCTCAATCACGATGGTGCATCAGTTCTCGTCATGCATGACGATGGAGTAGCCGGCGATGCGCTGGCCGGTGATGGGGTGTATTCCGGTAGTTGGGACCAGGATGGCGTAAGGCTTATTTGGACGGTCACGCCGAGCCGCGCCGGTTCGCTGTCGGGCTCAGGGCATGTCCTGATAGAGGCTCGCGCCGTCTATGCTGTAGGTGAGAACCAGCGAGAAGTGCGAGTCGTTACTTTGCGCGCCAACCCATTGTTCGTTGGGAGCCGATAGCATGACGAAATTAGGAGTAGACAGGATACGAACGGAGCGGCAAGCACGAGGCACCCACCAGAAGGTGTGGATGGAGACAGGGACGAGTCTGATCGAGCTGATGTTTGCCATGGCGGCTGGGCTAGCCATCCTCGGCGCCACGCTTCAAGCCCTATCGTATTTCCAACAACAGTTTATGAAGCAACAACGTGAGGTCGCTCAACAGCAAGATCTTCGCCTGGGGCTAGAAGTTTTTGAGCAGGAAATGCGGCTGGCGAGGTCCGGCTCTCTCGCCAACGCAACTTCGGACTCAGTGGAGTTTTTGGCGAATTTGCATGGTCTCTCGACAACGGTCACAGCAACAGCAGCGGTTGGCCAAACGATTCTCTCGGTCGATGACGGACGAGGGTGGGATGATCGCAAAATTATTGTGGTCTGTTGGGCTGAGCGGTGTGAAAGGCTTACCTTGGTTCGTGATGGACAACGGCGCGTGCTTACCGTGATGCAGCCGCTGACTCGGGAGATTCCCTCCGGAGCCTTTGTCTCCCTCCTGAACCATGTCCGCTACTACAGTCGCCAGGATGAGCGCGGGGTTCTGCGATTGCTGCGGCAGGTCGACGGAGGCGCGAGTGTGTTGATCGGAGATATCCGGGAGGCTCGGTTCTCCTACTGGGACGAAAATGGACAGGTTTCGACACAACCGGCCCTCGTCAGACTGGTTGTGATTGACGTGAAGATGTCTGGCAGAGGAATTCGTGCAGTTCGAGCAATCAGCCTCAGGACTTAACGGAGGCTTCTTCAATAAGAAGGAGAGTGGGAATATGAAAAAGGGAGAAGGGTGTGCAACGAAATTCGACCATCAATGCGACGAGGGCCACGTGCTTCTCGCGGCACTCATGCTGATCTTTCTGCTTGGAATCCTCGGCATGACATCTCTTCACCTGGCAGCTCAGGATGGACCGGGTATCAGTTCCATGAAAGAGGATAACGTTGCGCAACAGTTGGCTGACGGTGCGGCGGATGTTGTGGTGAGTTGGTTTCATGATTCATCAGCTACTCCAACAGCCCTTGCCGGATTACTCGCCAAGCGCCAAGGGGATCCTGAGAACGGGCCCTCGTTCTTCGACACAGCCGGGCGTTCACAGTTTGTCGGGACCGCCGACCGGCCCGACATCATCCTTGATGCGGCAAACCAAATGGATAATCAGACTCTCAACAATTCGTCCGGTGGTGCCCTCAATACCCTTGGAGGGATTGGACGTATTCTTAAGTTGAAAGTGTATGGCCCTTTGCAGCCAGGCTTGTTGAGCACGGTTGAGGTGACGGCCACGACGGTCGCTGGCAAGCCGATTACACGAACGGTCCAGCTCCAGCTCGGGGCTCTGAAGATCCCCGCGGTTCGCGCGGCGGCGCAGGTCGGTCAGACTCTCGGAGCCATGCAGCCAGGTGGAGAATCTCCCATCATGGTCCATTGGGGCGATCAACGGGTATTAGGCGATCTTACGGTGCAGCGAGTTGAAGACCTTGCCCTCAAGCGCACTGAGGCCCCAGTTACCGGTCAATCGTATCACGAGATGTTGTATGCGCAGGATCGCTGGGTGGAATATTGGATTGGAGGGACCGTTTCGGTCATCGCTCCTCCACCCGGCCAAGGGGTGAATCCTCCGCTCCCTGAAAGCGTGCATCTGCACCAATATCCGACGCCTGGGGTAAGGCTCGATCAGTGGGACTACGACTCGCTCAAGAAAATCGCATTGCGATGGGGGACATATTATCGACTCGATCGTGCAGGTCAGCTCCATCCGCACGGGGCTTCGGATTCTGATCAGGGAATCGCACCGATAGACGCGCTGGAATCTCAGACCGTTGGAGACCATCGTGGATTGGTCTTCATCGACACCATCGATGGGCAGGCGCCGCGTGAGGATAACATGGGAACACTGGTGCTGGAGATGGACTATGTTGAGGGACTGTTGGTCGTGCAAGGCCATGTGGTGTGCAGGCCTCGTGCGGCAGGGAAATCAGTGCCATCTCTCAGTCCACCATTACCAGGAACAACATCGCTAGGGACAAGGGTGCCGGTGCAATTGTCCGGTATCCACGTCAACGGCTTGCTGTATGCGGCTGGTGCGATCAAGGTTGAACGCCCTGCTCGCGTATACGGGGCGATCATGGCAGGGCAGAGCCTGACGTCGATTGGAGCCGGTACCGGCATCGAAATCTGGTACAACGCCGATTTGGCGCAGGGACTCTTTCGGGGCCTTCCGGTTGTATACCGGGAACCGGGGACTTGGTTAGCGAAGTACTAACAAGACGGTCACAACGAAAGGCAATGCGCATGATGATCGAGACGAATGAGACAGTGAGTGGAACCGACGGAAAGAGGAGGGGCCGTGTATCGAAACCCTTCCGTTGCGCGATTGAGCAAAACGTGCTCGATAGCTTGGTCTATCGCGGCATGATCAGTCTTGCCGACGTGTTGACGGCGATCGACGTGTCCAAAGATGGCACGGTTGACCTCGAAGCGGTGCTGCTCGACCGCTATCGTGTCCCGAAAGACGAGTTGGGGTCTGCCCTGAGCGATTTTTATCAATGCCCCTATCTCCCGTATGATGAACGAACGATGATTGATGCCGACTTGCTTAAAACGCTCAATCTGGATTATCTCAAGAAGAATTTCTGGCTGCCCATCATGCGTCGAGGCTCACTGATCGATGTGCTCACCAGTGATCCTCACGATTTCGACAAGTGCTGGGATGTACGGCGCACATTTCCTGGAATGACCATTCGCTATGCTGTGGGTCTGCGTCGCGACATCGAACAATTTCTCCATCTGGCCCGAGGACAGGGAACCAGCGGTTCCATCGGCGCCATTCTCGGTGAGTTGGTCAATGATATCCATCTTGAGCCTGTCCGTGATTCCCTATTTGATGGGATCGACGAAAACGACTCAGCCATTGTGCGGCTGACCAATCAGGTGATTGCCGAAGCCGACCGTCTCGGCGCGTCGGACATTCACATCGAACCGTATGAGGATTGTCACGACATGGTTGTGCGCCTGCGCATCGACGGCACGTGCTCGACGTTCATGAGAATTCCGGCGATCTATCGGCGTGCGATTGTGTCACGCATCAAGGTCATGGCCAATCTTGACATCGCGGAACGCCGCAAACCGCAAGACGGAAAGATCCGGTATCGGTTGACGAAGGATCGAGAGGTCGAATTGCGTGTCGCAACTCTGCCTACCTCAGGACAGGAGGAAGATGTTGTGTTGCGCCTCCTGACGGCCAAGCAACCGATGCCGCTCGACGCCATGGAATTTGCCCCCGCTACATTGCAGGCCATACACGCTATCGCAGAGAAGCCGCACGGGATCATCTTATGTGTCGGGCCGACTGGCTCAGGGAAAACCACAAGCCTGCACGCGATTCTCAAACATATCAATACCGACGAGCGAAAGATTTGGACGGCCGAAGATCCCATTGAAATCACCCAGAAGGGCCTTCGCCAAGTCCAAGTCCACCCGAAGATCGGCCTCACCTTCGCGACCGCGATGCGAGCGTTTCTGCGCGCCGACCCTGATGTCATCATGATCGGCGAGATGCGAGATAAAGAAACAGCCGACATCGCTATTGAAGCCTCGCTCACTGGCCACTTGGTGCTCAACACCCTCCATACGAACAGTGCCGTTGAAACGGTGATCCGGCTGTTGGATCTCGGGTGCGACTCGTTTAACTTTGCCGACGCCATGTTGGGAGTGCTTGCCCAGCGCCTCTGCAAACGGATCTGCATCCAGTGCAAAGAGGCCTATCATCCGACCCGACAAGAGTACGATGAGTTGGTGCAGGGATATGGCACGCAGGATTGGCCCACCCTCGGCATCGAGTATCGAACCGATTGGAGCCTGTACCGTGGGCGAGGCTGCGAGGCCTGTAACCGAACGGGCTTCAAAGGGCGAGTGCCCTTGCATGAATTCTTAAGAGGATCAGAGGAGATGAAGCGGCTGATCCAATCACGAGCCGGGACTGCTGACATGCTCAGTCTGGCAATGAAGGAAGCGATGTCGACTCTGGTACAGGATGGGATACGAAAGGTCTTGGGTGGAGAGACGACCTATCGCCAAGTCAGGGCTGTGGCGATGAAATAGCAGATCCGTAGTATTCATTTCAGACAACACCCTCCTGCTCCCTGGCTTCCCCTTGCTCAAGAAATCCCCTATTGGGGCCCTCTTTTTCGACAAGAATTGTCTCTACCAAGTCCGAAAAGCGTCCACTCAAAAGGAAGTGCCTCCTATGCTCTCTTGTATATCAATGGCTTAGGAGCATCTTTTTATATGTTCATAGCGGCATGTCATTTGCGTGACGGTAACGGAGCTATGGGTGTACCAAGACCAAATAAAGTTGATCGCCCACTGGGGCGGAACCCGCGTGAGGGCGGATTTACATTGATAGAGGTAATGATCGTCGTGGCGATCATTGGGATTGGCTCAGCGCTGGCTATCCCAGCATACAACCAGTGGATCGCTCGCTATGAACTGCGGCAGGCCATTGTTGCAATAGGGTCGAACCTCACAATGGCCAGAATGACGGCGAAAAATCGAAACATGGCCGTGATATCGACCTTGGCAACAACGGCTACCGGCAGAGTCACGATGATAACGACCAATGTGCCAGGAACAGTGATCTTTGCTTCCGACACGTTTCCGATGACTGTCACATCCGCGCTGGATGCCGCTACCCCTATTGGCACACCGCTTCCGCCTCCGGTGACCATCGCATTCACTCCGCTAGGTATTCTGGGCGCAGGGACCTCACCTCTCCCGGTTCTAATCACAAACAGTGCCGGGTTGGCCTATTCTGCCGTCGTCGCTCCATCGGGGAAAGTGAATTGGTGCATAAAGGCCACCTGCCCATGACAATGAACCGAAGAAGAGGAAGTCAAAAGGCATGGCATCAGCCTACACAGCAGGCAGGCTTTACCCTGATCGAAGGCATGATCGCGGCCGCAATATTGGCAGTCGGGCTACTGGCGCTCGCTGGTATGCAGGGGATTGCGCTGAGCAAGAATGTGGATGCCAGCGAACTAGCCCAAGTGACCATTCTTAACGCTGATATCATGGAGCGAATCAAGTTTAATAGAGGGCGAGCATTGTTCTACCACAATATCGACACCGGAAACGCGGCGACCCAGCCTCTAGGTACTCAGCCGATGGCGAGAGGGGATTATGCCCAGTGGCAGGCGGTACTAAACAATTCAAGGATGGCCAATGTTCGGGGTCTGGTCTTGGTTACCCGGCTCGATCCGGATCCAGTGCTCAACCAAACTACTCTTAATCAGTTTGCAGTAAATGTGCGAATTAATTGGACTACCACGGGGGGAGTTGCGCGCAATCGGACGGTGATGTTCGCGTCCGTGCTGGCTCCAGAATAACCATCTCCGTCAAGAGGACACGAGGCCAAGTCATGCGGCGAATGTGGCAAGCAGAAGAGGGAGTGACGCTCATTGAGCTCATGGTGGCCGCTGTGGTGACCACGGTCGTGGCCGCGGCGGCGATGACGATCCTTGTCACAAGCAATAAGGCCACACAGGTGAATGAGCAAGTGGCCGATACTCAGCAGAACGCGCGGCTTGCTATGGACCTCATCTCCCAGGATATCAAATTGGCCGGATTCAATATGGGCGCTCCCGTGGGGGTGTGTACGGTGGGGCCATTGAATTCCCCGGCACCGATCGTTCCAGGAGATAACGTCCCAGGCGGAGCTGTGGGGCTCATCAACGACACTGGGCCGGATACCGTGAGATTGGTGGTGCCTTCTATGACGGCAGGCGCTGGGGGTGGAACTCCGGTGCTTTCGGCTATGGCAACCGGCTTGTCCAATACCATTGCACTGTCTGCCGCCGATATTGGCGCCATGGGAGTGGTACCCGGGTCTGTGGTATCGATTGGTGGCAGCTCCTCCAGCCAGGTGACGGTTGTCGGGGCAGCCTCATTGACCCTTGCGAAACCTCTGTCAACGTCTCCAATAGCACAGTTTCCCATCGGAACACCCGTCTACTTGCTGCAATGTGTGCAATACGCCATTTCAACCGTTCCCGCTGTGTGCGGAGCCAACACGTCTTGTCTGCTTCGAAATGGAGTCCCGATGGTGGATGGGATTGAAGATCTCCAACTCGCCTATGGCTGCGATGGGTGCAACACCCTTCCGCCAAACCCGCCGGGGCCCGACGGAATCATTGACGATCAAGATGCTCCCGGTCCAGGTCCGATTGGGTCAGGTGTTTTTACTATGGCCGATTTTGTCACCAACAACGTGTGGGCTACTCCTCCATTTACGCCTGACAAGATCAAGCTGGTGCAGGTCACCATCGTGGCAAGGGACAGTCAAGCGTCGAAGGGGTTATCGGAAGGCAACGCCGTACCAACGAACTCGGCGCCGACGGTCGTAAGTGACCATAACCCCATAGTGGATGCTGGGTACAACGCGGCTACCTACCAACAGCAACGTCGGCGGGTTCTCACCAAAACGATTCAGGTGAGGAATTTGGAGTCATGAATACGTTGGCGAAGGAGATAGGAGTGGCAGATCGTTCTTCGAAACCGATGGGTATAGGACAGGATGGAGTTGCGCTCCTGACGGTCATGATGATTATGTTGATCTTGACCGGGTTAGGCATTGCGGCGCTCACGACCACGGGGCTGGAGAACAGAATGGCCGGATTCACCCGAACCGGCGAGGAGACAGCGGCTGCCGCAGACTCCTGCCTGGGCGTGGGGGCCAACGTCATACGACAGGCTCTCGCGCCGATAAATGCGGGGGCGATTCCTTTGGCGTTTCTATCCACCGCCGGTGGTCCGGTCCCGGCGAGCAATTCACTGATATTGTATCACGAGATCTTTGGCAAGGACGCGGCGGAAGTGTCGACGAAAAATAGTCCCGATACAGCGGCCGGTGTGCCGAACCTTGTTCTTGCGGTCAACGGCTTTGCCGTGAACGGGGACATCGATTATCTGTACAACGAACCCCCGGCAGGAACGGGGAAGTCCTGGACAAACATCTATCGGATCAACTGTGTGGCAACGAACGTGGCGTTGGGAACGTCCAGTTCGGTCACGGCAGTGTACGCATGTACGCTGGTGGCAGGCGGCACGGAATGCTCCAAAAAGTTCTAGGAGGTGTGAGCATGATGACGTCCAGATTTTCCATTGCACTATTCGGGGTTCTGTTCCTCATGCTGGGTCTACTTGACGTGGGTTTAGCGGAAATGCCTTCGGCTGAGGTTGTGATGAAGATGAAAGATGGAAAGGTAACGGCAGTCGGCAAGGACGAGGTCCAGATTGACGGTTCGAGTTATCGAATCAACGAGAATGCACAAATCGTTGATCATGAGGGCCAGACCTTGTCGGTCGAAGATATTGACCAAGATATTCACAAAAGAGCCGTCGTGAAATACTTACTCAAGGCCGGTAAGATCGAGGTCATGATTGTCACGAATCCGCAGTAATGAATGGCAAACAATGTGCTGTATTCGTACAAGGATGAGGAGGGACTTGCTATGAATCGCCGGACCATTGCGAGACGTGCGAGCCTGTTGATGGCCCTGCTCGGAGTATTGGCTATGACCAGTCACGGTCATGCCCAATCTAATGCTGACTACACGGCCCAGCCGCAGTTTATCTCCAATGTGGTGACGCCGAATATCCTGATCCTCATGGATAACTCCGGCAGCATGAGTAATCGAGCCTGCGAAAGTACCAGCTGCGGCATCACATCGAGCGGCGCCGTGGCGACGGTCACTACGTTTAATGCGACGACCCGCTACTCCGGATTTGCTGACCCGCTCTATTGCTATACCTGGGATGCGACGGATAACCGATTTGAACAGGCAACCGCGAAGGCGGCGTTCAACACGGCCTGCGTGGACCAATGGGACGGAAATTTCGTCAACTGGGCCAGCTTCCGCCGCTTCGACGCCGTGAAAAAATCCATGATCGGCGGCAATTGTTACCATCCGACCGCCTCACCAGTCCGGAATGCCGACGGCACCTGCAAACCCTACGGCTCGCCTTCTCTGCCGACTGTGAAGGCGCAAAACATCGGAACAAGCACTGAGTATACACAACCGGTTCCTTCGGGGGGCGGTGACTTAGGTTACGTTGGACGGATTCCCAGCGCTCAGTATGCAGGGAGTCCTGCGAATATCTACATTGGGATTGAAGGGGACGGTGATTTTTGCGTCGATGATGATAACGGTGGAACCTGCCCAGATGGAGACGGCTTTGCAGAGACCGAATTGAACGCGATTGGGTTTGCCATGCCTGACGAACCGACCGGCGTGATCCAGCAGGTCGGTGCGAAAGCACGATTCGGCCTGGCGGTATTCAACGCGTCGGGGTCTGACGACGGTATGCAGGTGCTGACCGGTATTGGCTCTCGGCAGTCGATCAACTATGGCGGAACCTCGGTTGAAACCTTCAATACCAACACGGCGGCCATGATCGATGCGGTGGAGGAATCGTTTCCCGATACCAATACTCCCCTGGCAGAAACGCTTTATGATGCCACCCGTTATATCGCTCAGATCAATTCTGCTTACTATACGGGCTCATACGTCTATCCGATCGCCTTCTCCGGTGGAGTATCGAACGGAGTCAATTATCAAGCGAGTGGAGTCGGGTCGATCGGAGGATCTGAAATCAAAGTGCTGACCGGGAGCGAAACCTGCTCGAGCGGTTATATTTCCAATGCTTGCGGCCGCGATCCCTATTTCTTCGGTACCGACCATACGCCTGCCTGGGTTGGAACCTCGCAACCAGTGAATTGCTGCAAGACCTTCGTGATTGTCTTTACGGACGGGCAACCGACATCCGACTCGAACATTCCTGCCGGAAACTACCCGGCAGGGTTGCGAGATAATGCGCACAACGGAACTGATTGCGGCGGAACTGGTCCAGCATGCACGACAGATCCGATGGCCTCTTGGGCTACGCTCTTGGGAGAACATAATACCTCGTTTTATTTGGATACAGTGGCGTATTGGGCCCATACCAACGACCTGCGTCCCTGTAGCGGCACTGCCGATGGCACGATCGCCGTATTGGGTGTGACAGGCCATTGTCTTCCCGGCACACAGAATGTTTCCGTGTATACGTTTTTCGCGTTCGGGAATATCAATGGGGGAAGCATTTTGGCTCAAACAGCCAAGCTAGGTGCATTCGAAGACGCCAACAACGACGGCATTCCCCAAACGGCGGAGTGGGACAAGGAGAATAACCTTACCGGTGTTGCGACACCGGATGGCGTCCCCGATGCCTATTTCGAATCGTCGAATGTAGACGATCTTCAGGACAAAATGCTCGCCACCATCGCGAGTATTTTGAGAAAGAGCGCGGCCGGATCCTCGGTTTCTGTGTTGGCGACTTCCACAACTGGTGAAGGCGCTCTGTATCAGTCGTATTTTTACCCCAGCACGCTCGAGACCTCCACGTTTGCCGATATTACCTGGACCGGCTATACACAGAGCCTCTTTATCGACACTTTCGGTAATCTCCGAGAGGACACAGACCAGGACAAGGTGCTCAAATACACAACAGACAAGATCATGGTCACGCGGTACGATCCCGTCGCCAATCTCGTCAAGGTGGACTATTACGATGATCTCAATGGAGATGGTCTTGCGGACGACAAAAGTGTCCCTGCCGATGGCATCATCAACAGTCAGGATTGTCTGCCCTGCGATCAACTGTTGAGTTCGATTAAGCCGGTCTGGGAGGCAGGAAAACAGCTGGCGTTGAAGGACGCCAGCACGAGGACGCTCCTCACCTGGGTGGATACGGACAATGATGGAGTGGTCGATTCTGGTGAGCAGATTCCCTTCACAACGGCCAATTCGTCAACCCTCGGCCCGTATCTGCGTGCCGGGGCGGCGCCCTTCACGGCGGACGCCATCATCAACTTCATCCGCGGGTGCGAACAATCTGTTTGTGCAGAACAAGCGAGCCTTCGGGACCGACGGTTACAAGTCCCGGCCGGAAGCGGCACACTGAAGACCTGGAAGTTAGGCGATCTCATTCACTCCGCTCCGCAGGTGGTCGCGACTCCGTCGGATCGGTACGACGCGAAGTACGGAGATCTCAGTTACCAGCCTTATCTGGCGAAGTATGTTAACCGTCGGCAGGTCATCTACGCCGGCGCGAATGACGGGATGCTGCATGCTTTCAACGGCGGGTATTACCATCCCGGTGATGATCCGACTACAGGGACTTCAGCCAGCCCGATCGTCGAGCATGGATGGTTTACAAGAACGCCGACGGATAACAGCGGCGGCCCACAGTTAGGCGATGAGCTATGGGGCTTCATCCCCCATCAGCTCTTGCCGCATCTGCAGTGGCTTACGAGGGCCGACTATCAACATGTGTATTTTGTCGATTTGCAACCGACAGTCGCGGATGTCCGCATCTTCACGCCGGATACGGACCATCCTAACGGCTGGGGCACGATCTTGATCGGGGGGATGCGGATGGGCGGTAGTTGCCGCGGTGCGGTGTCCCCGGCGGCTGCGACCTGCGTGGGTGGAACCGGTGCCCCGCCTATGACTGTGACGGCGGACTTCGGCAGCGGGAGCCAAACGCGCAGGTTCTATAGCGCCTATTTCGTGCTCGACATCACGAATCCGGAGGTGGCCCCGACCTTGCTCATGTCCTTCACCGATGAGGGGCTCGGGTTGACGACCAGCCTTCCGACGGTGGTTCGCATCAATCCTACGACCGGCGGTGAGGTCAGCAACACGCTCGCGAAGTGGTACATGGTCTTGGGTTCAGGCCCAACTGGCTATGGTGGCAGCGTGACGCAAAGCGCCAAGGTCTTCGCCGTGGACTTGGCCACTGGTCCTGGCCCATACACATCCACCGGTGCTTCCGCTTCATATCGTCATAGTCTGGTGCAGACCTTCCCGATCGGCAGTTGGAATTCTTATATCGGCGACATGGCCTCGTTCGACCGAAACCTCGACTATCGGACAGATGCGGTCTATTTCGGTCGTGTCATTCACGACGGAAGTCTGCCGTGGAGAGGCAAGCTGTATCGCCTGACGTTGGGAGAAACGGTTACCGGGTCTAATCCGCCGGTCTTCGGCACGCAAGCTGCGTCGGCTTGGGGCATTGCTTCAGGCGGCAACCGGATTCCAACCGAGATCCTCGATACATTTACCGGCACCTGCGCGCCGACACCCTGCGTGGCGCCTACGATTGAGTTGGGGCCGGTCGCAACGGCGCCTGGTATTGTCGTTGATGACACGGCAAAGGTGTGGGTTTTTGCCGGGACGGGACGCTATTACAGTGCGGCCGATAAGACGGATACGACGCCACAGTATTTCGTCGGTGTGAAAGACTCCGTTCTCAGTGTGACCTGTACGCAGTCGAACGGGACAAACTGTCAGAACAACGATTTGTTGAATGTCTCCAGTGCAACGGTATGCATTGTCGGGCAGGGACTCTGTGGCCAGTCAGGCGGTACGGACCAGGTCACGGGGGTGACCGGTGTCACGACCTTTACCGGATTGGTTGATCAAATTCAGGGCAATGCAGTCCTGTCGATCCCGGCGAAGGATGGGTGGTACACGGCCTTGCCTCAAAGCGGGACGGCGAATGGAGAGCGAGTGCTGGCCAGTCCCGTGGTGTTTGGGGGCATTGTCTACTTTCCCACCTTCATTCCAACAAATGATATCTGCGCGTCCTCAGGGACGAGTTATCTCTACGCGCTGTACTACAAGACAGGGACTGCCTATTCAGATCCTATTCTCGGAACCGGTGTACCCAAAGTCTCACTTGGAGAAGGGTTGGCCTTCGGCGGTGTGACGCATATCGGCAGTGGGTCGGATGGAGGCAAGCCCCTCAAGATTTGTAACAACACCAGTACGGGCGCCCTGCTTTGCACTGAAAGCGGGCTGGCTGGAGGAGGCCCTAACAGCGGTATCTCAAGCCCGCTTAGCCACTTTAAGTCGTGGATTTATCGATAGTGCATAACATACGTCTCCTGAGCCGGCTCGGAACAAAGGGTGAGACATCCCTTGTTCCGAGCCGCACCAGCCCTGCACGCTGGTCCGTTGTCCTGCTTGCAACCCTCGTGGCCGGCTGTTTTTCAGAGCCTAACCAGTCAGGAGTGGCGCCAGGCGCCGGTGTTTCGAAGAGCGGAAATCGTCCACCTGTCATTCAACAGGTCGTGGTACTGCCTGCCCCCCTTACTTTAAGCGGTCCTCTTGCGGTCCAGATTGAGGCCGATGACCCAGATCGCGATCCGCTGACGTATGGCTATCAATGGTTTATCAACGGACATCGCGTCGAAGGGGAAACTCAGTCGACGTTGTCGCCGACCTTCCTCAAGCGCGGTGACAGAGTTGAGGCAGAGATTATCGCCTCCGACGGTCACACTTCAGGAAAGCCCTACAAGTCCGAACCGGCAACCGTGGGGAACACTCTGCCGGAGGTCGTAGGGGTCGCGATTGAGCCGACGCGATCAGACCGAAGCGAGGTGCGGGCCATCGTAGAAGGGGTTGATGCCGACCGCGATGCAATTTCGTATGTATATCGGTGGCGAAGAAATGCCACACTCATCGTCGAAGGAGAACATACGACACTTGATACGTCGGCCTTTCATCGGGGCGACTCGATCACCGTAGAAGTGATACCGCGCGATGCGGGAGGGGTCGGCACAGCTAAATTATCGGCGCCCGTTGCCTTGGAAAACAACGCTCCCAAGATTACGTCTTATCCACCGAGCCAGTTCGAAAAAGGGCTTTTCGTCTACGGCGTTCAGGCTATCGATGATGACAAGGACAGCTTGAAATACGTATTGGATACTGCCCCATCGGGTATGACGATTGACTCAAACACAGGGATGATTTCCTGGCAGGCTGCTCCAGATACGAAGGGAATACATCGAGTCCGCATTGTGGTACAAGATGGTTATGGTGGTTCCGCATTCCAAGACTTCGATCTCTCACCCAACTCCTCCAGCAGTGTCAAAAGCTAATTCATCCTCCGCGGTTTCTTTAAGCGAATTTCCGGAATCTCTAGTTGTCTCTCTTTTTTGCTCTTTGCTATACTGTGAGCATTAGACAAGGGAGGAACTCGAACCCAACGCGTGCGTAGACTTAAACTCAGAGAAGGCACCAATACTGCCGTGCTGTTCGGTCACCACGACCGGCACCTCAAGCTGATCGAAGCAGATCTGGGCGTGCGCCTTTCGGCGCGCGGAGAAGAACTCACCCTCGATGGTACAGCCGATGCTACCCGCTACGCAGAACGGGTCCTCACGGAACTTGCCACCCTCGCCAACGACGGAATGGTTCTCCAACCGGACGACATCACCCATGCGTTGAATGCCCTCCGACAAAGTCCCGAGACTCCGATCAAGGAACTCCTCTCCAATGCGGCGACGATCGTCACTAAGAAACGATTCGTCGCGCCGAAGACACCGACGCAAAAACTCTATATCGAGGCCATCGAGACGCACGATATCGTCATCGGTATCGGCCCCGCCGGCACAGGCAAGACCTATTTGGCAATGGCGATGGCAGTCAGTGCCCTTATGAAGAAAGAAGTGAGCCGCATCATTCTCGCGCGGCCGGCTGTTGAGGCAGGCGAGAAACTCGGATTCCTGCCGGGCGATATGTACGCCAAAGTGAATCCCTATCTCCGTCCGTTGTATGACGCGTTGTTTGACATGATGGATATGGAGCGGGCTTCGCGCGCAATTGAACGGGGCGATATCGAGATTGCGCCGCTCGGGTTTATGCGCGGCCGTACGTTGAACGATTCGTTCGTTATTCTCGATGAAGCACAGAACGCCACGGCCGAACAAATGAAAATGTTTCTCACGCGGCTTGGGTTTCACTCCAAGGTGGTGGTCACCGGAGATATTACGCAGGTCGATCTGCCGCCTGAACGGGTTTCCGGCCTGATCGAGGTGCGGGAAATTCTGCGAGACGTCGAAGGCATAGGGTTCGTCTACTTCGACGAACGGGATGTGGTCCGTCACAAGCTGGTGCAGGACATTATTAAAGCCTACGATCATCATCAGAATCCTCCTCAGTCGTCCAATCCCCTGCCTGGCGTGTCCGGACGTCGACCGTCGCCGCAAAATAAAGAGCCGAAGCCCGCCACCCCCCCATCTCCTCTCAGGGATTCTTGGGGCCAGTCACATTAATGCCGGTCCATATGCAGAGTCAGGTCCGACGGTTCACGTTTGATCAGGCGCATTTGGAGCGTTTGGCACGAACGATTCTTGCCGACGTCGGAGAGACGTCGGCAGAGCTTGGAGTCTTGCTGGTGGGCGACCAACGGATGCGAGGCCTCAACCATCGGTATCGGGCCAAGGATCGCACGACCGACGTGCTAGCCTTTGCCATGCGAGAAGGTTCCGCGCCTCATGCCTCACGCCACAAGCCTGCGATGCTGGGCGATGTGGTGATCGCCGTGCCGGAGGCAGCCCGCCAAGCTCAACAGGGGCGACGATCGCTGGACGAAGAGTTGATGGTGCTGTTGATCCATGGCATTCTGCATCTCTGCGGCTATGATCACGAGCGGAGCGAAAAAGAAGCGCGCCGGATGCATCGTCGTGAACGGATGATTCTGCAGGCGCTTTCGCGATTGCCGAAACGAGAGAATTGAACGAAGCAAGGGCCGATTCTCAATTCATATTATGAATCACGGGTAGATCTATGGGATGGCTGCAGCGACTCAGTGATGGGCTTACCAAAACACGGGACGTTGTTCGTGGGTCCTTGGATCGGCTCCTAGGCCGCGCGGCGGATCCTGCCGTATTGGAAGAATTTGAAGCAGCCCTCATTGCCTCGGATCTCGGCGCCCGAGTCGTGGAGCGCGTGATGGAACGCCTCAAGAAACAGCTTCAAGGGACCGACGCCTCACAGCCGGGTCGAGTACATGCGGTTTTGCGTGAGACTCTGCTTGAGGTCTTGACGCCTGTGCAAGGGTTGTCGTTGGAGCCGCTGCTCGCGAATAGTCCTAAGCCATTCGTGATTCTGGCGGTGGGGGTGAATGGTGTCGGAAAGACGACGACGATCGCCAAGATTGCTCAGCGGATTTCCCAGGCAGGGAAAGTGCCGTTGCTGGTGGCCTGCGATACCTTTCGCGCGGCGGCGATCGAGCAACTGCAAGTCTGGGCCGACCGAATCGGCGTCGACGTGATCCGTCACCGCCATGGATCCGATCCCGCCGCCGTCGCGTTCGATGGGATCGCCGCCGCAAAAGCGAGGCAGGTAGATGTGGTCTTGATCGATACGGCAGGCCGGCTGCACACGAAATCGAATCTCATGGACGAACTTCGCAAAATTACTCGCGTCATCGCGCAGGAATATCCAGGGGCGCCGCACGAAGTGCTCCTTGTGCTGGACGCGACGGTTGGGCAGAACGCGCTAGCTCAAGCTCGTCAATTTCATCAAGTCGTCGGTGTCACCGGCTTAGTCCTGACGAAGCTCGACGGCACCGCTCGCGGAGGGATCGTCGTCGCAATTGCCGAGGAACTCAAGTTGCCCGTGAGACTCATCGGAGTCGGAGAATCGGTTGAAGATCTGCAAGATTTTCACAGCGACGCATTCGTGGACGCGCTTATCGGGACGACCCCCTCACCCTCTGCCTAGCCCCTGTGAGATCCCGTCGTTTTCTTCCTCGCCGACATCGTCTGTGTTAGGCTGAGATTTCATATATACCTGCATCCTGCTGGCGCGCAGTGTGTTCGTGACCACGAGGCTGAGCCATGATCAAGATTCTGGTTATCGACGATGATCGTATGAACTGCGAGCTGATCCAGTCGATATTTACGCGACATGGATATCAGGTGCTGTCGTCGACGAATGGGATCGAAGGTCTAACCCTCTTTCGCCAGGAGGCCCCGCGTGTCACCATTCTTGATCTTCGCATGCCTGAAATGGATGGGTTGACCGTCCTGAAAGAGATCCGTGCCTATGATCCTCATGCCCCAGTGATCATCCTGGGTGGCGGAGCCACTGAGGAGCAGGAAAATCAAGCGCGGGGATTACGCGTAACCGATTTTATCCGCAAGGGCTTGTCGCTCGATGTATTGGTCGAATGTGTGAATCGAGTGGTGCAGCTTCCGGCTAAATCCGTTCCTGCTCCGCCGGTGGCGGGTAGTGCAGCCGTGGCCGATACGGGGGAAACGGTCCTCGTCGTCGACGATGAGCCGTTGATCCGCGATCTGCTCGTTCAGTTTCTCAGCCTTCGTGGGTATCGGGCACTCGGCGTAAAAGACGGTTTCGAGGCCCTCTCGATGGTAGAACACGCGTCTCCTGATCTGATTCTTCTCGACCTGCTCATGCCCGGCATGGACGGAGTGGAGGTGCTCCGGCAGCTCCGGCAGCGCGAATATACCGGTGGGGTGATCATCATCACCGGCAGTCACGACGAAGAGCGTCTTGATGAAGCCTGGGCCTTGGGGCCCCAAGAAGTCCTCGGGAAGCCCATCGACTTGGAAAAATTACTGATGTCTATCCAGCTTGTGCTCGTCTGTCGCGAATGCTAAAACTCTTCCGATGCCGATCGGAAGAAGGATAGTCTCTCTTTTCTGTCTTGTGTGTGCCGCGCTCCTCTGCCACGGAGCGCTTGGTATGGCCTGCGCCGCCGATTCAGTCCTGCCACGAGTGGTGATTCGGCATCACGATTTATTCGTCCAGATTGTTCCCGATCAGCACCTGCTTATCGCAAAGGACCGCCTGACGATTGAGGTGCTACCGCAGAAGAGTCCGATTCGTTTTTCCCTCGCCCCCACACTCCAGGTCGACCGCATTGTCCTCGTGCAAGAATCGGCTGGGGTGGAATCTCCGCATGATGTGCCGTTTGAACTTGAGCGTGGCTCCATGGCGGAATCGGCGCAACAGGTCACAATTTCCTCGAAGGTCGTGGCCGCCGGGCTAGTGACGTTGGATGTGCACTACCATGGCGTGATCAACGATCCGCCTCGGGATCCGCGCCATCTTCGATTTGTGACGCCCAGTGAGACTGCCGGACATATCGGGGCGGAGGGCGTCTATATCAGCAGCGAAAGCTCTTGGTATCCCGATGTTCCGGAGTCGCTCAGTACCTATGCATTGTTGGTAGCCGTGCCGATAGGGTGGACCGTCGTCACTCAAGGGAGGGCTGGTGAGTCGCACGCTTGTCCCGCCGACCTCTGCCGTGACAAGAACATGATGATGACGGAATGGATTGTGATGCAACCGAGCGAAGCCCTCACGCTGGTGGCAAACACCTTTGTCTCAACATTTCGAGACTGGACGGCCAAGACCGGTCAGAAGATTCGGCTCTCGACCTATCTGTTCCCTGACGACGCGCATCTGGCTGAGGAATATCTCGATGCGACCGCGCGCTATTTGGACGCCTATATCCTCCTGCTAGGCCCCTATCCGTTCGAAAAGTTCGCTGTGGTGGAGAATTTCTTTGCGAGCGGGCTCGGTATGCCCTCATTTACCTTGCTGGGGAGCGGCATCATCAAACGACATTATGTGCAGCCCTATGCGCTTGGCCACGAAATCGTGCATTCGTGGATCGGTAATGATGTCTTCAATCGCGCCGAACGTGGGAATTGGGTGGAGGGCCTGACGACCTATCTGGCCAATTATTACTGGCATGAGCTGGTGGGAGATCGCACGCAGGCACAGGACCAGCGCCGCCTGATGGTGCAGGGCTACAATCTCCACGTGCCGCCGGAGCGAGACTATCCGGTCGCACAATTTACACAAAAACTGGATGAGCATGATAATGCGATCGGCTATCACAAGGCTGCCATGCTGTTTCATCTTTTACGCCAGGAGCTGGGAGAGGAGATATTTTGGCGGGCCGTGAAGGTCTTGGTGGCGGAATATCATGGCAGGCACGCAGAATGGCGCGACCTTGAGCGGGTTTTCACAGAAGAAAGCCGCCGGGACCTCCGATGGTTTTTCGCGCAATGGTTGGAACGGGAGGGGGCGCCGACGCTGTCGTTGTCGGAGGCTGTCGCTCGTCCGGTGTCCGGGGCGACGGCGGAGACCTTTCAGCTTGAGACCACGGTCGTCCAATCGAACGAACCGTTCCGCTTTCCCCTCCAGCTTCGGATTCAGATGGAGGGGGATCGCACGCAGATGTTGACGGTGCCGTTGCGCTCTCAGCGCGAGACAATCTCTGTCACGTTGCCCGCCCATCCGATCGCGATCGATCTCGATCCCGAGTTCATGGCTTTCCGGCGGATTGCCCGGCAATCGCTGTCGCCGGTGCTTAACCACTATGTGACCGATCGACGGAGATCGGTGCTGATGGCGTTTACTGATGAGCCGGGTCATCCCTCGCCGTTTCGGGATATTGTCGCGAGGATCGAATCCCAAGAGCAGCGGAAACCGGTCAGCGAACGAACGGCGATCACCCCGCTCGACAAAGATGGACTGTTTCCTCAGGAAGGTTCGGTGCTAGTATTGGGAGGCGAGGAATCCCGTTCCGAGATTCGATCGATCATGGCCAAGCATTGCGGTAACCGTGCGGCCTTGAATGACAGGGGGGTCACTGTGATGGGGATGTCGTACGAAGGGCCAGGACTTGCCCTGCTGGTGAGTTGTCACCGGGTCGATCGCCCAGGCAGTGTCGTCACAGTGTTGTATGCGGCCTCGCAACAGGCTGTCGCGAAGGTGGCGCGGCTGCTCTTTTTTTACGGATGGAATAGTTTCGTGCTATTCAAAGATGGAGCGGTGGCTGCCCGCGGGGAGTGGCCGCTCGCAAGTGACCGTACGGAGGTGCGTCTCGATGCAAGCAATCCCAGTCGGTAAGTGGTGCATACTCGGATTCGTCTGTTTGTTGCTAGGTGAGCAGACTGGGCAGGCGGAGGGCCTTGCGTCCAAGGCTCCAGCGGTTCCTGCTCACCAGGCTGAGCGGCATCTCCAGAATATTCGCCAGCTGACGGTGGGCCGGCAGAATGCCGAAGCCTACTTTTCCTTCAGTGGGACCAAGTTGATTTTCCAATCCACGAACGATTGGATGAACAATACCGATGCGACCCCGCTCAAACCAGCCGACGCCGGGTTGGGCTGTTATCAGATGTACGTGATGGACTTGGGGAACGACCGCATTCAAATGGTGAGCACCGGCAAGGGCGCCACGACATGCGGATACTTTTTCCCGGGTGATCGCCGAGTGTTGTACTCGTCGACTCATGCGTCGGGGCCGAACTGTCCGCCGAAGCCGAAGCGGGAGGGGGCCTATCGCTGGGCTCTGGATGATTACGACATCTATGCCGTGGGCACAGATGGGCAGGAGATGCAGCGGTTGACCGCCACGCCCGGCTACGATGCGGAAGCGACCCTATCGCCTGACGGCAAAACGATCGTCTGGACATCCGTGAAAGACGGGGATTTGGATCTCTATGCGATGAACTTCGACGGTTCGAAGCCCCGGCGGCTGACCAGCGAGATCGGCTATGACGGTGGAGCGTTCTTTTCGCCTGATAGTCAGCGCATCGTCTACCGGGCGGTGCATCCCACCGATCAGACGGAGATCGACAAGTACAAGGACTTGCTCAGCCAGAATTTGGTGGAGCCGGGACAACTTGAAATTTTTGTGATGAATGCAGATGGAAGCGGGCAACGGTCGGTGACATCAAACGGGGCGTCGAATTTCTCGCCGTTCTATTTTCCAGACGGCAAGAGGATCATCTTCTCGTCGAATATTGAAACCAAAGGCGAGGGAGGCCGGCCAAGCTTTCATCTCTATGCGATCGGGGAGGACGGACATGGGCTCGAACGGCTCACATTCGATGGACACTTTAATAGTTTCCCCATGTTCTCTCCGGATGGTAAGAGTCTGGTCTGGGTATCGGATCGCCAGGCCAAGACCCCTGGCGAATTCAATGTGTTTCTCGCCGACTGGGTTCCTTAAAGCGGTGATCAGTGATCAGTGATCACATACGCCAAGGCCGCGACCCTGTCTCGATCACCCATCACCCATCACCCATCACCCATCACGTGTCTGCACGGGTTAACCTCGTTCCCCTGCTTTTTTCATGTGCCGCCCTCATTCTGGCATTTGTCGGGTTATTCGAATGGGATATGCCGCTCACCCGGTTCATCCGTTCCCTCAACGATGTTCACAGAGATCACCTTGCCAATCCCTGGCTGGCTCAGCTCAGCGATGTCGGTGACCGCCTCGGCAAGGGAGAGTCTCTCGTTATCCTGAGCCTTGTTCTGCTGGCCGTCGGGTATGGGCTGAAATATCCGCAGTGGAAAGATGCAGGTTGGCAGAGTCTCATCGCACATGGTCTTGCCGCGTTATGCGCCAATATATTGAAACATGCCATTGGCCGCCCACGTCCCAAGTTCATGCATGCGGGAAATCTAGACCTCTCTCCGGTCAGTGGGAGTGGCTGGGATTCGTTCCCGTCCGGGCATGCGGCGGCTGCATTCGCGGTAGCTACCGTGCTGGCCGCAAAGTTCCCGCGAGTGAGATGGCCTATTCTTGTGGTGGCAGTGGCGATAGCGATGAGTCGGATCATTCGCGGGTCTCACTATCTGACCGATGTGGCTGGAGGAGCGGCTCTCGGCTGTGTCATGGGGGTGATTGCAGCCCATCCTTGGCGCGAATGGCGTTCTTCGATTGCCATTGCTGTGTGTCGGATGACGCCATTGTTTGTCGCGACGCTCGCGCTCGTCTGGACGATCGTGCATTTTCCTTCCGAAACCTGGCCGTCTCAACAGCTCTTGTGGAGCGGCTTGGTGCTGACTCTGGCCGGGCTCGTAGGCCATGTCGTGTGGACGGTGCAGTCGCCATGGTGTCCTGACTGGCTGTCCGGATCGCTAGCTCGAGGTCTCGTGGGATTGGGGTTAGGGATGACGGCCGGTTCTCTGTTTGTCACGACTGCGGTGTTACTTGTCTGTGTGGCTCATTGGTTGGATGGGCTGTCTGGCCAGTCTGAATCTATGGCGAATGGCCATGTGGGGGTATGGGGAGCCATGGCAGAGGGCCTGTTTGTCGCGGCTATGCTGTTGGTGTTGGGAGCCAGTTATGCTCTGAAAGGTATTGTGCCGATGTAATCTGGTTTCTCTGATTTGTTTTGTCTGTCTGGTTCATCTGGTTAGTCTATTTCAACCAAACAAACCAAACAAACAAGAAAAACCAGATCGACCGTCTATTTAATGGCCCAGAATGGTGGGTGGTGGCGGAGGTGGTGTTGTGTTTTGTGGAATCGTCACCATCGGCTGGTTGGCCAGCAGCACATAGCCGTAGCGCTTCAGAATGGGGACCAACCCGGCCGCTTCTGCTGGTAATTTTGGTTGTGCACTTTCCGGTAAAAGGATGATGACTCTCTTGCTCTCTTTCAATGCCGTCCGTATCTTATCCTCTTCCCCAATAGGGACGAAGAGGGTCTGACGTTTTGCGTAAAATACGGAGGAGGGTCTCAGCGTGCCATAGGCAATGAATTGATCTTGGCGATCCAGGTTCAGTCCGGCGGCATAGGCGAGCTCTTGGGGGGGCGCGACTACATATCGATTGATGTGCGGGAACGAGATCACGATAACGATCAGCACGAGGCCTGCGAGGGTTCCCCCCGCGGCCCAGAATGCTCTTCCACGTCGTTCGTCGTTCAATCCGAAATATCCCACCAACGTCATACCGATTAATAGCAAGGCTGCAATCAGATAGGGGCCGATGCCGAGATCCACCTGTCCGGCTAGCGGGAACTCCTTGACCATCTTGGACGCATAGGTTGTGTAGAGTGTGGGGAGACAGGCAAAGCCGATTGCCAGGAGATACCCCACGCCCATCATGAGATGGATGGACCCTCGAATCCCTTTCGTCGCCGGATCTTGCAAGCATCGGGACCAGTATGAGGCGGTCAACAGGGCGGCAGCAGGAAACAGTGGACCAATATAGTGAGGGAGGCGGGTTGCAGAAGCTGTGAAGAACACAAAGGTACCCACAACCCATAGAGCCGCGAAGAGGTCAAGTTCGGATGCGCCGGTGGGATCTGGATGAGTGCGTGCACGGCGTATGAGGTACCATTCTTTGATTGTGCGATAGAGTGGGACAGGAAGGAGCGCGCTCCAAGGAAAGAAGGCTAGGAGTAGGACCGGGAGATAGAAGAAGATAGTGCCTTGGTGTCCTTCCATCGGAGCGAGGAATCGGCCGATCGTGTGGGCCTTCGCGCCTGTGGCATAGGCGTCGCCGTGCACGAGGAACATGGCCGCATACCAGGGGGCGGCGAGCAGAACAAAGAGCGCCATGCCTGCAAGAGGAACTCCCTTCTGCCAATAGTCCAGCCACCGACGAGTCCAAGTGAGGTAGAGTGCCGCTGCGACGAGGGGGACGGCGAATCCGACCGGCCCCTTTGTTAAGGTGGCGAGAGCCATACCGATGTAAAAGGCCCAGATCCATCGGCGTGAATTGCCTGTTCCATGCAGTCCCAGCCAGAACCCGTACAGCGACGCGGTGGTAAAGAAAATCAAGACACTGTCTGTCAGAGCCATGCGCCCGAGCCCCAGGATTTCCAGGTTGAGTAAGAGCATCAGTCCGCCGAAGAGTGCGACGGTTCGATCGCGTTGGTGCACAAGAAACAAGTAGTGGATGAGGATTAATCCCACACCGAAGAGGGCAGAAGGGAATCGAGCGGCGAACTCATTCACACCGAACAGGCGGTACGACTGGTCCATCAACCAATAGAGAAAGACCGGTTTCGCCACGCGCAGCTCGCCGTTGAACGTCGGCGTGAGGCGGTCCCCCGACTCGAACATTTCGCGTCCAGCTTCGGCATTTCGTCCCTCGTCACGGTCAGTCAGACCGATGTCCCCCAGTCCCAAGAAAAACAAAAGTCCCGACAGGAGGAGGAGGGCCAGAAGGAGCCATGCGTGGTGAGACCGGTCGGTTGTCGTCTCGGCGAGTGAAGCAGGAGTATCCATAATGAATGTGGGTTACGAGGAGGGGTTGACCGGCCGGTTCGCCTGGCTCGCGCGTGAGATCAGCATGAGGTTGCGAACGTAGACGATCGATCCGATGCTCTGCCCTGCGATGAAGACAGGATCGACTCGATAGATCGCGTAGGCGAGCGTGATGAGCCCGCCGATCAGGCTCATATACCAAAACGAAACAGGAACCTGGCTCTCAGCCTTTTTTTCAGAGGCGATCCATTGAACCACCCAGCGGCCGAAAAACAGTCCTTGGCCGAGAAACCCGATACCGAGCCAGATTGTTTCAAGACTCATAATGGAGGTGTGATGAGTGATGAGTGATGAGTTTCTTTTTCAAAGACCGAAGTAGGCCAAGAAGAAGTTTTCTCACTTCCTCGACATGGGAAATAATGTGGTCACCCGAAAGGAGCCCTATTCGTATGGCCAAAAGAAGGTGCGTCTCTAATTCAGCGACCGAACCCGAAGCGATGTGAAGAAACTGGATGAATTCATTTCTGGAATGTCTTGCGGCACCTTCTGCGATATTGCTCGGTATGGAGACGGCAGACCGCCGAATCTGCGAAGTCAGGCCATACAGCTTTTCCTTTGGAGACTTTGCCGTCAGCGAGTAAACTTGCGCTGCCAGATCCATGGCTTTCTTCCACACATTGAGATCTTTGTGCGTGCTTACCGTCTTCTCATCCACCGATCACCCATCACAGACCACTCATCATTCGTTCGTCACTTGTCTCGGAATGTATATCGCAACACTCTAGCCTGCATCCATCTCACCGCAATCAAATCGTAGAGCGATTTGAATAATCGGTTGCCCATGCCGTATTTGGAGACGCCATGAATGCGAGGGTAATGCTGAACCGGCACTTCTGTGACCGTGAACCCGTGCATGAGTGCGAGCGCGGGAAAGAATCGGTGCATGCCCTCGAAGAGACGGATGCGCTCCAGCACGGGCCGTCGGAATATCTTGAGCGGGCACCCGGTGTCGTGGACGCCATCATGGGTGAAAAAATTTCGTACACGGTTGGCGATTTTTGACGACAGTCTTTTTATCAGGCCATCCTGCCGCTCTTGTCTCCATCCGCATACGAGATCGTGGGTATCAGTATAGGGGAGGAGTTTCAAGATGTCTTTGCTGTCCTGCTGAAGGTCGCCGTCTATTTGGATGATAATATCTCCGAACGACTGATTGAAGCCTGCTTCGAGCGCACAGGTCTTGCCATAATTTCGATCGAGGTGAAAGACTCTAATCTGGGAGTGCTCCGCCGCCATGCGGTCCAGTGTGTCACTGCTGCCATCGCTGCTGCCGTCGTCCACGAAGATGATTTCGAACGGCCGAGACTTCGAGGCCGCGTGTGAACTCATGACGGCCAGTAGTCCCTCAATCAGTGGAACAAGATTATCTTGTTCATCCTTGATGGGGACGATGACGGAAGCCCATGGATGGGATGGGACGGCCATGCGGGGTCGATGTTCCTGATGCAGAAGGGAGCGGACACGTTCGCGTAGGCATTCTACAGAATGCGGAAGGGAGCGTCAAACAACGGAAGTGATCGGTGATGGGTGAACAGTGATAAGAGGGGTTCGGTCTTTTCTCATCACTCGTCGCTCATCACCCATCACTTCTTCATGCCCGCCACGATGGTGAACCGCATCGTCCCCATCAGACTCATCTCGTTGATCTGTTCTCCCACGTGAATTTCCACTTTGTATCGTCCAGGCTTCCATGCATCCTTCGGAGGAGACAGTGCGAGATAACCGCTATCGTCTTCGAGCGCAATGTGCATCGCATCCTGTCCAATCACGACTGTGGGATCAAGCCCAGCTACTGTCTCAGGGAAACAGCGTCCGAACACCTGGAATCCCTGATAATGCTGATGCAGATGGAACACGATGAAGATGGTAGGAGTGTCGGGACGGAACCGGTCGGTCGGTTTCACCGGCACAATTTCATGCGTGCGGTGAAAGCCCAGCTCTTCGTCGAATCCTTCCGCCGTTGTAATGGCTTGAAACAGCCCTTGGGGTGGAGCGTCGAAGTCGTAGGGGACTACATCTTGGGTGCGGTTCTGAAAGTCCGGGATGGGGGAATTTTTGGTGATCGGCAATTCTGATGCCTCGAGTGCCGGTAGCACCAAGAGGGCGATGACCACCATGACTGCGATGGCCTCTCGTCTCGCTCTTCTCGCCATCTCTTCTTGGTACACCGGTCGATGGACACTGTCAAGGAGAAGAAAAGCCGACAGGTATCAGCAATCGGCCTTCAGCCAAGGATAGGAGAATTTCCGAGTGACCTTGCCTTGGCTCCAAAGCTGAGAGCTGAGAGCTGATGGCTAACAGCTACTGGAGAGCCCGTTGCAGCTGTTTCCCGCCGTCTGCTAGAATTCCCTCCCCTTGAAACTGAAGCGAGCAGGACAAACCGCACCGGAGATGTGTGATGTTGCAAGACGCAGAGGCCCTACCTCAGCTCATTGGCGATTATAGGCCGGTCGATCAGTGGCAAGTTCACATCAATAAATTGTTCTACCGTTTCCGGGGCGATCAGGTTCGCCGTTTCTATCAAACATTTGCCTCAGCCGACTATCGGTTGGCCCATGCGCTCGCGGCGGACTATTTCGAGAAAGTCGTGAGGCGCGACAACACGTCAGGCGTCAGGCGTCGGGCGCCAGGCAATCACGCGGCGGACTCACCCCTTACAGTCATGGAGCTTGGTCCCGGCAACGGGAACCTTGCCGCCTGTTTTTTGAGTCATCTTAAAGTGCTCGATAAAGATCAGGCGGTGTATCCTCGCGTTCGATATCTGTTGGTCGATTGGGAGCAAGAGGTGCTCGATACCGCGTTGACTCATCCAGGGCTTGCCTCCCATCGAGACCGTGTCGAGCTGCAGCGAGGGACCGTGGACCGGCTCGACGCGGTTGCAGATGGCACGGTGGATCGCATGATCTGTAACGAACTGTGGAACGATCTTCCGACCAAACTCATGTCGCGCCAGGCGAGCGATATTGAAGAAGAGTTTATGCGACCGAACGTGAGCGAAAGCGCTCATGCGAAAATTTCTGACTGGGCGGCCTTTGTCCGATCGTTCGACGCCATGGACACGGAGACGCTCAAGCAGTTTCCGCCTTTTCTCGACGACCTGGTGTGGGAACGCGAATATCGGGCAGTCGAATGGAAAGAGGTTCCCTACCGGAAGACCATCACAGATTTTCTCAAACGTATCGATGAGCACGTCGTAGTTCCCGTCAATCTAGGGGCCTGTGCGACGGTCAAAGATGCGAAGCGCCTGCTGGCTCCCGACGCGATCGGGTTCAGCAGTTTCGACGCAGGTACGGCAGATATGAACGTGTTGAACGATCCGGAGAAGCCCTGCTATGGGCAATTTGGAGGACAACAGAGTTTCATGGTCAATTTTGCGCTGGTCGAAGCGGTTGCCAGGCAGCTAGAGGCCGGTACAATGACTCTCGAAACCCAGCGTGAATTCGTGGGGCGCAGCTTGGGGACCAACGTCTTGACTCTCATGGACCTTATTGCCACGCATCCTTCCGCTGGGACGAGAATGGCGCCATGGGAGCAAGATCGCTTGATGCTCAAGACCCTCCGCGCGCTGAACGAGACCTATCGGAGCCCCTATGCGCGCCGTTTGGACTTCCCCATCCCGTTAGAGGTGCCGCCGGAGGAACGTGAGTCACTCCAAGCGCTTGTGGGCTCACTCGCGCCGACAGGGGTTCCGGATACCATTGCCTATCTCACAGAAGAAGAGTTGAGTCTAGCCGCAAGAGATCTCGAAGACATCGGCTACGATCCTCAGTCGTTCATGATTGCATTGACCGCGCCCCCGGGCCCTGTGGATTATTTTCATTGCCTTATCCGACCTCGCTGATTTTCCGAGGTAAAGTGGCCTGATAGCTGAATTTCTCTGCTTGACTCAGTTCTTGTTCTTCTATAGCCTTTAGGGCCTTCTCCTCGTAAGAGGAAGGCTCCCACTGTGTGTGTCGCTCAACGCCGCTGGACAAGTGGGCGTGGGTGGGGCAACAAGAGAAAGCGAGTAATCGATGTTTGGATCGTTCGGGTGGATGGAGTTGATGCTGATTCTGATCATTGTGTTGATCATTTTCGGCGCCGGTAAGATTCCGCAGTTGGGTGAGGGGCTTGGGAAGGCCATAAAAGGATTTAAGAAGAGCGTCAACGAAGCCGATGCGATCGATGTGACGCCTCCTCCTTCCGAGACGCCTGACGCGCCACCGTCTCAGGTTGCGCAGACACAGGCTGCCCCAACGGCTGCGGCTCCGGCTCAACCCGCGAAGCAGGTCAAGCAAGGGTAAGGAGACGTGAAGCGTGAGGCGTCTGGCGTGAAACGCCAAGAGGAAACACACGCTTCCTTTTTTGCGTTTTGCGTGGCGCGCGATGTTTTGCGTATGACGAATCATGTTCGGATTGGGCATCGGCGAAGTTCTCATTATTTTGGTGGTCGCATTCTTGCTGTTCGGCCCCAAACAGCTGCCTGAAGTCGCTCGCCAGGTTGGGAAAGCGGTGAAAGGATTCAAGGACACGGCGGAAGATTTGCGGAAGTCGGTGGAGCCGGAGCTCAATATGATCCAGCAGGAAGTGAAGATGGTGGAGCAGGATTTTCAGGCCTCGCTCAAGGACGTGGAAGAGCAGGTCAATGCCGTGACCGCGCCGGTAGAGAAACAGATTGATTCGAAGGGGTCGAACCATCAGGCGTGAGACGATCGGCGGGAATAGCAAGACGGGCAATCTCTAGGGTGATCGCCGTATACGCCGAGAAATCCAGCCGAGCGCACCGTGAAGGCATCACGCGACTCCCGATGAAACGTATGCGGTTCGAGGTTCACGAAAGTCCTCTCTCCAGCCGACCGCGTCACATTGGTCCGATGTTGCCGTTCCTCCAGTTTGGCATTGACCGTCATTCCTGCCCTCGTTCTGGTCGCCTCGATTAGTTGTGCCACCTCATGATTCACCAACAATCGCTCCGTCCCATTTACAGGAGCATCGTATGAGCGTCATCAGACAGATAAAATGGGTCAGTCTCTTGACCTTATGCGGAGTCGCTGTGATGGCAGCGGAGATGTCATTCACGACGCCGACAGCGCACGCCGCGTTTGAATTGCCGGAAGGGGAGCGAATCACGCACCTCCCGGTCGTTCCTCGCTCGATTCCGAACAAGGAAGAATACGAACTCTACGATCCGAAGATCGGGAAGAATTTCGACCTCTCAAAATTCTGGATACGAGCCGATCTGCGCGTGCGGCCGATCATGCGGAACAACGTCTGTTTCGGCAGCACGATCGTCGGGAACGGCACCTGTAACAACCCGAACTCCGGTACCACGCCGAACGGGACGCCTGGCCAAGCCAATGACTTCTACGCGCAACAGTTAACGCGGTTGGGCATTGGCTACGACCTCTCGCCGGACGTGAATTTCTATATGGAGCTACAAGACTCGAGGACCTGGGGCGGAAACGGCGCCAATGGCAGAGAAGGCACCCTAGACGATGCGAGGAACCATAACGGTTGTTCGACAGCCAATGGCGGAGGCAGCTGCGGCACCTTGGGGGTCCGTGCTGCGTACATGTTGATCCGAAACTTCGCTGGGTTTCAAGGCCTGAGCGTGAAGGCTGGCCGGCAATATGTGGTGTTCGGCAACCAATCCCTGTTCGGCGCCTTCGACTGGTCCAATACAGGAATTTCCCATGACGGTGTGATGTTGCAATACAGCACCAAGGCTTGGGATACCTACGCTGGGTGGTTCCGCACCTCTGAGTCCGATCTCGGTCAAGCCGTGCCCGTCGGCGCGTTGAACCCGGGCATCGGCCCAAGCCCCTTCAATAACGGCAATGCGAACCTAGACTCCGACATGCTCATTTTCTACAACCAGATCAAGTCGGTGCCGGGATTCATCATCGAGCCCTACTACGTCCTCTATTCCAACCGGTACAATTCGCTGGACAACCGGAGCCAAGGTCTCGGCACGCCGAGGCACTCGAACCAGACCCGTCATATCGTCGGAGGCCGGATCGAGATGCGCAAGGGCAACTTCGACGTGATGAACGAAACAGTCTACCAGTTCGGTCAAATGGGTGACACCGGTGGGCCCAATGGCGCAGGCTATGGCAACCAAAAGTATCTCCATATCAATGCATGGGCGACCAGAAACTGGATCGGCTACACGCAGTATGAGTGGGCCTGGAAGCCGCGCTTGGCCTTTAACTTCGACTATTCATCGGGTGATGGCCGGGCGAACTGCACGATCGGTGGCAACACGGATTGCAAAACTGCCAATACGTTCGAGAATCTGTATCCGACCAACCACATTCATATGGGTTATATGGATGTCCAAGGCTGGAAAAACATGATGGCCTTCTCAGTGAACTTACAATTCCGCCCAACCAGGGATGACCACGTTGAAGTATGGGCATCCAGGTTGAATCTGGCCAATACGAAGGACAACTGGTATCGTGCCACACAGGGTGTCTATGTCTTTTCAAGGACGGATAATAATAAGAGGCATGTCGGCGACGAAATAGATGTGGCCTGGACGCATCTGTTTATGGACGGCAAGTTGTCCTTTCAGGCGGTCTATGGG
>SWDP01000010.1:90786-109103 GCA_005116885.1 Nitrospira sp.
TCGAAGAGCGGCCGCCGGTGCCTGCGTGCGGGCGACACCCTTTATTGCTCCGCTATGGCGACTACGTGTTCGACCTGAAAGACGAATCGGGTTCGATTCGTGTGGAAGTGATGGGGACGTGTGGTAATCAAGGAGGAGTGAAAATAGCGCGTGATGGGGATCGCGTTCTGGTGAAGGGTGTCTTTATTCAACTTCTGTCGGGAAACCTCAGCTCACCGACTACGTTCATCTCTGCATTGAATCAGGCAGTCAGTCGTCTCCCGCAATAACATCGATCCAAAACCAGTTGTTTTTTCTTCCCGCTACTCGCTCAGAAACTTTCCAAATGTATCAATAGCTTAGCTCCTCTGGAAGCTAAGCGTTTTTGAGCAGCTATAATACAAGTGTAGAAGTCCTGATATGATCCATCAGGCAGGGTCGGAGTGTCTGAAAGGGTTGGCGCAATGGCGTTTCGGATTGGAAAGAAGCGAAAAGATAACCAGAAAGCAAAATAGGGGAATAAAGTAACCCGGCGCAATGACAAAGAAGAGCTCAGGGAACTTGCTGAATTGGATGCTATCGCCGAATCTTTTCAGAAACCGCAGAGAGCTGAATCCAGCCTCCACTCCACTGATGAGGAACCATAGTTGTGCAAATTTTCTACGTCGGTCTCAGGGCTTTGACGGCTACTGCAGGCAGGCGTGAATGGTGAAGCGTTTCACAGCATGGGTGTTCACGAATTCGCAAAAGCTACACTCTTTGTGGAGAGTCATCGCGTGGTGGGAGCTTCGTCGCATCCCGTTTAACGTCATCGTTCTAGCGTACGGCGCGATCGGCTTCGTCATCTTTCTTTGGGCAATCACGACAAGTGGTCATCTACAGCCTGGTGAGGACGTGGTGGAGCCCCTCGCGCTGTTGGCAGCACCGTTCGTCGTCAACCTCCTCTATACGCTTGGATGGCTCGTAGAGGCTCCAGCCCGTTACCTTATTCCTGATCTGTCGTCTGGTTTTGGGCCCATGCTCCTAAAGCTGGGCCTTGGCTTGGGCCTGTTCTTGATCTCAATTCCCGCAGTGTTCTGGGGCGGCTATAAGCTCCTTCAGTTGGTAGAGGTCGCGCCCTGATACCGGGGATGCGAGAGGTGAGAGCGCAGGAGCAACCGAACAAGCGGTTTGAGCGGCTACATCATGCTAACTGTTGAGCGGTTTCTTACGTGCTGGAGAAACACCAAGGAGATGCCATTTCCACTGGGCATGCTCTGCCAAGGTGGGATGGTCGTAGCCCCAACCTTCTTGATTCTTCTCGCATTTCCCCTAGTGGAATGGGAGGTTGATGGCCGCAACATGTCCTATGCAGAGCTATGGTCGTCCGGTGAAGGTGCCGCAATCGCTGCCTCACTGGCACTTGTCAGCGTCGGCGCTTGGGGCCTCGCTGTACGTAACCGCATCAGCCGGTGGTTGCTGGTCCTCTCGCCAGTCGTACCATATTTCATATTGGTTATTTCCCCAGGAGCATTCACTGTGTCTTCCGAGCCTATTGCTACTGAGGTAATCGTGGGTGCTGTCGTAACTACCATCGTCATTTATGTGTGCTTGTTCCATCTACCAGCCGTCCGTGAGTATCTCGACGGCGAAAGTGTTGGTACGTGATCCAACCGCCGGCCTACCCATCATTCCACCGCATCTGCAGGAGACCCCGCGAAGGACGGTAAATTCAGCTGTCAGTTGCACCTCCCCTTGCACTCGTTCCGGTCCAAGCAAGGAGCGCCCACACGATTGTGCTCATTTTGTGCTCAACTCCACCTCGCTCCAGCTCACTCAGGCCTACTCCAGCCAAAGTTCGCTTTCTCTTAACTCTTGGCTAGACCGTCGGGCGGTGGAGGAGGTTGCGGAATGGCTGGAACGGTCTCATCAGTCTGTTGGCTATTACCATGCTGGTCTTTCAGATGAGGAGCGGCAGCTCGTGCATGACGATTTTCGTCGCGGGACCGTGAGGATTTTGGCTGCGACGAATGCCTTCGGTATGGGTATCGATAAGTCGGATGTCCGGCTGGTGATCCATTTCGATATTCCAGGAAGCGTGGAGGCCTATTATCAAGAAGTCGGGCGGGCTGGTCGCGACGGACGACCCGCGGCCTGCTGCTTGCTGTTTCATGAACGGGATCTGGCTACGCAGGAATATTTCATTCAGCAGGCATCACAAGACCTCGAAGGTATCGAACGCGCCAAGCGGATGAAGACGCTCCTACAAGAAATGTTGAGCTATGTTTCGGTATCGACCTGCCGGCAACTTGCGATTCTTGACTACTTCAGCGATGAGGCTGAGCGGGCTTTGGGTCCCTGCGGTCTCTGTGACCGTTGTGTCGTGCCTGCGCCGCAGCTGAGTCGAGAGGTCTCCCACGACGATGCCGCATTCACGAAGGCTATTTTGGAGACTGTGTCCTGGTGTCGAGGTCGGTTCGGTGTGAGTCGAATCGTCGACATTCTCCGCGGAAGCCGTTCGAAAGCGATGCAGACGTATGGCGCAGAAGAGTGTCCGACATACGGAATGTGTCGTACACGCTCGAAGCAGTCTATGACTGGTCTGGTGAAGGACCTGATCGACTCGGCCTATCTTCAGGTCGAAGGCACGGAGTATCCCACGCTCGATGTGACAGGCAAGGGGCGGGAGATCTTGCAAGGAATCAGCGCAGTCGCGTTGAAGCAGGCGGAAGAGCCACAGTCCAATTCATCGGCAATGGAGTCGTCCCATGGAAGGGCCTCCTCTGTTGTTGCTATCCGAGCGTCGCCGGCGGACCCACAGCTCTTTGAACGGCTCCGGCAGCTTCGCACAGAGCTTGCCGAGGAAGAGGGCGTCTCAGCCTTTTTGATTTTTCACGACAAAACATTGAAGGCCATTGCCGGCCACAAGCCCGTGACGCCAGCCGCCCTGATGGAGATTCCCGGCATCGGCCCGCTGAAGGCAGAGCGATATGGCCGGCGCGTACTGGAAGTGGTGAATGGGGATAAATAGCCGTCAGCGATCAGCTGTCAGCTTCTGAATAAGAGAGGTCAGCATGCGTTTCACCTCAGTTACCTGCTTGAAGAGCTGTTGGCTGACGGATTTATTGAGGTAACACAGGTCGGTTGAGAGGATAATATGATATTCGAGTTCACTTGCCGATCCGAGCGCAATTCTTAAAAATCGAGCCAACTCTGGTTCGCCGCTCCTTCCGCAACCCTCTGCAATGTTCGCTGGTACAGACACTGCGGCGCGTCTTAGCTGACTGGTGAGACCAAACAGTTCTTGTTGGGGGAAAGTCGCCGTAGCTTTATAGATTGCCAAACTTAACCCGTGAGCTTTTTCCCAAACTTTGAGTTGCCTGAAGTCCCGCATCCGTGTTTGGCCACCTCTCTAGCTGATAGCTGAATGCTGACAGCTATTTCAGATTCCCTGCCTGTGCGAAATGCATTTTGAGTTCTTCGTACGTCTTGGTCACCGGAAACTGAGGGAATTCCTTGGGAAGATGATCCGGCGGACAGAAGAAGAATCCCGCGTGGGCCTCTCCGAGCATGGCGGTGTCGTTATAGGCGTCGCCGGCGGCTAGAACATGAAAGTTGAGTGATTTCAGCGCCGCCACCGAGTGTTTTTTTTGATTTGGCATCCGCATGTGGAAACTCACGATGCGGCCGGCGTGATCGATCTCCAACTGGTTGCAAAAGATGGTCGGAAATCCTAGTTGGCGCATCAGTGGGTGGGCAAACTGATAGAACGTATCAGACAAGATAATCATTTGGCATCGTTCTCGGAGCCAGGCGACAAAGTCGACGGCGCCTTCCAGTGGACCCATCTTATCGATGACGCTTTGGATATCGTGAATGGTGAGCTTGTGCTGATCCAGGATGGTCAGGCGCCTGGTCATCAAAGCATCGTAATCCGGCATTTCACGGGTGGTGATTTTCAATTCCTCAATGCTGGTCTTGAGTGCGACGTTGATCCAGATCTCCGGCACCAACACCCCTTCGAGATCTAAACAAACGATGACGGGTTTTTGCATGCTCGCGTCTCCTTTGGGGTCAGTGATGGATGATGAGTAATCGGTGATGAGCCATTAGGTTATAATCCCATCGTCTTCCACTTATCATCCATCACTGATCACTCATCACTCATCACTTCTTCTGAAACGCCTGACTGAGAAACCGCCACATGTTGTCGAGGACTTGGTCTAAGAGGGATGAGCCGGGCCAAGTCCGTTGAGACTCCTCTTCATGTCGCTCCGCCCACTCTAAGGCCATCGGAAGCGGGATGAGTCGAGGCGGAGAGTTGGTTAAGGCGCCCCAGGTCAGCCCGAGGATGGAGCTCATTCGCATCGAAATCGGCAGGGGCGTGACCGGGTTCTGCACCAGATCCTGACACAGCTCCGCTGGTGAGGTGACGAGGAGCTCTCGACAGGCGGCCGGCCGTGCCTCGTAAATCGAACACAACTCGTTCTCTAAATAGGGACACGCTATTCTCAGGGCATAATAAGACTGATTGATCGGATCGAGTTCCTCATCCGGTACCTGCCTGGAGGCCTCTGCAACGTCGCTCATCCGATCCCACAAACCAGCTTGCTTCATGCGATCTTTCGTGTCGTTGAGGCGGTTGAGCAGTTGGGTTCGTCGATCTGTCGGCAATTGTTCTACATGCTCTCGTAATGCGAACGCTTCCGGCGCAGAGAGCGGGACCAGCATGCGACAACAGGCGGCGCAGCCTTTTCGGCATGAAATGGATTGGCCGGTTTCGGTGGCTTGCTGGATCTCCAACTCTGTGGCTTCATCTCCCAGACGGCGTGTGAGCGGGACGATCGCGGTAATGGGGATAAGTCCAGTCGGCACATCGATGGCCGTGGTCAGGCGCCCGGCGGGGGTATTCAGTGCTACCTCAAATCGTTCAACCATCACAATCCTGTGCCTCGTTCGGCTGTTTGGTCGGCATCATAGAGTAGGCGGGACATGCGAGACAAGCAAGAGTGGCGCGATCCGAAAGTCGGATTTCGAAGCGTGCTTGTTCCGGACGCGCGGAGGTTGTTGCTCCCATTCTGATATAGCCGCATAATGCGGGCAAAGGAGAACAGCATGGCGTTGTCCGGTCATGTGGTGGGCTTGCTCAAAGAATACATGCGGGATCTGGTTGAACAGGCGAAGCAGGAAGCGGCGACTCATGCCTCTTTTGGTTTTGCCACTACGCCCTATGGGTCGGATCAGGCGCTGTCCGATTTATTGGCGCTACTAGACGATCGTATCGAATCTGAAGGGATGCAAGTTGGATTGCCGGACGGGTTTCTCCATCAAATGTGGGGGCTGTGTAACGATGCCCGCACCCAGGTGGCAGAACGCGTGTGGATGGAAATCAATAGCAGTGACCAGATACCGTCGAAGGATACAGTTCGAGCGTTGACGTATCGTGCGTTGCTCGCGGTGCTCGACTCGTCGGGCTAAAGTTTTCCTGCCAGCCAATAGATCACGATACCAGCCACTTCCGATGCAACTTCCCGGGTTTGTTGTAGTGAGGTATCGTTTGGCAAGGCATCAAAGGGGTCGACGTTGTCCCAGCTCTCCCTCGGTAGGTTCTGCGAAGCATAATCGCAGGGAGCGGGCGTCACGCGGAAGCCTTGCTTCGTGAACAATGGGACAGCGCGTGGCAGATGGCTGGCTGAACTCACGAGGAGAATCGAGGCGGGTCCAATCAGACGCTTGGTCCCAGTCGCGTTCTCGTAGGTGTTTCGGGCCTCGGTATCGATCCTTGTGGCGGATTCGGGAACACCGAGGCGAACTGCCCATCGTTTCATTTGGACCGCTTCTTGAGGGCCTGTGCCGAAGATTCTAGCATCGCCTCCTGTTAGGACTAGGGTGGGCGCATAGCCCTGCTGGTAGAGGTCCACGCCGCAGGTGGTTCGATTTCTGGAATAGGAAGAGGGCTCGGTGGTTGGCCGAAGGGAGCCTTTTTCGTCAACGCCTCCCCCCAATACCACGATGGCATCGAAGCGGTCTGACGGTGTCAGCTGTGGAGGGTGGTACCAGGATTCGAGCAAGCCGATCAGCGGGGTGGCAATCAACGGGCTGGATAGCGCTACGAGGAGAAGGAGAGCGGACAAGAGAAGTTTGCGCACCCACCGTAAGCGCGTTGGAGAGAACGGGAAGAGGGCCAAGACTGTTGTGATTCCAAGGAGCAGTACCACCCACGTGAGTGGGTAGAGGCCGTACTTGACGAACTTATAGAGACCGAAGAAGAATGGCGTCAGTTCCATCGGCAAATCTCAATTGAATATGGGCGTTGCCGATAGCATACATGGAGTGGTGCAAATGACCAAGCAGAAGAGGTGATGTGATGGCACAAGGGCGGCGTTTTTGGTTGATGAAGTCGGAACCTCGCGTATTTTCGATCGAGGATCTCGCTCAGTCTCCCAAGCAGACAACCTGTTGGGATGGGGTGCGGAACTATCAGGCGCGCAACTTCATGCGTGCAATGGCCGCCGGCGACCACGTCCTTTTTTATCACAGTAACGCTGAGCCGCCTGCTGTGGTGGGAGTTGCGGAAGTTGTGCGGACCGCCTACCCCGATGCGACACAGTTCGACAAGGCCAGTCATCACTATGACCCAGGCAGCGTTCCCTCCGCTCCACGGTGGGACATGGTGGACATTCAGTATCGGCAAACCTTCAAGACGAGTCTCTCGCTCGACCGACTGAGGCAGGAACCGAAACTCAAGGGCATGGTCTTGTTGCAAAAAGGCTCCCGTCTCTCGGTCCAGCCGGTGACAGAAGCCGAATGGGCTGTGATGCTGAAGTTAGCCGGAGCTAAGATCAGCTGACGGAGCAACTATTGAGTATCCAAGAATTTCATTGGCCTCACACGTATCGTGTAGGAAGAAAGGATTCGGCAGGATGCTCAAAAAGGCCGTCAGCAAGGCCGCAGCGAGTGAAGACCGGAAGCGTACCCTCTGGGGTACGTTGAGGATCTGAACGACGCGAGAACGAAGCTGGGGGACTTTTTCAGCATCCTGCTATGTTTTGGCTTTGCCGTTATCAAGATGTCGATGTTGCCAGTCGAGCCAGGCATGGCCAAGTTCATGGGCCAGGATGTAGCGTCGCCTGGTCATGGGCAAGCGCTTACGAAGATAAATAGTTTTTGTGTCGTCGTCCCAGATCCCATCGGCATTCGGGTCCCGACGGTCCATGTCGGTATCTGACAGTTGACGCACTGAGATCCGGTACCCGAAAGGGAGGATGACTCGAGAGGGCATGCGTAACATCACCGTTGCTCCTAATAATGAATCAGGATAACACAAAGATCATGTTTGCTTCACGGCATATAGGTGCAGTAAAAACAACAAGTTAAACTGTTTTTCATTATAAAGTCAGGCGCCTTCGTNAGCCTGCCCTTGTCAAAATGCCTGGCCTATTTTTTCCGGCGGGGGCAGGTCTTAACCCGGCTCAGCGATGCCAGTATCTTATACATTACAGAGCGACTTTCATCGGCCATGGCGTGCGCGACCTCACCACTTTTGGTGCTGGCAATAAGATACCCATGGTTCTGCCACACATGTGAACCATCGAAGTGTTCACGAGGTACAATCGTCTATTGTCTAGCCGCATCCTGCCAGGACAGGAGTATAATAATGGCACATGAGGCCTGCCATGCACCGTGTACTCGTCTTGGGCGCTGGAAAGATCGGATCTTTGGTTGCCTGCCTCTTAGCAGAGAGCGGCGACTACGAGGTCTGTCTCGGTGACATCAGCCTCGATGCCTCCAAGCGGCTCGTCGAGGACCTTGGTCTCTCGCGAGTCACGCCCCTGCTCCTTGATGTCCGACATCCCGACACCATCAGCGCATATTTGAAGGCGCATCGATTCGATGCGGTCCTATCGAGTCTCCCGTACTTCTGCAACCCCGTTGTCGCCGGATTGGCTCGGGAACACCGGCTTCATTATTTTGACCTGACGGAGGATGTCGAAGTCACCAATCAGGTCAAAGTCCTGAGTGCCGATTCGCCTCAAGCCTTCGTGCCGCAATGTGGTTTGGCCCCTGGGTTCATCAGTATCGCAGCGCACGATTTGATCACCCATTTCGATACAGTGGATACGGTCAAAATGCGAGTCGGTGCCTTGCCGGTTCATCCGAGTAATGCCCTCAAGTATTCACTGACGTGGTCCACCGATGGGTTGATCAACGAGTACGGCAACATCTGTTACGGAATTGAAGGGGGAGAGAAGGTGCCCCTCCTACCCCTCGAAGGGTATGAGACGATCGAGGTGGATGGGCTTTTGTACGAAGCGTTCAACACGTCAGGCGGATTGGGGACGTTGGCAGATACCTATGCGGGAAAAGTCAGGACCATGAATTACAAGACGCTGCGGTATCCTGGCCATTGCGAGAAAATTCACCTATTGATGAACGATCTCAAGTTGAATGAGGACCGTGAGACACTCAAGCGAATCCTGGAACGGGCAGTTCCCCAAACACTGCAGGATGTCGTGCTGATCTATACCTCCGTCATGGGAATGCGGGGGGGCGCGTTGTTCGAAGAGAACTACGTGAAGAAGATCTATCCTCAATGTGTGAAAGGGAAGCTGTGGTCTGCCATTCAAATGACGACCGCCTCGAGCCTCTGCGCCGTGGCTGACCTCGTGCTCGCGGCGCCCAACCAGTACAAGGGATTCGTGACCCAGGAGTCGTTTCCATTGCAAGACGTGCTGAAGAATCGGTTTGGAGCCTGTTACCGATGATGCCCATCGCGGGAATTCTCAAGGGACTGGGCTTGAGCGCCATCAACAGCGGTGGCAGTACCGGGATCCATTGGTGGGCCTCCGGCGAGAACACATCACTGCTGGAATCCGTGAATCCGGCAACCGGCGAGACGATTGCGCATATTCGCACCTGTTCAACTGATGACTATGAGCACATCGTGCGGGAGTCCGCGGTGGCATTCCAGCAATGGCGGCTTGTCCCGGCTCCCAAGCGGGGAGAACTCATCCGGTTGCTTGGCGCATCGTTGCGGGAACATAAAGATTCGCTCGGTTCGTTGGTGTCGCTCGAAGTCGGCAAGATCAAAGCGGAGGGGGATGGCGAAGTTCAGGAAATGATCGATATGGCGGACTTTGCCGTGGGCCAGTCCCGCATGTTGTATGGATCGACGATGCATTCCGAACGGGTACAGCATCGTATGGCGGAGCAATGGCATCCGCTCGGGCCGGTCGGGGTGATTACCGCCTTCAATTTCCCCGTCGCGGTGTGGGCCTGGAACGCGTTCCTGGCTGCAATTGCCGGAGACACGGTGGTCTGGAAGCCTTCGCCGAAAGCGCCGCTCTGTGCGATCGCGGTGCAGCACCTCTGCAACCGCGTGATGGAGCAACAGGGTTATCGGGGAATCTTCTCGCTAATCGTGACGGCAGAAAAGACCGTCGCTGAGACGTTAGTCCAGGATGGTCGATTGCCGTTGATTTCGTTCACAGGATCTGTGCCGGCCGGTCGAGCAGTGGCCACGACTGTGGCGCAACGGTTGGGGCGGACGCTCTTGGAACTGAGCGGGAATAACGCGATTATTGTGGATCAGACGGCGGACCTCTCCTTGGCGATTCGCGCGATCGTGTTCGGTGCGGTCGGTACCGCCGGTCAACGTTGCACGACGACCAGACGGCTGTTCGTCCACGAGTCTCGTTACGATGAGGTGGTGACGAAATTAATCTCGGCATACAAACAGATTCGCATCGGCGATCCATTGGAGCCGGGCGTGCTCTTGGGTCCGTTGATCGATCGAGCTGCGGTTGAGACCTATCGGAAAGCGATCGAAGAGGTGAAACAGGCGGGGGGGGCAGTCCTCTACGGGGGGCAGGTGCTGGATCGGCCCGGCTATTTCGTGGAGCCGACGATTGTGAAAGCGGAAAATCATTGGCCCATCGTCCAGCGCGAGACTTTTGCGCCGATTCTCTATGTCATGCCCTTCAAGGCACTCGACGACGCCATCGCCTTGCAGAATGCCGTACCCCAAGGCCTGTCTTCTGCGATTTTTACGTCCGACGTACGGAGCAGCGAGCGGTTCACCTCCACTGCCGGCAGCGACTGCGGGATCGCCAATGTGAACATCGGGACGTCAGGAGCAGAAATCGGCGGCGCTTTTGGCGGTGAAAAGGAAACCGGTGGAGGACGCGAAGCCGGCTCGGATGCATGGAAAGCCTATATGCGGCGGCAGACGAACACGATCAACTGGGGTCATGATTTGCCGTTAGCCCAGGGCATCAGGTTCGGAGAGTAGGAAAGAAGTCATTGGTCACTAGTCATCGGTCAGAGGCAGAGACGTGGACGGAGAACGAGAGGCAGTCTTCACCATTGACCGGTTACCAATGACCATTGACCATTGGCCAGTGACCAACATCTTTTAGGTATGAGGCAAGCTATGGAACAAGGCGCTGAGTTGGATGCACTGATCGCGAGAATGATCGACGATTATGTGTCGCGCAATCGTGCAGCGACATTGTTGCGCGACTTGCTCAATGCAGCAGGAGTCGGCTTCTACCCAGTGGCAGACCATCTCACGCTGCGGACGCTGGATATCGACCGGCGTGCGGAGGAGTTCACGAGGCTCGGGTATGGATACAGCGAAACGATCGAGTATGCAGACTGGTATGCGAAGGTCTATCGGAAGGTCGGGTATCCGGCGCTCTTTGTGGATCAGGCCTACTCCGACGATCGGGGCCGTACCAGTATCATCCCCGGTTGGGTCGATAAATTTGGCGATCAGGTGTTCCATCATGTGGCGGTGCGTGTGGAAGACATCGAGCAGGCGATTGAACGGCTGAAGGCACAGGGGGTGGTCTTTACCGGTCAGATCGTCGGGGCTCGGGGTGGCCAGTTACGACAAATCTTCACGTCGCCGGAAATGGTGGACGGCCAGCCTTTTTCCGTATTGGAACTTGCCGAGCGCCACAGAGGCTATCAAGGATTTTCCCCTCCACAAGCCGACAGCTTGATGAAATCAACCGTCGGTCGCTAGTTCCTGATCTGCTTCTGCCTGCCACACAAGAAGATCGCTTCGTCCACGTGTCCGAGTGACTATTACGAATCCTTTTCCCATCCCATGTCTCACATAGCAAAGAAATATTTTGTAGGTTCCATGGGTGGAACTTAGATCGGGCCATTACAATCAAAGGAGCATCTTATGAAATCAAGTACCTATGCGATCGTTGGGGCCGTGGGCCTCGCCTTGTTGACCGGCTGTGCGGAAATGCATGGAGGGGCCTCCAGCCCGGCGATAGCTACGCCGAAGCCGGGGCCGGCTCAAGGGTACAATATCCACGTGATGGCGCCACATAAGTTCGAAGACGGTACGGTCCATGGCCCCTATCACCACTACTGTAAGCCGGTCTCTACGGAAATTATCCAGTGTCTGCTCTTTGAATCCACCGACCCCAACGCCACCCTGACGGATGTAGAATATTTCGTCGCCAAGTCCGTGTCCCGCACTCAGGTGCCCCTTGAGACCTGGAACAAGTACTATCATGACCACGAAGTCGAAATTGCCACCGGTCGTGTGCAAGTATTGGATATGCCAGAGGCTCAGGCCAAGGAAATTGCTGCGATCGCTGCGAAGACTGACGGCATTATCTTTCATCTCTGGCCGGATGGAGCCAAGGCGCCCAATGGCATAGTCGGGCACCCGCAATCAGTCGGTCACAAGTTTAGAACAGAGTAATCGCTGTAGAAAGGCGTGCCGGCAGAGCGGGGAGCCCGCTTTGCCGGTGGTCTCATCCCATGAAACAATCTCTCCTCTTTGCCGTTGTCTTCTCTTTGGGTGCAGTGTGGACTTTCCCTGTCTGGAGCGCCGACCAGGAGATACTCAGGTCTCGAGTCCCGGCTGATCAAGTCGATGCTGCGAGGGCAATGAGCAATCCATTGCCTGCTACGTCGAGCACTGTTGAGAATGGAAAAAAGATTTATGAGGGTAAAGGATTCTGCCGTGCCTGCCACGGGGCGGACGGCAAAGGATTATTGGGAAGTGACATCGACCCTGGCAGCCTGAAAGGCCCGTTGCCGCGAGACTTCACCGACCGTGACTGGCAAGCCGCTCGAACCGATGGGGAACTGTTCTGGATTTTGAAAAATGGCAGCAAGGGCACGGCCATGGCTTCCTTTATTCCGCTCGTACTCACGGAAGAAGAAGCCTGGCAGGTGCTGCGATATGTGCGGTCCTTCGGCCAACGATAAGAAAACACCGTGCACAATTGCCGGGTGGGACGGACGAGGGTTCAAGGTTCCTGGAACTCAGAACCTAGAACTTAGGATCCCGCTCGTCGCGCACCCTGTCAGTCTTTTTCCCACGCTTTCTCGCCTCGCTTTAATAGGCTACGGAAGAGCCGCTGCATTTTTTTTCTGGCCTTCTCACGACGCCGTCGCTGGCGTTCGACCATGCGTCCCGCAACAAAAGCGGCCCGCGTGCTGGTCGAATGTTTGAGGAATGTTCGGATATATGTTTCAGCTTGAAGGGCGTCCTGGTGCATACCGAGGACGTCCTGCACAGCGCGGGCTTTGTTGATAAAGCGAGTGGCGGGCTTGCCGACCGTCGATCCCGCAAGTTCGGCGGCATAGCGGGCTCGTTTTGTTTTGATTCTGACCTCGTGGATTGTGGCGCCGTTGGGTGCGCGGCCGGCCTGGCGAATGGCATGTCGCAACTTTGTGTACTCCTGCTTGGCGAGGTTGCGCAACGTCCGGGTAGATTCGACGGTCGTCAGATCGTGAGCCGCTTGCTGGAGTCGCCTGACGAGATCAAGATATCGTGCGCTCTTCAGCTCGTTCAGCAGGACTTCTTGGGCATTGATCCGCTGTCCTTCCAATTGGGCGATGAACGATGACAATGGCCGGCGGTCTCGGGCATCCAACGAGGTAGACTCCTTACGGAAATAGGCGAGTTGCACGTCGAGGTCGCGGGCCGGTCCCAGCAGTCGGCCGAGCCAGCGCAACTCATCTCGCAACGAGTCTGCCCACTCAGGAATCAGCAGGGGCTTGGCGGTCCGGAGGAGGGCGCGCAGTTGTCTTGTGGCCACACGCATTTGGTGCAGGCTTTCCGGTTCCCTTCCGAGCCTGGCGCCAGGGTCATGCGTCACCAGCCATTGGGTGTGACGTGCGAGAGCCCATCTCACATGAGCCAAGGCCGGCGCATCCGATGCCGGCAGTGGCTCAGGATCAGAAGTCACCAAGGAAAGCGCGCGAAAGAGCTTGGGGCGCCCGTCATGATCGCAGGCTCCCGCTTGACGCAGCTGCCGTTCAAGGTCGGGGAGCGAGCTTTTCTTGCCGTTCACCTGTTCGATTTCGAGTTCTCGAAAGCGCTGCAGGGCCGCTCCGTCCTTCATGACAGACACGTGGTCAAGCGTGACCTCTGCGACAGGGACATGGTCTATGCGCACACGAATACCTGCCCGCCAGACTCGCAAAGTCGCGACCTGCACGAGCTCTCGCTGTCCGAGAGGGAGAAAGAGCAGGTCGCGGAAGATTGTCGGTGGAATAGATTGGCGATCGACGATCTCTATTTCCTGCCGGTCCTTCATCAAAGGAAGTTTCAGTTGCCAGGCCTGTTTCCCGCGCTCAACTCGATGGCGGAGGGTGATCCCCGCATGGGCCAGGTCGTACTGGGCGGTGTCGTAATAGGTCGAGGTCAGCAGACGGCGTGGAAGCGGGATGCCGGGGAGCTTGGGCAGACGGAAATGGTCATCGACCGACAGTTTGATTTCACGTTCGACCATCGATTGAACAGTCGGGTTGACAGTAGCCGGGTCTGGTGGTTTCGAGGGAGGGCTGTTGGCGCGAGCCATCGTGGTCTCCTTGGGGGACCATTAACTGTCGCAGATGGAAGGAGAGGGAAGCAATCCCTAACTGGGGCGGACGGGCCAAGCAGCGTGAGTATCTAACAGGCTATCTAAATTTTGGCATCCTGACTAGGGGATGTGGCACTTCGTTGCCAGGAATTATTGAAATATTACATCGACGCTCTCTCCAACCTGAGCGCTCGGTCAAGGGATCAGCGGATGCCCGTTCGATTTAACGGACAAGAAACTCTGTCGTAACGGTGTGGTGTTGAGCCTGGTTGTATCATGATCTGACAATGTTGACTGGTCGATCATCCATGATAGGGATGCACTACTTGATCCTCATTTTCCTGAAGTCCGAATCGTTTGCACAGTCGTTGAAGAAGGCACTGGAGTCGAGCGGCTATCGTGGGACAGCGGTGACCACGGAGTCCTGTGCTCTCATAGCGGCGAAAGTGAACGTGCCATCCTTAATTTTTCTTGACCGTCGGTCCGACTCCGTCGCCAAATTCCGACGGATGAAAATGCTGAACAGGGTTTCGATCGTCGCGGTGCAGGAGGGAGCCGTATCCTGCTACGACGAAGAATGTCTCGAAGAATATGATCAGGATATAGATTTGGTCGTGTGCGGCCAGAGTGTCCGTGAACTCGTCGCGCGGGTTGCGCGCCATCCTTCGACGTCGAGAGGCCGGCGTCGAGGCGAACATCCAACATAGCGCAGGAAATCTTCGGATGGACCTCACGTGTCATGAAGTCCTAGTCAACGGCCATGCTGTCGATCTAACTCCAAGGGAATTCCAAATTCTCAAGCAGTTCCTCGAATCGCCTCGCCGAGTATTCTCTCGCCAGGAGATGTTCAACCGGGTTTGGGGAGAAGGCTATGCGCTCGAAGAGCACGCGCTTGATGTGCACATTCATTCGTTGCGGCAGAAGATCGAGCAGAACCCCGCCAGCCCGACATGTCTCCTGACCGTCAGGGGAGTGGGATACAAGCTGCGGGGCTAGAGGCCTGTCCGATTGATGCTGTTCTGCTACAGCAAACTATTTGCTGGCAACTGCGTCGATCTCGACCCCGAGAAATCCTCGACGTATTGCAGGGAATACGCCTCCGGTTTTTGGGAACTTGCAGCCGTGCATGTGCCAACAGCTTGTTCGCCTCGCAACGCAGGATTACTCAGACAGGCTCCAAGCTCGGATCATTCATGAGCGCATGTGCTGCAATCGTCCATCCGCTGCTCTTGAGTGTGAAACGTCGTTTGTGAAGCCATTCTAGAATCTGTTGGCCTGTTGAATGTTCGGAATTTATCCGGTCGGGTCGACCAAATCAGAAAAGCAAGCAAGCAGAGGCCCCCGTCTTTCCCGCATCTGGTGCGGGTGCGACGGGGCGTGGAGAGAATTGGTAGGGAAAGTTGGCGGCTAGAATTCGTCGATGGCGACAGGACGAAGCAGATCGCGGACGGAGAGGGTGCCCACTACCGTTCCACCATTGGTGACGACGCCTAAGTGGTGGGTCTGGTGTCTATTCATGAGGTCCGCCGCTTCGGTGAGCGGGCGGCGCTCTTCGATCCCAATGATTGGGCAGCTCATGATGTCTTCGACGGGGATAAAGTAGGACGCCTTGTCGGATCCCACGAATTTCCTTACGACATCCGATTCCGTGACGATGCCGATGATCTGGTGATCGTGAGACACCAACACGCTTCCTACATTGCAGGCTTTCATCAACTTGGCGGCCTCGATGACCGAGGTGCCGGAATCTACTGTCACGAGGTCCCGCTTCATGAGTTGACTGACTGTAACCATGTGATCCCCTCCTGTGATATTGGTTATTATGTATTGGCGTAATTTTATCAAGCCGGCATTGCGCGACGGTTAGAGGCTTGTTACGCCTGCGTTAATTTATGGCCGGCCCACTGAGGTTAAAGATTGTGCCTATCGCGCGGGTGACTATCTATTCCGCACAACTTCGACGAGGGAGAGCTCTCTGCTTGCATTCAAAGCCTCACACCTCTCTCTGGTCGGAAGCTTCGTGAACTGCCTGGGGGGAACTGAATTGATGGATCATGCCGTTCTGTAAGAAGCGCTCGATACTGGGGAACTCATCCACTGCGGGACGGCTGCACGAGAGAAGGAATGTCACAAGGCATGACGGAATGAGAAGATATCACTGACAGATCGCTGATACAGCTACCTCTGAGGGGCTCGATCAGACAGCTTGTATCCGAGGGATTTGACGGCGATGATCGCATCGTCGAGTAGCGGAATCTTGAGCTTCAGCCGGCGGATATGCCCGTCCACAGTTCTGGTGGTGCCGTAATAGTCATAGCCCCACACCGCATTCAACAAGACATCGCGGGTCAAGACCCGACCAGGGCGGCGCACAAGTTGTTCGAGTAAACCAAATTCCTTTGCGGTCAAGGGGATTTCCTTCTCATCGACCAACGCTTCGTGCCGCGAGAGATCCACCACCAGCAAACCGTAGGCGTAGGACGTTTGCTTCGGGTCATGGGTTCGTTCTAATCGTCGGAACAAGGCTTTCACCCGCGTGACCAACACTTTGGGGCTAAACGGTTTGGTGACATAGTCATCTGCTCCAAGTTCGAGACCGATAATGGTGTCGGACTCTTCGGCCTTGGCGGTCAACATGAGGATAGGGAGCAAGGCAGTGTCTGGCGCACTCCGGATCTTCTTGCAGACTTCTAGTCCATCAATTTCTGGGAGCATGAGATCCAGGACAACCATATCGGGGCGATTGGTCTTGATCAGCGTGAGGGCTTCGATACCTGTCGAGGCGATCGTGGTTCGAAACCCATCTTTTTCAAGATACAGTTTCACTAACTGAGCAATGTCTGCTTCGTCTTCGACGATCAGTATCTTCTTGGGCGCATGGGTTGTCATATGGTTATCGGCGGGGCAGCTCGAGGCTACAGTGAGACGCTCATGGACCTGAATCATTCTATGAGAGGATAGACCTCCAATGTTACAGCTGTATTAAGAATGATGATGTGTGTAAAAGAAATAAAATGGGTCTCGATCAATCAATATCGTAAATGGTTCAAAGTATTCGAGGGAGTGTGGTGGTCTGGTAGGGGGGTATCTATAGTCCACTGATTTTGGAGTGGCAGAAGGCCAACGATTTGAACAGATTCCTTTGCCGCTGCTTACGTTGGCCATTGTAAAGCTGGAGAATTCCTGTGGGTAGGAGAAGGTCGAGAAAGATGATGGTTGACTATGCATAATATGTCGAGTATTCTGGACATATGGACATTAAAGACGCTCTCGCTGCCTTCGACGCGCTGTCGCAAGACACCCGCCTGCGGGTGTATCGGTTGCTGGTCGAATATGGCCCCGCCGGTGCGTCGGCTGGTACGCTGAGCGAGTCGTTACATATTCCTCACAATACGCTGTCGTTCCATCTGTCGCACATGAGCCATGCGGGCCTCGTCGTGTCTCGCCGGGAAGGGAGATCGGTGATCTATCGTGCTGATTTCGAGTTTTTTTCAGGTCTGATCCGTTACATGGTCAAGGACTGTTGCCGCGTCGAATTTGCCAGTATCCGTAGCGATATAAAGCGGAAATGTTCGATCATAGAACTGTCACACTGTTGCGAACCAAAGGAGAACCTATCATGAAACGATTCCATATCCATGTCGGGGTAGAACAACTCGATGAGTCCATCCGCTTTTATAGTGCGCTGTTCGGCGCGGAGCCGGTGAAAAGGAAGACTGACTACGCCAAATGGTTGCTGGAAGACCCCCGCGTGAACTTCGCGATATCCACGCGTGCGAGAAAAAATGGGGTCGATCACCTAGGCATCCAGGTCGAGGAAGAAAGCGAACTGACGGAGTTGCGCGAGCGCCTCAAGGCCGGGGATATGGCCGTGGTGGAGGAAGGCGAAACGGTTTGCTGTTACGCCAGATCGGACAAATCCTGGATACAAGATCCCGCCGGCATTCCGTGGGAAACGTACCGGACGATGGAGGATGCTCAGCTATTTTCCGGCCATCCTGATCAAGCCGAACATGCGTGTTGTACGCCGGAGACGATGGGAGAACCTGATTGCTGTGCACCTTCTGAAAAAACCGCAGGGTGCTGTGACTGATGAAGTCTGATGTGCTCAACGTGTTGGTTCTGTGCACGGGTAATTCTTGTCGCTCCGTGATGGCTGAAGCACTATTCAATCAGCTTGGCTATGGCCGGTATCGAGCATGGAGCGCTGGAAGTGTTCCGGCCGGCTATGTCCATCCGAAATCGATCGAGACGCTGCAGCGGCATGGCATCGATCCCGGACAGCCACGCAGCAAGTCATGGGATGAGTGTGCCGCACAATCGTTCGATCTGGTCATCACGGTTTGCGATCAAGCTGCAGGCGAAAGCTGCCCACGTTTTCCAGGCAACCCCAGGAAGCTGCATTGGAGCACGCCTGACCCGGCTAAAGTCACTGGATCAGAGGCCGAGATGGACGCGGCATTTGATACGGCATTTTTCCTGCTCAAGAACCGCGTCGAGGAATTCATGAAACGA
>SWDP01000010.1:109203-115582 GCA_005116885.1 Nitrospira sp.
GCATGTCGCGACAAGCTACGAGAGCTGTCCGCCTCAATTCGCAAGACAGGGCGACGAGTCGGTTCTTCTTGACCGAGAAAGCGCAGCCATCTGGGATCCACCCACGTTTATGTCGTGTATGACCATATGATTTAGCCGCGCTTCTCCTACGCGCAAGTAGCTTCCAACAAACGCTTCCTGTATAGTCGCCGCATTCGAACCTACCCGAATGATGCCGCTCACTCCATCGTCATTCCATCGTATCCTCAGCCGGTTTACTCCAGTCAACCGCGAGGAATTGCGCGGCCTCCTCTGGTCGTTTCTCTGCTTCTTCACCCTGCTGGCTTCGTACTATGTCTTGCGGCCGGTGCGTGATGAAATGGGCGTGCAAACCGGCGTGCAGAACCTGCCCTGGCTTTTTTCCGCCGTATTCGTCTCGATGTTGGTCTTGGTGCCGCTCTTCGGCTGGATCGCCGGACGTCTCCCGGTTCGCCGGCTTATTCCAACGATCTACCTTTTTTTCTCGAGCAATCTGTTCCTGTTTTTCCTCGCCCTGATAAGCGACCTTCCTCGCACGACGGTGGCGCCGGTGTTCTTCGTGTGGGTGAGTGTCTTCAACCTATTCGTGGTCTCGGTGTTTTGGAGCGTCATGGCGGATCTCTATTCCACCGAGTCCGCGCGCCGGCTATTCGGATTCATTGCCGCGGGTGGGAGCAGCGGGGCTGTTGCTGGTCCGCTGTTTACCGCGCTGATGGTGCCCTTTCTCGGAGTGGCGCCTTTGTTGTTGGTCTCCATCGGGTTGTTGCTGGCAGCAATGACCTGCTTCTTCGCCGTTTTTCGGACGCACTCTCGACAGGCCAGGGAAGGAGCGGGCGCCACGATCCTCAAAGTCGAGGTCGATGAGTGCGCGCCACCTAGCCTCTGGATCGGTCTCACAAAGATTCTGCAATCTCGTTATTTGTTGGGTATCTGCCTCTATTTGGCCTGTTATTCCGTGCTCTCGACAACGCTGTACAGCCAGCAGATGGTACTCGTGCCTCAAATGGTGGGCAGCGCTGAGGAGCGCACCCAGTTGTTCGCCTGGGTCGATTTCGCCGTAAACGGTCTGACGGTCCTTGCGCAGATTTTTCTGACAGGGCGATTGCTGGCGGGACTCGGAGTGACGGCGATGCTTGTCCTTGTCCCGGCGTTCAACGTCGTCGGGTTCTCCGTTTTCGGCCTGGCGCCGATTCTAGCCGTGCTGGTTGTCTTCGGTGTCCTGCGGCGAGCCGGGGAGTTTGCGATTGCCAAGCCGACTCGGGAAACGTTGTTCACGGTCGTGTCGAAGGAGGAAAAGTATCAGGCGAAGAACGTGATCGATACGGTCGTGCACCGCGGCGGCGACATGGCGAGTAGTTGGTTCTCCAACGCATTGCAATCGGCGGGACTCACCATCGGCGAAACGGCATTCGCCGCCGTCCCGATTGCTGTCCTGTGGCTTGCGAATGGTTTCTACCTTGGTCGTCACCACGGGCGGATTCGAGACGGTCATTCCCGCGACGATCACCGCGCTTCCGTGCCATAAGCTCTCCGAGTCGTCGTGTCATTTCTGATACGGTCGTGGCCTCTGCGTCGGGCAATGGTGTTTGACTTGCCACCTTCAAAGAAACCGCCTACTCTTGGCGTAACCCAAGGGAGCGTGCCATGCGAGTGTACTGGAAATGGGTTCTTCTATCAGTCCCAAATTTGCTGTGCGGGTTGCTCATGTTGCTGTCGACCGTCACCCCTCGGCACGCCCGTTCCAATGTGGAAGCCTGGTTCCTGTATTTCGGCATTGAGGATGTTCCATCATTGCTGGCGGATAAGTCCATCGACTCATGGATATATTGGATTGCGTTTACAGGGTTCTGTGCATGGGCGGTTCGTTTATATCTGCGGCCAAATTTAAAACATGGCAAATTGTCTGTGATGATTTGCGAGGGAGAGCCCTGGGTGCAGGCGGATTCAGGCATCGATCAGTCTCGGACTCTACAGGGCGGAGGAAAACTGTACACCTATCGTATCGCCTTGATCAATCGTGACGATCTGCCCCTCAGAAATGTAGAAGTGAAACTGATGTCGTTGGAAAAGAAGCCGCCGAATGTTTCTGCCGTTGGCAGTCATCTGAAGCTGAGGCATGACCGGGTCGGATCGACGAATTTCAATATTCATCCCACCAAAGACCCGCAATATCTGGATGCCGTGTTTGTCGATGTATTCAGTTTCTTTTTAGGTCATGACGGATCGTCATTTCTTCGCCTCACGTCAGTGCCGGAAGACCTCCATTGCCGTATTCCCGTGGACACATATGAGGTGAAAATCATGGCGACTAGCGAACGAGGAGAAATGGCCGTTGCGGAGATGGCAATCATTCCGCATCCAGAGCACATCCCGGATTTCCGATTACTCAATATGCAATCGTTTCCTGGCGCGGCACATTCTTCGAGCTAAGCCGCGCGTTGGAAGCGACAACGTAACAAAAACTATAAATCCAGATCACCTCAAGACGTCACTTTTCAAGGGACAGTCAGGCGCGCTCGCTCGTGCACACTAGTGTCATTTCTTTTGTAAGGGCGGAGGCGATTCGATCGGCTCCTGAATCTTCACCCATGTGTCCCACCCATAGCGTTTTGCGGTCGTCATAATTGTTTCCCGAACTGCCTTAATTTTGCTCTTCATAATCTTGGGATCGCCACCGGGAAATGGCCTGGGTTCGCCGGCGCGCACTCTGGGGTATACAGCAGGTTGATACTGGATGAAGATCTGCAAGGTGTCGTGATCCGCCTGAACCACGTACAGCTCATACGGATCGCCCGCATGGTGCTCATACTGAAGCTGGGAATTCACTGTGAGAGCCAGCCATTCGATTTTGGCCGGCGTGTAGGGTGTGAGCCCAGGTTGGTCAGGCATCTGTTGCTCCTTTGCGAACGAGACCGTTACGAGACCGTCTTGTAGTCCTGCAAGAGAGATTATCGAGTAGACGAGAGCGATAGTGAATCGGAACAACATAGGGTACCCTCACTCACGGACCGATCTCGTGTGGATCCTGCACCAACCACGTCACATAATGCTGAAGCCGAGCCTGTGTGTGTGGCTCAATCGCTAGATTCTCCACGGCAAACTCCTGGCCCCGTGACCACCGGACAACGGCTTGGGGAATGAGGATGTGCTGCTCATTTGGGAGCGTGACGGTGAGTGAGAGCGTTTCTCCAGGTCGCATGGGCAGATCTCCTGAGAGACGCCATCCGGTACAAGACAGATTCCACACGGTGCCTTGGCCCTGGAATGGTCCGGCGTTGTAGGTCACAGAGCATTGCACGGGGAAGCGACGGAAGGGCCGAATCGAAAAGGGCATAGGAGTCTCCAGGAGACTTATTTTAGGGAGAGGGTACTCAAACCGCAAGGAGGAGGAGTTGGGAAACAGTTGTCTTGTCCGGCGGGCAGGAGGACGGCAAACGTACCCGTCTTGCGGTGGGGTTGGAGACCTTGAGGACATGCTCGGCTCGTGAGACGGACATGTAGGGGTTCAGAAAGAGTTCGTCCAACAATGCCAATGCTTTTGCTTTGTCGCGGAGACGAGCACGGAATTTTTCACGAAGATCCATCAGGCGGCTAGCCTGTCCCACTGCTTCAAGCGCAATTTCTGTGACGCCGGCAATGAAGAATCGCAGCCAGCTCATCCAGTCTCCGTGAGTTCTGACTCGTTGCAGAAGGTCATAGTAGTCTTGGCGATGGGCCTCGATGTAAGAGGATAGGTAGAGAAGGGGTTGCAGCAACCGACCCCGCTCGATGAGAAAGAGGGTGATCAAGAGCCTTCCCAGGCGACCATTCCCATCCAGAAACGGGTGAATGGCTTCAAACTGCTCGTGCATGATGGCGCACTGGATGAGATCGGGGAGTGTATTCCGCTCGTGGAGGAATTGTTCCCAATCTCCCAGCAAATCGTCCAAATATTCCGGTGGCGGAGGGACATAGGGAGCCGTTTCGATGGTGCTTCCTGATGGGCCAATCCAGTTTTGGCTGCGGCGAAACTCTCCGGGCGTCGCGCGGTCGCCCCGTACTCCTTTCATCAGTTGCCCGTGGATCTCTCGAACAAGCCTGAGCGAAAGAGGGAGCTTCTGTAATCGTTCGAGACCATGTTCCATCGCCGCAACATAATTCCGCACTTCTTGAACGTCATGATCTTCAGTGCGCCGTTTTGGCTCTTCCATCTCATCTATTAACAGATCGGACAGGCTGGCTCTCGTCCCCTCGATACGGGAGGACAAGACCGCTTCGCGTCGGACGTAGGGGGCGATCAAGAGGTGTGGGTTGGGGAGATGTCGGCCTAGTCCTGAAAGTTCACTGAGGGCCGCATCGGCTCGAGACAGCGACAGCACAAACTGGTCATCGTATGTAAGTCTGGGCGGCAGCTTGGCCGGAATGAACGCTGTATAGCCCGTGGGCGTCCGGATGACCTTGCCTGCGCTCGGGGCTCGGAAGTCTTTTGGATTCATAGTACGGGAACCCTGAATGTAAGGCCACTTTCAAAGCGTTTTTAGCTTTGAAAGAAACATGTGGCATTCTTTCAAAGAAGGAGAGGCTTTGCAAGAACTCTTTGAGACTAGGAAATCTTGGAGAAAGAGAGACCAGAGCTGCAGTAACAGAAAAATAATTGCCTCACATCCGTCTACACAGTGTCTACACCGGCGATTTGGAGGAGGAGCGAGAATTGTAAGTGGTTGATGGTGGGCCGTGTAGGAGGCGAACCTGCGGCCCGCTGATGAAGAGTCCAGACGAAGACCTACCTGAGGACGCTCAGCAAGAGGAATCATCAGCAGAAGCCGAGGATTCGTGATGGCGCACCTCACTATGGGTCAAGGTGTGTCATGGTGGTTTGGCACCAACTTGGCACCACGAAGTCTCGACCGACCTGTGTTTTATGAATTTCATATAGGCCAACCTCGGACAACCTAACCCCACAAGAAACCACAAACCAGGATGCTCCTGACATGGGGGCAGAAAGGGCTGATTTGTCTTGTCCTGGTCGCAGATGCCGATGATGAAAGCAGAAAATGATGGATCGTCGCCTCCTCCACTGACATGATGGTTGCTCGATCGTGACCGTGCCGTCTTCGCTGATAAGTTGATCCAGGTTGTAGGGATGAGCTGGGACGGTCGGGTCACCTATCAGGAGTGAATGCGCCAGAAAGACGATGAGCCAGCAGGTCAATCAAATAGCGGATGAAGGCTCACATGACGAAGATTCTAGTCATAGACGATGATGCCTGCGACCGGGCCCTCCTAGTTGCCGTACTAGAGGAAAAAGGATATGAAATTATTTTGGCAGACAATGGTGGGGCAGGGTTGATGTTATGTCACCGGCGAACTCCTGATGCTGTCGTGTTGGACCTCAACATGCCTGGAATAGACGGTCGCAGCATACTGCGGCAATTGCGGATACTACACCCCACCCTACCCGTCGTAGTTTTCAGTGGACTCAGCACAGATGAGATTGAGCAAGAGATGCTGGACCAAGGTGCCACGGCCTGTATTCAGAAGGCATTTTCGCTGGATCAACTGGGGTTGGCATTGCAGGAGGTTTTACCCTCCCCCTCACAAGCTGACAGCTGAAAGCCAGAACTCCTGGTAGCAGCGTGGTCGCAGATGCAGATGACAAATGTCGCGCGGTTCTTCCAGGAGAAAATGACTAGTTCCGCACGCCGCTCCAAACTTTTGCCGGGTCGATGGCCTTGTCAGGATTGAGTTTCTTCGCCTTTTCCAGCAGAATATCCGTGGCCTCTGGATAGGCGGGATCAGCGATGCAACAATTATCTACGGGACAAACCGCCGTGCATTGAGGTTCGTCAAAATGGCCGACACACTCGGTACACCGTTCATGGGTAATCACGTAAATAGCGTCTCCGACTCCCTGACCGTCGCCCACATGATTTCCCTTCGCCTCCGCGTCGCCGCGAGTTTCGAAGATAGCTTCATTCGGACATTCTGGCAGGCAAGCTCCACAGTTAATACATTCGTCGGTAATCAGTAGTGCCATGGCCCTCGACTCCTTCTTCCCACAAAGATAGGGGAATGTTCAGGGTGATTTAACAGCATGACAGGAGACCCCCATGACCTCAAGACACACCCCGATGCTTCAGCGATTCTAGGGAACTTATTCACAGGAAATCAATTTTTATTTTAGCCGGGCGAGGATTAAGGTGCAAGAGGAGAACGCACGAGCTCAGAATGAAAATCGCTGGTTTTCACAGGCTGACCTTGGCTTTCTCGGGTAAATTGGCTAACCTCGAAGCCGCTGTTGTGCCGCATTTCTGGACTTTTAATTTCTGCCTGATTCATCGCTCTCTCCACATGACGCCGGCCATGGCAGCGTATTACTGAC
>SWDP01000010.1:115682-136543 GCA_005116885.1 Nitrospira sp.
AAGGTTTAGTGTTGAATGGTGAATTGAATAATAATGACAGACGGCCCGTACACTCAACATTGAATATGTACAATTAAACATTTTCATTATGTCTACCGTCTTGCTGACAAAGCGCCTCGAGTTTGCCGCGGCGCATCGGTATATCAAACCTGAATGGGATGAGGCCAAGAACCGGGCCGTGTTCGGTCTTTGCTATAACCCGCCGGCACACGGACATAACTACATGATCGAGGTGACGGTCTTAGGCGAGGTGGACCCGAAGACCGGCATGGTTGTGAATCTCTTCGATTTGAAGTGTATCTTGCTCAAGGTACTCGAAGAGTTTGACCATAAGAACCTGAACCTCGACATGCCCTACTTTAAGGACCAGATTCCCACGTCGGAAAATCTAGCTCGTGTGCTTTGGAGCAAGATAGACGGGCAGAAAGACATCGGGAAGCTCCACGCCATTCGGTTGTATGAGGATGAAGACTTGTATGCCGAAGTCACGACAGAGGCGGGGCTCGACGTTGCCAGCGTGACGCGGCGCTACTCGTTCATGGCCCTGCAGGATGGCCAGCAAGGGCGAGAGTGGGACTGTTTCGTGACGGTCCATGGGAAGATCGATCCGGTGACGGGGATGGTGGCGGATATCGGCGCACTGGATCGCATGGTGCAGGAGAAGGTCGTGAAGGTGTTCGATCGCCAGGATCTGCGCCATGTCTTCGATGCTGAGTCTGTCACGGGCGGGCAACTCGCCGAACGGATATGGACATCGCTCGTATCCGGCCTCTCATCGGGTCGTCTGGCCAACGTTCGCCTAGTCCAATCTCGCGATCTCACGTTCGATTATGCCGGTTGATGTTCGTGCTATTGGATCGCTGCGTATGAAAAGCCCGCTCGCCTTTGTGGTAGTGATGGCCTGCCTCTCGTGGGCGGTCGTGGCCTGGTCTGCAGATGAAGGCGCGGCGATTGAGAAGGTCGTCAAGGAAGCCGCCATGGCATCCGCGACCTACTCTGAAATCAGAGACAAGCAAGCCGTGTTGAAACTGTACACCAAAGACTATGTCGGGATTCAGGACGGCGAGACGGAGACGCGGGAGTCGATTGAGAAGTGGTTTTCTGACTATGAATCTGAGCTGAACAAGGGCAACACACTGCGTTTCATCAACGTCGTCTCGAACCTGCGAGTTAGAATCCCTGGCCCCACGGCTTGGGCGACCTACGACTATGTGTTTCAAGCGGTCAGAAAAGGCGAACTTGAAGGGCAGGACTCTGGCCAATGCACCACGCTCCTGCGCAAAGAAGGTTCAGCCTGGCTGATTCAGCATGAGCATTGTTCAAAAACGCGGCCGATGAAATAGCCTTCTGCTTTCTGGCAAGTGCCGTCAGGCGTGTCTGATTTCCCAGTTTCATCTAATTGTGTGTGACTCAGAGCGACGTGGCAGGGCATCGCGTGGGCGCACTGAAATCGGCTAACCCACCCACACATCTCGTCATACCCACCGAATACTTACTTGAAGAGATGATCAGAAATCAGCGCGGCGAGTTCGGCTGGTTCCACTACCCCTTCGCGGGTGAGGAGCAGTTTACCGTTGGAGAAGAAGTGCGTTGTGGGGTAGGTCTCGAAGGTATGGCTTTTCTTAATCTCGCGGCAGCGGCCTGGGACATGCATCTTGGCCTTGCCGACTTTCACATCGGGAAACTTGGCGGCGGTCTCTACCAGGATCGGGTCGTAAGCAATGCAGGGTTCGCAGGTCGCGAGGCCGTAGGCGACGATTGATGCGGGCGCACCGGTGAATTCCTTGTAGTTTTCGTCTCTGACGTCTTCGACGATTCCAGGCATGATTGAAAGACCTGCGTGCTGAGTGCTGAATGAGCCAAAACTTGGCCCTCAGCACCCAGCGCTCAGAACTGAAAATTAGCTGAGACTTGCGAGTGCTGCGAGAATGTCCTTGTCTTCCCGCGCGACCTTGAGGTCCTGTACCTTCGCATAGGCGACCTTGCCGTTCTTGTCGACGATGACAGTCGCACGCTTCGAACAGTTCAACGGCTCAAAGTAGAGGCCGTAGCCCTTTGCCGTGGTCCGATGCACGTCCGACAGCAGCCGATGCTTCAGGTCCATGGAATCAGCCCAAGCCTTGTGCGAGAAGAAGCTGTCACAGCTGACGCCGAACAGTTCCGCGTTGGCCGATTGGAACTTGGGGAAGTCGTCGGTCAAGCATTTGTTCTCGCCTTGACAGACGGGGCTCCAGTCCAGCGGGTAAAAGCAGAGTACGACATTCTTCTTGCCACGAAAGTCGCTCAACTTCACGTCCTTTTGGTCCTGGTCCTTTAAGTTGAAATCCGGTGCGGTGTCGCCCACCTTAATTTCTGCTGCTACGTCGCTCATCTCTGTACCTCCTTCACTGGGTTTAATCCGGCCTCTGATACTGTCAGCTACAATTTTGTACCGTGTGGCTTGGAATCTTGTCAACAGGCCTGAAGACCTAACAGGATGCTGAAAAGAGGATGGGGTAGCTGGGACGATCCTTGTGCTCGCGCAACGCGCGGCCTCAGAAGGCCCTCGTTGGATGCGCGCAGTTAGGATCATCCCACCCACCCATTATAAGTGACAGCTCGCTGCGGCCTTGCTGGACGGCCTTTTTGAGCATCCTGAGACTATTTAGACATCGGTGCAATCTGCAAGATTCCAACAGAGCCGTGTGAAAACCGAGCTTTGTTCAGCAGTCGGCTAGAAGAGGCCTAGTTTACCGATAAGTAGCTGATAAAGAAGGAGAGCTATGATACTAAACGAATTTCTCGAAAACTCAGCATGCGTCCGGCTGGTGCAGCGGTGCGGTGATTGGCAATCTCAATGTTCTGCCCCGAGAGCTCTAGGCGCAGGTGGCTGCCTACTTTTGGCGACTGGCCGATTCTCGTCAATTCGTCCGCCGCCCCTCTGAGCAGATCGCGCGCAGGTTGGTCTGGGAGACCGGGGGAAAGAAATACTTCCAGTTCATTAACCCCGAATTTACTGAGGCCGAGCGTATAACACCAGGTCCGATGGTTCTGTTCATCCTCGCCCTGCGAGATCGGGATGTGATCGGCGGAGACGAAATGGGTCAGAGAGCGATCTTGCCAATCCGAAGGGTTGACGTACTGGTTGGTGACGATGTCGTGGGCTGTGCCTTGCGAGAGGAGCGTGAGGCCTTTGGCCAGTCGCGCGGCAAAGAGTATGGTGTCCGGCGTGTCTCGCGGGGAGACAAGAGAGGGCGCGACGGCCCCCATCACGTCGTGCTCCCACGCCAACTGCTTCATCACATCGGCGACGTGGCTCATCGGCAGCGGCATCACAACATGGGCCGACCAGGGGCCGTGAGTCGCTTGCCAGGATTCCGCCGAGCCCGCTTCGTGCTGGATGGTCAGAGGCCCGCCGTATTCCTTGTCGTACCAGATCTTCAGTTCGTCTGTGGCTGGCGCAACTCCCCGATAGCCGACAAAGTAGAGCGGGGGACGGCGTGAGGAAGGCTTGGGGGTTTTCTTTTTAATCCTCATCGTGGTGCGAGAACCTATTTACTGGATTTTCGAGCTTTGCGGCGGTCATCCGGGTTGAGGAGCCGTTTGCGGATACGCAGACTCTTCGGTGTGACCTCAACCAGTTCGTCAGGGCCGATATATTCGAGTGCGAACTCCAAGCCCATTTCCCGTGGCGGCGTGAGGACCAGCGCTTCATCGGTGCCGGATGCCCGCATATTCGACAGGTGTTTCTCTTTGCAGACGTTGACGTCCATATCTTCGTCCCTGCTGTTCTCGCCGACCACCATTCCGCGATAGACGTCCACGACAGGGCCGATAAACATGGTGCCCCGTTCTTGGGTCATGAAGATAGCATAGCCGGTGCTGACGCCGTCTTCGTGTGCCACGAGTGACCCATGCGTTGCCACTACAAGGTCGCGCTCCTCCGCCGGTTCATATGCGACGAACACATGGTGCATGATAATGGTACCGCGAGTTTTGGCGACCAAGAGATTTTTGAGCCCCATGATGCCACGGGTGGGAATGTGGTATTCCAGGTGCATTTCGCTCGGCCCGGCATCGGAATGGATCAGTCGCATGTGGCGTAACTCGCCGCGGCGTTTGCCGAGCTCTTCAATCACGGTGCCTTGATAGGTTTCCGGCACCTGAATGGTCAGTTCCTCGTAAGGTTCGAGGACTTTGTCTCCATCCCGGTGGACAATCACTTCCGGTTGGGAGACTTGCAGTTCGTATCCTTCCCGGCGCATTTGTTCGATCAAGACGCCGAGATGCAGCTCGCCGCGGCCGGCGACGAGGAACTTATCCGCACTGTCCGTTGTCTGCGCGCGCAACGACACGTTGGTTTCGAGTTCTTTGAAGAGTCGATCTCGCAAATGTCGCGAGGTCAGGTACTTGCCTTCCCGTCCGGCGAACGGGCTATTGTTCACGGAAAAGGTCATTTGGACGGTCGGCTCGTCGACCGTGACTCGGGTGAGTGCGACGGGATGTTCCGCGTCGGCAATCGTATCACCGATGCTCACCTCGTCCAGGCCGGCCACTGCGACAATTTCTCCTGCCTGAGCGTGTTCCGTATCCGTCCGTTCGAGGCCGGAGTAGACGGCGAGGTCTGATACTTTCCCAGCGAACTGTGCGCCATCCTTACCGATGACGACCACGTTCTGCCTGCGGGCGATCGATCCGGATTGAATTTTTCCCACACCCATCTTGCCCTTATAGAGATCCTGAATCAGGGAGAGGACCAGGATCTGGAGCGGCGCATCGGTGTTGATGGCCGGTGCCGGGATCTTTTCCAGTACGGTATCGAGGAGCGGCGTAATGTCCGTGCCGGGCTTATTGATATCGAGCGTTGCCGTACCCTTGATCGCAGCCGTGTAGACGATCGGGAAATCGAGCTGTTCGTCCGTGGCGCCGAGATGGACAAACAAGTCGAAGGTCCGGTTCACCACGTCATCAATCACCGCGTCAGGGCGGTCGATCTTATTGATGACCACGATGGCCTTGTGCCCCAGCGCTAAGGCCTTCCGCAACACGAAGGTCGTTTGCGGCATCGGGCCCTCTTTCGCGTCGATCAAGATGAGGACGCCGTCCACCATGCGCAGGGTCCGTTCGACTTCACCGCCGAAGTCGGCGTGCCCCGGTGTATCGACGATATTGATCTTCACGCCTTTGTAGATCACGCTGGCGTTCTTGGCCCGGATGGTGATCCCGCGCTCACGTTCCTGGTCCATCGAGTCCATGATCCGTTCGCCCATATCGTCGATCTTGCGATGGACATGGGTCTGTCGCAGCACGGCGTCGACCAGGGTCGTCTTGCCATGGTCGACGTGGGCGATGATCGCAATATTCCGGATATCGCTTCTGCGTTCTTTGGGCTCGAGTTGGGTCGTCACGGGAGATTCTGTTGCGGCGGCTGTCTGATCCATAGATGTTGCTGCATGCTCCAAAAAAAAGACGCCCAGAAACCCAGGCGTCGGACAGTAGTATACCCGAAGGGCGAGGCCTACACAAGCGATGTTAGGAGAAGCGACACAGGCGGCGCGTCGCTGACACCGGCTTGAATCTTGAGTTTTGAGGGCCTCCACGGTATGGTGGCCGTGAGAATCTTCTCAGGAATTCGGCTGCCCTCAAGGGTTATCCCGCGTAATCATGATTGATCGGCCCGTACAACTCTCTGATGTGCCACCGCAATCCCCGCCTAGGAGGCCCTGGCGGTGGTGGCAGATTTTGCTCCTGAGCTGTGGGGCGATCATCGCGATGGGTGGGCTGACCGCGGGTGGGTTGCTGTGGCACTTCTCAAAAGACCTTCCTGCGTTGGACCAGTTAGGGACGTATCAGCCAAGTCTCGTCACGCAGGTCTATTCAGTTGATCAGAAGCTCATCGGTCAATTTTTCATCGAACGGCGCATTCTGACTACAGGGGCAAACATTCCCGAACGGTTACGGCGTGCGGTCATCGCAGTTGAAGATGTCCGGTTCTTCGAGCATCCCGGCCTCGACTACATCGGGATGCTCCGTGCGGCCTGGACGAATGTGCGCAGAGGGAGCAAGGTCGAAGGAGCCAGCACGATTACCCAGCAATTGGCGCGATCGTTGTTCCTGTCGTCCGAACGGACCTTCGACCGCAAAGTTCGTGAGCTTATTCTGGCCTATAAAATGGAATTGGTCCTGACGAAAGACCAAATTCTTGAGCTGTATTTGAATCAGATCTACTTCGGGCAAGGCGCCTACGGGGTCGCGACGGCGGCACAAACATATTTCGGAAAAGATCTCTCCGCTCTCACGGTTGGAGAATCCGCTTTTCTGGCGGGACTCCCGAAATCGCCGAACCATTATTCGCCTTTTAAGGCCTACGACCGCGCAAAAAAGCGACAGGAGCATGTCCTGGCGCGCATGGAAGAGGCGAAGTTTCTTACCGCAACAGAACGCGAACAGGCTGCGGCGGAGATCCTCAGTTTCCGTCGTCCGGGTGTTGAACAGGCGGCGCCGTACTTTGTGGAATATATCCGACAGTTGCTCGTCGCGAAGTATGGTGAAGAGACGGTGTATAAGGGTGGGCTCAAAGTCTATACGACCTTGAACATGGAGATGCAAAAAGCTGCTGAAGCGGCTTTCGCGGCAGGTCTCCGTGAACTGGACAAGCGCCAAGGGTGGCGTGGCCCGCTTCGAACGGTCGATGTGACTGCGCCAGCCCCGTCCCCTGTTGTCGCAGAGGGGGATCTGATTCTGAAGGTGGGGGATTATCGCGAAGGGTTCGTCACCAGAGTGGGGAAGGACCATTTTCTGGTGCAGGTTGGCTCGATGGTGACCAAACTTGCGTTTGACGATATGGCATGGGCGAAACGCCGTCTAACTGGGCCGGATTTGGCGAAAGATGTCGTCGTCAATCAGAATCTTAAGCAAATACTCAAGCCCGGCGATGTCATTGAGGTCATGGTGAAGAAACTGGATCGTGACATGGTCCATGTGCAAATGGAACAGACTCCTCTGATTGAGGGAGGGTTCATTGCGCTGGAGCCAGCCAAAGGCGAGATTCGAGCCATGGTGGGCGGCTACGATTTCGGTCGCAGTGAATACAATCGGGCGGTGCAGGCGCATCGTCAGCCCGGGTCCGCATTCAAACCGATCATCTATGCGACGGCTATGAATCAGGGGATGAGCCCTGGGTCGGTGATCCTTGATGCGCCGGTCGTCTATGCGCAGGAACAGGATGAGAAAACGTGGAAGCCGGAGAACTATGGAAGAAAGATCCATGGCATGGTGAGTTTGCGGGACGCGCTAGCCCATTCGCACAACCTCGCGACGGTTCGGCTGCTGGACAAGGTCGGCGTCAAGAGCGTCATCGAGTTTGCAAAAACGGTTGGGATCACCAGTCCATTGGCGGCAGATCTGTCCTTGGGGCTGGGCTCATCGTCTGTCGGGCTGATGGAACTGACCTCCGTCTACAGTGTGTTTCTGAACCAGGGGAATCGTGCAGAGCCTCATGGGGTCCTGTCCGTGAAGGACAACGCGGGACAGGTGCTTGAACAGGCGGAGTCGCAAGCCATTCCAGTCATCTCGAAAGAAACGGCGTACTTGATTACCAACATGATGGAAGACGTGGTTCAAAAGGGGACCGCGCAGGCGGCAAAAGGGATCGGGCGACCGGTGGCAGGGAAAACCGGAACCACAGACGAGTTTATCAATGCCTGGTTTATCGGCGGTGCGCCGAACTTGGTTGCGGGCATCTATGTCGGATTCGACGATCGACGGTCACTCGGCGAAACGGAATCGGGGGCGCATGCCGCGCTGCCTATCTGGATCAATTTCATGCAGGCCGCGCTCACGCCGCTCCCGATCGTTCGACGGTCACTCGGCGAAACGGAATCGGGGGCGCATGCCGCGCTGCCTATCTGGATCAATTTCATGCAGGCCGCGCTCACGCCGCTCCCGATCGTGGCCTTCACCATTCCGGAAGGCGTCACATTCGTCAAGGTCGATCCATCGACGGGACTCCTTGAGGATGAACAGGAGGGGCAGGCGAGCACCGTCGAGCTCTTTACCAAAGGCAGCGAGCCGACTCAAACGACTCAGCGCCGACTGGATCCGGTAGATTTCTATAAGCTTGATCAAATCCCCGAAGGGGCGCTCTAGCAGGATGCTGAAAAAGCCCGTCAGCATCGTTCTCGCATTTGAGGATTTCGATGAGCCGAGAACGAAGCTGGCAGACTTTTTCAGCATCCTGCCCGAAGTGCGGCGCATCTTAGCACGCGGATGCCTACCTCTCAAGGCAACATGAAGAACACAGATCGCTTGAGGGGTGTCGAGCCGTGTGTTATACAGACTCGCACAAGGCGAGGGCGAGAGCGTCGTTCCGCTTCCACTTTTTACATTTTGGAGAGACTATGGCCACAGGCCGTGAAAAAGATCGTAAGACGAGAAAGAAGCATCGGAAGAATGTCGCACGGGTGAAGGCACTGGTGACGACAGCAAGACGAAGCAAGGGTAAGAAGAGTAAGAAGGGGTGAGTCGAACCGGACGCGGGAGTCTTACGCGGCCTGTGTGAGACGAACGATCTCTGCCTTGATCTGTTCTTCGGCGAGATTCGGCACGAGACGCAGGACAGCCTGTTCGACCTGTTCGCGGGCGGTCACCCTGACGAGCGCGTCGGCGATTCCAGCGGTCTGCTTGGTGGCAGCCTGCTGGACCTCTTCCTTGACGAGCCCCTCAAGCGAGCCGAGTTGTTCCCGAACCATATCGGATAATGAGGCGCGAACGGCCGTGATTTCTTCGCGGACGCATTGATCGATGCGTTCTTTGATCAGGGGACTCGCGGTGTCGAGCACGCCCTGTCGAATGATGGGTTCGAGGAGCGACATCTCTTGTGAGAGCACCTGTGGGAGTGCCGTCATGAGCAACGGTTTCAGTACCTGAATCAGCCGTTCCTCCGAGAGAGATATCCCTGTCTGTGTGCGCACCTCTGCTTCCACGGTCTTGGCCACGAGCGTGGCCAGGTCCTTTCCCAACATCTGGGGGAGTAAGTCGACAATCTTTTTTTCTGTCCGTTCAGACATGGAATGAAGGAGTTGCCCGAAGAGGCCCATCATCGCTTCTTCCGGTTCGGCTGTCCGCGTCTGTGCGGTTACGGTCGTCGCGGCAGGGGCGCGTTTCGGTTGAGGGTGAGGAATGATCACCGGCTCCTCATCTTGCTCAGCCGAATTGTCTTCGTTGACGCTCTCATCATCCGAATCTGTCCCACTGGTGACTGGGGGCCAGGAGCGAGACTTCTTCTTCGCTCCACTCGCGCTGGCTGTCTGCTGTTTTTCCAAATCCTTGATCACATCGGCAAGGGCTTCAGACTGAAATGGTTTATTGAGAAAGGCTTTCACTCCCAGCGAGCGCATATGGCTTTCATCGACACGATCTGAAGGGCTGGTCAAGGAGACGATATAGGTTTCTGCCAGGTTATCGAGTTTGTAGACTTCTTTGCAGAATCCCGAAAAGGTCATGTTCTCTAGATGATAATCGGCGATGATGAGATTCGGGCTTGTGTGACGAGCGGCTTGCAACGCGGCAGGGCCATCTTGGAATCCCTGCACGTCGCATCCTTCTTGCTTTGAAATTTGCTCGACCAGCCGGCGAACGGCGGGACTACTGTCGACGACGAAGATGGTTGAAGCCACCTTACCCTCCAATATTATTGAATGATTTGAAGCTAGCAGTGAGGGTATTCTTTGTCAAGAAATCGCATAATTAGCGGCGTGCTTTGACTTCGGATTTTTGAGCTGACTACAATCAGCCCGCAAGAGGATGTGCGCAGCCCATGAAAACTCCAGTTCACGTCATCTTTTTCGACGCAGCCGATACGTTATTTCATATTAATGGTTCGGTGGCGGACATCTATCTCACCCATGCGGTTCAGCATGGGTTTCGACAGACTCCAGACTCTCAAGCCTCGATTACGCAAGCCTTTCGACGTGCCTTTCATGACGCGGCGCCGCCGGTCTTTGCTGCAACGGACCCTATCGAGTTAAAGCAATGTGAACGGCTCTGGTGGTTCGACATCGTCCACAACGTGTTTTATCGCGTCGGGATGTTCGAGCGATTCGATGAATTCTTCGAGCAGGTCTTTCAGGTATTTGAAGATCCTCGTTCCTGGGCGTTGTTTCCCGAAACACAGGCCGTCTTGACCAGGCTTCGTGAGGAAGGGTTCGAATTGGGGATTGTGTCCAACTTTGATTCCAGACTGTTCCCTGTGATGCGCGGACTCGGCATTGACCGACTCTTCGATACGGTGACGATTGCCAGTCTCGCTAGGGCTGCCAAGCCTGCACCGAAGATTTTCCAGATCGCTCTTGAAAAACATGCAATCGATCCGGCCGAGGCGATCCATGTGGGTGACAGTGTGAGGGACGATATGGAGGGAGCGACGAAGGCCGGACTGACCGGCGTGTTGTTGGACCGATCAGGGCGCTCTCAGACATCGGGCGGGATTGTGATTAGAACGTTGGAAGAACTTCTTCCTCTAGTAGGATGCTGAAAAAGTCCGCCAGCGGCGTTCTCGCATCGTTCAGATCCTCAACGTACCCCAGAGGGTACGCCTCCGGTCTTCACTCGCTGCGGCCTTGCTGAACGGCCTTTTTGAGCATCCTGCGTAAAGTTCTTCTGTTGATGCCCCTCTTAGACGGGCCATCGAATTTCTAGCGTGCCACGATTGTTTTTCACAGCCTAATTAGAACTACCGTTGACGACTGGGATGGGAGAGGAATAGACTAACTCTATGCGAATGCGTTCTCATCGTGTTATTTCTGTTCTAGCGTGCTCGCTCATCGTGCTCTTTCTTGCGTTGAGCTTTAATGCCTATGCCTGTCTTTTGCCGGTGAATGGTGTCACGGCAGGAGCAATGGGAAATGGCTGTTCGACTCCGGATGAACAACCTATCTATCAGTTCTGCGATGCGTTTAAGACGCTCGGCGTGCAGGCTGCCGATAAACTTCCTCTCAACAGTGACTATCAGGCCCTCTGTCCAGAAGATACTGCCTCGCTCGCCCTTCTTGTCATCCTCACTCCCTACAACAGCCGCTCATCCGACCATCCGACAGTGAGTCCTCCTCAGGATCTTCTGCTCAAGATTTCCGTGCTTCGCATCTGATCTCCCTCTCCCATACTGCGTCATCGCTTCTTTGCGTTAACTGCATAAGAGGCAGCCAATTCGCGCGACCAACACATATGCAGTTCTACGCTTGATTCTAGCGGTCTGGTCCATTGCCTAGCTGCTCCTGGCGCTGAGGATCAGAGCGGAGACCGTGCTTCGAGCGTGCGGAAAATCCGGGAGGTCATTTTCATGAAACAGAATAGACAACGTTGGTGTCTGAGCGTCGTATCAGCGCTGGTGATGTTCTTCAGCAGCGGGCTGTCGCAGGCACAGGATGGCGACTCCGTGCTGCGCAACAGGCTGGTGCTGCCGGAATTGATCCAAGAAGTCCTAGCTCGAAATCCCGAACTGGCAGCGACACGCAAGCAATGGGAGGCCTCCACGAATCGGATTGCGCAAGTGCGGTCATTGGATGACCCAATTCTGTCCCTCCAATTGTGGAATGTTCCCCAGCCGTTCAATGTCGCGCGGACAGAGAACCATATCTTCGGTCTCTCGCAGAACCTCCCCTTTCCCGGCAAACTTGGGCTCAAGGGCGAGGTCGCCAGCCGTTCTGCAGACATGAGCGAACAGGCGGTCCGAGCGAAGGAACGGGAGTTGGTCGTCCGCCTGAAACAGTCTTACTACGATCTGTTCCTCGCGCAGAAGGCGGTCCAGATTCATCATGAACAGGTCGAGCTGCTCAGACAGTTTGTGGAGATTACACACTCGAAGTTCCGCGCAGGCAAAGGAAGCCAGGCCGATGTCCTCAAAGCCCAAGTCGAGCTGTCCCTGCTGTTCCAACATCTTCCCGTCTTGGGACAGCGTCGCAAGACTGCCGAAGCGATGCTGAATACGCTGCTCGATCGGGATACTTCATCACCCTTGGGCATCGCGCAAGAACCCTCTCAAGCGCCGATCGAGACGCCCCTTGATGATCTACATGGCTTCGCGCTCAACGACAGACCGGAGATCAAAGCCGCCGAGCTGGATGTGCAACGGAGTGAGCAGTCCCGCGCACTGGCCCAGCGTCAATACTACCCGGATTTCAACGTGGCGGTTCAACGCTTTCAGAACTATCAGGCCAACGACGGATTCGGCGCCTACGTGGCGATGAGCATCCCGTTCGCGTTTTGGACCAAACCGAAGTACGACGCGGGAGTACAGGAAGCAGAGGCTGCAGTCGCGGTCGCGCAGGCGCAGCAGCATGCCTTAGAAAACATGACCCGATTTCAGATCAACGACCTCCTGGCCAAGTTTCGGGCAACTGATCAGGTGGCCACGTTGTACCGCACCACGATCCTGCCGCAGGCCGAGCAGAGCCTGGAATCGGCGCGCGTCGGGTATCGTGCGGGCAAGGGAGGGTTTCTGGATCTGATCGATACCCAGCGGGCCTGGCGAGGGTTTCAGCTTGAGTATTTCAAGGCTCTCGTGGACCGCCAGCATCGACTGGCTGAACTCGAGCAGGTCGTCGGCATCACGCTCGATCGGCAGAGCTAACGCAATCATCAAGGAGGAACAGATGAAGCAGCAGACATACAAGAAACGTTTCGTGATTGGCGTCGGGGCGATCGGAGTGATCACCGGAATCGCCGCCGGCTTCTTCCTCGCTCACAGAACGATGGGTGACATGATCATCAGAACTGGAGTCGTTTTGGCAGCTCCAGAGCGGACGGGTGAAATGGATAAGGCGGGCGCCTCGGTGCCCGCAGGGCAGGCGGGTGAGCTGGGTGGTATGAAACAGATGGAGATGAAGGACGGCGCCATGCAGGGCATGCCCGGCATGTCTGGAGCGCCCTCGGGAGCCGTCGTCGTTCCCGCTGTGGCAAGACAGTTGATCGGAGTGCGGAGCGCCTCAGCCGCCTACGCGACATTCACGCAAGAGATTCGAGCGGTCGGCACAGTCGGCTACGACGAGCGGGGACTTACGCAGGTCACCGTGAAAACCTCCGGGTGGGTGCGAGAGGTCTTTGTCGATTCGATCGGTCGTCCCGTGCGCAAAGGCGACCCTCTCTTCACCCTCTACTCACCAGACCTCCTGGCCACGCAAGATGAGCATCTCCTCGCTGTGAAAACCCAGGCCCAACTGGCTGTCAGTCCGCTCGGCGATGTCAAAGCCAATGCGGCTTCCCTTGTGGCCAGTACACGAGAACGCTTGCGATTATGGGATGTGACCGATGCGCAAGTGGCTACGCTGGAACGTCGAGGCAAGGCGGAGCCGGTGCTCACGGTCTATGCTCCGTCCTCCGGGATCGTGCTGAAGCGAGAAGCCTTGCCAGGAAAATATGTGGAACCAGGCACGACACTGTATGAGGTGGCGGATCTCTCCACAGTCTGGATCTCTGCCGACATCTATGAGTCCGAGGTCGCGGCGGTGACACTCAACCAGCCGGCCTCAGTCACCTTCGCCGCGTATCCAGGGGAAACGTTTCGGGGAACAGTCTCGTACATCTACTCCACGCTGAATGCCGAGGCCCGCACGGTGCGCGTGCGGGTGGACATGCCGAATCCTGGATTCAGGCTGAAGCCCGGCATGTTCGGAACCGTCACCTTGGTGACCGATGCGGCAAGGACCTTGGTTGTTCCCAAGGAAGCCGTCCTGGACACAGGACTCAGGCAACTCGTGTTCCTGGATCGTGGCGAAGGAGCCTATGCCCCGTATCCGGTCAAGCTGGGTCGTCGTAATCAGGATTTCGTGGAAGTGATGGAAGGGATAAAAGAAGGAGATCGGATCGTGACCTCGGCCAATTTCCTATTGGACGCGGAGAGCAAGTTGACATCGGCGTCGAGCATGCAGGCCATGATGGGACGGATCGGCATGGGCGATTGGCAGATGCGCGGCGCGCATGAGGGAAAGATGGAGGGGATGGAGGGCATGGGCGAGATGAAAGGCATGCCAATGGGGGATATGAAGGGCATGGAGGGAATGAAAGGGATGGAAGGCATGAAGGGGATGGAGAACATGTCTGGCATGGGGATGGGAAGCAAGAAAGAGGGAGCTGAGACCCGTCAGGTAAACGGACTCACACTCGCTCTCGCGACAGCGCCGGAACATCCCAAGGCCGGTAACGTCCTGCTCAAGCTCACGCTGAACGATCAAGTCGGCAAGCCGGTAACCAATGCCCAAGTTGTGTTCGTCTATACGATGCCGATGCCGGGCATGACTGATTCCAAGGTGGCAGCTCGCCACATGAAAGCTGGACTCTATGAGGGGACGGTGCTGTTCGGCATGGGCGGTACTTGGGTCGTGACAGTCAATGTGACGGTACCAGGGCGACCACCCGTTGCCGAAAAGTATCAGTTCTCGGTTGGCGGCGGGGGCATGTAATTCACCATGATCGCACGACTCATTGATGGAAGCGCCCGCAATCCAATTCTGGTCATTCTCTGTGTAGTGTTGTTGGCCAGCTGGGGCCTGTGGGCAGGATTTCAGGTTCCACTGGATGCGGTGCCGGATCTGTCTGATGTCCAGGTGACCATCTATACCGAGTGGCAGGGGCGCAGCCCCACATTAATTGAAGACCAGGTCACCTATCCGATCGTCACCTCCCTATTGGCCGGCCCGAAAGTCAAACGAGTGCGGGGCGTCTCGGAATACGGGGTCTCGTACGTCTATGTGATCTTCGAAGACCGGACCGACCTGTACTGGGCACGCAGTCGTGTGCTGGAATACATGCAGAAGCTGACCGGGAAGTTGCCTTCCGGAGTCTCCCCGACTCTAGGCCCGGACGCGACCGGGGTTGGATGGGTCTATCAGTATGCGCTGGTCGATGAGTCCGGCGCACATGACCTGGCACAGCTGCGCAGTCTTCAAGATTGGTACCTGCGTTTCCAACTGGAAAGTGTGCCCGGTGTGGCAGAAGTGTCGGCGGTCGGTGGTTTCGTCAAGCAGTACCAAATCGAAGTGGACCCGACCACGTTGGCTGCCTACCGGTTACCGATCAAGACAATCATCGAAGCGGTTCGGAACAGCAATGCGGAGGTGAGCGGCCGTGTCTTGGAAATGGCCGGTACGGAATACATCATTCGCGGGAAAGGCTATCTACGCTCGATTGATGATATTGAGCTGATCCCGGTCGGGACCGATGGGCGCGGCACGCCCATCCTGATCCGGGACATCGCCCATGTCCACATCGGGCCGGACCAGCGGCGCGGTGTGGCTGAATTAGACGGCAAGGGCCAGACGGTCGGCGGGATCGTCATCATGCGGGCCGGTGAGAATGCACTCGCCGTAATCGAGCGGATCAAAACAAAACTGGCAGAGATCACGCCGGCTCTACCCAAGGGCGTCCACATCGTTCCCACCTATGACCGGTCAGATCTCATTCATCGGGCCATAGCCGTATTGCGCGAGAAGCTTGTGGAGGAAAGCATCATCGTCAGCCTGGTCGCCATCGTCTTCCTATTTCACCTGCGCAGTGCACTCGTGGCGATTCTTATACTGCCTGTGGCCGTGCTGTTGGCCTTCATCCCGATGGCCTACCTGAACATCACGTCCAGCATCATGTCGCTCGGAGGCATCGCCATTGCCATCGGCGCGATGGTGGACGCGGCCATCGTCATGGTGGAAAACGCGCATAAGCGGTTGGAACAGGCACCGACTGCAGACCGGGTTGAAACTATCATCGCGGCGGCCAAAGAAGTCGGTCGTCCCTTGTTCTTCTCTCTGCTGGTAATCGCTGTGTCCTTTCTGCCGATCTTCGCACTGGAAGCGCAGGAGGGACGGCTATTTACGCCGTTGGCCTACACCAAAACCTTCTCCATGCTCTTTGCCACCGCGCTTTCGGTAACCTTGGCTCCTGTACTGATGGTTCTGCTGATTCGGGGACGCATCCAGGCAGAAGCCAAGAATCCATTGAATTGGCTGTTGGTCACGCTGTACCGACCCATCATCGCCGGCGCGCTGCGCGTCCGGTGGCTGACGCTTGCAGTGGCCGTGGTAGTCGTGGGACTGACGGCGCCGATCTTTTCCCGCCTCGGCGCGGAATTCATGCCGCCGCTGAATGAAGGAACCATTCTCTACATGCCGACGACCGTGCCAGGCCTCTCGATTCCTGAATCGGCCAAAGTACTACAAATACAGGATCAGTTACTCACGACCTTCCCGGAAGTGGAACGAGTGTTCGGCAAGATGGGCAAGGCCCCGACAGCCACCGATCCGGCCTTTGTCGGCATGGCCGAAATTACAGTCACCCTCAAACCGGAATCGCAATGGCGCCCCGGCATGACCTGGGACCGGCTATTGGATGAGATGGATGCCAAGCTGCGCATTCCCGGCTTTCCGAACATCTGGTGGATGCCGATTCAAACCCGAACTGAAATGATCACGACCGGTGTGCGAAGCCCGGTCGGCATCAAAGTCCTGGGACCGGATCTAAAGATCATCGAGAAAATCGGTTTGGAAATCGAGCAAGTCTTGGCAACTGTTCCAGGCACGAAAAGCGCGTTTGCCGAACGGTTGAATGAAGGTTATTACCTGGACCTGACCGTGAACCGGCGTGAAGCGGCCCGCTACGGCCTGACGGTGGGAGATGTGCAAGCGGTGATCACCACAGCCATCGGCGGCGAGACCGTCACAACCACAGTCGAGGGACGCGAACGATATCCGGTCAATGTGCGCTACAAGCGCGAATTGCGTGATGACCCCGACCGGCTCAAGCGGGTGCTGATTCCCACACCAAGCGGCGCGCAGATTCCACTCGGACAAATCGCAGATCTCATCATTACGCAGGGGCCGCCGTCGATCGCGGATGAAGCGGGATCACTGGCCGGTTTGGTCTCGGTCGCGGTCAGCGGCCGCGATCTTCGCGGCTATGTCCAAGACGCCCAACGAGCGGTGCAAGACCGAGTGACATTACCCTCCGGCTATCGGCTGATTTGGACTGGTCAATACGAACATTTGGTGCGAGCCGAAGAGCGGTTAAAGCTGGTCGTCCCCGTCACCATTGGCATCATTCTCTTGCTGCTCTATCTCAACTTTGGTTCGCTGGCGAAATCCCTCATCGTGCTCCTGTCCGTTCCCTTCGCTGCAATCGGGGCCATCTGGTATCTCGACTACCTGGGCTACAACATGAGCGTGGCGGTCTGGGTTGGCATCATCGCCCTGGCCGGCGTAGCAGCGGAGACGGGCGTAGTCATGCTCGTCTATCTCGACGAGGCCTATGAGCGGCGCGTGCGCGAAGGCCGCATGACGACGGCACAAGACCTACGCGACGCCATTATGGAAGGCGCAGTTCAGCGAGTGCGGCCCAAGATGATGACGGTTGCCGCGATCATGGGCGGCTTGCTCCCGATCATGTGGACCACCGGCACAGGCGCCGACGTGATGAAACGGATTGCTGCCCCGATGATCGGCGGCATGGTGAGTTCGACGATCCTGACGCTGATCGTCATTCCGGTCCTGTACTTTATCTGGAAGCATTGGATGATGAGTTCAGACTCTCAGAGCGACAGGACTATTACCAGCCCAGTTCATGAAATCTAGGGGACTGGCTCCGACGTCTGCGGCGGTGCCTGTACAACTCCCAGGACCGCTGATGGAGGAGTGTGGGGTCGCGCGGGTGAAGGAAAATTGACTTATCCCCCTCCCTCCAGTAGGCTTACGAACAGACTACTCACCACGAAGAAAGCCACGATCATGACCACCGCCACACGCCATCCGTACATCGTCTGCACCGAAGACATTCTCCACTGAGCCCCCATTGTGACAGGCACACGTACCCCAGTGCGCGCAATCGCCGAGTTGTGGAAATTCGGCGTCGCTCCGGAAGAAATCATCGGGCGGCTGCCTCACCTGACACTTGCCCAAGTCTTCGATGCACTCAGCTACTATCAGGAGCATCGTGAGGCGATTGATGAGGACATCCGCCTGAATCGCGTCCCGGCTGAAAAGATTCATCCTCGCCTCCAGTGACCGAGTCTCCCCTTTTTATTCGGCTATATCTCGATGAAGATGTGTCGGTCTTTGTGGCTCAGCTTCTACGTCCACACGGATTTGAGGTACTGACGACACGGGAGGCGAAGAATCTTGGTTGTTCGGATGTCGCGCAAGTACAATTTGCGGCAGCGCACCAGCATACAATACTTACCCACAATCGTTGCGACTACGAACGGCTGCACGAGGCCGCGCTTATCGAGCAGCGCCTCCATTCAGGGATTCTCATCGCAAGCCGTCGTGCCTCAGACTTCGAACTCGCACGGCGAATCATGACCGTGCTCAACATGTTCACTGCCGACGAGATGATCAACCAACTCTTCTACATCTAACAGGATGCTTAGAAAAAGTCCGCCAGCTTCGTTCTCGCATCGTTCAGATCCTCAACGCGGAGGAGTTCCTGGGAGGTCGGAAGCACTGTAGGGGGCTTTTCCGTTCGCCAAGATCCATTCTAGGGGCGAACGGCTACACAAAGTGCGGTAGGTACCTCCTCGGGCCTTCACTCGCTGCGGCCTTGTTTGGGAAAGGCGCGTCTCGGCGCGCCAGGGTTGGGTGGGTGAGAAGGCTGGCCTTTTTGAGCATCCTGCGAGAGTGTTTCCCTGTGTTCTGGCCAATCTGGCTCTGGCTAAGATAATTTCCGCTCACCTTCACATCATACTCCCCAGGGTCCATTGTCTGAGTGCATAGTGATGGGTTGGAGTTTAAAGCCTGGCACAATACAGGAGATGTACCATCCTCACGCTTGATTACCAGCGTTCCGCCTCCCGAAACGAATATTCAGAATAGAGCCAGCAGCCTGGTCACTTTCCTGCTCGCGCAACGTGCGGCATCGAAACGCTTTCGTGCGACGCGTCTATGTGAACGTATGGCCAACATCTCCACTCATCGCTGTATCTACTCAGTCAGGCCACGAATCTGCTGAGTCTTCTGTTGGATCGGATTTGATTCACCTCATGAATCTCTTTTGATACACACGTCTGTGATCATGGGGTGTGCTTCATGCTGTATTGTTGTTCAGCAAAACGTATGACGCTGAAAATATTGAGATGCAGGATGCCTTTGATGATTCGACGACCCTGTCCTATGTTGGCATCAAGCTTGCTAAAACGAATGTGGAATCACTCAAGAGAACGTCTAGCAGATAGATGACTCCTGCAGGACTCAAGAGTGCAGCCCATGTGAGCTGGACAAAATGGTTGAAGATGTCGATGGCGGATTCGATTCAAACCAGGACTAGAGATGAGGAAAATCCCATCGTGCTTCTGCGGTATTTCGCAGAGCGTGTGGCAGAAATCAAGCGCTGGATAATACCTGAAACACTGCCACCAGGTAAGGTTCCCGCGCTGGATCGGAGTACGGCAGAACTTATTCAGATGCGCAAAGACTACTCGCCTACCAATGAATCACAATTCTCAATCAATAGGAGGACATTATCATGAGCACACCGTTCGTTAACAAGGAATTTACTTTCACCAATCCTGACGGAAGTACCATCCAGGTTAGGGGTTCGGGCAACCAGTATTACGCTGTCTTTGAAACTCTTGACGGTTTTACGGTGGTTAAAGACCCTGGAACGGGTTTTTACAAATACGCGAAGCTTTCCGATGATAAGAATGAACTATTGCCGACGGATGCCAAAGTGGGTGAAGTAGACCCACAAAGCTTAGGGCTACAGCCGCACATCCGAATCCGGCGAGAGCGCGCAAAACAAAAAGCGCGTAGCGCACCCATGCTGCAAGAAAATCCAAGCCGCTGGCAAGTCCGTCGCAAGCTAAAAAAAACTCAATTACGGGGAATAGTGCCGACGACAAAACCTGAGGCATTGCCGCTCGACACTGTAACAGTTGGCAACTATGTCGGATTATGTATCCTAGTCCGTTTCCCAGACGTTGCCGACAGCATTTCTCCACAAGAGGTAAATAACTTTTGTAACTTACCGGGCTATAACGGGTTTGGCAATAGTGGGTCAGTGCGTGATTATTTCTACGACAATTCGAAGGGTAAACTGACTTACACGAATGCCGTGACGCAATATTACACGGCTGCGCATGACCGATCATATTATACAGACGAGACGATTCCCTATGGTACGCGAGCCCAGGAACTGATCGTTGAAGCACTCAATTTCCTCAAAGCCCAAGGTTTTAACTTCAGTCAGCTTAGTAGTGACAGTAGCGGTTTTATCTATGCCTTGAACGTGTTTTACGTCGGCCTGACCGTTAATAATTGGGCTCAAGGTCTCTGGCCGCACTCCTGGAGCTTGGCCTCACCATACGACGCAGGAGCAGGGAAGCAGTTCTCTGACTACCAAATCACGAATATGGGGAGCGAACTGACGTTGAGAACCTTCTGTCATGAAAATGGCCACATGGTCTGCGATTATCCTGATTTGTACGATTATGGATATGATGGAGTCCAGGCATATGGAACAGGTCATTATTGTCTCATGTGTTTTGGAGGAAATGATAAAAACCCCGTGCAAGTCGGTGCTTACTTGAAAAATGAGGCCGGCTGGGCTACCAAGGCCTCGCCCATAACTCCAGGTATCACAGCGAATCTCTCTGCGGCCAACAATGACTTTTACGTCTATGCCAAATCTGAAACAGAGTATTTCATCGTTGAGAACAGGCAGAAGACAGGCAGAGACACGTTCCTCCCAGATGCCGGACTGGCTATCTGGCACGTTGATGAAGCGGGTAGTAATGAAAATCAACAGATGACTCCCAGCCAACACTACGAATGCTCTTTAGAGCAGGCCGATAATCGCTTCGACCTGGAGCAGGGTACTAATGCGGGCGATAGCGAAGATTTGTTCGGTTC
>SWDP01000010.1:136643-141436 GCA_005116885.1 Nitrospira sp.
CGCCCAGTCGGTGCATCTTTTTGAGCATCCGATCGTTGATGTGTTGCAGTGGCATGTCGATATACTTGGTAATTTTTTCTTCGCCGGCATAGAGATCCAACAGCGCGTCCGATACCTGTTGCGGATAGAGATAGAATGGTCTGATCCAGCGTAGATCTTTCACCGTGACTAGCTCACGGAGCAGCGTGACGAGCCCGTGGCGCAGGCCAAGATCGACGCCATAATTCACGGTATCCTGGGAAATGAGGTTGATCTCTTTCACGCCTTCAGCGGCGAGGCGCGTGGCTTCGGCAACGATCGATTCCACAGGGCGGCTTCGCTGTTTGCCCCGCATCAAGGGGATCGCGCAGAACGCGCAATTGCGGTTGCATCCTTCGGCGATTTTTACATAGGCGCTATGGGCCTTTCCGAGACGGAGGCGCGGGGCGTCCGCCTCGTACAGATAGGGGGGCTCGCTGATCCAGAGCCGTTGTTGACGCTTCTTTGGCGCCAACAGGTCCCGGCAAATCTCCGCAATCTTCCCAAACTCCCCGGTCCCCACCACGCCGTCGAGTTCCGGCAATTGTTTGAGGAGGTCCCCTTGATATCGTTGTGCCAGACAGCCGGCGGCGATCAACACCCGGCATGATCCTGTCTTTTTCAGTCTGCCGTGCGCAATGATCGTATCGATGGATTCCTGCTTCGCTTCTTCGATAAATCCACACGTATTAATGATGACGACTTCTGCTTTCTTCGGGTTATCAGTTAAGGCAAACCCGTCCGCTACCAGGGTGCCCAGCATCACCTCGGAATCGACCTGGTTTTTTGAACAACCCAGGTTGACGAAACCGATGGTGGTCTTCTTGCTGCTTGAGCGAGAAGGGGTAATTAATCGCGAGGGCATCCGGCCAGTCTACGGGACGGTTCAAAAGCCTGTCAATCAACAGGTCTTTGCAGTGGTAGGTCAGCGTGACGTCTGATTCAAGCGATTTCCGTTCTCTGCAGGCTATTTCTTCCTGAAACGGCAGTTGAAGCAGAGTACTGCTATGCTATAGCTTTGGAGGGCGTGAACGGGCGGCATAGGAATGGCTCAATTGGCTCGGGTATCTTTCCGCCAGCGCGGAGCTTTCCTGGCCCGCAACCTCCCCGCGCAACCACCGGTCACCTTGTCGTTAGGTGGAACATCGTGAGTTGGCGAGTAACGACTAACGGATGCTCTATCTTTATCATTCTCACCTTGCTCGGCATAACTAGTCCATCAAGCGGGCAAATACGGGGGATAACCTGTCAGCCAGGACAGGAGACCTTCAAGGGGCAGGTGCAGGAGATCGTGCAGATACAGTCCTCCCCCGGAGATCGATTTGAGTACCTACAAACGATGAAATTTGACTCTCATGGAAACATGGTGGAAGCCTCAGAGGGATTTCGAAAGATGGGGACGACTGACGTTAAGTGGCAGTCAAGAGCTTTGTATAGATATGACGCATCACGGCGATTATCTTCCAGCACGGGGTTGATCTTGTTGGACCCTGTTTCTCAGTCCGAATGTGTGTTCAGCTATTCTGAAACGGGAGACCTAACCATAGTCGTGCAGTCTCATGAGAAACGTTTCAAGAGCGCTTCTTTGTATGTCTACAGCAATGGAAAGCGAATAAAGGAATTCGATTATTCCGCTACCAGTAGGCGGCCCTGGATCACGATCTATGAATATGACGACAGAGACATCGAGCACATCAGGTCTGTGGGGCATGCTCAGTCCTCACGGAGAACATACGATGAGAGAGGGAAGGTGGCTAAGTTTGAAGCATATGAAGGAAGCACGATGATTGCCTATGAAACCATGATCTATAACGAAAGAGGGGACCTAACCGACTACGCGCACTACCGTTCTGGTGATATCTTGGCCTGGCGTGATTTGTGGCGCTATGAGTATGACGAGGTCGGCAATTGGACGAGCAGGGAGCATACACAGGTGGGCGAGGAAGCCAGTAAATCTCCGGCAATGTTCTTGACACAAAAAGATCGATCACATACTACAACGCGCTTCCGCCTGAGTAAGTTTCGTTTCCTTCTTTACCGCCTTGCCTGGTACGTACGATTCCTGGATGATCATCGAGGATGAAGCAGGCCTCCCCTCGTTTCTTCTCTCTACTTCCTTGGGGGCGAGAAGGTGCTATCTGACTGTGCGCATCCAGAGGAGCACAGAACTTTCTTGTTTCCCATCGGGGGATGGAGCAGATCGCGGAGCGTTTTGCCGAAGGAGCGGGGACCCGTCGAGAGTTTGCCGAAGAGGAAAGCGGAAACTGACTGAGTCCGCGAAGGAGAGCCTCTGAGCGATGCGAGAACGCCGCTGGCGGACTTTTTCAGCATCCTGTTAGCGGATGGGTTCCGGGGCAGAGGCTGACGCATCGTCAGAATCTGCGACCCCCAGGAATCGGATGGGCCGATTGCCTTGGAGGTGATCGGGAGAAATGAAGTAGGTGCCGCGGAGACTGGTATCCCAAATACTCTTTGCCGCCTGTTCGTTTCCTCCTGAAAAGGCATAGGCTAATCCGCCGACGATTCCTCCCCCTATCGCAAATGCGGCCTTAAAGGGAAAATAGAGGATCGTGGAGACGGCGGCAGCGGCCTGCATTCCCGCGCTTGATGCGGTTCCACCTTCGGTGTTTCCCGTCGAAGGGGGAGGTGCGCTTTCCTGACTCCATGCCGATGGCGCCATGGTGACGATGCACAGAGCCAGGAGCACGAAGACCGTCACCAGTTTGAATCTGGAAACCGTACAAGAGCGATTGGATGGAGACGAATAGATGTTCACGAATCTTCCTCCTTTTTCGGCAGAGCGAGCTGAGCGGTAATGGTCAGTCTCAGATATTCACTCATGATTCAGTCATAGTGCGGTTATAACAAATTCGTCTCTGAATGCAAACCCCTGCCGCGTTCACGCGGGTATCTTATAGGGCCGTCACGTCTCTCAGGACGAGGTCCAGTTCTGATGCCACGTACGATGTGATGAAGCTCCTCCGATTGATGACGGCGTTTCTGACATCTGCGATCTCTGTGTCATCTGAGAGGCATTGGTTCTTTTGAGTGATGCCGGCTTGCAACGCGAGGTCCAGCTTGCACCAACACACGGCCTCAATAAACAGCTCATGGGCTCGCTCCTGATACGAGAGACGATCTTCCTCTGCGAGATCCACGAGGGTCAGCGTCAACCAACGGGGAAAATCGATATCGGTGCTGAGGTGATCGATGTCACGTTGGGTGAGAACGACAGCAACCTGAACGCCACCCTTCCAACTCCGTTTCTTGACGTTAAAGACGCATGAGTAGGTGAAAGGCCTCTCCTCCACTGGCTGCGGTCCGACAAACAGAGTCACACGAAACTGGGAAAGTTCTGGTGCATGCTCAACGGCCATGGCTGCTAGTCTACCATGATCGCCTGTCTCAATGGCCGTCTTATTGACGGCTTGGCGGTGCGACGATAAGATGCCTCCACTATGCCCATAGATCTACATGTGCGTGTCAGCGAGATTCAGCAGGCTCTGCGTGAGGCTGAGATCGACGGCTGGCTCTTTTATGATTTTCGCGGCAGCGATCCCCTTGCCTATCGCGTCCTCCAACTCGACCCTACTATCCATGTGACGCGTCGATGGTACTACTGGATTCCAGCGCACGGGGTTCCTGTCAAGGTGCTGCATCGCATCGAACCGCATGTGTTGGATACGTTACCGGGACAGGCCGATTGTTATGTGTCGTGGGAACAGCAACGGACGCTCCTTGCGCGTCTGCTGACCGGTGGTCCCCGTGTCGCGATGCAGTATTCTCCCCTGAATGCCGTGCCCTATGTGTCGCGTGTAGATGCCGGTACGATCGAGTTGATCAGAAGTTACCATGTTGAAGTGGTGAGTTCAGCGGATCTGATTCAGACGTTTGAAGCGCGCTGGACAGACCGCCAACTCGAATCGCACCAGTATGCCGCCGTGGCGTTGCGGCGCATCGTTGATGAGACATTCAGTCATGTGCAAGCGGTGATTGTACAGGGACGAACGCTGACGGAATATGGGGTGCAGCAGTTTATTCTGGCTCGTATACAGGAGGCAGGGATGGTCACGTCGAGTGCACCGATTGCTGCCGTCGATGCCCACAGCGCCGATCCCCATTATGGTCCAACGGAGAGAGGGGCAGCCGACGTCACCCGCGATGCCTTGCTCTTGATCGATCTGTGGGCAAAACAAGCTGAGCCCGGTTCAGTCTATGCCGATATTACCTGGACCGGCTATGTTGGCCGGACGGTGCCGGTGAAACATCGTGAGGTCTTCGACGTGGTCCGGCGGGGTCGGGATGCGGCACTGGACTTCGTCCGGTCAGAAACAGCAGCAGGCCATCGCCCCTTCGGGTGGGAAGTTGACGATGCCTGCCGACAGGTCATTCAGCAGAGCGGTTATGGAGATCAGTTCGTCCATCGCACAGGGCATTCAATCGGCGAAGAAGTGCATGGCAACGGCGCCAACATCGATGGCTTGGAGACACAGGATACTCGACGTCTGATGCCAAGGACCTGCTTTTCTATCGAACCAGGAGTGTATCTGCCCGGCGAGTTTGGAATCAGGAGTGAACTGGACGTGTATCTTGCTGAGCGTGAAGCGTTGGTATTTGGGTTGCCGTTACAGAACGAGATCGTACCACTCTTCTAACAGGATGCTGAAAAAGTCCGCCAGCGGCGTTCCCTGCCTCCGCCGAAGCGCTTCGCGCAGGCAGGTCGCATCGTTCAGATCCTCAACGTACCCCTGAGGGTACGCCTCCGGTCTTCGCTC
>SWDP01000010.1:141536-146836 GCA_005116885.1 Nitrospira sp.
TTGCCGTTGCAGAGCGAGATCGTCCCACTCTTCTAACAGGGTGCTGAAAAAGGCCGCCAGCATATGAAGATCGGTACGCGTGAGACGTGAACAGTGAAAGGTCAAACGTAGGATTGCCGAAGGTTCTTCCTCCGAAACCTTTCACCTTTTACGTTTCACTTTTCACGAACGACAAGGATGGCCTTTCTGAGCATCCTGTTTAGAGTACTCTGTCCCTTCCTTGACAGTACCTCTTAGTGGCCTATAGAGTTTCAAATATTAAAAGCTAGATCGACATCGATTGGCTGGGACTAGCGTAAAAGGAATTGCGCCATGTTTGGTACCATGGGGATCTCGGAACTGATCATTATCCTTGTCATCGTTCTGATCATTTTTGGAGCAGGGAAGCTTCCACAAATCGGTGAAGGGGTCGGAAAAGCGCTCAGAGGGTTCAAGAAAGAAGTCAATGATATCCCTTCAGCAGATGCGGCATCGCCCGAAGCAAATCAACCGGCACCCATACAGGCTCAATCGACGCAACAAGCTGCACCGGCGCCGGTGATGACGCAGGGACAGGTCTCTGCCACGCCGAAGCCCACCGCACCCTATACCCCTGGGCCGGAACTAACTCCTGGGACCACCGCGGCTTTGATGCACAATATGGCGGCTGCACCCCAGCCAGTTCGGCCGTTGACCTCCAGCATAGCCCGGTCAGCGCCAACCCAATCGGCGGGGCAGGGCCAACAGCCTCCAACGATGGAAGAGCGAGCGGCTGCTCCCACGCCCGTCCTGAAGGCACAGTACCCGCCTCTTCCGGCCAGCGCCCAAACCAAACCGGTGGCGAAACGGCCGTCGGCCATTGTCAACAAAGATGCTGTGGCCCGTGTGCAAGCGCAGCAGGCATCGATGAAGGCGAGGGCTGCGCAGTCTGCCGATATTTCCCCGGGGGATATGCAGAGCTTGGGGGAGGGGCTGGGGGATGCCTTGCGGACGTTCAAGCAGGCCGTTGCCGATGTCCGCAATTCAGTCGATCCCGAAATCCGGACCATCCAAGCCGAGATGGATTCTGCTCAGAAGGAGTTCCAGCAATCCATCGAATCAGCCAAAGAACTGCCTGTCTTACACGAAGAGCCTCCTAAGCACACGTGAGCCGGGGCATGGTCTGTATCAGCTTGCCGAAGGTTGGCCTCTGGCTCTGTCGCACTCCTTCTCGCACCATCGTATGCGCAATCCTCCTGTCGGTGCTCTGTCTCGCCGGTTGTGTTCAAGATTCTCCACCTTCCTCAAAAGAGCGCACGGTCTCGCTCTTGTTGGAATTACTCCGGGATGAGACGCCAGAAATGCGGCGGACGGCAGCAGAATCTCTGGGCAAGATTGGTGATCCACGAGTTGTGGACTCCATTCTCCCTCTCAAGCACGATCCAGCCGCAATGGTTCGTGAAGCATCGGTGGTGGCGGTAGGGCGCTTGAAACCCACAGAGACTGACGGAGTTGTGGCTCTATTGGCGCTGGCCTTGGAGGATCCTGACGAATCAGTCCGACAGGCCGCGGCCGTCGCGATCGGAGAAGTTGAACCAGGTCCTCGATTACTGCAACCTGTTGTGGGGTTACTGCGGTCTTCGGATCCGACGATTAGGCGAGCGGTGGTGCGGGCATTACTACAAATTGACTCAAGCCGATCAGTGCCGGCACTTATCGCAGCAGGGCGTGACGCTGATGCGGAGGTGCGTCAGGGGATTGTGGCCGCGTTGGGTGAATGGGGAGGAGTCACGGCGTCCCCCTGGATCAGAGCGCGTTTAGCCGAAGATCCATCACCTGGGGTGCGAGCAGAAGCAGCCTATCGTCTCGGATTGCTTGGTGACCCTGAGGCAAGGGTTTCGCTCAACACTGCGGTCGAGAAGGATCCAGACAGTGGGGTGCGCCGCTGGGCGAAACGGGGAATGTAGTCCGTATCAGGCTTAGCCGGTCGACCCCTGAACCGACAGAGGCGTGATGCCGGTTACTCTATTGCTCGGGCACGACTCAATGCTTCGACAAGCTCCAGCAAATCTTTGCGGGCTTTTTCATCGATATTCGTAAACTGGACACCCATTCCAGGGAAGAAGAGATGTCGTTCGGGCTTGGTGCGTGTCCAGGCGACCTTCGCTGTTGCCGTATATTGTTCCTTAGGGTGGTCGGGAAGTGAAAACTCTACTGACAGCTCGGTGCCAGGAGCCAGCGGGGCGCTGCTTTCGATGAACAATCCTCCTGCGCCGATGCCACCGGTGAGGCTGTCGAATTGTTTACCCTCTGGGGTCGTGTAGCGGATCTTCATCGAGAGGGGGGCTCTTGGGTGAAAGCGTGCATGGGTGAATCGCACGTCTTCGTCACTGGCAAGTATCTGTTCAATGACTGCTCCCCACGACAGAATACCCAGCAGTTTTCCCGCAGCGCTATGAAGCGTGATTCCTTCCTGGTCGGCATCCATTTCAAGGAGCTTGCCCTGATGCCCTTCCGTCATGATCACAGGGAACTTCATAGTGAGGTTCTTATGGTGAACACAGGATGGGTCTCTTGTGGTTGGATTCTCACAAGGTCGGTTGTCAGACGGGTTGGATGGATTTCACCAGTTCGAGCACGCGATCGCGGATATCGGGGTTAATTTCTGTAAAGCGTACTCCCATGCCTGGGCTAAACGTGTATTGGTCTGCTTTAGGACAGACCCAGGCAACGAGTCCTTTTGCCGGCAACCATTCGGATGGGTGCTCTGGCAGAGAAAATTCAAGTGTAAGCTTGGTGCCGACTGGTAGCGGTCTCAGACTTTCGATAAAAAGCCCTCCTCCGCCGATGCCGCTCGCGCGGCTTTCAAACTGTTGACCTTCCGGGGCGATGTATTTGACACCGAACGTGATCGTCACACGTGGATCATTCCTGGTTTCTCGGCTTGCCTGAGGTTTGCGATAGGCTAGAATTTGATCGATGATAAAGTCCCAGGATAGGCTGCCGATGGGTTCGCCGTTGATCCCCAGAAGAGTGACCACTTCACGGGCTGCGTCAAGATCGAAGGCTTTCCCTTTATGCCGAAGGCTTGAAGATACGGGAAATTTCACAGGTCCTCCAGGTTCAGTCGGTACCGCAAGTATAGCGCAGCTTTTCATCTTGTCGAGGAAAAGGGCAGAGTCATCACTATCGTGACTACCTAGAGAGGAAAACGGAGTAGAGAGCATTCGAGAAGGGAAGGGGGGAAGAGAAGTCCGGGCCAGGGTAACCCTGGCCCGGAGGATGTGAAATAATCGTTCTGTTCGTGAAAAAAATCTATACTTATAACGACTTAGGCGGTCTTCGCATCCTTATCTTGTTCGAAGATTCGGATAGGAGCGTGTTTACCGAGGATGGCATCCTCAGTGATGAGGACCTCCTTGATCTGCTTCTGAGAAGGAGCATCATACATCACATCCAGCATCACGTCTTCAAGGATGGCACGCAGTCCTCGAGCGCCTGTTTTCTGGTGAAAGGCTTTCCGTGCGATTGCCACGAGCGCGCCATCCGTGAACTTGAGCTTCACTCTCTCAAAAGAGAGCAATTTTTCATACTGTTTCGTGAGCGCATTTTTCGGCTCGGTCAAGATTCGAATGAGGGCGCGTTCATCCAGCTCTTCCAGGGTGGCGACGACCGGCAGCCGACCGACGAACTCCGGTATCAATCCGTACTTGAGAAAATCTTCCGGCTGGACTCTCGCGAACAGTTCGCCGAGCCGCACATCGCCCCGTCCGCGAACTTCGGCTCCGAATCCCATCGCCTTTCGATTGAGGCGTTGCTCGATAATGTGCTCCAGCCCGACGAACGCCCCGCCGCAGATGAACAGGATATTGCTCGTATTGACTTGAATGAACTCTTGGTGCGGGTGCTTGCGCCCGCCTTGAGGCGGTACGTTGGCGACGGTTCCCTCAATGAGCTTGAGTAGTGCCTGTTGGACCCCTTCGCCGGAGACGTCGCGCGTGATGGATGGACTATCGCTCTTGCGGCTGATCTTGTCGATTTCATCAATGTAGACAATGCCACGCTCGGCTCGTTCCACATCGTAGTCGGCTGCTTGCAACAGCTTCAGGATGATGTTTTCGACGTCTTCGCCGACATAGCCTGCTTCCGTGAGGGTCGTGGCATCGGCCAGTGTGAAGGGGACGTCCAAGTATTTCGCCAGAGTCTGGGCCAATAGCGTTTTCCCCGTGCCTGTGGGCCCCAGCATGAGGATGTTGCCCTTCTGGAGTTGCACCTCATCAACGTCTTTGTCTTTGGATGAAATTCGCTTGTAGTGGTTATGAACGGCCACTGAAAGAATTTTCTTCGCCCGCTCCTGCCCCACAACGTATTGATCCAAGTGGTGTTTGATTTCCACCGGCTTTTTGAGTTTCGATGAAATCTCCTCTTTTGCCTCTTCCCAATCTTCGGCAATGATATCGTTGCAGAGATTGACGCATTCGTCACAGATGTAGACGGTGGGCCCGGCAATCAATTTACGGACCTCGTCGCGGCTTTTTCCGCAGAACGAGCAACGGAGATGTCGGTCCATCTTATCCGGCTTCGCCATGTGTCCTCCTCTGTTACTTGTCCTTCGCCGCGTCTTTTCCTGCGTCGCCAGTGACGGCCTTGAGCAGCTTCGGGGGCCTGGTGATGACTTCGTCGATGAGACCGTACCGTTTCGCTTCTTCTGCCGACATGAAGTAGTCTCGCTCAGTGTCCTGGGATATCTTCTCCAGAGGCTGGCCGGTATGTTTAGCCATGATCTCATTGAGCCGCTCGCGGATTTTCAAGATCTCTCTGGCATGAATATCGATTTCTGTGGCTTGCCCAGAAAATCCGCCCATGGGTTGGTGGATCATCACCCTCGCATTTGGTAAGGCGAATCGCTTTCCCTTGGTTCCTGCGGTGAGCAAGAAGGCGCCCATGCTGGCGGCTTGGCCCAGGCAGATGGTATTGATTGGGGGTTTCACATACTGCATGGTGTCATAAATCCCCAATCCTGCCGTGACGCTTCCCCCGGGAGAGTTGACGTACAGATTGATATCCTTTTCAGGGTCTTCCGCTTCGAGGAATAGGAGCTGGGCAATAATCAGGTTGGCAAAGATATCGTCGATCGGCGCGCCGAGGAAGATGATCCGATCTTTCAGAAGGCGGGAATAAATGTCGTACGCCCGTTCGCCTCGGTTAGTCGTTTCGATCACAATGGGGACAAGCATGCAGGTCGTTCCTTTCCGCTTTAGCGGGATGCTGAAAAAGTCCTCCAGCAGCGTTCTCGCATCGCTCAGAGGCTCAACGTACCGAAGCGTACGCCTCGCCTCTTC
>SWDP01000010.1:146936-156297 GCA_005116885.1 Nitrospira sp.
ACGTCGTTCCTTTCCTCTTGGCAGGGTGCTGAAAAAACCGCCAGCGTCGTTCTCGCTTCGCTCTCAAAAAACGTGAAATGTAAGACGTAAAAGGTGAAACGTTGGATTGTAGAGTGGTCTCCCTTCGAAACCTTTTACCTTTTACGTTTCACCTTTCACGAACGACAAGGTCTGCACCATTCGGCGCTATCCCTGAATCACTGAATTGCGGTATACGAAATCTAAGGCCTTATCCACCAAAATTCTGGTGCGTAAATCATCGATGGATTCCTGTCCTCCGGTTTTGATCATCTTGACGAGATCGGCAGCCGGCATTTTGAGTTCCGATGCCAACCGCATGATTTCAGAATTGAAATCTTCTTGCGTGACTGTCAGTCCCTCTTTCTCGGCGATCGTCTCTAGGACCAGACTGACCTTCACACGACGTGCTGCTTCTTCTCGATGTTCTTCGCGAAGCTTTGCGAGATCCTCCGTAGCAGGTGGCTCCTGAGTGCTACCTTTCCGCTGCTGTTGTTGCTGCACGTGTTGGCGGATGATGGCCTCCAGCTCACGCTCCACCAGGGTTTCCGGGAGGTCGAAGTGATGGGTGTCCATGAGCCGCTTGATGATCGTATCTTTATAATTGTCTTCGATCTCACGCTTCAGCGCCTGCTCCATCCCTTCGCGCAGTTTGTCTCTAATTTCCTGGAGCGAGGTGTAGGGACCACAGTCTTTGGCAAATTCATCATCCAGGGCCGGCAGTTTCTTTTCCTTGACGGATTTGATCGTCAGCGTAAACAGGACAGTCTTGCCGGCCACGCGAGGATCGGGATGGCCGGCTGGATATGGCTGGGAAATTTCGAGCACGTCGCCCTCTTTTTTCCCTCCGATATGTGAGTCAATTTCCAAGCCCAAGACCGCCGCGTGCGATCCGACCTTGTGGAGTTGACCTTCTTTCTTCGTTCCTTCCAGCGGGGATCCGTCGAGCGTGCCTTGTAGATCCAAGACAATATAGTCCCCGTCCACGATGGTGTGCCCTGGAGGCGTGGCTTCCAAGCGGGACTGCTGTTCGCGCAAGACCTCCAGGCCCCGGTCAAGCTGTTCGTCGGTGACGGTACGTGTGTCGGGCTTGAGTGAGATGGGGCTTGGTGCTTTATAATCCCGCAACTCAATATTCGGCCTGATCTCGACGGTTGCCGTAAACGTAAAGGGTTCATTCTTCTTAATCATGACTCGGTCCAGCGGCGGAATTTCAACGTGGACCGGGACAATGCCCGCTTGGCGGACGGCTTTCTCATAGAAGTCCGGCACGAGGGCTCGGATCACATCCTCTTCCACGGTTTTCGCGTATCGTTTCTCCAGCAGGGCCACGGGTACCTTGCCGGGGCGAAATCCAGGGATGCTGACCTGGCGGTTGAGGTCGACATAGGCACGGGTAATCCGTTGCGTCACTTCCTCTGCAGGCACCTCAATCTTGAGGGCCCGCTTCATTGGTCCGAGTTCAGTCATTTCCATTTTCATAGCTGGTGCACACCCTCGTTCTTTGTAAGATGCCTTGCGCGTACTGCCGAGCCGTTACCAGATTACCGGTTGTGGCCTGGTGCGAGAGGGGGGACTTGAACCCCCACGGTTACCCACGAGATCCTAAGTCTCGCGCGTCTGCCAGTTCCGCCACTCTCGCAGGGTGGGGCATGCAGGAGTTGATTTCAGTACCATATGCACAGGAACGAAAAGACAGGTTCCTGTCTGTATTTTGTACCGTTGGATGCATGTCACTGTCAACCCATACTCCTGCAGGGTGGACGCGTGTGCTCGTGGCGTCCTCGGACTGTTAGCATTCTTCTCGACCCGGGATGATGCCTCTCCCCCTCAATACCGTGGAGTGCATTGCGGAGGGTGTCATTTATGATTGGTTTTTCGACAGTTTCGACCTGAAGATACGTTGTCCCGTTGATTCAGAACAAGGACCTCATGTCGGCGGTTACCGCAGAAGCTTCTGTACCCGATGCAGGTGAAGTGGCGCCCCACGGCTTGACCGCATGGCTTCCTGCGCAGGTGGGTGAATCTCAACCTTCAATGAGGAGTATAATCAAGCCACACATGTGATCGTCGGCGTATCCGTGAAGAGGTGCACCATGCATAGAGCTGACCTGGCGAAGCAAGCGATTGGGGCGATGAGCAATCTCGGCAGAGAGGGCATTCCGTTGCTCGTCGATATCATGAACACGTCGCCGCAGCCTGAATTGCAGGCTGCAGCGGCCAAAGGCTTAGGACAATTGGGTGGGATGCATGGTGATGCGTCTGTGGTGCCGCAGTTGCTCGTCAAACTGAGCGATCCGAAAACCGACTGGTCTGTGCTCACGGAAGTGGCCTGGGCGCTGGGCAAGATTCCGGATAAGCGATCGATCCAGCCGCTCTATGATCTCGATAAGAAATTGGCAGCCATGCGCGATCCGGAGAACATGACGTTGAAGAAACTCAAAGAAGCCGTGTTCTGGGCGATCAAGCAGTGCGATACGTGGGATCAGTTCAGCTAAGGGGAGGGGATGAAGGCTGATGATCTTCTGTGCTCGTGCAACGCGCGGTCGCAGACTCCCCTCGTTGGACACGCGCAGTGGAAGATCGATCAGCCCCCATCCCTGAAGAAATAACGAGCGAGCTTGGAGGGACATTTATATCGTTCGATGTGCACAGTCGAGAGCAACATTGGCCGCTCCCTATCCTCTCCTCAGCTGAAGTCCCCGGCTTGCGGTCAGATATTTCCGGGTCGAGCGCCTAGCTTCCTGTTCACACTGTTGGAATATGCCGCTTCCTCTGATAGTGGGCAGCCACTTTTATTCGATTGCCACACAACTGCATGCTGCACCAATTGCGGGTATGATTTTTGGTCGTATCGTAAAAATATAAGATGCAGGCCGGGTTTCCGCATTTCTTGACCAGAGACAAGTTGCCTGAACAGAGCAAGTCACTCGCCGCCTCGGCGAGTGGGGCGAGCAAGCAGTCCTTCTGCGCGGCCTGTGACTGAAATTGTCGCGTATAGCCCCCATTTTTATAAACAAGCTGTGGGTAGCCGGGGCATCGGGATAGAACCTGATTGATAAATTCGACTGCTGAGTGAGGAATGGACTTACGGGCGACGATTCGCTTGACCATTTCCCTCAACGTTCCACGGAACCTGATTCCCTGCTCAAACAGCTGTTCCTGATCCTTGTGACTCCACTGTGTCATGACCACTGCGGCTTGGACTTTGTCCACCACACTTGCCTGAACCAGCCAAGTGACAAGATCCTCGCATCCGCCTAACAGATCTGTCGGATTGCCCTGCACGATCATCTGTGTGTTGATGAAGTCCAGGCACGGATGATTGCCCACAAACAAGAACGGCTGCAGTAATTGCACTCGACCTGTTGTCATTCCCCCCCCGTTTAATCCTACCCGGCAAAAGACCTCTTGACAGGTTAGTCCTTGGAGAGTATAACTGTCAAAAGTATATTTAGGTGGTTATTCGTTCGAAGTGCCAAGAACAATGGTGCAGAGCTGGAGACGGCTTATAGTTCAAGCACCAACAACCCTATCAAGGAGGACCCATGAAAACAGCCATTATTATCCTGTCAGACCCGAAGAGTGGTTCAGAGGAAGCGGTCGGACGAGTCTTAAACGCGCTGGCCCTCGCGTCCGAATGTAAGCAGAAGGGCGATGAAGTCGCCGTGGTCTTCAATGGGACCGGGACTCGTTGGCCGGCTGAACTGACCAAGCTCTCGCATCCGGCCAATGACCTCTACAACGCCGTTCGCGATGTGGTGCAAGGCGCCTCATGCGGCTGTGCGGAGGTCTTCGGGGCAACGGAAAGCGTCAAGTCCTGTGGGGTGCCGATAGTGAAAGACCATGCACTGGCCGGGACCGCGGGACTCTTGAGCCTCCGTCGATACATCGCAGAGGGATGGAATACAGTCGTGTTCTGAGTTGGATCTCATGAAGGCAGTCAGGAGAGAGCCTCCTGACTGCCGGTGAGTCCAAGGCACACGGGGAGAAACGATGGCCACGAAATATCTTGATCTGACGTTTACAGAATCAGTGTGCCGTGCACAGGAACAGTACTACGGGAGGGCGGGTAAGATCGCAGACGCTCCCGAGCGAGACCCACTGGGCCAGGCAGAGGCCGAATTCATCGCATCTCGGGACAGCTTCTATGTGGGTTCAATCAGCGAAAGCGGCTGGCCCTACATTCAGCATCGCGGCGGCTCTCAGGGATTCTTGCGGGTGGTCAATGAGAGGACATTGGCCTTCGCCGACTACAAAGGGAATCGCCAGCTGCTCACGACCGGCAATGTCTCAGTGAACGACCGAGTGGCCCTTTTCCTCATGGACTATAAGAGTCGCGAAAGGTTGAAGATTCTTGGCCATGCCCGCGTCGAGGATGCTCGTGAACATCCGGAACTTGTTACGCAGATCACTGATCCCAAGATGCGGTCGAGCGTGGAGCGGCTGGTCTTCATCGACGTCGTCTCGTTCGACTGGAACTGTCCGAAGTACATCACCCCGCGGTACTCGGCGGAAGAGGTCGAAGAGTATGTGGGTCCGCTGAAGAGCCGGATTGCCGAGCTTGAAGCCCAACTTCATGCGATAAAGTCGTGAGGCCTTTCTGTCATTGAAAACCTTTCTCCGCTGAAACCTGCTTACAACAAATAAATATGAGGGATGGAGCCTGATGATCTTCTGTGCTCGCGCAACGCGCGGTCGCGGACTCCCCTCGTTGGACGCGCGCAGTGGAAGATCAATCAGCCCCCATCCCTGAGAGATAACGAGCAAGCTTGGAGGGAGCATTTATTTCGTTCGACGCGCGCAATCGAGGATCGACCAGGCTACCCTTGAAAATGAAGTGGAGGATTGGGGTAACGCGCGTAGTGGAAGATTGACCAGCCCCCGTCTCTGAAGAGGGAACAGGCGAGTTTGGATGGGGTAATTAACCTTCCTGATGCCTGCCCCCTTCCGCACTGTTGATTTATCTCCGCCTTGAGCGTAGGAATTGTCCCGATAGATACACCAGCCTTACCGGGACTTTTCTATGTCAGAGCCCATCATTGTCTGTCCTAACTGTAAGACCGAGATCATTCTGACAGAATTACTTGCCGCTCCATTAATCGAGTCGACCCGTCGTGACTACGAGAAGCGGCTGGCGCTGAAAGACACGGACATTGCCAAGAAAGAGGAGTCGTTGCGTGAGCGAGAAGCCGCTGTTTCACAAGCCACGCAAGCGATTGACGATCAGGTGGCCGAGAAGTTGCTGCTGGAGCGCGCGAAGATCGTCTCAGAGGAATCCAAGAAGGCCAAATTCGCGCTGCAAACAGATATCGACCAGAAAACAAGAGAACTCGCCAAACTTCAGGACGTTCTCACTCAACGCGACGTCAAACTCGCTGAGGCTCAAAAGGCACAGGCCGATCTCATCAGGCAAAAACGTGAACTGGACGATGCCAAACGAGAGCTAGAACTCACAGTCGAAACGCGCGTCCAAGAGGGGCTCTCTGCCACCCGCGAGCAGGCCAAGAAAGAAGCCGAGGAAGGGCTGAAGCTCAAAGTGATGGAGAAGGAGCAAACCATCGCCTCCATGCAGACCCAGATCGAAGAACTCAAGCGCAGGGCCGAGCAAGGCTCACAGCAGCTCCAAGGCGAAGTCCAGGAACTAGAGCTGGAAGCCCTGCTCCGGACAAAGTTCCCGAGGGACACCATTGAACCTGTTCCTAAAGGCGAATTCGGTGGCGATGCACTACAGCGGGTCATCGGCCCTCTCGGTCAGCCCTGTGGGACTATCTTATGGGAATCCAAGCGAACCAAGAATTGGAGCGATGGCTGGCTAGCCAAGCTTCGCGACGACCAGCGGACGGCCAAAGCGGAAATCGCCGTCATCGTCAGTCAGACGCTCCCGAAAGGCGTCGAATCCTTTGATCTGATCGAAGGAGTGTGGGTCACTGAATCCCGCTGTGCTATTCCCATAGCCACTGCTCTCCGACAGAGCTTAATCGAGCTGTCAGGTTCTCGTCTCGCAGGCGAGGGACAACACACCAAGATGGAAATGGTCTATCAATATCTGACTGGCCCACGCTTTCGCCATCGCATTGAAGCCATCGTCGAAAAGTTCTCGGACATGCAATCCGATCTAGAAAGGGAACGAAAAACGATGACGCGCCTTTGGGCTAAACGTGAAGAACAGATACGAGGGGTCATCGAGTCGACCGCTGGCATGTACGGCGACCTTCAAGGAATCGCTGGGAGAACCCTCCAGGAAATTGAGGGCTTGGGCATCCCATTGCTCGACACTCCCAAGACTGACTCGGACGGGGAGGCCTAATGACTGAGAGAAGACAGACAGGGCTCCTCGCGCAGGCCTGACCTATCAAACTGGTATTACAAATGGCTGTACCGGATGAACGGGTGCAGTTGCTGACTGAAGAGCGCCCAGATTGTCCTTTGTGCTCGCAGAACAGAGGAAGGGATGGAGCCTGATGATCTTCTGTGCTCGCGCAACGCGCGGTCGAAGACTCCCCTCGTTGGACGCGCGCAGTGGAAGATCAATCAGCCCCCATCCCTGAGAGGGAAAGCGAGCGAGCGTGGAGGGGGTAATTTATTTGAATGAGGGCTGCTCGATGTCCCAGCGGGTATCCTGGAAAAGTTCAGAATGTCCTTCTCTGCCTGCTGCTTGATTTGACAGTGCATGCGGGAAGTGCATGAATTTTAGACAGCCAGGTCGAGTGGTAAATCCGCGATATCCTTGAGTCGTTTGCCTTCAACCATTGTTCTTAACGTGTCTTTTGTTCCTTCCTCGTCTTTTAGCCCTTCAACAGTCGCAATTAGTTCTTGCAGGGCAAAATGATAAACACAGTCGATATTTCCCGTTCCAAGTGCGAGGGACGCGATACGACTTGGTAGGGGTTCTCCGGTTATCACGACCACATGAGGAAGGTGGCCCTTTCGATTTCCAATAAGGTTTAAAGCTTCCGACCTTGCATTCTGAGCGCGATCACTTCTAATGGTCCACTTGCAAGAAATGCTCGCGTGAAGAATCGGCAAACATTTGTTTGTTTTTCTGAGTGTCGCCAGCTTTACGCATGTTTCGTCCACAAGAATTTCTGAGCGGTTGATAACCTTATCCTCCTCTGGCGCCCTGCTAATTATTATATCGGGCGTAATAATGTAGTCGCTCCCAATTGCTGCTGCCAGTTGCCTGTTAGTCTTCGTGGCTGCTGCAATAGCTGTGAGGTGCGAATATTGCTCGAAGTCAGCAAGCGCCAATCTAGGCCTTCCTGTAATCCTAGCTACAGTCCATTTTCCAGGCCGCAAGTGGTCAAGCTTGAGGAAGGTGTTTTGAATGAAGGCGAGACAGATTCCCTCGAATTTGTTACCAGCTACTTGTCCAGCAAGTCGAGCGCCCTTGGCCTCGGCTTGTATGAGTTTTGCGATTCCTAAAGCAACTTTGACGCTGAGGGGATTATCCTTGTCCGCATTTGAAGGTACGCCCTTCGAATCGGTTAAAAGAATATTAACAAGTGATTTGTAGAACGCTTTGCGAGATTGTGAGAAAAAAGATTCTGACACAGATTTCCTCTTCGGGTCCTTTATATTGTGGTTGACTTGATAAATCAACCCAATATATAGTTTAAGCCCCTGGTCATAGGACGACCGTGAAGGCCAAGCGAAAGCATAAAACTTCCCAAAATCCTAAGCCCTCGTCACGAGCAGCAGTCCCAACTGATGTCCTGAGAATTCTTCGGGACTATCCACACCAATCATATTCCGTTCTTCGGCAGGCGTTCCCCTCTCAGGTGCGCGATTCATATATGCTTGGGCAGGGCAACGGAGCTTGCCGTTCAGGCGAACCGCAGTACAGTCTGAAGAAATACAAAGTCATTGATTTATTCGCAGGCGCAGGAGGTTTTACCCTCGGGTTTATGCAGACAGGGCGATTTGAGCCTATCTTTGCCAATGATTTCAATGTTTACGCAGCAAAAACATACAACGCCAACTTCGGTGACCATTGTTTGCATGGGGATATCACGGAGTTTCTTCAAAGGAAATCTTGGGAGATCCCACAAGCAGATGTAATTATTGGTGGCCCTCCTTGCCAGGGGTTTAGTCTTTTGAACAAACAAAGGCATGGTGACCCGAGGAAAGAGCTTTGGAAAACGTTCTTGGAAGTTGTTGAGCGCGTCCTCCCCAGCGTTTTTGTAATGGAGAACGTACCAGAGCTGCTCGCATCGCTGGAGTTTCTGGAAATAAAGAAGACAGCCGAGCGTCTTGGGTATTGTGTGGTGTCGGGCGTTCTCAACGCCGCTGATTATGGGGTGCCGCAAAGGCGAAAACGTGCAATCGTCATCGCAAGTCGTCGGGGTCAGCCGGAACTTCCCAAACCCACACATTTCGATTCACGGAAAGCCAGGAATCTCTACCAGCAGGGTTTCTTGGATTGGGAGACAGTTGGAAGGGCAATTGGTGATCTGCCGGGTGCTGAGGGAATTGATATCAAGCTAGGCTTAGTCCCGCCACCGATGGATTTACATTTCGGTCGTTCCCCAACCAAGGAGAGTTTGCAGCGCTATAAATGTATTCCTGAAGGCGGGAATAGGTTCGATCTTCAGAAAAACCGACCTGACATTACTCCGGATTGTTGGATCAGGAAGAAGTCGGGCGGTACTGACCTCTTTGGAAGATTGTGGTGGGACCGGCCAGCCTTTACGATAAGAACCGAATTCTTTAAGCCCGAGAAGGGGCGCTATCTCCACCCTCGCCAACATCGGCCTATTACTCATAGAGAGGCCGCTCGCCTACAATCATTCCCTGATAATTTCCTTTTCGTCGGGACGAAGATCGAGGTTGCCAGGCAAATTGGTAATGCAGTCCCGCCGCTTCTTGCCAAAAACGTTGCAAAAGCAGTACTCGATCACTTCCTAGAAACTTCTGTTCGTTAATCTTTTCGTCACACATCATCCTCCGATGGCCGACGTATTCGATCGCAAGAAACGTTCACAAATCATGGCTAGTATAAGAGGTTCCGGTACCTCTATTGAGCGGTGTCTCTCAAGCCTTTTGCGCGAATTAGGTATCAAGCCGAGATGTCATCAGAAGCATTTGCCTGGTTCACCTGATTTTGTGCTGTATCGTCAAAAAGTCATTATCTTCACGAATGGATGCTTCTGGCACGGTCACCAGAAATGCAAACGGGCTGTTCTGCCGACAACGAATCGGACATTCTGGGAGTGCAAGGTGTCCAAAAACATTCGCAGGGATCGAAAGCAGCGTCGCCTTTTGAGAAAAATGGGATGGAGAGTGATTACGTTTTGGTCGTGCAAGAAAATCAGCGTGCAAAATTTGGCTGCTAGACTTCGGC
>SWDP01000010.1:156397-160034 GCA_005116885.1 Nitrospira sp.
TGGCGGTCGGGTTGCTGTCCCCGTGGCCTGCGGCTGAGAGGTTGTTGCTCACGCCGCCGTCCCGCAGTGCTCGAGCGGCACTATAGGCACGAGCGTCAGAAAGCTCCTTGTTGGATGGGAATTTCTTCTTCAACGCGCCTGCGATGGCCACGTTATCGGTATATCCCGCCACATGCACCTGCTTGTCCGGGAAGTCTTTGAGGACGCCGCCCACACGCTTCAAGGCATCGGTTCCACCGGCCTTCAGCTGGTCCTGCCCTGAATCAAACAGCAGGCTAGAGGCCAGATTGATCGTGAGCGCATCCCCGGATTGATTGACCGACACCGTGCCCTTGGATATTTCTGGTTGCAACGCTTTGAGGAGGTCCTTCTCGGCCTTGGCCAGGCCGCCTTTGCTCTGATTCACTTGTCCTTCCAGATCAGTCACGCGGCTGTTGAGTGCCCCGTTCTGTCTCTGTGCCGCGGCCAGTTCGTCGGCCAACCGTTGACGTTCTTTTTCCAGAGCCGCGAGACGAGCAGCATTGTCGTCCGCCGCCTTCGGTGCATTGTCGGCATTGCAACGGACGTCGGACCACGCTAGCCATCCGTGCCTGTCGGTACAAATAGGGCTCTTATCCCAGCTTGCGCAGCCTGCCAGGGCCACGATGCTTGTTGCGAGGATGGCGGTTTTATATGTGTGCATCACAATCTCCCCCTTCTGGATCGTAAGGAACCTATCCTAGACACTACTTGCCCGTGGCGGCGTCCTTGAGCTTCATCCCCTCGTCCTTCATTTCTCCCGCGTTTTTCATGGCGTCCTGCGCTTTCATATCCTTGGCGCTTTGTGTCGTCTCACCGCCCTCTTTCTTCACGGCTGCTGCTTGACCTTTCACGGTTTCAGCTTTTTTCTTCATGGCATCCATGTCAACGGCCCAGGCTGCAGTCGTGAGTCCGATCACAAATACGGACAAGGTCACGCACATGATCCCTGTTCTTGTTTTCATTGAAGGCCTCCATGTGACTGTTGAATTTGGAGGAGGCAGCGAACATGTCGTTGCCTCCTCCGATGCATCGAGCTGTTACTTGACGACGCTGATTTCCACGCGGCGGTTCTTGGTCCGTCCCGCATCGGTGGTGTTCGGCATTACCGGCTTGGTATCGGCTGCTCCCATCGCATGCGCACCGGAGAGTCCACCGTCCGCCAAGGCCTGCACCGCGTTAGCCGCGCGTGCTTCAGACAATTCCTTGTTCGACGGGAACTTCTTCTTCAGCGCACCTTTGATCAGTCGGTTGTCGGTATGGCCTTCCACATGGACCTTGTACTCCGGGAAGTCCTTGAGGATGCCACCGACCTGTTTGAGCGCATCGGCTCCGGCCGGCTTGAGCTGATCTTCACCGGATCCGAACAGGTAGCCGGAGGCCAAGTTGATGAGCAATCGCTCGTTGTTGAGATCGACGGTGATATTCTTTTCGTCGATCTGTGGTTTGAGGGCGCGAATCAACCCGCGCTGTGCCTCTTTGAGCTTGGCCATTTCTGAGGAGAGATCGCCGCGAAGGCCGGCCAGTTCCTTGTCGCGGTCGGCCAATTGCGCTTCGAGATCCGCATTGCGTTTCCTGGCCGCTTCGAGATCTGCGGCTACCTTGTCTTTGTCGCTGTTCGACGCAGAGAGCTGGCTGGCCAACATGGCAGAATCCCCGGCTCCTGAGCGAAGGGATGCGATCTCACGATCGCGGTCGGCGAGTTGTCGTTCCAGATCGCTGACGCGGCTGCTCAGGGCGCCGTTCTGTTTCTTTGCCGCAGCCAGTTCGTCGGCCAGTCGTTGACGATCAGTTTCAAGCGCCGCAAGACGGGCGGCAGCTTCCATTGCAGCGTGGTCGGTCGTATCTATCGGTGGATTGCACCGGACGTCAGACCACGCCACCCATTGGTGGCTGGGGTTACAAATGGGGCTTTTATCCAAGCTCGCACAGCCTGCCAGTGCCAGCACGCTTGTCGCGAGGATGGTGGTTTTGAATGCCTGCATGATAATTTTCTCCTTCTGAATCGCGCGGGTTGTCCATAGAATATAAGTCTTCCCACTCCCGCATCGTGGGGGACTCTCGTCATAATGTCGTCGCTTAGTGGCGACTTTTCACTGCGTCGCGGATTTCCATCAACAATTTCTCTTCGTTGGTCGGCCCAGGCGGTGGTGGCGGAGGCGCCGCAGGCGCTTCTCTCTTGAACCGGTTCATCTGCTTGACAAACATGAAGATCACAAACGCAATGATGATGAAATCGAGGATGGTTTGTAAAAATACTCCGTAGTTGATTGTCGCGGCTCCCGCGGCTTTCGCGGCTACAAGGGATGGCTGGGCGGCGCCAGAGAGATTGATAAACAAACCCGTGAAGTCGACGCCTCCCAAGGCCAGGCCGATCGGCGGCATCAGCACGTCACTGACCAGCGAGGACACGATTTTCCCGAATGCCCCGCCCATAATGACACCGATCGCCATGTCGAGTACGTTGCCCTTCATGGCGAACTCTTTAAATTCTTTCAGCATAGTTCCTCCTTTGAGGATAGAGGGTGTATTGCATTGGCTACTATCTGGGCTACCGCTTTCTCGTTGTATCGAAGTTGTATCCGAGGGTCGCGAGATACAAGTTGTCCGTATCCCCGGTGCCACGCGCTGGATTGTTGTTGTATCGCGTGGTCACTTGAAAGCCACTCGCAAATCCGTTCCAAATCTTAAACCGCACGCCGTTATCCATTGTGAGGAAGAAATCCGATGAATTCTGGAGCGAGGGGAAAATTTCGTCGTAATGAAACAGCGTCACGCGATCGTCCCAGAGCGGCCAGTTTAACTTCATGGATATACGCGCGCGAATACTCGATTTGTCGTCTGCCACGCGGAAGTCTTCATTGAAGTAGGCGATACCGGATTCGGCGTAGAACGTCATATCTTTGAGGATGCCCGAGTAGTCTCCCCGTTCGATGAATTGATAGCCGGGACCGCTCGCGAGTGCGGTTCGCATCTTCAGGTCTTGGAAACGATCGTTTTCGAAGTAGGCGGAGGCAAACCAGTAGAACCGTTGGGTAATAAAGAAGTCAAGCTTGATCGTCCCTCGTGCGTTGCGAGCCACAAGGGTATTGTCGTTCTCACCGTAGACGTATCGACCGTTAATCGACAGGCGGAGCTGTTCGCTCCGCGCTACAAAATCTCCGAGCAAGCTGGCATTGCGCAAGTGACTGTTGCCGGTTGTTTGTGAGTAGCCACCAACCACACTGCCCGTGTAGATCACCGGAGGTTGAATAACGGGATTCATGGACATCACAGAGCCCATCGGGACTTCCATCGTGCCTTTCAAGGGTTCTGCCTGGACATTCAATATCCCGTCTGGTCCGGCCGTGGCGGTCCCCATAATCACGGACCCTTCCTTCAGATGAAAGGGAATCGGATGATTGACAGCCAATTTTGACACGTCGCTCCAGTTCACTTTCAGCAAATTGTCGGGGCTGGCAGGTGTCTTGATTTGCAGCACGCCACCGGCCATTTCAATAACTTCTCCGTAAATAACGCTCCCATTTTTTAACGTCACAACATCGAGGGTCGTTGGTGCGACAGGTGCAGATGGAAGGGCAACTTGAGCATTGACCTCGGTGGACAATCCCCCTCCCAT
>SWDP01000010.1:160134-165588 GCA_005116885.1 Nitrospira sp.
TCACGTCTCGTCGGTTGCGTCATGTTGTCTTCCCTGCAAGGTACTGGTCTGATGTGCTTACGCGATTCGCACACGTTGTTTCGCAACGTCCATAGTGATAGGGGCTAGGACGTCACGCTTGGCGATGGCCATGAGTTTCTGCCGATTTTCCAGGCAATATAGAGCGCGCGCCCAAATTCTTCTTGTCGCAGTTCACTCAGTCGGATGAATTTCAGCCCCGCTGCTTGCGGACGCGCTGTGTGCACAACGACGACCTCGGCATCGATTTGCCCGGAATAATATAAGAGTCCCGATATTCGAATGGTGAAGGTCGAGCCTCGTTCCAGCGCGTGCGTGCCCATGATCTCGCACCCGCCGATCGAGAGATCCTTGACGCGAGCGGTTGAAGTGCTGCCATCACGAAACTGAATGAGAATCGGCAGTTGGATGGGCAACCGGAGATACTGTCGGCGTCCCAGACCTCTTTCACGCGATGGTGTAGCCTGTCGGCTTCGAAATCGGGCATTGCACACTTGGCATCTGAACGCCAACACGCGTAGCCGGCCAAATAGCTGATCCGTCCAGGTTTCTCCCGGCACCGCCAGCACAAAGTCTCTGCCGCACCGGGTACATGACACACCCGGGGGTACTGCGGTCCACTGGTTTGCCTCCGACAGGGTTCCTTCTATGCCCACTATCACCCTCCGATCGCCTGGCGAATCTTGGAAGAATCGTCGATCAACAGCTCCCGAAAGGACTTCCTTCCAACGGGTCTTGCCATCTTGCCACCACCGTAGACGTCGCGGACATGATTGGAGTTGCCTGATACAGATTCTCTCAACTCTCTCTCCCATCACTCTCAGTACGTGGGCATACTCATCTTCCGTGCCAGAGCTCTGGCAGTCGGCTGATCACAAAGAAGACGCGCGCTTCCGATGTTGCATCGCGATCAGGCCTGAATGCCTGAGACAGTTCTGTGTCTCAGGTGAGACAGCCCTGTGTCTCAAGATGAGACAACGTGAGCCGGTGGACGTCAGAGATATGAGAGGAGGTTGTCTTGATCAGCGGGGGATGTCGATACCGTAGTTGGCAAGGCGGCGATAGAGAGTGGCTCGGCTCATACCGAGCAGTTTCGCGGCTTCAGATCGATTGCCGCTTGCCTGATTGAGCGCGCGCAGAAGCTGAGCGCGTTCGTCGTGGTTCGTCGTAGAGGGCATATATGTCGAGAGAGGAGTGTGTGATTGGGATCGAGTGATTTCCGGCGGCAGGTCCGTAGCTGTGATCCGCTGGCCTTTGCAGCCGATCGCGGCAAACTCAATCGCATTCTTGAGTTCGCGGACGTTGCCGGGCCAGGCATAGCTGAGGAGTAGCCGCAGTGCTTCAGGACTGATTTGGTCAACCCCTTTGCCCATGGTGGCTCGTACTTGCCCGAGGAATGCGCTGGCCAACAAAGGAATATCATCGCGCCGGTCACGTAGGGGCGGGAGTTGGATGCGGGCCACGCGAATACGATAGAGCAGGTCGGTTCGAAAGGTTCCTCGAACGACGTCCTCGCTGAGGTTGTGATGGGTTGCGGCTAGGACGCGAACGTTCACTTTCCTTGGTTTGGCCTCGCCCAATCGTGTGACCTCTTTTTCTTGCAAGACTCGCAAAGTTGATAGACCTGCATCATCGAAGGGCTGCTTCCCACCAGATCGTGGAACCGCGCTTTCTCGTCGAGTAGGCGGCGCAAATCGTGGATTTCCGTCGTGTCATGAAACAAGAGGATCCGTTTCTCGTTGTGCCGCGGATGTGGGGATACGGTGACGTCTAGCCACCGAGGGTTGTCGGTCTCAAGGTGAAGCGTCAGAGGGTCGTGTTGTTCAGCAGGATTGCGAAGCCTGGTCCATATTGCGTCGCGATCTGTTTTTGAGCAGGAGAGCACCTGATCCCATCGCTGACCCGTACGGTCGGTCGACAGGTTCAGCAGGCCTGCAGCCTCGTCGCTGATAAAGGTGATCCGCCCTTGACTGTCCGTGAGGATTGTGGCCAGGCCGAGTCCCTGCAAGACGCCCAGGAGATCGTCGCGGAGTTCTTCGCTCTGAGAGAGTTGGGTGGTGAGGCGGGATTCCGTACGGGTCTGTAACTTGGTTGCTTGTGCGTGACGCAAGGCCTGCTCCCGGGCTCGCTGTAACGTCGCGCGGGCCTGTTCGAAGTCTGCTCCCAATCGTGCCACCAGCAACAGCTGTCTGGAGTCAACGACCAGTGCGGTGGCTTCGAGGTGGAGCGTCGTGCCATGCGAGTCTCGTTCGGTCCAGGGACCGGAGCGAACGAGACCCGCAGCATGCCTGGCCCAGCCCTGTTCGGCTTCTCCTAAGAATTGCTTGAGAAAGGGAGATCGTTCACCGGGTCGGACGGTCGATGGCGGGGTGGTCGTTCCAAAGATGCTGGACCACCATGCAGGGGCGGTTCCCTGAAGTGAAAAGGTATCGGTCTGATCCACACGTTCCAACACCGCTGTCTCGAGTGCGACGAAGAGCTGTGTGCACAGGATTTCGCCCTGTGTAGCCTGTCGTGTGTGGTGAGATCGCATGCTTGGCGATTCCGATTCACATCGCTTGGTTGAGTAGGCGATGGGCTAACGTAGAAAAAAGAGACTCCACCGCTTCGCCCGTTTTGGCGCTTCCGAAGAAGATGGTCCAGCCTTGTTGGCGCAGTGCACTCAGCGCGGCGTCATCGATTTCCCACACGTCACGCACATCCGATTTGTTGACGATCAAGGCGAAAGGAATGGACCCCAGCAGTCCTTCGACGGTTCGCTGGAGACCCAGCGCAGTGGCTAGCGTCTCTTTTCTGGTGCCATCCACGACGAGAATGTAGCCAGAGGACCCACGAAGGTAGGATTCGCGGATTCGTTGGAACTCATCATCGCCGTAGAGATCCCAGAGCATCAACGTCACGTTCTCTCCAGCTACAGACAGGATCTTCTTTTCCACGGTGACGCCGATGCTGGTGTGATATTCCTCCGAGAACAGGTTGGTCACGAACCGCCGCACGAGACTCGTTTTTCCTACGGCGAATCCACCAAGCATGCAGATTTTCTTGTGCATCACGGGTGGCCGGCCTTTGCCGAACCAGAAGGATGCACGGTCACGGCAAAGCCCACGCTGCGAGTCGTCGCTTGGTTCTCGGGTCGTCGTATCGAAGCAGACTCGGTAGTCAACGTGGTCGCGGACCCAACCCCACTCTCGCCGAGGGCCGAGCAGACAGCTTGGGCTCGGGTCTTCCTCAGAATGCGATTGGTCAGCTCGGACCCAGCGGCGTCGACTGAGCCACGACATTCCACAGTAACCTGTTGGTGTGATCGAGCGGCCAGGTTATCCAAGTCCCGGAGGACTGAGATGAGCGCCGGAATCTTTCCAGCCTCAACAGGATCGATCGCTGACGAATTCGAAGCGAACTGAATCGTGACATGCTCGATGCTCTCGATGAGATGAGCCATCGAAACCGTTTGCACCTTCTTGTCCTCGTACCGGAGGACTCCAGGAACGAACGGTGCCATCCGTCGAGCTTCATGTGCCCAGTCCTCCTGAGCAGTTCCTGAGGCGACTAATATTTCCCCTTCCAGGATGAGAGTGACGGTGTCAGGCGGTTGCAGCAGTGCGCGAGCCCGCGAGAGGATAAACTGTGGGTCCATCGCATAGTAAGGGGACCAGGTGGAGTGGATGCGGTCGGCCTGGAGCCCAGATGCGGCGATCAGTGAGGTTGGGTCTGTCGCCAAAGGATCGCGTAGTCCTGCGAGGTCATACCGTCCTCCGTGATCCTGCGCAGTTGTGAGCACAAGGCCCGGCTCTGATTTGAGCCGGTCGACGAGGGTGTCCCAGCGTTGACCGTCGCGGTACGATCCCCACCCCCATAGCAGAAGGCCAAGCAAGAGAAGGAGTCCGATGGCGACCAGCACGGGAGAGGGTTTCTGTGCCGGGGCCTCATACTGACTCTGGAGACATGCTTCCAAATTTGGTTGCGTTGATGCGAAGGAAGACGCATCGCCGTTGAATGACACGAGGGCGTCCGCCTGCGTCAGGTGAATGCGATCCAGGGTGTCTTGCAGGACATCGTGGAAGGTCTCGGGTGCTGTGCCCCTGATCACGACGGCGAGGATTGCGTTGGTCCCCTGTTGGATCCAGACGGTGAACTCGCCGACCTGGAAACTGCTCAGATCGCGCTCCCGTTGGCCTCCGAAGGAGTCGTGGACAAAATTACGAATGGCCGTCAGCATTCCAGACACCATCTCCTGGTCTCGGACAATCGCGGTTTCCGTTGCGACATGCTGAAGGAGTAGGCCGGTATCCCGATGGATCAAGAACGCTTGCTCGACGCGGTAGCGCAAGGTATGTAAGAGCACCGTTTCGGCGAAGGGTCGACCGGTGGTCCATGCCTCGATTCGCCATCTGAACCCTTTCAACGAAAAGCTGTGCTCGATGGTTTGGTTCAGCGACTGGGTCAAGGATTGGAGGGCCTGTCTGATAGCTTGGCGAATGGCTGGCCCCATGATGGGGGCAATGGCATCGACGATAGCTTGGGGAGAACGTCGGAGCGACGTAAAGAACGCCTGTTCGACGTGAGGCGTCAGCACAGCAGTCAACACAGGATCATCTTTTTGGAGTGTGAGTGCGCCGGGCAGCAACCGGCTCACTTCGTGGGTCCGTAGCACAGGATCGTCGAGTCGCTCTTGTAAGCGATCGAGTTGCGTCTGCTCGGGGGCGAGCAGCAGGTTGCGCAATTCGCTCAAATCCTCCGACATATCCGTCGTGAGGTTGGGCATATTCTTCGAAGATGGCTCAACCATGGTTGAACTCACGCTAACGGATGATCAGGATTCTGGAACCTTACCTGGAATGAGGTACTGCTGAGAATGATCGGCTCAGTCGCTCATTCTGCTGTGTGCCGGTGGGGAGTGGAACGGCCACGCACAAGTGTTTATTTGCCGTCCGGAATCGTGAACTCATTATTGAGCCTCATGGAGGCTTCCATGAACAATGCTGCAAGAGCCGCTCGGTCGGTCTTCTCGGTCCGGAGTTGCTGGACGGCTTGGTCCTGCGCGGCGGAGAGCTCTTTGCGGTGTTCCTGAATCTCTTCAGACAGGCTCTTGGATTGGTCGAGGATTTGTTGGAGTATGTCGCGCTGTGCTTTCGACGCCTGCTCTTCGAGCTGTGAGGTCTTTTTTTCGATTCCCCTGGCAAGGTCCCTCAATTCACCGGAGAGTTCTTTCAGTGAGTCCACTCGGCCAGTCTGTTCTGTTTTGACGCGTTCTGTGACGGCCTCCACTTCTTTCTTCATATATAGTTCAAGCGAGTCGAACCGGCGCTTCAGGTCATTCCGCAAATCAGCGGATTCCTTCAGTAGCTGCTCTTCGAGCGTGGCGAATTTCCGTTCATAATCCTTTGCCTGCGCGCCGAACAGAATATCGCGGATCTTATCGAGGTTGCCGCTAGC
>SWDP01000010.1:165688-179441 GCA_005116885.1 Nitrospira sp.
CCACCCTCTCCGCCACTCAGAGAAGTGCTGAGTTATCGGTTTTAAGTTCTGAGTTAGAGGATAAGGGAGCAGGACACGGCTTCGCACTCAAAACTCAGCACTCAGAACTTTGGGAAAGGGGCTGGGCCCTGTGCAACTGAACCCTGTGAACCCCGCCAGGTCCGGAAGGAAGCAACGGTAAGCGGTCAGTTCTGTGTGCCGCAGGATCACCTGGCCCCGCTCTTTCTCGAAGCGAGGAGTGCTGAGTTATGAGTGCTGAGTTGAACGGAAACTCATTTCTTTTTAACTCAAAACGCAGAACTCAAAATTGAGAACTCGGAGTGTAGCGACGTTGGATTATCAAGTCTCTGCCCGTAAATACCGTCCTGGGACGTTCGATGATGTGATCGGCCAGCCTCACGTTGTTCAGACGCTGGTCAATTCGATTACCACCAAACGCATTGCCCAAGCCTACCTTTTTTCAGGCACCCGCGGGGTGGGGAAAACCACGGTTGCGAGAATTCTTGCCAAAGCGCTCAATTGCGAGCGTGGGTCGACCGGTACGCCCTGCGGCACCTGCTCCAACTGCCTCGAAATCGCGCAGGGGACTTCCGTCGATGTCATGGAGATCGACGGCGCATCCAATACCAGTGTGGATGATGTGCGCGAGATCCGTGAGAACGTCAAGTTCGCCGCATTTCGCGGGAAGTACCGGGTGTATATCATCGATGAAGTCCACATGCTGTCGAACTCAGCGTTCAATGCGCTGTTGAAGACGCTGGAGGAGCCGCCGCCTCACGTCGTCTTTATTTTCGCCACCACGGAAATTCACAAAATTCCGGCCACGATTCTCTCCCGCTGCCAGCATTACAACTTCCGCAGGATTGCGCGAATCGAGATCGTCGAGCGGCTGCGCCATGTGGTTGAACAGGACCAGATCGTCATCGAAGAGCGGAGCCTGATGGCGTTGGCTAGGGCCAGCGAGGGCAGTATGCGTGACGGGTTAAGCCTGCTCGACCAAGCCGTGGCGTTTGGCGGCAAGACCATCGTGCATGCGGATCTGGAGACCCTGCTGGGAGCGGTTCCACAGGAGCTCGTTCGCACTATGATTCAGGCGATCACGGCTCAGGAGAGTGCCGCGGCATTACGTGTGCTGGCACAACTGTTGGACCAAGGGCATGATCTGCGAACCTACTGTGCAGAGATCGTTGAGTATGTGCGCAACATGCTGGTGGTGTCGGTCGTGCCTTCATCCCAAGAGTGGCAGGGGTTGATTGAGGCATCAGCAGAAGATCTTACGCAGATGGCGTCAGACGCATGCTCGTTTTCACCCGAACTACTTCAAGAACTATTGGCGATCTTTACGCAAGCAGAGGACTCGCTCCGACTGAGTGCGCATCCCCGATTCGTGCTTGAAACAGCGGCGGTACAAGCCACTCGGTTACTGCGTCGGCAGAATGGGGGGTCGGTCCAACACACGGTGCCGCATGCTCAGCTGGCGCGCCCAGCTCAATCAGCTCCAATACCCATTGAGAAACCTGGGTCGACGGGTCGTTCGGAGAATTCAGCCTCTGCGCCATTACCGAAGTCTTCGCAGGCGCCGACCTCTGCACCGATTGCTTCGATGCCACCACGGCCTTCTGCAGTCGGGATTGCAGCCTCTCCACAAGGCCTCTCGACAAATCATCCGACTGTCGCTACCGGTGAGGTGAAAGCTTCGACACCGGTGGCCTCGCCTACGGCTGACAACACGCTCGCTGCGGTGACACTCAATTGGGAGCAGGTCCAGGAGGAAGTGGGCAATACGTCTTCCAGGATTGCTGCCTTCCTAGAGAGGGGACGGTTTGTGGGTGTGGAGGGTCATGTGGCGACAATTGGGTTTGCTAAGCGGGAGATGGCGGCTCGAGGGATGATCGAGAACCCTGATAATATGGCGGTGCTCACATCGATCTGTGAGCGATTGAGCGGCCAGACGGTTCGTCTGCGGGTTATCGAATTGACCGAGTCGGATCCTTCAGGGCCGACAATGGCGCAGCTCAGGGCGGCGAAGGAAAAAGAGCAACGATTAGTCTTGTTTGATCGAGCGCGGGCCCATCCGGTTGTCAAACAGGCGCTGGAGATATTTGGCGCAGAGCTCGCAGAGGTGAGACCGGTATCGATCCAGAAGGAGGTTGATGAATGAAGAATCCGATGGGCAATATGGGAAATCTCTTGAAGCAAGCGCAGGCGATGCAGGCTCAAATGGCGAAGGTGCAGGAAGAGACATCGTCGAAGACCGTCACGGGAACGGCTGGCGGTGGTAGTGTGACGGTCACGGCCACTGGGGCCATGGAGCTAGTCAGTATCGTCATTGATCCCGAAGTGGTGAAAAGCGGTGATGTGGAGATGATCCAAGATCTGGTCCTGGCTGCCTCGAACGATGCGCTCAGGAAGGCTCGCGAGATGATGGCGGGTGCGATGAAATCGGCTACAGGGGGGATGAACGTCCCCGGAATGTTCTAGCGGATGACCATAGCGTATGGCAGTTGATCAACAGGGCTTACTCGTACGGTTGGTGCGTGAGTTAGTCCGTCTCCCAGGTATCGGTCAAAAAACGGCACAACGACTGGCGTTCCATGTGTTGAAAGCCGACCGCGAAGACGCGCTTCGCCTGGCCGAAGCGATTCGCGCTGTCAAAGACGGACTCTCATTTTGCCGACAGTGCCGGAATATTGCCGAGGGAGAGCTCTGTGAGTTTTGCCTCGATTCAAAGCGGGATCAGACAAGGATTCTGGTTGTGGAAGAACCGAGTACGACCTATGCCATTGAGCGGGCAGGAGCCTATCGTGGCCTGTATCATGTGCTACTCGGGGCCTTATCTCCGTTGGATGGTGTTGGCCCATCCGATATCAGAGCCGAAGAGTTGGTCGATCGGGTGAAGCTTGGGGGAGTCCAGGAAGTGATCTTGGCTACGAGTCCGACTATCGAAGGCGAGGCGACCGCCATCTATCTCATGAATCAATTGAAACCTCTTGGGGCCCGGGTCTCGCGGATTGCCTACGGCATTCCGGTCGGAATGGATATCGAGTATGCCGACGACGTGACGTTACTCAAATCGATCGAGGGCCGTCGGGATCTTTAGCAGGATACTGAAAAAGTCCGCCAGCGTCGTTCTCGCATCGTTCAGATCCTCAACGGAGACCCGGCCGCCTCACCACTCGGCGGCGCGCACAGACATGGTGCTCCTTATTCGTCGCACCGTGCGCCCCAGAGGGTACGCTTTCGGTCGTCACTCGCTGTGGCCTTGCCGGACAGACTTCTTGAGTATCCTGCGTGAAGGTTTTTTGAGACCCGCTAGCGGAAGCCGGTTGGGCGAAATTGACAGGCTCATGCTGACCATTGACCCACTCTGAAGGCCCCTGCTATAGTTTCTTTTGTTTCAGATGACATTACCCCTCAAGTAGGTTCAGTATGAAAGCAGGCTCTTCTCCCAAGCGTATTTCGCCCCCTCCATCGGCGGCCAAATCTGACACGGCTAAACGAAAAGTCAAGACATCGTCCCAGGGGAAAAAATACGCGACTATCCGTCGCGACCTTGAGCGGCAACGCAAGGCCATGTTGGAGGAGGCAGTCGAGGGCTTGGCCAATCCAAACGGTCAGGAGGCGTTCCCGGATGTGAGCGATCAGGCGTCAGCAGAGGCCGAGCAGAATTTTTTAATGCGGATTCGTGAGCGTGAGCAACGATTGGTCAAGAAGATCGACGAGGCGCTTGAGCGAATGAACCAGAACATCTATGGCATCTGTGAGCGCTGCGAAGAAGAAATTCCCTATCCGCGACTGAAAGCCCGCCCAGTCACCACTCTCTGCATCGACTGCAAAACGCTGGAAGAACAAGCAGAAAAAGCCCGCCGTTAATATGCTCCGCAGGGCATAGCGCCTTCGGTCACTTCCTGAAAATGTAAGGACACACCTCCGACAAGGACATTGGTCACAACAGACCATGTTTCCTCATATCCAGGAGGAGTGACGCCTGAACCTGAGTATGTAAAGTCATGGGAGGACCAGATCCGCTTGTACTCTCCAAAGACCGCGAGATTTTTCATCACGAAGAATTTCATGCCCACGAGCACCTGCCTGGCAGGAGCATAGTCTACTTCTCGATACGGAATGACCTGAAGGGACAGGACGGCTCGTTGTGCGCCGACACCAAACCCAACGTATGGCGCGATTCGTCCCTGCGGAAGATCCGGAGTTGACCAGATGGGGTAGCGAAACAGTATGTTTGCAGCCAAGGTATTGACGCTCAGGTCACGAATAGCAAAAAACTCGACTGATCCAAGCTGCATGCCAGGAGTAGTGACTGTGCCGTCAGCCCCCTGTGTTTGGGGATGGAGATCCGCAGTGAATCTCGTGAAGTCAAGCTCGAATCCCACCTGTGGTTGCCAGTTATACTTCTTGGGGAGATACCACGCGGTGAGTTTGCCTCCTACTGTCCCAGAGTCGTTCAGCTGTACACCGTGTACCGTCCCATGAAACGGATCACCGTTGTCTCCAGAATTGATTTTTAAGTCTTGGTTCGAGTGATAGGCTTTCCCTCCGAACACGCCCGCTGAAAACTCCCAATCTCTTTCGGCTTGAGCCTGTAGAGGCAGGAGGAACAGAGCCGTGACTGCCAAGACGATTGCTCGCACAATAGCTCGGGTAGGTTGTTCCATAGCATTCTCCCATCCTTCCATACATCGTGACGGGAGAATTTTACCGTGAGGTTGGTTGGGTACCTAGCGGAATCACATATTCGACACCTGGTGAGGGGAAGGGACGATTGATTGGGGGAAGGCTACTGCTTTAACGTTTTGACGCGTTGTTGAACCTGAGCAATTCGATTGGCTTCATCGGGGATGCCTTCGACCAGCGCGAGATAGGTTTCGTACTCCGAGAGAGCCCGTCTAGGATTTGAAGGCTCGTAGGCTTCAGCTAGGTTATAGCGGGCAATGGCATAGTTGGGGCGGAGTGTCACGGCTTTTTCGAATGAGGCGAGCGCATTCGCCTTGTCTCCCAATTTGCTGTACACCGTACCGAGGTTATTCAAAATTTCTGGAGTATTGGGTCTGATAACCAACGACTGAAGCATCTCCGTCTTGGCCTTCTCGTGATGTCCCTTCCCTACCCATGCGAGGCCCAGTTTGTGGTGGGCTTCTGCCAGCCACACTTTATTCGAAAAGCCGCTTGCGATGGCTTTCTGATAGGCGGCAGCCGCGATGTCGTAGTTCTGGGTTCCGCAGTAGGAGAGCTGCGCGGTCTGGCCGCGCGCGAATTGCTGGAGTGAAGGAAAGGGCTCCTTGTCCTCGGCGCCTTGACTGTCGAGCTGCTGTCCTGGTTTTGGACCTCGTGGATAGCGCAATCGTTCTAAAAGTTCTCGTCGATAGGGTGAGAACAGCCGCACATAGGGGTCGATCGTCCGAGAAGCTTGGAGCAAGGTTTGATGCTCACGAGGTCCTAGGACCAAGTACTGTGTCGTCGTTTTCTCATCGCCGGTTTCATAGAGGGCGCTGGAGTCCATGCTCGCCCCGGATGACAGATTTGCCACATTGAGATAGAACTCCAACGTCGGCTTCAGTTGCATTAAGGTGTGGCGGAGGACTGGGTAGGGATTCAAGTCAAGTCCCGACGGATAGGTAAAGACGATTCCAACCAGCACGCCATCTTCATCGAAAAAGTAGGATTCGTCGCCATGTGAGGGGCTTCGGTCGGCGGGAAGAATGAACTCTTGCCCGGTGCCCCAGTCTTGTGGGGTGAGGCTAGAGGGAGGATGAGTCTTGAGGAAGGTGGACGCTGACGTACAGAGGGTCGTGGAATTCAGGAGGACCAGATCGCTTTCAGAGGGCGGGAGGATCGGTTTTTTGGCCGGAGTTTCGCAGCCATTCAGCAAGAACCCGAGCCCTAGCCCACAGACCATCCATAGTCGAAGGAGCAGGGCGCGAAACGTATGCGTATCATGTGAACTCTGATTCACAAAATGAGCATACACGAAATGCAAAAGAGTTTGCGAACGGGATGATACGATAACGCCCGCTCTCGTGAGGAAAGCGGGCGTTCGGACTAAAAGCAGTAGGTACTAGGAGTTACCGCCGCTGGCTGTCCAGCATCGAATCCGCAGCTGTGTATCCAAAAAGGTACGGCATCTTGCTGGTCAGTGTATAGATCGGTCGGTTCAGACCGTAATCCATAGCGACGCCAAGAGGGTGCAAGAGGAAACCGCTCCAGCGCCAGGGGTTATCGCTAGGAGATGCTCCGGCTGCCACATCGGTATAGATCAAGGATGTCGGGTCCATCACACTGTAGATGCTGGCCGGGGGGGTATAGCTTCCATCTGCATCGGCCAATGTTTGCTGTTGATGGTTTCCGGCACAACCGGCGGCGGTGGCGAGCAGGAGCATTCCCACTGCAAGAGCTGTCGTTCGCATAGATGACCTCACTTGTCTTGTACGGTTCAAAGTCGACGGTCTCTCGATAGAATGAAGTGTAGCCGACCTTCAGGATTCTGTCCAGAATTAGCAGGATGCTGAAACCGTCCGCCAGCATATGAAGATCGGCACGCGTGAGACGTGAAAAGTGAAAGGTAAAACGTGGGATTGCCGAAGACTCTTCCTCTGAAACCTTTCACCTTTTACGTTTCACCTTTCACGAACGACAAGGACGGCCTTTTTGAGCATCCTGCGGGTTAGGCCCGAGGGTATGGATTGAGATCGAGGAGGAAGACTATGGTAGGCGATACTGGCTTTGAACCAGTGGCCTCTTCCGTGTGAAGGAAGCGCTCTACCCCTGAGCTAATCGCCTACGCGCGGCAAAGTCTAGCATGGGGTTGTAAATTGGATCAACCGTGCCGCCGGCGCCATGCAGAGCGACGTCGCCTTGACATCCCCAAAATGCGCTTCCTACAATGCCACCGCTCGTGGTCTTTCCTGGGGGAGTTTCACTCGAATGCGTGAGGACATTGTCATTATTGGAGGCGGTCTGGCCGGATCTGAAGCGGCGTGGCAGGCGGCCAATCGTGGAGCAAAAGTGACGCTCTATGAAATGCGCCCAAAAGAGATGACGCAAGCGCATAAAACTGGTGGTCTGGCTGAGCTGGTCTGCTCGAATTCGCTCGGCTCCGTGGATCTCCTCAATGCCCCCGGCATCTTGAAAGAGGAAATGCGCCGTCTCAACTCGCTCATTATTCGAGTGGCGGATGATGTGCGAGTGCCGGCGGGGTCGGCCTTGGCCGTTGATCGCGAGCAGTTTTCACTCAAGATTACCCAGGCGCTGGAAGGTCACCCGAATATTCGCATTCTGCATGAGGAAATCACCGAGATCCCGACCGACTGTCTCTGCATTGTGGCAACGGGCCCGCTGACATCCAACAAACTGTCTCAGGCAATTGCGCAACTGACTCATAGTACACATTTGTATTTTTACGATGCGATCTCTCCGATTGTCGATGCCGATTCCATCAATATGGATGTCGCCTTTCTCGCGTCCCGTTACGGTAAGGGTGGGGACGACTATCTCAACTGTCCCATGGACGAGCCGACCTACAATGCCTTCCATGGCGCGTTGCTCGCGGCGGAGAAAGTCCAACCCAAAGAATTCGAAAAGACCGCCTACTTCGAAGGCTGTATCCCCATCGAGGTGATGGCCGAACGGGGCCGCCAGACGATGCAGTTCGGCCCGTTGAAGCCCGTGGGTCTTGAGAATCCCAAGACCGGTGCGCGAGCGTATGCGGTGGTCCAGCTCAGGACGGAAAACGCCCATCGCTCCTGTTATAACCTCGTGGGGTTTCAGACCAAACTCACGTATGGGGAACAGAAACGGGTGTTTCGCATGATTCCTGGTTTGGAACAGGCCGAGTTTTTGCGCTACGGCAGTCTCCATCGCAACACCTTCATTAACTCTCCTCAACTGTTGCGGGATACGCTTCAGTTCAAGGCGCGTGGCACCCTCTTCTTTGCGGGGCAACTCGTCGGCGTCGAGGGCTATACGGATTCCGCCGCGATGGGAGGGCTGGCAGGAATCAACGCAGCTCGCGGTCTTGCAGGATTGCCCTTGGTCACGCCGCCCCCCACCACGGCGCATGGCTGTCTCGTGTCGTATATTACGAGGACGGACCCTCGTCACTTTCAACCGATGAATACAAATTTTGGACTCTTTCCTCCACTTGACCCACCGACGAGAGACAAGGAGCGTAAACGACGGCTCACGGGGGAACGGGCGCTTGGGGATCTGGCGACATGGATAAGGCAATTCGAGCTTTCATGACGTTCCTTGAGCTGGAACGTCATGCGTCGCACGAAACGGTGCGCAACTATGGCTCGGATCTCCGGCAGTTTCAGGCGTTCATGCAGGTAGAACATCCCGGCACGCCCCTACTCGATCCCGCCACCGTGCAAACAGAATCCATTCGGGGCTACCTTCACTGGCTGAATCGCAAGCATGAGAAGAGCACCTCGATGGCCCGAAAACTTTCTTCTCTGCGCAGTTTCTATCGCTATCTGCAGCGAGAAGGCATGGCCGGACTCAATCCTGCCGACGCCATCAGGATGCCGAAACAGCCGAAACACCTGCCGCGAGTGTTGAGCAAGGACGACGCGGCGGCGTTGATGGAGTTTCCTTCCGATCAGGCGGCAGGAGGCTTGCTCCGAGACCGCGCCTTGCTGGAGACGCTCTATTCGACAGGGGCTCGCGTGAGTGAACTCGTAGGGATCGATCTTGATGATCTCCGCGCCTCCGAGGGATTGGTCCATCTGCGAGGAAAAGGCCGGAAGGAGCGCATTGTGCCGATCGGTGATGTGGCGCTACAGGCTATTCAAGCCTACTTAGATGAGCAGCGTCTGACGAAGACTCGATATCCGACGGCGAAGACTCTGTGTGTCTCGTCGCCGATTTTTCGAAATAGCCGAGGGGGGAGGCTCACAACTCGGAGCGTCGCTCGCATTGTGGCCCGCTATTCAAACCGGTTGGCCGGGGGTTCTGTGAGCCCCCATACGCTGCGCCACTCCTTTGCCACGCATCTCCTCGATGAAGGGGCCGATCTGCGGTCGATTCAAGAAATGCTCGGGCATGCGTCATTGAGCACGACACAAAAATATACGCATCTGGCTACGGATCAACTCCTGGCCGTCTACGATAAGACGCACCCTCGGGCCGGTCGTTCGGCCGGCCCGAGGGTTGTGAAGGACGAAAAACCGTGATCATGGTTGCCGGCGATCTTCCGTCTCCGGCGAGCTTGTCGCGAGGGGCAGGCGGCGAGCTTGCTCGGCCTGCGTTTTTCGGGTACCGTGCTGGTTCCGCCATGGGAGCCTGGATATGAACAGACTGATCAAAAAAGCCAACGTCCTGATCGAAGCCTTGCCCTATATCCGTACGTTCAAAGGCAAGACGATTGTCATTAAATATGGCGGTCATGCAATGACCGATGCGCCGTTGAAAGAACGGTTTGCCGAGGATGTCGTACTTCTGAAATACGTGGGCCTGAACCCCGTCATTGTGCACGGTGGGGGACCCCAGATTGATAAGATGCTCCAGCGATTGGGTATTGAGGCCATTATATTCCCGTCATCGCGCCGATCGGTACGAATCGGGAGGGAACTACTTATAACATCAATGCAGATCTTGTGGCTGGGGCGATGGCCGCTGCGCTAGGTGCGGAAAAACTGGTGATGATGACCGATGTGAAGGGTATTCGCGATGCGAAGGGGCGCCATCTCTCCACGGTCTCACGCAAAGATGTGCAGCGGATGGTGAAGAGGGGCATAATCGGCGAAGGGATGTTGCCCAAGGTCCATGCGTGCTTGGATGCACTGGGAGGCGGTGTCAGCAAAGCCCATATCATTGACGGTCGAATTTCGCATGCCATTCTTCTTGAAGTGTTCACGCGTACAGGTATCGGGACCGAAATCACAGCGTAATCGGTCAATCCACACACACATGTTGTGCTAACCCAGCGTCTTCGAATCAACCGTCATCTTCAGGCTCTCGTTGGCGAACGTCATCCCGAGACAAGTCCCGGACCGCTTCGGAAGGCGGCGCACTATCTGGCGACGCAGTTTGCCAAGTCAGGATGGAGCTCAAGCGACCAGCTTGTGCGCGCATGGGGAAAGACCTACCGCAATGTGGTGGCGACCAAGTATCCGGACCGGTCAAGCCAAGGAGGGGAGTTGCTTCCACTCTTGATCGGGGCCCACTACGATACGGTGTCTGGGTCGCCTGGCGCAGATGATAACGCGAGTGGGCTCGTCGTGCTTCTTGAAGTGGCATCGCAACTCAGCACGCAACCGCTCGTGCGGCCAGTCTGGCTCGTGGCGTTCTGTCTTGAAGAGCAGGATCGGCTGGGAAGCCAGGCCTTCGCGTCCCGCTTGAGAGCCGAGCGCCGTGAGTTGGCTGGCGCGATTATTTTGGAGTGCGTCGGGTTCGCGAAGAGCGAGCTCGGCACACAGCAAGCCCCACCAGCGGTGCCTATTGCGATGCCGACTCAAGGAGATTTTCTGGCCATCGTGGGCAACGAGGCGTCCCGATCCTTGGTGCATCAACTTGAGCAGGAGGCACAACGGCAGGCGGCCCCGCTCAAGACCCTGTCATTGGTGGTGCCGGGCCGAGGGGAGGCGATGCCTCATACTCGCCGTAGCGACCATGCCTCGTTCTGGGATGCAGGTTATCCAGCGGTGGTGTTGACCGATACGGCGAACTTCCGGAACCCGCACTATCATCGCGCGACGGATATCGTGGACACCTTGAATATTGAATTTCTTTCCAGCGTGGCTGCGACGGTGACTGCAACCGCAGTGCAGATTGCTGGAGTGCGGTCATGAAGACGAGTCCCACGCAGTTGGCTCCTGCGACCCGCCGGTTGGTGGCCGAGGTCTATGGACGTCTCGACTATGGCGCGCTGGGGCCGATCTATTGCTATGAAGGCGGGGATGAATTCTGGCGTGCGAAGCGAGGTCTGTGTCACCGTCTCGGGAATCGTGTGGCGGTGTTGTTGAGGAAGAAATTACCCCGGCATGGCCGTAGCCTTTACGTAGGCGCCGGGGTGGCGGAGCTTCCCGCTTTGATTATGGAAACGATGGAGCGGGATCGGGCGGTAGAACCTTATAATCTTCGGAGAACCGAAGTCGTCACCCTCAACCGTGCCTGCCGCTCTGTCCCTGTTACGTTCCGTGCAGTCGATGCAGGGAGGGCTAAGGGTTTATTCGATCATCTGTGGATGGTCAGCGTGCTCAATGACCCTGAGCGGTTCCCGCATCTCTCGCCCCTGTCCTATGGGCGAAGCAATCCGCTCACCCTCGATCCCGTGAAGTTCAATCGAGAGCGTCGCATCGTGCGTGCACTGGTCGCCTGCTGTATGGGAAAGCTTGCGAAGCCCGGCCTTGTCACAACCACGACAGAAGAAGTCCTGTGGTTTGCAGAATGGTGCCACCGGCATCGAGTGCCTTACTTGGTTGGGAAACGATACTATCCGACGGCATTAGTGGGAGATCCGATCTGTTTCATTCAAATTGGAAAAAACTATCAGCAGGCTGCTGAAAAAGTCCGCCAGCATCGTTCTCGCATCGCTTAGACCCTCAACGGGGACCCGGCCGCCTCACCACTCGGCGGCGCGCACAAACTTGGTGCTCCTTATTCGTCGCACCGTGCGCCCCAAAGGGTACGCCTCGGGCCTTCGCTCGCTGCGGCCTTGCTGGACGGACTTTTTGAGCAGCCTGCTAAACTCTAAAGCCTGGCTTAACTTTTGAGGTGCTGTCCAAATACTGGCCTGCGTATTTCACGTAGTTCTCCGCGGACTCCTTAATCCACGCACGCTCTTCATCTGTGACCGATCGTTTCACCTTTGCGGGTGCGCCGAGTATCAGGCTGTTGGGTGGAACGATGGTCTGTTCCGTGATCAGGGCCCCAGCCCCCACAACGGAGTCTTCGCCAATCACAGCGCCATCCATAATGATGGCGCCCATGCCGATCAGGACGCGATCCTTAATCGTACAGCCATGGAGGATCACCCCGTGGCCGATGGTGACCTCATTGCCGATGATCAATGGATGGGTGTCGTGGGTGACATGGAGCATGCAGAGATCCTGCACGTTGGTTCGATTTCCAATCCTAATATGGTGCACGTCCCCGCGAACGACGGCATGGAACCACACGCTGCAGTCCTCGCCCAGCAGCACATCGCCGATGACAATGCCGGTCTCTTCGATAAAGCAGGAGATGGGAATGGTCGGTTTGACGCCTTGAAATGTGCGGATCATGCCGCGCACTGTAGGGGAATCGTCCGACAATCTGCAAGGGGGGGCGGTTCGTCGCGAGATCGCTCCAAGGCGCCTTCCTCGTGAAGCGTCCCTCGACAAGCTCGGGACGCCCTAAGCCCGTCGAAGGGCGTATCTCGTCAAGTGTTTCAGGTTTCTAGTTTCAAGTTATTCGTTTCGGATTGCTGAAACTCCGAGGTAGAACTTGAAACCTGAAACTAGAAACTCGAAACCAGCCGCGCCCGAACCTGTTCGATCGAGTGCAGTAACGCCTGATGGGTTCGGCATCCTGCGACGAGCATCGCGTCTGAGATTGTCACGGGCTTATAGGGCGCCACAAATCTGTGTTTGAGGCGGGCGATTCGGGCCACCGATTGGTCCAACCGTTCAGGAGAAATGGTTCCTGTGTCTACCGCCTGGACCACAGCTTCGAAGGCGGCGACTTCCCGATCCCGATCTTTGCAAATCAACAGGACATCGCATCCCGCCAGCACAGCACGAACCGCAGCATCTTCCACGCCGTAATGGTCGATAATGGCGTGCATTTCTAAATCATCCGTCAACACGACACCGTCGTATTGGAGTTCCTTGCGCAAGAAGTTCGTGATGATGGTCGGCGAGAGCGTGGCCGGCAATTCGGGATCGAGCGCGCGATACAGGACGTGCGCGGTCATCATCGACACGACATGTTGCGCAACGGCACGGCGGAAGGGGGGGAACTCGACGGCCTCCAATCGTTCGCGCGGCGCCTCGACGACTGGAAGTTCTTTGTGGGAATCGACGCTGGTATCGCCGTGACCAGGAAAGTGTTTTCCGCAGGCCACCACCTATTGTCTTGCAGCCCTGCCGCCGTTGCCATCCCCAGTTCACATACCATGCCCGGCGTCGCACCGAATGCCCGGTCGCCGATGACCGGATTATCCGGATTGCTGTTCACGTCGAGCACCGGCGCCATATTCATGTTCACGCCCACCGCCCTCAGCTCTTTGGCAATCGTGGCCGCCGCCGCGTAGGCCAATTCGGTGGAGTTGCAGCGCCCCAACAGGTCGCAGGGCGGGAATATGGTGAAGCCTTTTGGAAGGCGGGAGACCCGACCGCCTTCCTGATCGATCGAGATCAAGAGCGGCGAATGGGGACTGCAGGCTTGCAGGCCGTTGGTCAGATCGACCATCTGTTCGACGGACTCGAGGTTTCGCGAGAAGAGAATGACCCCGCCCGGCTTGTACTTTTTGATGAACGACGCCAGATCGGGTGTGACCGATGTGCCGACAAATCCAACCATGAAGAGCTGCCCGATTTTTTCGCGTGAAGTCATGAAATCCTTTTAGCAGGATGCTGAAAAAGCCCGCCAGCTTCGTTCTCGCATCGTTCAGATCCTCAACGTACCGAAGAGATTCTCGGAAATCGGAATCTCTGGAGGGACTTTTCCGTTCGCCAAGATCCACTGTACGGGCGAACAGCTCCACGAAGTGCGGTGAGTACCTCCTCCGGTCTTCACTCGCTGCGGCCTTGCTGGA
>SWDP01000010.1:179541-187659 GCA_005116885.1 Nitrospira sp.
ATATTGCGCATATCGGCGACGTCGCTCTTGAGCTGTTCGAAATATTCCTCCCACAGCGGCATCTCCCACACCCGTTCCCCGGATTTTTGTCCCGCCTTGCGGACCCGCTCCTTCAGCGTGTCATCGGTGCCGAACATCCCGATCGCAAATTGGCCGAGGGCGACGACACAAGCCCCCGTGAGCGTCGCAATGTCGATCAAGGCCACCGGGTTATAGCGCATGGCGTAGGCGAGGCCGTCGGCCAGAATGAGCCGACCTTCCGCATCCGTGTTCTGTACTTCGACGGTCTTCCCCGACAACGTCGTCACGATATCGCCGGGCTTCATGGCTCGGCCGCCCGGCATGTTTTCAGCTACGGGCAAGATGCTGATCAGACGCAACGGGAGCTTGAGTCTTGCCGCCGCTCTGATCGAAGCCAGGACTTCGGCTCCTCCCGTCATATCGGCCTTCATATGTTCCATGTTCTCTGCAGGCTTGAGAGAGATTCCCCCCGTATCGAAGGTAATCGTTTTTCCGACCAGCACGACCGGACGCGCATCTTTTTTCTTGGCTCCGTTGTATTCAAGGATGATGAACTTGGGCGGCTCCTGACTCCCGCGCGCCACGCCGAGCAGTGCGCCCATTCCCAAGCGCTCCATCTCTTTCTGCTCGAGGATGTTGATCGCAATGCCGTCAGCCTTGGCAATGGCCTTCGCTTCGTCGGCGACCCTCGTGGGGGTCAGGACGTTAGACGGGTGATTACAGAGATCGCGGACAAAGACGGTAGCTTCTGCCGTGGCGACGCCGCGCCGAATTCCCTCGGTCACCTGTCGCGACTGACCCTTCATCGGGATGAGTATCTTCATCTCTGCAACATCTCGCCCTGAGGCGGCTTCGCTTCGATAGACGGTGAACTGATAACTGCCTAGGATCGCCCCTTCCACCATCGCTTGGGCGACGTCGAGCGATGACATTCCCTCAGGCCTCACGGTCGGCAGTGCCACCGAAAAGGATTCAACCTTTGTCTGGCGGACGCGCTTCGCGGCTGAACCCATTGCTTGCCGGATGGTCTCAGTGGTCACCTCGTTCTTCTTGCCCAAGCCGACCAGCACTACTCGTTTTGCAGGCACCTTGCCCTGGGTGTGGTACAGCAAGACCTCGTTCGCTTTACCTTCGAACTCCTTCGAGTGCACCAGCGTGCTCAACGCGCCACCGAGGGCCGTATCGAGCCGGGCGGTATCCTGTTTGGCCAATGCCTCTCCCTCACAGTGCAGGAGTACCAATACCTCTGCGGATGCAGCCTCTACTCGCGCAACCTCTACCGTCACCTGCATGATCTTCATTTCACAAACTCCTTGTCAGTGGTCAATTGTCACTGGTCAACGGGTACGGAAGCTTCTTTCGCTAATGACCCTTGACCAATGACACCTCTCATACCCCTCGCATATCCGGCGCCCAAATATACTTGTGCATCTGCAATTGAAAACGAACCGGTAGGCGATCGGCCAGAATCCATTCGGCCAGCTGACGTACATCGAGCGAGCCGAAAACTGGACTGAAGAGCACTGAACAGCGGCTGGCTATCTCATACCGGGTCAGGATCTCATGAGCCCAGTCGTAATCGGCTCGGTCAGCCAGGACAAACTTCGCTTCATCCTTGGCCGCCAGCGTCGTGAGATTCGGCCAGTGCATCTTCTCTGTCATCCCGCTCCCCGGGCACTTCACATCCAGAATGACATGGACGCGCGGGTCGACCGGTGCAATATCGATGGCCCCGCTGGTCTCAAGGAGGACCGTATAGCCGGCATCGCAGAGTCCCGACAGCAACGAAAGACTCTGAGGCTGGGCAAGCGGCTCCCCACCCGTGACCTCCACCAGGTGACACCCATAGGCATTCACCGTTGCCAGCGTGTCTTCGAGCGAGCACTCGCGCCCCCCCAAAAAAGCATAGTCGGTATCGCACCAGGTACAGCGGAGCGGGCAGCCGGTCAGTCGTATAAACACACAGGGCTGTCCAGCGTAGCTCGACTCACCTTGAATACTATGGAAGATTTCGGTGATGCGCATGGCTCAAGACGTGAAGCGTGAAGGGTGAAGCGTGAAGCGCGTGTCGGAAACGTGGGGAAGCTGAATAGCCGCAGAAATGGTTAACATTGAAGGGTTCATATCATTACTTCCACGTCGTGATAGGCCAACCTCGGCGTTGCGCCGTTCGGGCCATGCCCCGAATTGGGTTGATCACCAAAGGATGTCCGACCAGCTCAAGAAGGTCGTGATCGCCGGGGCTGTCGCCGTACGCATAAGACCCGGCGAGGTCGAGATTCATTGTTCGAGCGTGGGCAAGGATCAGCTCGCGCTTGCCACGGCCATAGGGCAAGGGGGGAATCAGTGCACCGGTATAGGCGGAATTCTGTTGTTCCAGCTTTGCGGCGAAGACCGTAGGCACATCCAAGAATCTCGCAAGGGGCTCAATCAAGAAGTCCGGCGCGCCAGTCACGAGGATCAGTTGGTGGCCGGCCTGTCGATGGGCCTCCAGGCTTGCGCGGCCTTGCGGGGACACCTTGTCGATCATCTCGGTCTGACAGAATTCCCGTGCATAGGATTCAATGTCTGCGGGGCGTTTGCCAGCCAAATAGACTTTTCGCTCTCGGAGCGAGTGCAACGAAAATGGAGGCACGTGTCCGGCCAGCCAGGCCGCGCTCCGTCTCAACTCGCTCCATCCCACCAGACCGCGCCGCCATAGAAACCGGAAGAATCGCACCTCGCTTGCCTCTCCAGGCAGGAGTGTGTTGTCGACGTCGAACAACGCGGCAATGGATCCCTCTGTCCGCCGTTCACCCACCTCATCGAGCGTGGGTGTGAGACTGTGTACGGTATCGGAGGTGCCGGTGAGCATACGCCGCCCGATTCTACCGGAGCGTCTATTGATTGACAAGGATTTTGGCCCACTTCTATAATGCGGCTCCCTCTGGCTGTTGTGCGTAGTTCGTGAAGCGTGAAGCGTCCGAATCCGGAAACGAACGACGCTTCACGAGATACGCTTCACGGATTCGGTTGCCGAAGTGGTGAAATGGCAGACACGCACGTTTGAGGGGCGTGTGGCGCAAGCCGTGCGGGTTCAAGTCCCGCCTTCGGCACCATCTTAGTCGTGGGCTTCTATACGAGCCCTGGGCCTCGGTTGTGTGGGCAGTGCAGACCTGAATCGCTCGTTCGTTCCCGTACCCTCCTGATTCCGTCCGTAAAGAATCACTGGCGTGGATGGGCAGCAATGCGGTTCTTTCTTCATGATCGGCTCCAACACGGCAGGGCCCGGGCTTGCAGCTGGAATGTTCCTCTCGCATCCGCTGTGTTCCCCCCTTTCTCCTTCACCCATTATCAGAGCCGTTCTGCACAACGATGTGACATCGGGGTGATCGTCACGGGTTGGTGTCACGATTTCGATAGTGGGGAGCCGAGCCCGCCCACCATCCATCGCTATCTTGCACGCCAAGGAGTCACACGATGAGTAGCACCGGCTCTCTGTCTGAACTTGATGCCCTGCGTAATCAGGTTGCTGACCTCTCGCGCCAGTTGGCCGAGCGGGACCGTTTGCCGCACCATCAGCGTGAACAATCTGATCTGTTGCGTGCGATTGTCGAAGGGACTGCGGCGGAGACCGGCGACGCATTCTTTTCGGCCTTGGTCACGCACCTGACGTCAGTGCTACACATAAAGTATGCGTTCATTGGGGAAGTACAGGGAGATCACATCAAGAAGATCCGCACCCTCGCAATCTCGGCAGGAGGCGTCATCGTTGACAACTTCGAATATGTACTCGCTGATACACCCTGTGCCACTGCAGTGACGCAGGGCTTCGCCTGTTTCGCCCGGGGTCTTCAGACAATGTTTCCTCAGTTCCAGCGTGTGGCGGACTTCGGAGCCGAGAGCTATTGCGCGGTGCCGCTTCGGACGAAAGGCGAGACAATCATGGGATTGCTCGTCGTGATGGATACGAAGCCCTGGCAACAAGGCGACGATCTGCGGTCACTATTGGAAGTCTTTGTACCGCGCATTGCTGCAGAGTTCGAGCGGAGGCGAGCCGAACAAGAACGTGCCCAGGCTTTGGCAGACTTACACAATGTCATAGAGACGATCCCTGATATCGTATTTGCTCTCGACACCCAAGGCAACGTGGTGAAATGGAATCGGCGTCTCGGGGACGTCACGGGATACAGCCCTGCGGAATTATGGAACAAGCCGGCATTGGCGTTCGTGCCTCCGGAAGAACAGGCCCGCACTGCCGCCGCCATTCAGCGGGTCTTCGTGGAAGGGTACGCCGAACTTGAAGGCCATCTCCTAACCAAAGAGCACCGCCTCATTCCCTATCACTGGACCGGCGCGTTGCTCAAGAATACCCATGGCGAGCCCATCGGCATCACCGGAATCGGACGAGACGTGTCCGACAAGAAGCGGGCAGAGGAGGCCCTGCAGGTGAGTGAGGGGCGCCTGAGTTCATTCATAATGAACAATCCATCACTCGTCTTTTCCAAGTCCCAGGACGGGCGCTATCTCTTCGCCAATCCGGAGTTCGAGCGCATGTTTCATCTGTCAGCAGGCCATATCATCGGCAAGACGGACTACGAGGTGTTTCCACCCGAGCAGGCGGACCAGTTCGTGGCGAACGACCGACGAGTGTTTCAAGAGGGACATCACGTCAAGGCTGAAGAAACGGCAAGGTATCGAGACGGGATTCACACCAGCTTGGTTACAAAGTTTCCGCTCCGCAATGCCGATGGTTCTATCAGCGGGCTTGGCGGGATCGTGATCGACATTACCGAGCGCAAGCGGGCGGAGACTGCGCTGCGTGAATCGGAGGAGCGGTATCGCACGTTGGTCGACCTCTCGCCGAACGGGGTGCTCGTCTATTCCAACGGGAAGAAGGTCTATGTCAATCAAGCCGCATGCAGGATTATGGGAGCCGCTTCGCCTGAGCAGTTGCTCGATAATCCCACAGTTCACTTTTCTCATCCTGATGATCACGAATCGATCCACGCCAGCATCGCGCAGATTCTTGCTACCGGTGAACCGGTTCGTCGAGTCGAACGGAAGTACCAGAGGCTTGATGGAACCGCGGTTTTCGTCGAGGTTGACGCTGGTCGTATCATGTGGAATGGCGAACCTGCAGTTCAGGTCATCTTCGCCGACATCACCGAGCGCAAGTGGGCGGAAGAAGAGAGGCAGAAGCAGGAAGTACTCATCACACTGATGTTGAATACTGGCCCCGCTTGTATCAAGCGCGTCGCGGCCGATGGCTCGCTTCTGCAAATGAATCCAACTGGACTGAAATTGGTCGAAGCGTGCGGAGAGCCTGAGGTGGTCGGGCGTTCGGTGTTCGACCTCGTTGTCCCCGAGCATCGTGACGCCTTCATCAGCATGCATCGGAGAGTGATTGAGGGGCATGAGTGCATGCTCCAGTTCGAAATTCAGGGTCTCAAGGGAACTCGCCGGTGGATGGAGAGCTCTGCTGTGCCATTTCGAAATCCCGTCACGGGGCAAACGGAACAACTGGCGGTTACTCACGATATCACCGAGCGCAAGCAGGCGGAGGAGGCCTTGCGTGAGAGTGAGGCCTTCAACATCAGTGTGCTCAATTCCCTTAGCTCGCAGATCGTGGTGCTGAACTCACAAGGCGTCATCATGGCTGTGAATAAGCCATGGCTGCTGTTCGCCGAGGGAAATGGGGCGCCCCATCTCGCCGAGAATTTTGTGGGTATGAATTACCTTAACGTGTGCGCACAAGCGCCCCTATTCGCGAATGGGGAGGAGGCGGCCTCGGCGCAGGCCGGCATTCTGGCAGTACTGGCTGGCACGCACAACGAGTTCTATCTGGAGTATCCCTGCCATTCCCCGGATCAGCAACGCTGGTTCCGCATGCGCGTCACCCCGCTGCTCAATTCACAGGTGGGTGTGGTGGTTGCTCATGAGAACATCACCGAGCGCAGGCAAGCCGAAGAAGCGCTGCGGAAGAGTGAGGAGCGGTATGCCCGAGCCACGGCGGTTGGGAAGGTCGGTGTGTGGGAATTGGACGTAGCCGCAGGCACGTACTATGGCGATCCCAATCTGAAAGGTTTGTTCGGCTACGTGGGTGACGAGCTTTCGACAGATCCCTATGCGTGGCTTAACCTCGTGCATCCTGACGATCGATCCATCGCCATGGACCACTGGCAACGAATCGTCAACGGTGAAACGGACAATGACCACTATGAGCTGCGTATGCTCAAGAAGGATGGCATGGTCATTTGGACGGACGTACGAGGTCATGCCATTCGAGATCACGAGGGACAGGTGATCCTACTCTTAGGTACGACGGTAGATGTCACCGAGCGGAAACTGGCGCAAGATGCACTTGTCCGGAGCGAGCGCCAGATTCATACGGTGCTGGACGCGCTTCCGGTGGGAGTCTGGTTCACCGATCGATCTGGCAAGCCGCTTTTCATAAACCCGATGGCGAAGCAGATTTGGTCGAACATCAAACAGATTGAGCCTCAGACCCCGAACAACCAGTCGGGTTGGTGGGACACCAACGGACCAGTCAGTGAAGTACATCGTCGGGCTTTGAGTCACACGCTCAGGACAGGTGTCCCTTCGCAGAGCGAAATCCTTGACTTCGAATGCCTCGATGGGACGAAGAAGGTCATTCGAAATTCGACCGTTCCGGTTCGGGACGAGGTCGGAGTCGTCCTCGGTGCGATCGTACTCAATGAGGATATCACGGCGCTGCGGCAGATGCAGGAAGCTCTCAAGCTAACGCAGTTCTCCGTCGATCATGCCGTCGAAGGATTCTTCTGGTTCGGTCCCGACGCCAGAATTCTGAACGTCAACGAGGCTGCCTGCCGGCTGTTGGAATACACCCGCGACGAATTGACCGCGATGACCGTCTACGACATCGATCCGAATTCTTTTCCAGAACTCTGGCCCGCTCAGTGGGACGAGCTGAAGGAGAAAGGATCCCTGACGTTCGAAACGAAATATTGGTCGAGGACCGGCCGCGTGCTGGACATGGAGGTCACCGTCAATTATCTGCAGTACGAGGGAACGGAATACAATTGCGCCATCATGCGGGATATCGGAGAGCGCAAGCGAGCACAGGCTGCGCTTTGTCTCAGTGAAGAACGGTATCGGTCGCTGTACGATGAAACCCCGACCATGTATTTCACGCTTGCGACGGACGGTACGGTGCGCTCAGTCAACCGTTTTGGGGCGGAGCAGCTAGGGTATCAGGAGGAAGAGTTAATCGGACATTCTGTGCTGGGCTTTATTCACGAAGAGGACAAGGAAACCGTCGCCGCGAGTCTGTCAGAGAGTCTAGCCACACCGGAGATCACGAGACACTGGGAGTTTCGGAAGATACGGAAGGATGGAACCGTCATTTGGGTGCAGGAAACAGCCCGTGTGAGTCAGTCTTCTACCGGAGAGACCGTCGTGCTGGTGACATGCGAAGACATCACCGAGCGCAAACGGGCGGAGCAAGAGTCACACGAGCGGATTCGGCAGGCCGCTGCGATGCAAACCGCGCTCCTCGAACTCGCACATCTCGATGATATTTCTCTGACGTTTTCCACCATCCTCCAACACGTAACCTGTATTGTGGCGGATGTGCTCGCAGTGGAACGCGTCAGTCTGTGGCTGCTGTCCAGGGATCAGACCGAACTGGTCTGCCAGGATCTGTATCTGCGAAGTCAGGCCACTCATTCTACCGGCAGCCGGCTCGCGGCATCGAGCTATCCGCGCTATCTTGCCGTGCTCAAGGAGAGTCTGGTGATTGGCGCCTCCAATGCGCGAGTCGACCAGCGCACGAGCGAGTTTACCGACGACTACTTTCTCTCTTTGGGGATTACCTCCGTGTTGGACGTGCCGATTCGTCGTCAAGGCAAGGTCATCGGTGTGCTGTGGTGTGAACATGTCGGGATGCCCAGGGAATGGGCCCCCGAAGTACAGGACTTTGGCGTATCCGTCGGTCAAACGATTGCACGCATGATAGAAGCGTCGGAACGGAGGCGGGCAGAGATCTCGCTGCGCCAGAGCGAAGAACGCTATCGGTCCCTGGTCGACAACGCCCCGATCGGTATCTTCGTGATCGAAGCGGGACGGTTCGTCTAT
>SWDP01000010.1:187669-188494 GCA_005116885.1 Nitrospira sp.
GATCGAATTGCCCCGGAATTTCACACCATAGTGACGGACCGCATCCATCAATTGATGGAGAAGGGCCAGCCGGTTCCGTCAATGGACGCGCAATATGTGCGCCTCGACGGGTCGTGGATCGACGTGGCTGTCACGGCGATTCCCACATCCTTCGACGGGACCGACGTGATCCAAGTATTGGTGCTCGATATTGCGGAGCGCAAGCGGGGGGAGCAGGCGCAAGCCCGACTCATCGAGGACCTGACCCTGTCGCAACAGCATTTTCAAGCCCTTTTCAACTGGACTCCCTCCGCTGTCGGGATCAGTACCGTGGCGGAAGGTCGGTTTATTGATGTGAATGAGGGGTTTTGCCGGCTGACCGGTTACATGCGAGAGGAAGTGATGGGCCGTACGACCTTAGAATTGGGGCTGTGGGCCGATGTGTCGGAACGCGAATCTGTGCTCCGGGAAATTCTGGAACAGGGTTACTTGCACAATCGGGAAGGGCTGCTCCGGACCAAGTCCGGAGAGATTCGCTCACTCATGGTCTCCGTCGAATCGATCCAACTCGGGTCTACTCCCTGCCTGATCTATCTGTGCCATGACATCACCGAGCGCAAGCAGGCAGAAGAGGCCTTGCGGTTAAGCGAGGAACGGTTCCGGGCCGTATTCGAGAATGCGGCGGTGGGAATTGCCGTTGGCAGTTTTACGACGGGGACCGGTATCGATCAGATCAATCCCGTATTTGCCGCTATGCTTGGATACACTCAGGAGGAGCTTTGTCACCTTGGCATGAAAGGCATTACCTTTCCGGATGACCTCCCTGCCAGCAGGGAACTCGTGAGT
>SWDP01000010.1:188504-196344 GCA_005116885.1 Nitrospira sp.
TCATCTGATCGGAGGCACCAGGAGTCATGAAACTATTGAAAAGCGATACGTGAAGAAAGACGGATCACTGATATGGGCTCAAACCACTGTCTCTAGCATTCTCGATAAGCAGGGAAACTGCCTCCATTTGATCGCACTCATTCAGGACATCACCGAGCGCAAGCAGGCGGAAGAGGCATTGCGGAAGAAGGACCTGGAACTCGACCATTATTTCACCAGCGCGCTCGATCTGCTCTGTATTGCCGACGTCACGGGACGCTTCAAAAGGTTGAATAAGGCATGGGAATTGACATTGGGATATTTGCTTGAGGAACTTGAAGGAGCGAAATTTCTGGACTATGTCCATCCCGACGACATGGAGGCAACGCTCCATGCGCTGGGGGATCTGGCTGAGCAGAAAGAAGTGCCGACCTTCGTCAATCGTTATCGAAGGAAGGATGGGTCATATCGTTGGATTGAATGGAAGTCGATTCAAGACGGCGAACTCATCTATGCTTCAGCCCGAGACATCACCGAGCGTAAGCGCATGGAAGACGCTCTCCGCACGCGAGAACGTGAGTTGCAAGCTGCGCTTCAAGAACGCGAACGGATTAGCCAAGACCTTCATGATGGGATCTTACAGTCGCTCTTTGCTGTGGGGCTCACTCTCGAGGTGGCCAAATCGTTGATGCCTCCAAAGACACTCAAGGCCTCCGGCGCATCACTCAATAAGGCCATTGATCAATTGAACCGTGTCATGCGCGAGATCCGGAACTTTATCGCGGGGCTGGACTCCGAATCGCTCGAGGGAAAAAACTTGCCGGCGGCGCTGAAGCATTTGCTGGAATCACTGACAGAAAACCAGCCTACGCGAGTGCGTTTTGCAGTCGAGGATCGTGCCGCGAAGGCCATATCGGCTGAACAGTCTCTGCACCTACTCCGCGTCATCCAAGAAGCGGTGAGTAATTGTATCCGGCATGGCCATGCGCAAGAGGCGAGAGTGTCGCTTAAGCTGCTGAAGCAGGGGTCCGGTTGAGGATTCGCGACGATGGCTGTGGATTCAGCCAGGACACCGTCAAAGCGGGTGGGAACGGGTTGCGTAACATGGCCGCCCGCGCGCAGAGGTTGGGAGGACGGTTCACCGTCTTATCAAGGGTAAAAGAGGGGACAAACATCGTACTCGACTTGCCGAAGGAGGTTTCAGATGTCTCCCTCTAGGCCTAAGCCGATTCGCTTATTTATAGTCGACGATCACGAAGTGGTCCGTGTCGGCTTGCGAACGGTCTTGCACAATCGCCAAGGCATTACCGTCGTCGGCGAGGCAGGATCCAAGGCAGCCGCAGTACAGGCGGTCAAGCGGCTCAAACCGGACATCGTCCTGATGGATGTCCGACTCCCGGATGGCTCCGGGGTTGAAGCGGCCCGTGACATCTTCGCCGGGCATCCCGCGACACGCGTCATCTTTCTCACTTCCTATATGAATGGTGATTCCGCACGGGCAGCCATGCTGGCCGGCGCACAGGGGTATGTCGTCAAAAATATCGACTCTGACCAGCTGATTCGATCGATTCTTGGCGTTTCCAACGGGCAATCGATGTTCGATCCAGTCCTTACCCAGCAGGCGTTGGGTAGGAATGTTGGGTCGGGTCAAGTCCGTTCGGAGCGGGAACCATCCCTTGCTCCTCAAGAAGAGCGCGTCCTGGCGCTGATGGCGGAAGGTTTGACAAATAAGGAAATTGCCGTCTCGATGCAACTCAGTGATAAGACGGTCAAGAACTATGTCGCCAACATGTTCCAAAAGCTGCAGATCTCACGACGTGCGCAAGCCGCCGCCTACTTCGTGAAACGTCAGGTCTGACGAGGCACCCGCACGATCCAGAGTTGAGGATTCGACGTTCAGTAACCCTCAGATCCTTTTCTCTCACCAGCCCCATTTCCCTCGTGAGACTATCTGGTCAGAGCCACATGCCCATATGTAGGCGCGCATCGCCGTCGATATTCTTTCGGCACAGACAATGACGAATTGTTTGCCCGCTCACGTGGGAGATGATACAGTTCAGAAGTATTGTCTGGAAGGCACGCCATGTGAGGAACCGAGGTCCGGAATCATCCACCGAAGCCGAGGTGCACAATGTCATCCATCCTTGTCGTCGACGACGAAGACCAAATCCGCCGGTTGATTTGCCAAACATTAGAGGGGGCCGGTTATCACGTCACGGAAGCGCGTGATGGGAAGGAGGCTCTCCGTCTATATCGGTTAGCTCCAGCAGATCTGGTCATTATGGACATTCTCATGCCCGATCAGGATGGTCTGGAGACCACCGTCGCATTGCGACAGGAGTCTCCCGATGTGAAAATCATTGTGATTACCGGTGGCAGCGACATGATTGGCATCCTCAATTATCTCGATGTGGCGACAATGTTGGGCGCCCACCGCACGCTTCAAAAACCTTTTGAGATGAAGACCCTCCTCGAAACTATCCACGCTGAATTACAGGCTCCTACCCCACACGCGGCGTATTCGCTTCGCGCCCAAGAATCGTAAGAGCGAAGTCTGAAACGTCGGATGGCCGCGGGCTGTTCCTCCACAACCATTCGGATTCACGATTCACCGTTCATGGATTGCAGATGGGGAAGAGGCGAGCTTGACCATCGGTCGGAGAATCGCTAAGGTGAGGAATTCGTTGGAGCCATAGGCCTGAGCACTGTAAGGGAAGGATCCACGCACATATGTCTCGTCTTCATAGGGAGCCACAATCACGGCGGCGCGGAACGGATCGTGTGCATCCTTTGGTTGGCGTGTTAGGCGGAAGCAAGTCTGATTTCCCGATCTTAGAAAAAGCCACAGCCATTCTGACGGATCTCGGGGTTCCGCACGAATTGATGGTCGTCTCTGCGCATCGAACCCCGGATCGCTTATTCTCGTATGCAGAGCAAGCTCCCGGCCGAGGGATCGAAGTGATCATTGCCGGGGCGGGAGGGGCGGCACATCTTCCCGGGATGCTGGCAGCGAAGACGCATCTGCCGGTTATCGGAGTTCCGATCCCGACGGAGCATCTTCGCGGGCTGGACTCGCTCCTCTCCATCGTGCAAATGCCGAAAGGGATTCCGGTTGCCACGGTGGCCATTGGCGGAGCGGAAAATGCCGGTTTGCTTGCCGCACAAATTTTAGCAGGCCGGTATCCAGCGATTGCCGCTCGCGTGAAATTATTCCGCCAGACACAGACGGACGCGGTGCTCCGGTCCCCTGAAGCACAGGGACTGGTGACTGGAACGAAAGGTCCGGGCCGTCCGAGCCGACAATCGTGACGGCGGGCGTTATCGCACCTGGATCTGTCCTGGGCGTCCTGGGCGGTGGACAATTAGGCGCCATGTTCACCGTCGCAGCATGCCGCCTCGGGTATCACGTTGCTGTCTGGGATCCAGATCCAGAAGCGCCGGCTCATCGTGTCGCCACGCACAGCTTCCCTTTCCCCTTCACCGACCAACAGGTTCTGACGCGGTTTGCCGATCTGGTCAGTGTCGTGACCTACGAATGGGAAAATGTCCCTGTGGAGCTCTGTCGCGCGCTAGAGCAGCGGAAGCCGGTTCGTCCATCGAGTGCTATCCTGAGCGTGATTCAAGACCGTATCGCGCAAAAAAACTTTTTGGCCACCAACGGATTTTCTGTTCCCCCTTTCGTCAGCCTGATTTCTCCCGATCAATTATTGTCGGCTGTCGGACAGGTTGGGTTTCCCGCTCTCTGTAAAACAGCAACAGCTGGGTATGACGGCAAGGGGCAGTGGAGAATTTCCCACGCGTCCGATATTCCGGAGGTGGAACAAGCTGTATTGGAATCCGCGCGCCCCGGCATGCGATGGATCGTGGAGTCGTTGGTGCCGTTTGAACGGGAGCTTTCAATCCTGGTGGTTCGTGGATCTGACGGACAGAGTTGTACGTATCCCATGGTTGAGAATGAACATGAAGAAGGAATTCTTCGAACCACCATGGTGCCGGCGCCGGGATCGTCGGCTGTAGCCGACCAAGCCGCCGCGCTTGCAATTCAGGCCGTCGATCGTCTGGAAGGGGTCGGAGTATTTTGTCTCGAATTGTTTCATCTGCCTACCGGGGAATTGCTCATTAACGAGATCGCTCCGCGGCCTCATAACTCAGGCCATTACACGCTCGATGTGTGCAGTGTATCTCAGTTTGAGCAACAGGTTCGTGCGATCTGCGGGATGCCGCTTGGTGAAGTGCGTCTGCTGAGTCCAGCCGTCATGCTGAATCTTATCGGAGATGATGCTGTATCCCTCATGAAGGGTGAAGGGTGTCGTACGCTGCTGGATATTCCTGGTGCGGTACTCCATCTCTACGGCAAGCATGTCATTCGTCCCCGCAGAAAGATGGGACACGTGACGTTCTTCGGAGAGACGCTCGGCCTCGCTCTCGATCATGCGAAGCAATTTCGTGATGGCCTCGCAAGCGGCTCCACCCAGTCCGCCTGATCTCTTTCATTTCTCTGTCCCGTTACTATCCGACATCAACCGACAGGATGTTGTCAGCAGGGCCAACCGTCTCTTAAGCCGTAGACCTAATTAACTCCGATCTGTGAGCCGTTTTTTGGTCATTCTGCATCGTTCTATTTTGTGACTCGTTGCGGAGAGATGAACCAAATAGTTCAGCTCCTCAGGGCAAAGGCCAAGGGAAAACCGCGGGGTTCGCTCTGTTTTAATATCGGTACAGGACTTGCTCCACTCCTAGCCGGATCGGGATGCAACCTCCCTCACCGTTCTCGAAGCATCAGAATTAGTACAGGAGCGACGTTTCACAAGGACGCGGTTGCACGAACAGGAGACCATACAGATGAGCAGTCTTGCCGTATCCTCTGAAAACCATGCCGAATTGCCCTCGGCGGATTTGGGTCACGACAGTACAATCTCACGCTCTCGATATCTGGTGCTTCAGTCGTTGGTCGGTATCATGTTGGCGTACCAGTTATTGTCTGGAGCGGAACTCATCGCAAGTCGCCCTGCGATCGGGGTGATTGTCATTGGCTTGGTGGCGATGGTCCTCTGCTTGTGGTATGTGCCGAATACAATCCTGCAGGCTGCGTGGTTCAGCGGGACTGTGATCGGCATCGATACGGTGCTCGTGACCGCGACTATTTATCTGTCGGGTAATGCTCGGTCGGAACTCTATCTGTCGTATTTCGTGCTCATGCTCATTGCGGCCTCGGTACGGCGACTCTCCCATGTTATTGGATTATCGTTGTTGCTCTGTGCCGGGTATGGCGTCATCCTCTATCAGGGGATTGTACAAACCGGCTCTTTGTCGCCCGGGCATCTGCTTGGAGTCCCGGTGTTGTTGGTGATGGCGACCTTCTATGGACTTGCGCTGCAAACGATCGGGGCTGAACGGCAACAAAAAGCACAATTGTTGGGGAGTATCGAGGCGTTGAGAGAGGCTGAGCAGGCCCTGAAATCGTCGCGCGACCAGTTAGAGGTTCGTATCAAGGGGCTCAAGGGCGATCTGGTACGGGCGAATGAGCATGTTCGCCAGGAGAAGAAGGAACGAGAAGGCCTCGAGCAGCAATTACATGAAGTGCAGAAGATGGACGCGATCAGTCGGATTGCGGGAGGGGTTGCAGAAGAACTCAACCATCTTGTGTCGGTGATCGGGAAGCAGACTGGTGTGGTTCTTTCCCATCTCAAGGCGAACGATCCACTATATGGACCAATCGATGACATATTTCGAAGTGGAGGAAAGGCTGCCGCATTGACCGCTCAACTGGCTGAGTTGGGTGTTCATACCGGCCATGTGAGACAGGTCCTTTCTGTCAAGACTGTGTTGGAGGAGATTCGTGACGCGATGAGAGGATTGCTGCCGCCATCCGTAGATCTCAGCATGGTCATTCAAAATGCGCCGATGGAAGTAGAGGTCGATCGTGAGGGCCTCGATCAAGCGCTACTTCATTTGGCGGTGAATGCTCGAGATGCCATGCCGCAAGGGGGTCGGCTTCGGATTGAAGCGAAGCAGCTATCCCATGGGAATGAGGGGGTGTCTGTGAATGGAAAGGGATTGCATCGCTCCACGGTGTTGATTGAAGTGAGCGATACCGGAAGTGGAATGAGTCCGGAGACCAAGTCGCACATGTTTGAGCCATTTTTCTCTACAAAGGAAATGAATATGGGACTGGGGCTTACTGCTGTCTATGGCATGGTGAAGCATAGTGCAGGCCAGGTCGATGTGGTCAGCCAGCCTGGCAAGGGTACCGTTGTGCGGGTGACGCTTCCTCTCGCAGGACAGGGTCGGCCGCTGGCCCCGTCAGCTCTGGCACATGGTGCAGCCAAAGGGCAGGAAACGGTTCTGTTGGTAGAGCCAAATGAAATCGACCGCAAGCTCGCGCTCTCGACATTGTTGCGACATCGTTATCAGGTCTTGGAGGCGAGCTCATCCGTGGAAGCCTTGCTGCTTCCGCAGCAACATCCGGGCGCGATTCATATAGTCGTGAGCGATCTTATGATGCCGGAGATCGGGGGGCGTGAATTAGCCGGACGGTTGTTGAAGCAATATCCGACGATGAAGGCGCTCTTTATTTCCGGATTTGACGACGAGACCATGGTGTCTCATCGTCTCAACCCGCGGTATCTCTTGAGGCGCCCCTATCGACAAGCTGGATTGGTCGAAAAAGTGCGTGAGTTGCTGGATACGTGAACACCGGATGGTTGATCTGGTTTGTTTTGTTTATCTGGTTGATTTGGTTCATCTGGTTCGACCAAACAAACAAGACAAACCAAAGAAACCAGATAAACTGGGCTAGCTATCCAATCGGTCTCTGCGGCCCGGGGCCAAGAAGGGTACGTCTGGGCGTTTGAACAGGCCAATCAATGCCATTCCAGCGAGAAACCCGCCGATATGGGCAAAGAATGCAACGCCGCCACCCTCGCTCCCGATGCTCATCCCTCCACTCAGCAGTTGCATCACGAACCACATGCCGAGGACGATTGCTGCCGGTACCCGTGTGGCGCCCAGGGCGGGCATCATCACCAGCACTTTGGCTCGTGGGAACAACAACAGGTAGGCGCCTAAGATGCCCGAAATGGCGCCGCTCGCTCCCACCATCGGGATCGATGATGACGGATCGGTGAGGGCGTGGCTTAAGGCAGCGAGAATTCCGCATGTGAGGTAGAACGCGATATACTTTGCATGTCCCATGGCATCTTCGATGTTGTTTCCGAAGACCCAGAGGTACAGCATATTCCCAATGAGATGCATCCAGCCGCCATGGAGAAACATGCTTGTGATTAACGTCGCGTATGCGGGAATGGCTACGCCCATCTCAGGAGGGTCGGCCTCCCCAAACACGAGGGCAGGGATTGCCCCGTACTGAAAGACAAATGTCTCTCCTGGGCCGGCGGGAAGACTGGCCTGGTAGAGAAAGACGAGGGCACAGGCCACGATCCAAGCAATTGTGATGATTGGCGGGCGTTCGGTGGGGTTGTCGTCGTGCAGAGGAATCATAGCGAGTATGAAGACCGTTATTTGGTTTGTCTCGTTTGTTTGGTTTGTCTGGTTTTTGGTTGAACCAGACTAACCAGAAAAACCAGAGAGACCAAATCAACCAGGAGGCCTGCGACGGTCGACGATCGATCGAGGAAGCGCCGGGTTATCCGGCAAGGAGCCATCGGGCCCAAGGGGAACGGAAAACCCCGCGGCGTGTGTATGGCCTCCACCGCCGAACGATGCGGCGATGGTTCCTACGTCAGCTCCGTCCTCTCGCGAACGCATGCTGTAATAGCGGCGCCCATCGCGATCATGCCAAATGACGCAGAACGGATGTTCGGCAGACAAGCGTTCACCGATCTGACTCGTCAGGACTGCA
>SWDP01000010.1:196354-243485 GCA_005116885.1 Nitrospira sp.
ACCGATGGAACGACAGATCCCTGAAAGTCGCTTAACATCGCTTGTGCCGCAAGTTTACTCACGAGCTCGCTTTCGTAACGTAGGATGGCACGGCCTTCCTGTTCCAATTCCTTCTGCGTGAAGTGATTCCATAGGTGGTAGTCGAATGGATAGGAGGCGACGGCCGCATTAATTTCACGACTGGAGGGGAGCGTCCACGTCCAAAGATCTTTGTCTTGGATATAGTCAAGGAGCCACGGAGTCGGCTGATCGTGGGCCCATTCCCAGGCCAGGACCGCTCCGGATTTCTTCATGTCGAAGTACGCATAGGGAAGACCGGCGAGGGCCTTCTCCGCGGTGATATGATGATCGAGCACAAGGAGCGCCTGCGTCTGAGCCGCCATAGTTTCCAGCGTTTCGCGGGCATAACTGAAATCCACGATGACGACTCGTTCGTTTTGAAGTTCTGTGGGAGGAGGATTCCCGTGTTTCACGGGTATAAACCGAGCTGCTGGAAATCGATTCCAGATCGCCCAAGCGGCGCCGAACCCATCGGCGCATTCGGCGTGATAGAGCACGACAGTGGGAGAATCGGAGAATGGGTGTTGTGTGCGAGAACCGGCCATCGCAGGGAGCATACCATGATGGAGCGTCGAGACTAAAGCGGCTTCGAGCGGAGTTGATCAGAGCGCGTTGAGACGGTCGATCAGCTGACGCAACCGGCTCGCACTCCGTCGATTGGAGGTAAAGGTCAGCCGCGGCAATTCTCGTAGACTTGGCTCGTCGAGCTCTTCGGGGAGCGCCCCACGCAATTCAAAGGTGCCCTCGGATAACAGATCGCCAAACGTGTCATGAAGGTCGGCTACCTGCTCGGGGGAAATGCCCGTTTTCAGCCGCATGACCAAGAGGCGGCCCACATAGCGGATGGAATGGAACCGGCGATAGAAACCTCTGATCTCATCGATCGCCTCGTCTATGGACGTGGTGATTTTGAACAAGCTGAGATCTTCATGATTAATAAGCCTACGGGCCAAAAGTTGGCGTGTGATGAAGGCGTACCAGTCGTCCCAATAGTCGCAGCCTGGAGCCTGGAGGCATACGATCGGCTGAGGATCGCTCTTTCCGGTTTGGGCGAGGGTGAGAATTTCAAAGCCTTCATCATGTGTCCCGAAGCCGCCGGGAAACAACGCAATAGCGTTGGCCTCTTTCTGAAAGATGAGTTTGCGGGTAAAAAAGTATTTGAACGTGACGAGCTTGGGGTCATCGGCGATCGTGGTATTCGGGCCCTGTTCGAAGGGCAGCATAATATTGACCCCGAAGCTGTTCTCCCGTCCGGCGCCTTCCTGGCATGCGCGCATGATCCCATCGGCGCCACCGGTAATGACCATGAATCCTTCCTCGACGATCCGACGGGAAAACTGGAAGGCCATCTGGTAGTTGGGATCGTCCGAGTCGGTGCGAGCCGAACCGAAGATACTGATCTTGCGTCGATCGCAATAGCCATGGAAGACCCGGAAGGCATGACGCAGTTCTTTGACGGCGCGATTGACGATCTTGAGATCCAGGATGTCTAGATGAGAGTCGTGGAGTCGAAGCGTCCCGGCCAGGAGTTCTTTCATGATCGCCGCTTGCAGGTCGTCTTCAGGACTGTCGAGCAGGAGCCGAATTTGACTGAGCAGCTCCTCGTTCGAGGGAAGAGGACGAGAACGGGCCTGGGACGTCTTCATGTAGTTATCCATAGGGGGTTCTATTTCATCTTTAGAGAGTAAAATTCTATCAGCTGATCGCCTATCGGTCAAAGGAATGGAACATCGGTGTGCGATTAAGAGAGATGGGGTGAGGGGGGCATTGTCTGAAGCGCCCAAGCTCTGATCCGCCCGAGATCGGGCGATGAGAGGTCAGTGAACTGAATATCGATGTGCCAGGTAGGAGTCTCGCCTGATGTGTCATCGGGTTCTGCGTGAGGCGTTTCACTGGCCAATACCTTTCCACGAATGGTCAGAGGCGTATTTTGACCAGAAATCGAAAAGGCCAGTACGACGTTTGTCTTTGGCGTGAGCTTTGTTGCCGATTCGAGCAACCCTCCAGCATGGCTCAGCTGGGTGATGATGGCGTTATAGTTGAGCCCCGGTTCCGGGGCTTGTCCAACCACACTCACCACGACGGGAATTCTCGTGCTCCGTCTTGGTGGGTTGAGCAATACGTCCTGCGCACTGAGTACCCCGACCGGTTGGTGCTGCTTGGTGACAATTAAGAGGGAGGCGCCTGTGGCCATCATGAGTATCGAGGCCTCTGATAAGGCCTCATCGTATTCGATGAATTGTACCGGCCGTGTCATGATCGTTCGGACTTCGATCTCGTGCGGTTCGAGTCCCTGAGCGACAACTTTTTTGACGATGTCGGTTGGCGTCATAAGGCCGAACTGTGTGTCGGTATCCTTGATAAGCAGACAGGGCGCCTGCTCTCGCTCAAGCAACATGGCTGCCTCACTGACGGAGACGTCCCCTGGAATTTGTACAACCCCTGGTGTCATCATATGGGCAACCATCGTGGGTATAAGCGGTGTCGTCTTAACGGACTTGTCATCGTCGTTCATCATGGGCTCGAGCACTCCCTCGATTGATGCCTGCACGATTTGTGAGGGCCCGCCCCTGGCGACGTATGCCAAGTATAGCAGACGGGTTTCTCTTGCCCATGAATCGGGCTTCCCTTGTCAAACAAGGAGTTCGGCGAATAGACTAGGCGAATTGTCTGTATAGTACGAGAGTTGATCCTATGCCTGATTCCGGTTTTGTTCAACAGGACTTTCAGCGCCGCCTCAAGACCATTCCTCCGCTGGGAATGGGGCTGTCAGTCGACGTCTATTCTCCCAACCTGTTCGAGCTGGTGAACCGGCTCAAGGAGCAAGGACTTCAGCCAGGCTATCTTGAAATCTTTAAGGCAACGACAAGCATACTGTCAACGGTTCGCCAGGCGATGCCGGATATATTGTTGGGATACCATGGGGAGGGGTTGTGGATCACTCAGCCGGACGTTCAAGTCTCTCCGTTCTTTCAGCAGGACGTAGACGAGATGGTTCTGCAGCTCAATAGTATACAGAGCCTTTGGCTGAATCATGAATGTGCGATGAAGCAGATGGCGGGCTATTCGTTCGGTACGTATGTCCCGCCACTCTATACGCGGTTGAGTGCTGAGGTGGTGGCTGCCAACATTGCGGCGGTTCAGCAGATGATGGATCGGCAGAACTGCCGAGCAGATGGGGCGGCGCCGCTCTTTCTCTTGGAAATGCCGCCGCTCACTTATTTTTCCGCGGGCACGATATCGATCCCCCATTTTTTTCGGCTTGTCGCAGGGTCGGTACCCTGTGGCCTCGTGCTGGACATCGGGCATCTCTGGACGGTCTATCGCTATACCACTGCCTGCCGACGGATGTCGCTTGAACGATTCGTCGGGGAGTTCCTCGATGAATTTCCTCTGGATCGAGTCGTCGAAATCCACATCGCGGGGTTAGCCTGTCATGAGTCGATTGGTCAGTCAACCTCGGGAGAGGAGCTTCCTGAATGGATCGACGCGCATGCGGCTCCGATTCCGTCGATCCTCCTCACCATGCTCAAACAAGTTCTGGCTCATTCGAACCTCGTGAGTCTCCGGGCGGTGGCGCTTGAAGTGGACACCAAGCCGATTGAGATGATTGTGGGCGAGTATGCAGGGGCTGTTCGGCGTTTTTCCCCCGTCGTTCAGCAGACGATGGCGAGAGGAACTTCTCTTGAGCACTCAATGGAGCTGGCGCCACATCCGGCTTCCTCACAGATGCCAGTGTCTCAGTCAGACCGACAGCAGCTACATGACGACTATACGCGCTATGCGCAAATTATCTCGGGGCATGCTCCCGCGACAGGGCCGGAATGGCAGGAAGCAGCCGCCGAAGCGACCGGTATGACTCGTTACCGCACAGTGTATCTTCCCTATGAGATTCTCCATTGGGGAGGAGATCTCGTGGAGATGTTTCCGCAGACTTGCCGGGTGTTAGCGGAGCGGGGCATTGACCTGGCAGAGTTTCTGGCATTCTGGTTTCGGTCCCCACGACCGCTTACGCACTCGTATGATTTCTTTCTCCTGAAGATCGAACGGTTTCTTGAATTTGTGACGGAACGTGCATTGGACCTACAAGGCTGCGCACAACAGGAATGTGATATCTTGCGCCAGGCCTATGCTGAGGCGAATGAAGTGGTAGACCCGGTGATGGAGATGGAGCGGACACAATGAGTTTCTGGCAATCACTTCCCAGGCCGGTCATCGGGATGGCGCCGATGGATGGGGTCACCGATGCCACCTTTCGCCATACCGTGGCGATGCATGGGAAACCGGATGTGTCCTTCACGGAATTCACACACGTGCATGACGTCTGCCGGGGACCGGAGTTCCTGTTGGACTCCCTCATCTATCACGAAGCTGAGCGACCGATTGTTGCGCAGCTCTATGGAAAGGAGCCGGACCTCTTCTATCAGGCCGCTCATGCCGTGTGTGAGTTGGGGTTTGACGGGTTAGATATCAACATGGGCTGTCCCTCGCGGAGCGTCGCGTCTTCCGGATCGGGCGCGGGGCTGATCCGAACGCCGGATGTGGCTCATTCCATTATGCAGGCTGCTCGGCAGGGGATCGCCGATTGGGCGGCTGGTCAGACCCTTGAGAGCGCAGGTCTCAAGCCGGGCAGAGTGGCGGCGCTTCGGAGGATGAATGAGCAGAGGCAGGATGCCTGCCCGCTCGTTCGGCGCACGATCCCCCTGTCCGTGAAGACACGTCTTGGCTACGACGTAGTGGTCGTCGACGAATGGATCGAACATCTCCTCAGGGAACAGCCCGCGGTCATTTCTCTCCATGGACGCACCTTGCAGCAAATGTATCGAGGGGAAGAAGGTTGGAATGCTATTGCTCGGGGGGCGGAGATTGTGAAGGGGAGCGAGACGCTATTGTTCGGCAACGGAGATGTGCACAGTTACCGTGACATCACCCGTCGTGTGCGGGACTCTGGAGTCGATGGTGTGTTGGTCGGGCGAGCGGCGCTGGGAGCCCCCTGGTTCTTTCGGCAGAAAGAGGACGCGCGAATAGTGTTGCAGCAACATCGATCTGAAGAAGGGCCTGAACCGTGGGTGCCGCCGCTCGATGTTCGCTTTGAGGCGTTGCTCGATCATGCCAGACGCTTCGAAACGGCCTGTGGACAGGGTCAGTTTCGGCGGATGCGCAAACATCTGGGGTGGTACTGCAAAGGGTTTCCTCATGCCGCCTCGCTGCGAGCCAATATGTTCCGAGTCTCTTCGGTCGCTGACCTGGAACAAGTACTCGCCGATTTTCATGCGCACTGTGCAAGTTTCACCGAGGCCTCCGAGCGAATGCTGCTCTCCGTTGAACCCTCTCCGGCGTTGTAGATGCCAATCATTCTGGCTTCAACCTCTCCCCGCCGCCACGAGTTGCTTGCCCTGTTAGGCATCCCGTTCAACGTCAAACACCCATCCTTTAATGAACGGCTGGAGACTAACCGTCCAGCGATCGAGCAAGTACGGTCCTTCGCGCAGGGCAAGGCCCAGTCGGTTGCGAGGCAAGAACCGGAGGCGATCGTGCTGGGGAGTGACACAGTGATTGAGTTGGATCATGACGTGATCGGGAAGCCGGTCGATCTGACAGATGCTCGTGCGATGCTCCAGCGCTTGGCTGGCCGCGACCATCGTGTGCATACGGCGGTCGCAGTCGTCTGCTCAGCTCGCATAATCGATACGGTCGCATTTTCTACGACGGTTGTTCGAATGAAGCCCTTCGATACATTGACGCATGAACGGTATCTTGCGATAGGGGAAAGTCTCGGCAAGGCCGGAGCCTATTCGATCCAAGGAGATGGTGGCGCTCTGATTGATTCCATCGACGGAGATTTCCCGAATGTGGTCGGTCTGCCGCTCCGCCTGGTCGCGCAGCTATTGACGAAAGTTGGTGTGAGCGTGCCGGTCGATCTCGACGAACTCTATGCCATGAAGCCCTATGCCAACTGGGCACGCTTCTCAGTGTAATTGCAAAGGGGTAGGGAGCTTCCGTACAATGCCGCCTCATCAGTCTCTGCCTTGTATACGGAGGGAGTTATGAGCGTGCGATACCTGACATCCTCGGCACGAGTCGGTGGTGTTGCCATCTGTGCGGTCTTGGGGCTGTTGACAGTTGTGGCGCTCCAGCCGGTCTCCGCCATTGAGGTGAAGCTTTCAGCTGAAGAGGCGCAGAAGGCTTTAGAAGTAGGGCGAGCGCCGATGGAGAAGGTGAACACCCCGGAGGATGTCAAAAAGGTCCTCCAGCAAGCCTCGCTGGTCACGCGAGTGGGCGCCGACCCGGAGAAAGATCCCTGCGGAGCCAGCGCGATCCTCCGGACCAAACGCTATCGACTTGAAGCCTTTGGCCGACAGGAAGCGGCGGAGTCCAAGAAGCGAAAAATGGATGTGCGCATGCCCGAGGAGTTCATCAAGAAAGTCGTAGACATGCCCAATATGGAGATCGAGGTTCAGCTGTGTGGCGACGATGAATATTTTGCAGAAGGCGCTGTGATCGAATTGCAACAAGGCTCGAAGAGGATCAAGCCCATCGATATTGGAAAAGCCGAACGCGGCCGAAAGAATGAGGGAGCCGGACCAATCTATCGATCACGCTTTACCGCGCTCTTTGCCTATGAAACATTCGATCCCACTGCCGCCTCAGTTTTCGCCGTGAATCTTCAAGATGGAACTGAGGCAAGAATCGCTGCCGATTTCTCCAAGGTGAAGTAGGCGCTATCCTTCGATTCGGTCCAAGCCAAATAGCGACAGTTCATTCTAATACTAGACCAATGGTTGCTTGTGGTTGCTCCAAGCAGGTACTTGGTCCCGCCTTTGCAGATCTAGACCCGTGAGTTTGAAGAAACCTCAAATAGAACGAGTAATGGGGCGTTTCTCCCCAAGAGGGAGGTTTCTCTGTCGCTTTTCGCGCCAAAGCAGCCTTGGCTACTTCTAGATCAAAGGGATAGCCTCTGACATGCGGTTGTCAGTCGAATGAGGAACAGCGGTGTCGGCCTTTAGAAAATCCATTGTTTCGAATGTTTGAGACAACAGGACACGACCACGCAAGATGCTCAAAAAGTTCTCCAGCAAGGCCGCAGGCGATTCGAAACCGGAGGCGTACCCTCGGGGTACGTTGAGGAGTTCGATGAGCCGAGAACGAAGCTGGGGAACTTTTTCAGCATCTTGCTGGAGAAGGAGTGCGGTATGACCGAGGACTGGGGTGCAATTCTTGTGGTCGATGACGATGCAGAAATGCGTGAGCTTGTCCACGATGTGCTCAAAGATCGTGGACATCAGGTCGCGATGGCAGGGGGCGGGCAAGAGGCCTTGACGCTGTTAGCCGAGCAAGACTGTGCTGTCGTGGTGACGGATTTGCGGATGAAAGGGATGCAGGGGACGGAGTTGTTGGCGGAGATCAGGCGTCTCTATCCGGACATCGGAATCATCCTCATGACGGCCTTTGGGTCGGTAGACAACGCGGTCGAGGCCATGAAGCGGGGCGCCAGCGACTACTTAACCAAGCCGGTGAAAAACGAGGAGTTGGTTCGTGTCGTCGAACGTGTGATCCGTGAAGCGTCGTTGCGGCGCGAGGTGAACAGGCTCCGGCGCGAGGTTCACAAGGAGTACAGTTTTCATCAGATCATCGGCAAGAGCAAACCGATGCAGGAGATATTCGACCTAATTCGGCGTGTCGCCGACAGTCCGACGAATCTATTGATCACCGGCGAGAGCGGAACCGGCAAGGAGTTAGTGGCCAAGGCGATTCACTATAATAGCGATCGCAAAGATGCGCCGTTTATCCCCGTCAACTGTGCCGCCATTCCGGAACAGCTGCTCGAAAGCGAACTGTTCGGTCATATGCGAGGCGCGTTCACAGATGCGAAGGCGGACAAGCGGGGCCTTTTTGAAGAGGCCCAGAAGGGCACGCTCTTTCTCGACGAGATCAGCGAACTACCGTTGATGTTGCAGGCCAAAATCTTGCGCGCGATCCAGGAGAAAGAGATCCGCCGGGTGGGCGCCAACAAGCCGGTTGCCGTCGACGTGCGGATCATTGCGGCGACGAACCTCCATCTGACGGAAGAGGTCAAGGCGAAACGCTTTCGTGAGGACTTGTATTACCGGCTCAACGTGATCGAACTGCGTCTGCCTCCCTTGCGCGAACGCCGCGAGGATATCCCATTGCTCGTGGATTCGTTCATGAAGAAGTGTGCAGCTTCTCGTGGAAAACCAATACAGGGGGTGAGCGAATCCGCGTTGGCGATGCTGGTAGATTACACCTGGCCCGGCAACGTGCGGGAATTGGAGAATGTGATCGAACGGGCCGTTACGCTGGGCCGGAGCGAAAAGATCGTTCCTGACGACTTCCCGTCGACGATTCAGGGGGCTCGTGGCGATCGGCGCGTGCTCGACGATGCAGCTGAACGGACTTTGCCGCTGGATGAGGTGGAGAAAGAATACATTCTCAAGATTCTCGAGAAGACAGGTGGCAACAAATATCAGGCTGCCCACGCGCTTGGCATCGACCGTAAAACGCTGTATCGTAAGCTCGCTGAAATCGAAGGCAAGCCGCACCCAGAGGAATGACCCCTCTTTCTGATCGTCGAATCGGGAATATGGACGGCGGTCCCACTTCAGGCCGGGATTGATCGTATGAAGGTCGCCGACAGTCTTGTTATGCCCGCTGCACTCTGGGCAGGAGTGTCTGAGGGGTCGATCCATTACAAGTCTGTGCAGGAAGGACTCATCAGTGCAGAAACACTTTGAAGATATTTTCGAAGCCGCAGTGGATGCGATCGGCTATGCCGCCTCCGATGAAGCCATCCTCCTCGTCAATCGAGCGTTTTCAGAACTAACCGGTTTCTCAAAAGAAGAGCTGCTCAGGATGAATGCTCGGGACTTGATCCCCGAACAGCACAGAGAGCAACGGGATCGGGTTGTGGCTCAAGTTCTCCAGACCGGCAGGCCGGTCGAATATGAAATTGACTACCTTCGGAAGAATGGCTCCCAGGTTCCCGTGTCCATCACTCTGTTTGCGGTGAAGGAGGATGACGGGAAACCGACCGGTCTTGCCGCGATCGTCCGCGATTTTACCGAGCGCAAGCGGGCCGTGGAGCAATTCCGCCTTGTGGTGGAAGCGTCGCCGAACGGGATGCTGATGGTGGATGAGGATGGCACCATCCTCTTGGTGAATCAGCAGATTGAGCAGCTGTTCGGCTATGAACGGGCTGAATTGATTGGGCAGCCTGTTGAAATGCTTGTGCCGCAACGTATGCGGTCGCATCATGCCGGAGACCGGGCGAAATTCTTTGCTCACTCCGAGTCACGCGCCATGGGAAAAGGACGGGATCTCTATGGTGTGAGAAAAAATGGACAGGAGTTTCCATTGGAGATCGGCCTCAATCCGGTTCGGACGCCGGATGGGTTGAGAGTCTTGGCGTCGATCGTGGATATCAGTGGGCGAAAACGGGCAGAACAGGCGCTCCAGAAAGAGCGGGATTTCATCGACGCGGTGCTGGAGACCGCCGGGGCGCTTGTCGTCGTGCTGGATCGGGAGGGACGGATTCTGCGATTCAATCGTGCCTGTGAACAGGTGACCGGTTACTCTTCTGAAGAGGTGATGGGCCGAACTGTGTGGGACCTGTTCATTATTCCCGATGAGGTCGCCGGTGTGAAAGCGGTGTTCGAGCGGCTTCGGGGCGGCGAGCCGCGCAGCGACTATGAAAATTACTGGATGGGAAAGGGCGGGTTTCTGAGACGAATTTCCTGGTCGAATACGGTCATCGCGGACTTTGGTGGGAAGGTCGACTATGTCGTGTCATCCGGCCTCGATATCACCGATATCAAATCCATGCAGGAGCAGCTCCGCAAAACGGAACGGATTGCGGAGCTTGGTACACTTGCCTCCGGCATGGCGCACGAAATCGGTACGCCGATGAATGTGATTCTCGGACGCGCATTGCTCTGGAGAGTGTTGTCGACAAAGGGACGACGTTTTGGATCCGACTTCCCCTTGACAGGACCGAGAGCGTGGCTACTTCCTCTACACCAACCCCCTCTCCCTGAGAAGTTCGATCGCAGACTGGTCATCTTCTGTCGCAATCTGCGACAGAAGGGGGTTGTCATCTGTTGCAATTCTCATCAGACCTTAGGGTCGTAACACTCACCGCTCTGTTCATTTCCAAGAAAATCTCCTTCAAATTTGCTCAGTTCTGGAGTCCAGCACTTCCCAGCAGCGAGGGGGTTGGTTTGCACGGGTTGTGCATTGTGTCCTATCAGAGAGTGAAGAGGGGCCTGGCACAGGGGGCAATCAATGACACAGGATAGGAAATCTGCTGTGGTGCTCATTGCCGAAGATGATCGGGAGATGCGAAGCCTCCTGTGCGATGAACTCTATGATCTGGGGCTGTCCATTCGGGAAGCGGCTGATGGGGATGAAGCGCTTCGATCGGTGCTCGATACCCGCCCTGCTCTGATTCTCACGGATCTCCGTATGCCGGCAGGTGGTTTGGATTATATTGCCAGGCTCCGGACATTCGCTCCGGGTGTGCCGCTGGTGCTGATCACCTCATTCGGAGACCAGCAGACGAAAGCCAATGCCTTGGCCCTCGGCGTCGAAGCCTACTTCGACAAGCCTGTCCGCATCAGCGAACTGAAAGAAGCCGTGCGACGACTGTTAGGCCCGGCATTGGATGGAGAAATCGACTGAGATCTTGTAGGGTTTTGACGCTAAACGCATGAGAGGTATGAGATGGCCGGATCTCACAAGCAGGCTAATACCGTTCCCTCCGGTGCTGACCCCATCCTCACAGCTCGACTGGAAGCCATCAAGCAGTTAGCCGGTGGGCTTTCCGAGCGAGTGGCAGTCGTGGATCGCGGTTTCAACGTGATTTACGCCAATGAATCCGCATGGTCTGAAGACGCATCCCGGTGGTCTGACCGTCAGGCGAAATGCTATGAGGCCTTTGCTCACCGGAACGATCCCTGTGGTACCTGCCCGGCAACAAAACTGTATGAATCCCCCGAGGTCCAATCCGTGGCCTGTTCCTCGGGAGGAGACGGCACAGCCTGTGGGATGCATCAGGCGTTTCCGCTCGTTTCGAGCAGCGGCGAGGTGGAGACGGTGCTGGTGTTGTTCAAGGCGCCGCCAAAGCCTACGAAACAGACGAGCCGTGTGCATCCGGGCACGAAATCCGAATCGACGTTGGGTGAGTTGATCGGTTCGAGCGCGCCGATGCGAGAAGTACTCGACATGATCCGGCTCGTGGCAGACAGTTCTGCAACTGTGCTGATTCAGGGAGAGAGCGGCACCGGCAAGGAACTGGCGGCCAAAACGATTCACCAGACCAGCTATCGGCGGGATAAACCGTTCATCGTGGTCGATTGCGGGTCGCTGCCAGAAACACTGTTGGAGAGTGAGTTGTTCGGCCATGTGAAGGGAGCCTTCACCGGAGCGCATGCCACCAAACGAGGACTGTTCGAAGAGGCAGACGGCGGGACGATTTTCCTCGACGAAATCGCCGACACGACACCAGTCTTTCAATCCAAGTTGCTGCGGGTGCTTCAGGAGGGAGAGATCAAGAGGGTTGGGGGAAACCAGCCGATCAAGATCGACGCGCGGGTCATTTCGGCGACGAATAAAGACCTGACCGAACTTGTGAAGGGCAAAGCCTTTCGGCAAGATCTGTACTACCGGCTTGCGGTGCTGCCGTTGTCTCTTCCTCCGCTCCGTGACCGAAGGGAAGATATCCCGCTCCTGGTGCAACATTTCGTCGCGGCCTCCTGTAAGCGCCACAGACAGCCGATTCGGCAGGTGTCGCCGGATGCGATACAGGTGCTCACCCAGGCCTCATGGCCTGGCAATGTCCGGGAGTTGCAGCACTATCTTGAGCGGGCAGTTGTCACCACCACCGGTCCCGAGCTCAACTGCAAAGACATTGTCGCAATGGGATCAGATCCGGCAGAGCACGATCTCCGCACCATTGCGCGCGGGGCCACCCGCCAGGTAGAACGTGCGAGGATTCTTCAGGCGCCGAATACCCCTCTCTCCCCCACTTCTCTCATACGACCGTCCAAGAAATTAGACAGCGCAACTCATTGTGTTTATATGTAGTGATTTTGGTGAGCCCTGGTCGGTCTTATTCTGTAGAAATACGCGCCACAATTTGACCGCACAAATGATTCTCTTCCGTGGGCTAACCTCCGCAGTTGTCGATGAAATGTTTGAGGAGGCGTCGCGTACGAGCTCAGGCACGGCTGTTGCGAATGTGTAATAATAGGTGGAGGTCTGTTTGATTGGTACTTGGCCTCCGAGTGACTCTTTCCTCGACAAGGAGGAGAGGGTCGTCAGAAGGGAGAGTCTGATGAGCAGGATGTATTCGGCGATGGTTGTGTTAGTCCTCGCACTTGCCAGCCTGGTGGGATATGAATCTCCAGCAGTTGGAGAGGTGAATCCAATTCGTGTGGCAGAGATGCAGAAGACTCTTCGCGATCTCTGGCTCGGGCATATCTTTATGATTCAGCATGTCGTGTTGTTCAATACCTCGAACGATCCGGCGGCGCGGGATGCCGCCGATAAACAGGTCCTCGCCAACGCTAAACAGATTGCGAACGTGTTTATCCCATTCTACGGCGAAGCGAGGTCTGCGAAGCTCTTTACCATGCTGAGCGGTCATTATGCCGCAGTCAAAGAATACTCCGAGGCCACCATCGCGGGGAATACACGCCAACAGGATGCGGCTCTGGTCCGCTTGGGGTCCAATGCCGACGACATCGATGGCTTCTTCATCGGCGTCAATCCCAACCACTTGCCGAAAGGTATCGTTCGGGGTTTGATCGAAGCGCATGGAGTCCACCATGTGCTCCAAATCAACCAGTACAAGAAAAAGGAGTACGCGAAGCTCGAAGAAACCTGGCCGATGATGCGCCAACACGTCTATGTCATAGCGGATACGCTCACGACGGCATTGGCGAAACAGTTTCCGGACAAGTTCCCATAACTCATGAGGGGCGCCGCAGCCTGGGTCGATTTCGAGAGAAGAATATATACGTACGCGCACAAATGTAGCGTCCAGGGGTTTTATCGCATGCCGATGTATTGGGGCGCTTAGTAGGGCCCGTAGATAAAGTTTCCAGCCAGTATGTGTGATCCTGCGCGCGGCGATTTAGATTATTTGCAGGATCAACGATCAAAAGGTTGCGATTGTGATTTTTCCCTCGTTGCCGATCGGGCTGGAATCGACGGATCAGTCCGTGGGTGACACATTCCGACTCTCCCCACCCTTGGCGAAGGCTCACTCCAACCCGACATTAAGTCCGACCACGCTCCGGCAGCGTTCTGACCGTTGTGGTGACGGACTGAGGCGCCTGTCCGACATCGACCCTTCTCCTGCGGTGAACGATGGCCACGCATGTGCCTCGTGCTCGACCTCGACAAATCCTCACCATATTCCTGCGAATACGCCTCCGGTACCCAGCTCAACGATAACGAGGTTGCGGCTATGGATCATCACTTGAATGCGGGCGCAGTGGATAGCCGAAGAGCGTGGGATATCCCGACGATAGGGTTGTTTGCTCTGGTCACGTCGTCGAGTCTCATCGGGGTGCCGCTCTTTGGCTACATGCATGGCTATACGAAGCTTGACTGGGCCTTGGCGGGGATTCTCTATCTCATCAGCGGGCTCGGCATTACCGTGGGGTATCACCGGATGATTTCCCATCGCAGTTTCCGCTGCCCCGACTGGGTCAGTGTGGCGTTCCTGGTTGCAGGTAGCTGGGCCATGGAGAACTCGGCCCTGAAATGGAGTGCCAATCATGCCCGGCACCATGCGCGCGTGGACCAGGAGGAGGATCCCTATAACGCGACAAAAGGATTCTGGTATAGCCATTGTGTCTGGTTCTTCATGAAAAGCCCTCACAAGACCGAACGCTATGCGCCGTGGCTGCGCGAGGATCCTGTGGTGATGTGGCAGCACCGCTGGTATGTTCCCCTTCTTCTGTCTGGACTGGCGCTGCCGTTTCTCGCAGGCTACGCCTACAACGGCTGGATAGGCGGAGTGGGCTGCTTCTTGTTGGCCGGTATCGGACGGATCTTTCTGGTTCTGAACTCCACGTTCTGCATCAATTCTGTCTGCCATCTATGGGGACGTCAGCCCTACAGTCGGTCCAACTCCAGTCGCGACAGTTGGTGGGTCTCGCTCATCACGCTGGGCGAGGGGTACCATAATTATCACCATACCTTTTCGCGTGATTATCGGAATGGGCCTCTGTGGTACAACGTCGACCCGTCGAAGTGGCTTATATATGCATTATCCAAGCTTGGACTTGCCGAAAGGCTGGTCAGATGCGACTCGAAAAAGCGCGCCGGGACCGGGCCCCAAAGTGCAGCGTCCGGAGGTTTTGGGCACATTGCCGGGAAGCACGTCGCAGACGCGCATTTGAATAGTAAGTGTTAAAACCAAGGGTGTGGGTTCATCGATGGATCGGCAGCGAGGATGACGGTCTTCCTGGTCTGGCTCCATGTGCTTGCGGCCGTCAGCTGGATCGGCGGAATGATTTTTCTTTCCCTGGTCCTGGCCCCCTTGGTAAGAAGCCGTAAGGCCGCGCCTGAATTCATGGCGCTCTTTCGTTCTGCTGCGCGCCGATTCCGCTTTGTGGTCTGGGGTGCAATTGCCGTCCTCTTGAGTACCGGCCCTGTGCTTCTTTTGCAGAGAGGCCTTTCTCTTCTCAATCCGACCGAATGGCCACATGTCTTGTGGATGAAGCTAGGATTGGTCGGAGCACTCCTTCTCCTCACAGCTACGCACGATCTTCTGCTCGGGCCACAGGTGAGGAAGATCAGTGCTCTCCCTGAGGGCGCCAGGTCTTCCTGGGAGCAGACCATCGTTCGTACGTCCTCTTGGGTGCCTCGCGTCGCGCTAGTCCTTGCTCTCGGAGTCCTCCTTGCGGCGGTGGCGTTCGCGCGATCCTAGCCCGTCGTACTAGTGCTTCCCGTGATCGTGAACCTATCCCCTCCTGACGGGACACTCCTCCCTCTAGTCGATCAGTAGGATGTCTAGTGATCGGTCTTCCCTTCTTGATCGATACCATCTCATCCCTACGGGTTTTTAAATCAATCTATCGGGTCTAATTACCGACGGATCAGACCAACGATAGATCGCGCTTTCACCTGGTAGTCGAGATTCCGCAGACGGATCTCCAGCCCGGGCTCGGCGAAGTCATCTGAAGGGAGGAAGCTCGTATCCACCACTCGTAGCTAGTCACTCGCACGACCTTCTTGATTGATGAAGTGAAGATCTTCCGTATAGGCATTTACCATGGCATAGAGGTCGGTGTCCTGCTGGAACGATTCGTGAAGACAGAACGCCAGGCTATGCGACCAGAGTGAGCGATCGACTTCTGTTCCTACTCCATACCAGTGGACATCTTCGCGCCAGCATCGGCTGCGCCCCAAGAAGGGGTGGGTTTTGCGAAACGCGATCCTCAGTGTAAAGAAACGGACGATGTCGTGATTCTTCTGAAGCAGATCCCTGTTCAGCCAGGTGGTCACGTTATCCTGGTTGTAGGGATTGTTGTTCCCGCCCTGGGTATTCATGAACTCGTCGCCGGCACAGAACATCGGCGTGCCGTTGGAAAGAAACAGGAGACAGCCGAAGTTCTTGGTCTGTTGTTTTTGCAAGACTATCACATGGTCCGGCACCCCATCGTCGCCTTCCCATCCGCAATTCCAGCTGTAGGTGTCGTTGCTCTGTCAGGCCGAGAACCGCAAGGACCTATTCGTCCTGGTAGTTTGAACATACTGAGCAATTGTGACCAGATTGCGGATCGTGCTTGGAGCAGAATAAAGACAGTGCCAATCCGGGGCACAGATAGGGAAGAGAGAAGAATGGCTGAGGTAGTCAAAATATTGGGCATCGCCGGGAGCCTACGCAAAGGGTTCTACAACAGATATGCGGCTTCGAGCCCGGTCAAGCTCGTCCCCCCCTGGCACTACACTGAGAGATCATTGATCTCGATGGCATTCCACCCTTCATGAGGATCATGAAAATGAATTCCCGCAGGCCGCGCGGGAGTTTAAGACCAAGGTGTCGGCGCCCTATGGTCCTGTTCAGCGGTGGTGAATCGAACGTTAAAAAGGCCTTGGATCCCAACGGCATTCTGGCGCCGAGAAAGTCACGCATTCGCTGACAATGAGCGCAAGTTTTCCATGAAATGGGGGCCGAGGCTGAGACACTTAATCACGCAAAGACCACGGTTAGGCGGATAGACATTCACTCACTGGCGCTCTAGTTCTCCATCACATCTGGGACTGACAACGCCGTATATATGAAGGGAGTCGTCATGCAATTCCGACAATCCATCATCTCGACAGTCGCCCTACTCGTCATGAGCCTGGGGATTTTCTGCGGGGCCGAGGCAAAAACCATCGAAGCGGGCCATGCGACCGTGAGCTGGAAAGGACAAGGCGTGATCGAAGATCTGGGGGATGGGTACAGAGTCTTTAGTGGCGCAATTACCGGAACCATGCTCACGAAGCACCTTCCCGAAGGCTCGGCGCCTGCGCAGATCCATGCGACAAAATTAGATTGTCAGGCGATTCTCCGTATTAGTGAGAACGAAGTGGAGCGGCATACGGCCCTCTGCCTCATGAGGGCCCATGAAGGCAAGGACCTCGCATATGGAGAAATACGATGTGTGGGAAAGAAAAACGAATGCAAAGGCGAGTTTACGTTCGTCTGGGGGATGGGCGGATTCAAGGGTATTACAGGAACGACGCCGTTCGTCGGGGGTATCTATATTGAGCAAGAAAAAGAAGGACGGATCTACGGAAATGCACATTGGCCGGAGCTGACCTATATCCTGCCGTAGAGGTTCAAGCTTCCTCACGGTGTAAAGAGCATCACGATCAAACCGATTGTCCGTGTCGAGTCATGGCCACCGAAGCGGAGGAGACGGAATATCATGAGCACCCGACACAAGAATCAATCTCCCCAAGTACGGCGGGTATGACAAGCTCAATATCGACGGCCGATGGGTGACGGGTCGCTCATCCCATGTGGTGAAAGTGACGGACCTATATTATGATGATAGTGTCCAGACGGAAATCCCTGCTGTCGGCGTCGACATCACATCGATCGAAGAACTGATAGCCACAGGAAATAATCGCTATGCCAGTGAATAAAAAAATCTCATTTTCGATCGGGTATGTCTTTCTCGCGATTTTCGCGGTCATTCTCGTGCACGATTTCATCGTGGCCACGCAAAAGCTTGAAGAGCTTCCGTACAGCGAATTCAGGACACTCGTGGTGTCAGACAAAGTGCCAATGACGACATTGAGCGGTCCTCCCATTTCCTGGGCAAGGTGCAGCACGCGTGTCATTCGATCATTGTCCGCTGTGGCTATCGTGACCGGCTTCTCTCCGCTCGGCGCTGGCCTGGTTTGCCCTACATTCCTCTTCACCTGTCCATTTAACAACCCGGCCTTCATCGTTTCCCTCCCTCGTGAGAACCTGTTGTCGAATCTTCAGTTTTTGACGTTTTATCCCTCCCAGTCGAGCGTCACTCACGAATCTGTCACCCCTGTGCACCGCATGAATCGACGCCGCGAGCCACATAGACAGACTGTTTCTGGACAAACCTCACCGCCCCGTAGCGAACGCTTCCTCAATTATCCGTGGAATTCATCTACACGGTGCAGCTGATCATCTTGCTGTCTGCACTTCCCGCCGAAGCATCCGTGCCACGTCAAGCCAGCTCATCTCCGAGTAATGGATCGATTTGACATAGCACAATCGCATTTTCGACACACAGAAACTGGTCAATAGTGAACAGCTCCCAATTGAACCCGTACGTCAAAAATCAGTTGCGAAATTTACATGCGATGGCATAGCTGAATTTGGACTGACCCTCTACCTGGAATTGAGCATTGAACTTTCCTTGGAAACACGGATGCGTCCTTTGACGGGGTCACGGCATCCCGAGCCTGTCAATGGACGCTTCACGAGGAACGCAGGCGCAGCAATTTCGCGACGAACCGTCATAAATCCTGCGTACTCGAGCATGCGCGCTTGCCCCTATCGATAGGCATTGTGGAGATACTGAACGAGCATCCGGTGCATAAAGAATAACGATCCGTTGACCCTGAGATCTGGTCAAAATTGCTCAGCTAGCAAGACTCCAAGGAGCTTACAGTGACATGTAGAGGAGGTGCCTATGCCGAACGGTAGCCGACAGTCCGAGAGACCACTGACTCCACTCTCGAATCAGCACGAGGGCTCGCTGGCGTGAAGACGCATGCGTGTCTAAGTGGGAATCGAGGAAGTTGGGAAATGAGCGAATGATCCAACCACATCCAATATATGAAGGAGATATCTGATGCACACAAGAAAAACACAAGGGAAGGTACTGGCCGGATTCGTCATTGCAGGAGCATTGGTTTTGACGCTGCCACTGCTGAGTCAGGCGCAAGAGAAGTCTTTTGCCGGCAAGTCGCAATCCAGCCTTGATCCCCATTACATAGAAAGCAAGCACGACTTGCGGATTAAATTAGACGTCAAGTGGGAGCTGTCCATGAGTCCCTATGTCGACGCCGATCATATTCGCGTCATCGTCAGGGATGGAGTGGTCACGCTCAGAGGGTCGGTAGAGGATCAAAGTGCCTTCGATGCTGCGACTGCAAACGCGCTCGAAGGCGGTGCCAAGAAAGTCGTCAACTTGCTGACAATTGAAAAGAAGGGGTAAAGACGTGGGACACCCCTGATGACGGGAGGGGCAGCGGTTGTGCGCATGAATGTGCCGAACGTACGGCCGACCCTGACCTTCTCCCTGGAATTGACCATTGAACATTCCTTGGAAACACGCGGTACGTCCTTCGACGGGCTCAGGGCATCCCGAGCCTGTCGAGGGACGCTGCACGAGAAACGCATGCGCAGGAATTTCTCGACGAACCGTCATTAATCATGCGTACTAGGGCATACGCGCTTGTCCCAATCGATAGGCATTGTGGAGATACTGGGCGACCATGCGCTGCGTATTGAAAAACGCCCCGTTCACGGCAATCGTATGCCGCATCATCTCGACAAAACGTTCATGTTCCTTGTAAAAACAAGGCAAGACCTTTTCTTCCAGCTTTCTATAGAGTTCCGTTGCGTGACAGGCATCCATCCCAGGCTGAGGCTCCAGGCATGCCTCCACTCGATCGCCGATCGACCAGCCGATCACACATTCGAGGTGACATACCGAGATCCCCGCAGAGCCACTTGCGTCAGATTGAGCGTCTCCCCAACACCACAGGCATTCAGTAGGCCCCACCAGCGATCACCCAACACCTGGCGCGCGAGTGTCACGGGAAATTTATCGTGCCCTGCCGGCACAGGAGTGTGGGTTGTAAACACGCACTGTTCGCGAATGGCTTCGATCAGCTCATCTGAAATCGAATCCGACTGGTTCCGCAAGGCCAGCTTCTCCTCGCCCAACGCAAGGACGAGCAAGGCAGCGTGACCCTCATTCATGTGGAACCGACGGATGTCTGTATATCCGAGGGCCCGTAATAGTCGAAATCCTCCAACCCCCAGCACCATTTCCTGACACAAGCGATAATGGTCGTCGCCTCCATAAAGCACATCCGTCAGTGTCCGATCCCATGGCTGATTCTCGCTCACGTCTGTATCGAGCAGATACACCGGAACGACATGCCCGGACTCACCCGTGACGCGGTACTTCCAGGCCCTGACATGGACCGTGCGACCTTTAATATCGACCGTGGCTCGCTCGTCGATCAGCTCAGCGAAATCATCGACCGACCATGCGACAGGCTCCTCGCTTTGATGACCCTGCGCATCCAGCCGCTGGAAAAAGTATCCGCGCCGGTGGATCAACGACACTGCCACCATCGGCACATCGAGATCCGCAGCTGAACGAATCGTGTCGCCGGCAAGCACACCAAGCCCTCCCGAATAGGTCGGCATCCCGGATTCCAGACCGATCTCCATGGGAAAATAGGCAACAAGCGGAGAAACACGATCGAACGAGCACCTACCTTATAGCTTAACGACCGAATCGGTACGGTATGAGCGCACATCAGCGAAAGAGCTGTGCCACGGCCCAGATGAGGAACAGGCCATAGACGCAACCGAAAAACCAGGGAAAGCTGACGGAGCGATGGGCCCACCACTGCCGGTGCTGGCGGAACGCCCAGTTCGGCTTGAAGATGGGAGGATCGTTCCGTAGATCTTCGACTGGTTGCCGCGTTTCATGGAGTCGATACAGGCCCGTGACGAGTTTCTGCCCCTGCCACTCCTGAGCCAGTTCGATTCCCCTCAGCTGCCACTCCCACAATCCATTCTGCCCTGACAAGCGACCGAGAACGATCGCCATCTGAAGACAGAGGAGAATACCGAAAATGCACAGAAGAAGAATTAACACGGTAAGTGACATAGTCGCCGACTCTCTGGACACGATCAGCCCGATGACCGCGACGAAAATGGAGTTGGCCGTGAGGTAGTCGGAAAGCATCGAATGGTAGTCCCGAACTCCCGAGGTCCAGAGCGTGATGAGATGATCGTAGTCCATCGTAAGACCGGATTCTCGTGGCGTCGTCATGATGTCCTTGCCGCGATTCAACTGAGATAGCCCTCATTTCACTTCTACGAGTCCTTGAACCCAATCGCCGACTGCATAGGTCAAGACGACAACGCATAGGGCGATAAGGAGATGTTCACCTATGACCTTCCACGGGGGGATCGCTTGCGCCCGTGCGACAAAGAAACTGAGGACTGCCAGCAAGAGCAGCCCCCAGATCAAGCTGATCACAATCGCTTGATCGAGCGGACGGGTCACGACCGGGATCACGAACGTCATCGCGATTACAAACTTTGCAACAAACGTCGCCACGGTCGCTTCCCAAATTTGCCTTGTAGGACCGCTGTTCTTCGACTCTTCGGACACGTGGATGCCGAGGGCATCAGACATGGCATCGGCAATCGCAATGGTCACGATGCCACCGATCACGACGGTTCGTGAGTGAGTGCCTGAATGGAGACCCACCATCAACCCCAATGTCGTAATCACGCCGGACGTAAGACCAAAACTCAGACCGGTTTTGAACGATGATTTCATTGTCGACCTTCATTGCGGATTCCGCACTCCAGCGGGGCAAGCGAGACTGGCGGGAAAAGCGCGACGCGAAGTTCGAAGGTCTAGACTTGAGATTCCGGATACTTCAGCCTTCAGCCTGCCTGGCCTGTGCCGCCGTGGTGGCGGCATCTGTTGATCGATACCCAGTGATTTTCTAATCATCATCGAGTGCTGCCTCGAACTTTGGTTGCTGTATGGATGAGAGATGGGTCCGACATGCCTCAGTTGCTAGAGAACCAGACGACTAAGACCTGGCAGTTTACGCCGGACAAGCTCATAGCCCTTCTTGGCACCGATTCTGAGCGCGGACTTGCCGGCCAGGAAGTCGAGCGCCGCCACACTGAATTCGGCCCCAACGAACTGCCAGAAGCTCTCCCACCGTCACTGGTGAAGCTGTTTCTCTCTCAGTTTACGAGCGTCATGGTCTGGGTATTGATTGGGGCGGCGATCATATCCGGTCTCTTGGAAGACTGGCTCGATGCGGCAGCCATCCTGGCCATTGTGCTGCTCAACGGTCTGCTCGGCTTTGTGCAGGAGTTCCGGGCGGAGCGGTCCTTGGCGGCGCTTCGGAAAATGTCGGTGGCGACGGCCAGGGTATTCCGTGACGGCGTCCTTCTGTCTATTCCCGCGCGTGAATTGGTGCCCGGAGATGTCATTCTCTTGGAAGCCGGCGACCGTATCCCGGCGGATGCTCGGCTCATCTATGCCGCAAATTTCCAGGTTCAAGAAGCGTCGCTGACCGGCGAATCCACGCCGGTTCAGAAGCACGCGGGTGTCATTGCCGGAGCTGATGTACCGCTGGCCGACCAGACCAACATGGCATTCATGGGCACCATCGCGGTCTCAGGCAAGGCCCGCGCGCTGGTCGTCGCAACGGCGCTCCGAACGGAGCTGGGCCGGATCGCCGCGATGATGCAGAAGGAGTCGGAGGCCGAACGGGCGGAAACCCCGCTGCAACGCCGGCTCGAACAATTCGGCTATACCCTCTTGTGGCTGGCGCTGGCTGTGGTCGCCGTCGTGTTCGCCCTGGGCTATCTGCGCGGCGAGCCGTTGGTGACTATGTTCATGACTTCGGTGAGTCTGGCTGTGGCGGCTGTGCCGGAAGGTCTCCCCACCGTGGTGACGATTACATTGGCGCTGGGGGTGACCCGCATGGTGAAGCGGCACGCACTCATCCGCAAGCTGCCTGCCGTTGAAACGCTCGGATCGGCAACGGTCATCTGTACGGACAAGACCGGCACTCTCACGAAGAACGAAATGACGGTCACGAGGTTGTTCGCCGGAGACCTGGTGTTCGAGGTCACGGGCGAAGGGTATGAGCCGGTCGGTGAAATTCGTGAAACGTTAGATGTGAAACGTGAAACGTCACCACCCTTGAAAAACCTCTCACCGTTCACTTCTCACCTTTCACCTCTTCCCTCTGCCTTGCGCGAACTGCTGACGGCGGCAGTGCTCTGCAATGGCGCGACACTGCGACTGGAGGAGGGTGCTTGGAGAATTCTAGGAGATCCGACCGAAGGTGCGCTGTTGGTCGTGGCAGCGAAAGCGGCGCTTAAGATTGAGACTCTCGCAAAAGCCTATGACTTTCTCGGGGAGGTGCCGTTCGATCCGGAGCGCAAGATGATGACGATCGTACAGCGGACGCCGGATGGGCCGGTCGCGTACGTCAAGGGCGCGCCGGATATGTTGTTGCGGCACTGTACACACCGTTTGGCCATGGACGGCACGATTGAACCGATCACGGAATCCATTCGTGCCGCCACCCTTGAAGCGAATGCGGCGTTCGCGCATCAAGCGTTGCGCGTGCTGGGAATGGCCCATCGGCGATTGGAACGCGAGCCTGACGCCTATCGCGCGGACGAGTTGGAGAACCAGCTGGTGTTTCTTGGGCTCGCAGCCATGAAGGACCCGCTGCGGCCGGAAGCAAAGGCAGCCGTTCAAGCATGCCGCGACGCCGGCATACGCACAGTGATGATCACGGGGGACCATAAGGACACCGCAGCGGCGATTGCGGGAGAGCTCTACGGGACGGACAGCCAGGTGGAAGCCTTATCCGGGATGGAACTCGATCGCCTATCCGACGATGAATTGGTCAAGACTGTGGAGCAGGTGGCGGTCTATGCAAGGGTCTCGGCAGAACACAAGTTGCGTATCATCCAGGCCTGGAAACGCCAAGGCGGGATTGTGGCGATGACGGGAGACGGCGTGAACGATGCGCCTGCGATCAAGGCAGCGGATATCGGCATCGCGATGGGGATCACCGGCACCGATGTCACGAAAGAAGCTGCCGACATGGTGGTGACAGACGACAATTTCGCTTCCATCGCCGCGGCGGTGGAAGAAGGTCGGGGGGTCTTCGACAACATCCGGAAGACCGTCCATTTCCTCCTATCGTGCAACCTGAGCGAAGTGCTGGTCATGTTGTTTGCGGCGCTGCTGGGGTTGCCTCTTCCGCTTCTGCCGATTCAGATTCTCTGGATGAATCTCGTCACAGACGGCATCCCGGCTTTGGCGCTCGCGGTCGATCCCAAGGCGCCCGATTTGATGACGCGTCCGCCTCGACGCCCGGACGCTCGGCTGCTGGACGGCGGACGATTACTGGCTATCGGCGGAGAGGGGATGATGCTGGGGGTGATTGCGTTAGGCGCGTTCAGCTATAGCCTCTATGGTCTGCATCAAGAGCTCGATCAGGCCAGGACGGTGGCTTTTACGGTGTTGGTGGTGGCGCAACTGGTGCATGTCTTCAACTGCCGGAGCGAACGGTTGTCGCTCTTCCAGTTGGGCGTCTGGACGAACCGTCCGCTGGTGTGGGCCTTCCTCCTCTCGCTGGTTGTGCAGGTGGCGGTGCTCACCATTCCAGCGGCCGCGCCGATCTTCAAGATTGCCCCGCTGCCGATCGAAGACTGGGTATTGATGGGAGCCATGGGCATGTTACCATTTCTTCTTATGGAACTGGTGAAGGCTCTGCGACGACGATGAAGAATGTATTAGCGATCAATAGTGGAAGTTCGTCCTTGAAGTTTAAGGTCATCGAGTTCGACGAATCTCCGAAGACAGCCGCCCGCTTCACCGCAAGCAGTCGGTATGAAGGATCCATAGAAGACATCGGGCCAGCGGCGAAAATGGTGCTCCGTCCCGCTGGAAAAACGGTGGTCCAGACGACAGGCCCTGTTTCGACCCATGCTGAGGCGGTCCGGTGCATGCTGCAGATGTTGGAGGAATCGAACCGGTTTGATGGACGAGATCTCCGCGTTGACGCGGTTGGCCATCGAGTGGTGCATGGAGGGGAACAATTTCGAGAGCCGGTCGTGATCGATAACGACGTGGTCGCTGCAATCGACCGTTTGGCCGAATTCGCGCCGCTCCACAATCCTGGATCAATTGCTGCGATTGAGGGTGCGCGCGCTGTGCTGGGATTAGACATCCCGATGGTTGCCGTATTCGATACGGCCTTTCACCGCTCGATCCCGCCCAGGGCAGCCACCTATGCCATCGATCTCGATCTGGCCCGCAAGCACGGCATCCATCGTTACGGATTTCACGGCATTGCCCATGCGTCGTTGGCCGGCATCTGTGCGGCAGCAGTCAACCGTCCGCTCGCCCAACTTCGACTCATCACGCTGCAACTCGGCAATGGCTGCTCCGCGACGGCGATCGATGGGGGACGCTCGGTGGATACGTCGATGGGATTTACGCCGCTCGAAGGTCTGGTGATGGGGACCAGATCGGGTGACCTGGACCCGGCAGTCATGGGACATCTTGTTCGGAGGGAAGGTCTGTCGATCGATGAGGTTGAACGTCTCTTGAATGAGCGTTCGGGCCTTCTGGGGGTGTCGGGTATCTCGCGCGACATGCGCGAACTGCTGATTGCAGCCGAAGGTAAGCCGAACTCACGCGCCGCGCTGGCACTGGATATGTTTTGTTATCGCGTGCGCAAGTACATCGGCGCATACCTGGCCGTGCTGGGAGGCGCCGATGCGATTGTGTTCGGCGGCGGCATCGGTGAGCGATCTGCGGTCATCCGTGCGCGGATTTGTGATGAAATGGACTGGTGTGGGCTTCGTCTCGATCCCGTGCGCAATGAGGCGGCGAGGGAGATCGCTTCCGGCGAGGCAATAAAGATCAGCGAGGAAGACGCACCAATGGCCTGTTACGTGGCGGGAGGCGATGAAGAGCTCGAGATCGCTCGCGCCACGTTCGAATGTATACTGAACAGGCGGTCCAACAGTTCGTGAAATGTGAATTGTGAAAGGTGAAAAGTTTCGGAAGCAGAGCTCTCGGCAGTCCTACGTGTCACCTTTCACGTCTTACCTTTTACGATTCTGCCAGGAGGAGAAATGCCCATGAAGAAGTCGGTGTTAGCCAAGAAGAACTTAACTCTGATCGACGCCTATTGGCGCGCGGCCAATTACCTGTCCGTCGGTCAAATTTATCTCTATGACAATCCCTTGCTGAAGAAGCCGCTGAAACGCGCCCATATCAAGCCGCGGTTGCTCGGTCACTGGGGGACGACGCCGGGATTGAACTTCATCTATGTCCATCTGAACCGGGTCATCAAGGAACAGGATCTCAACATGATCTATATTGCCGGGCCCGGCCATGGTGGACCTGGGATTGTGGCAAACGCCTATCTCGAAGGCACCTACACCGAAGTCTATCCGACCGTCTCGCAGGACGAACGAGGCATGAAACGGCTGTTCAAACAATTTTCCTTCCCGGGCGGCATTCCCAGTCACGTAGCTCCGGAAACTCCGGGCTCTATTCACGAAGGCGGCGAATTGGGATATTCACTCTCACATGCATACGGGGCCGTATTCGACAATCCAGACTTGATCGCAGCCTGCGTGATCGGTGACGGTGAAGCGGAAACCGGCCCGCTCGCGACGAGTTGGCATTCCAATAAATTCCTTAACCCGGTCACCGACGGCGTCGTCCTGCCCATTCTCCATCTGAACGGTTACAAGATCGCGAGTCCCACGGTCCTGGCCCGTATCAGTCACGAGGAGCTGGAATCGCTATTGGTCGGCTACGGCTACAGCCCCTATTTCGTCGAAGGCCACGACCCCCTGAAGATGCATCGGCTCATGGCCTCGACGCTCGATACTGTTATGCGGGATATCCAGCGTATCAAAGCCGCCGCCAGCCGGGACGGTGCCAAGAAGCGCCCGCTCTGGCCCATGATTGTGCTCCGAACGCCCAAAGGTTGGACCGGTCCGAAGCAGGTTGACGGCAAGCGGACCGAAGATTATTGGCGCTCACATCAAGTGCCCATGGGCGACATGGACAAACCAGGGCACATCAAAATCCTCGAACAGTGGATGAAGAGCTACAAACCCGAGGAGCTGTTTACCAAGACGGGAGGATTCACCCCTGCATTGGCCGAACTGGCGCCCGAGGGAGCGCGTCGCATGAGTGCGAATCCCCATGCGAACGGCGGTCTGCTTCTCAGGGATCTGCGTCTGCCTGATTTCCGCGACTATGCGGTCAAGGTCACGAAACCAGGCGCCCTTGACGTCGAGTCCACCCGCCTCATGGGGACATTCCTGCGGGACACGATGACGCTGAATATGGAGAGCCGGAATTTTCGCCTCTTCAGTCCAGACGAGAATAATTCAAACCGCTGGCAGAATGTGTTGGAGGTGACCAACCGCGCGTGGATGGCGGATCGCTATCCCTACGACGACCACCTCGCGCCGGACGGCCGGGTGATGGAGATGCTCAGCGAGCACCAGTGCCAGGGTTGGCTGGAAGGGTATCTCTTGACCGGACGGCACGGGTTCTTTTCCTGCTACGAGGCGTTCATTCACATTATCGACTCGATGTTCAATCAGCATGCGAAGTGGCTGAAGGTCTGCGGCCACATTCCCTGGCGGAGACCGATCGCCTCGCTGAATTATCTGTTGTCTTCCCACGTCTGGCGGCAAGACCATAATGGATTCAGCCATCAAGATCCTGGCTTCATCGACCACGTCGTCAATAAGAAGGCTGAGGTGATCCGGGTCTATCTCCCGCCGGACGCGAATACCCTCTTGTCCGTCACCGACCATTGTCTGCGCAGCCGCAACCATGTGAACGTCATCGTCGCGGGCAAACAATCGGCGCCGCAGTGGCTCGACATGGACGATGCGCTCAAACACTGCCCTGCCGGCATCGGCATCTGGGAATGGGCGAGCAACGACAAGAACAGCGAGCCGGACGTCGTGATGGCTTGCTGCGGCGATGTGCCCACGCTGGAAACGCTGGCGGCCGTGTCGTTGCTGCGTGCCTACTTTCCCGCTGTCAAGGTGCGAGTGGTCAACGTCGTGGATCTTATGAAGCTGCAACCGCCCAATGAGCATCCGAACGGATTGCCCGACAAGGACTTCGATGCCCTGTTCACGACGGACAAGCCGATCATCTTTGCGTTTCACGGGTACCCCTGGTTGATTCATCGCCTGACCTACCGGCGGACTAACCACAAGAACCTGCACGTGCGCGGGTACAAGGAAGAAGGGACAACCTCGACCCCGTTCGATATGGTGGTGATGAACGATCTCGATCGTTTTCATCTAGTCGCTGACGTCATCGACCGAATCCCTCTGCGCGGTTCCCGTGCGGACTATGCCAAACAGGCCTTGCGTGACAAGCGCTTTGAGCACAAACAGTATATTGCCAAATACGGCGAGGACATGCCGGAGATCCGCAACTGGCGATGGAGTGGGGCAGTCTGAGGCATGCAGATCCACGAATTCGATACAGATGAGAGGTGTATCAATGGCAACAACGAATGTCGTCTTCCTCTTCGATGTCGATAATACCCTTCTCGACAACGATCGGGTGACGGCCGATCTTAAGCGCCATCTTGAACAGACGGTGGGGCACGAACGGCAGGAAAACTACTGGGCGATCTTCGAGCGGTTGCGAACGGAGCTCGGCTACGCCGACTACTTGGGGGCGCTCCAGCGCTTTCGAGTCGAGCATCCCCGCGATCCACAAGTATTGACGGTCTCTCATTTTCTGGTGAACTATCCATTCGCGAATCGATTGTTTCCAAATGCGCTCGATGCGGTGGAGCACGTGAAGCAATGGGGAAAGGCGGTCATCCTGTCGGATGGGGACGTGGTGTTCCAACCGAGAAAAATCGAACGGTCCGGTCTTTTCGAGGCTGTGGATGGCCATGTGCTGATCTACATCCACAAAGAACAGGAACTCGACGATGTCGAGCGGCGGTATCCGGGCGATCACTACGTGCTGGTCGACGACAAGCTCAGAATCCTCACGGCGGTCAAGAAGATCTGGGGCGCGCGGGTGACCACCGTATTCCCACGGCAGGGGCACTATGCGCACGATCCGCACCTGCTCAAGAATTACCCGCCGGCGGACGTGACTATCGAGTGCATCGGCGACGTGCTCCAGTACGATCTTTCCCAGCTTGTCGACGCATCGGCTTGTAAGTCATGACGATTTTTCAGGCGTGAATCGTAACGGGTGAACAGTCAGAGATGAGAGGTCCGAGAGCGAACCAAGGAAAGAAGGGAAGGAGGGAGCTGTGGAAGTACGACCGAAAGTTTACACGTATCACACATCGGTCAAATGGACGGAGCAACGCAAGGGGGTCATTTCCTGTGCCGGGAAGCCGGATATCCAGGTTGCGACGCCGCCTGAGTTCAAGGGCCACGACGGTATCTGGTCGCCGGAGGATCTGTTCGTCGCATCAGCCAACATCTGTCTGATGACGACGTTCCTGGCGGTGGCGGAGCGAGCAGGTCTGGTCTTTACTGCGTATGAGAGTGCGGCCGAAGGGAAGCTGGAATTGGTTGATGGAAAGTTTCAGTTCACGGCCATTACGTTGAGACCCACCATCATACTCCCGGCGAACGCCGATGCGGCCAAAGCTAAGGAGCTGATCGAGAAAGCCGAGGCGAACTGTCTGATTTCCAACTCTATGAAGGCGAGAGTGAGCTTGGAAGCGACCATCCGATAACAGGGGGCCTGGGGTAGCCTGGTCGTCCTCCTGCTCGCGGAACGCGCACGCTCAGAAGGTGCTCGTTCGACGCGCGCATTCGAGGATCGACCAGGCTACCCTTGAGAAAATAAGTAGGGATGGAGCGGCTGCGCGCAGTGGAAGATCCTCTAGCAAGCCGCTATGAAGAAGATAGGGGGCAGCGGAACAACGCCTCAAGTGCGCCCCGCGAAGGCTCGCACTTTGAGATAGCCTCATTTCAGGTCATGGGGTAGAATTGCACACGCGAAGAAAGGCAACAGCGATGAAGAGCAAGCCACTCATTGAAACCAACCCTCATCTCAAGGTTCCAGCGAAATACCGGAAAGCTTTGATCGCCAATGTTGCTAGCTCGACGGCAGTTGAGACCGGAGCATCTGTTGAATCCATTGCCCGCATCCTGGCTGAGAAGAGCAAGCCTGTGTTGTCTAAGAAGACGAACGGCTCTGTTCGATAATCTTTCCGAATAATCGCTCCATCGGCGCATAGTGCTTATCGAGGCCTGCATGAATCGCGGCAATGTACGCGGTCTTGCCCGTTCCCGCCATGAGGCTGAAGTCGAGTAGCGGCAGTCCTGCCTGGAGCGCCATCAAAGATGACAGCACACGAGCGAGGCGTCCGTTCCCATCACGAAACGGATGGATCAGCACGAACTCAACGTGCGTCTCCGCCAGCGCATGGACAAGGTCAGCTCGATCTGCAAACGTACACGGCGTATAGCGCCGCAACACATCCCGTTCAAACTGATCCATCAAGACAGGTACCTGCGCGGCGGCTGCGAAAGGGAATCCGTCTTTGCTGACATGTACACGCCGATAGCGACCGGCCCATTCATAGATATGGCCAAGCCAGGTGCGGTGACAGTCACAGAGATCCATGGCCGTAAACCGATGCGCCTCACCGTAGGCTCTGACCAGTACATCCATTGCCTGTTCAAGGGCTCTGGCCTCTACTTCGGCCATAACTTGCTTCGACGTAATCCCGATCAGATTCTTGAGCACCAGCCCATGGGAGCCAGGTTCAAACTGCATCTCCGGCAAGCCGGACACATCGTAGCGATCATCGGCAGTCATGCGCACCTCATTGGGAGAGTATAAAACGACGGCAGAAAGAATACCTCGGCGCCGACATTTTGGGAAGCGCCTGCTGGCGGGGAAGGAGCGATCAGGTGCCCTTCTTGCTCGCGGAACGCGCACGATGAAACGGTGATAGTCCGATGTGCGCAGTAAAGGGCAGCCTTGGCCACTCCTTCGAAGAAAAGTATAGGGAATTGGAAGGGCCTCGCTCGACGGCCGCAGTCAAAAGCTCCTCACGCCCTTGCTTGGCTATGCATCGAGCTGGGAATGAGAGTACGATTGGATGCGCGCAATGGAAGATCAATCAGCCCCCATCCCTGGAAAGAGAATAAGCGAGCTTGCAGGAAGCATCTCAGACCTTGAGAAAAGACTCCCAACCTCTTTCCTTTCCCGCTCACTACTGCGAACAGTCGTGCAAAGCTGAGTTGATTCTATCAAATACTCCTTGATGGGCTTGAATATCGCCGAAATGGCCGATGTCCAGTTTGATGATTGATTTGGGAATAGGCCCAAGTGCGGTTACCTTCCCTGTGCATGTTTGGGAGAAGGCGAGAAATGCCGGCAGCGCTTTCTTGCCGGCGAATAGATTCATGACATTTGGAAGCCCAATCTCGGCAACGACTTGATTGTACTTCTGTGTGACCACTTCCAAAATGTGCGAGGCAACGAACTCATCTGGCCGCTCGTATGCGGCAATAATTGGTTCCGCGCCATTGAGGTATTCAGCTTTATTCAGAATAGGCCAGCATTCCTCGTGCCTGATGATGTTGCGAAAATTCATGACTACGATTCCAACCTGAGCTTTGGGAGCCGCTTCAATTTGCTCCACCCCTTGCTCTATGTTGTCGTAAAAGGTCTTCCCGGACGCGCCATAAATAGTTTTGCACGCAAATCCCCAACATAGCCCGTCAATCGTTACCAACACGTCGGGATTGTCACCCTGGGCCGAGGAGGGGTGGTCGAGAATGACTTCGTCGCTGACGTCGAGCAACACCAAGGCAAACAACAGCTCAAAAATCTTATTGGTAGCCTCTTGGCACACGGCGGCTCGCTTGTTCTGGCCTACGGTTCCTTTGTTGAGCAGTGCGAGGTGAGGTGCAAATTGAGAAATGCCTGGATGGCTCTCCAAGCGAACGATCTTCTTGAGGAAAGTCCAAATGCCTAAGATTTCAGTAAATACGAGACGAATATCCTCCTGCGGATCACAAATATGGGCATTCTCATTCTTGCCAAGCACCTCCAGGACGGAACAGCATGCCCCCTCAAGCTCCGAGCCTGATTGAATTCGAATGCCGAATCGACCCAGGACCGCTTCGAATGCAAAAACAAGTTGCTCAATCTCTGCGTAAGATGAGACCTGTCCGGTATTGCCTAGATGCTGAATGATCCTTGAGTCTTGAGGCATGGCGATATAGTAAATAACAGAGCAACGCTTTTCCTCTTTGTCTTGACGGGGCTCTGGAACTTATTCTGGGCCTTGGTGAAGATCAGCCTTAGCATATACTCCTTTTGCCGAGCTCTTCCACAAGACGACGGAAGTGGTCGAACAAGTCGTTGCCGTCCTTCTTGAGCAGGCTAGGCCAACTGTACTTATCAGGAATCTGGCTCGTCTGATTGTGCGGCGGCTTCGTGCGCTCGTCGGGCATCTTAAGGAAGATCAAATACGTCAATGTTCTACAAGGACGCTTACGCGGCTTTGGAGGCGGCCTTTTCTAAGAGCTCATGAATCAGTGACTGATAGGGTTTCCCTTGCTTAGCGGCCATCTTTCGGAGCTGGCTTAATAGCCGGGGAGAGAGACGAATGGCGATCAACTGCTTTGCCATGCCGCTGGCCGGTCTGCCGACCCGACGCATGCGCTTCAATTGTGCGTCTGTAGCTTCCGGGATGTCGGAAAAATCAATCTGCGAGTCGGGTATAGGCTTGACGTTCCTTGCGGCTCGCCGGTCGGGCACTGATAATACGGATCGTTTCTTTTTCATGTGTTGTCCTTCGTATCGTATACACCACAAAAAGGATTCGTCCGGTCAATGATCGCCGATGCGCTGACGGCGACGTTCGTGCGTCGAGTGTTCTGGGTCCTCGCCATCCAGCGTATCGGAGTCGGCGAAGACGGTAGTGGCTTCCTCAAACGGGACGCCATGCTTCTCGAAGCTCGCGATGGCCTTCGGAATGTCCCATGTAAACACAATACCGTATATACACTAATCGCCTGGATGCCGCAAGACTGAAGGAGAGAGAAGAAGCAGGTAGCAAGCACCGCTCGGAAGCGGAGACAGTCCCAGCCCACGATTGTCGAAGGATGAGCCGATTGACGAATGGTCGCTGCTCAGATGTTTAGACTGAATACTGAATGCTAAAAGCCTTCAGCCTATTTACCTGAATCGTGACGACGAACGACCGTTGACCGTTGACGTTCTTCTGGCTGTGGCGTCTTGCGACAGTGACCGGATGATCGGCGGGGTCTTTCTCGCCAGTTGCGGGGCTCTGTCGGCGGCGTCTCCAGGCCCCCTCTCCTAACGCATTGTTTGTGCTGAGCTTTAGCTGCTCTCATTTCCACGCTTGGCTGGCATCTCACTCGCAATGATATCTAACGGATAAAGGGAGTCGATGCGATGAAAGCTGTAATTGTCGGGGTCTCTTTGCTGGTGTTTGCCGGGATCACGGGGTTGGGAAACGCCGGAGGGCCGAGCCTGAAGGATTTAAACGCGCCTCAACCGGAACGCGATGTGCTCAGCGGCAGAGTCATCTATTCAACGACCTGCATTCGGTGCCATGGGGTCGATGGGAAGGGAGATGGGCAGATGAAGTTTAATCCTCCGGTCGCCGACCTCACGTCGTCGGCAGTTCAAGGGAAGCTGGATGCGAGGTTATTTAAGAGCGTGCATGACGGCAGGCAGAATACGGCGATGGGAGCCTGGAGGGAAGCACTCACAGACGATGAGATTTGGGATGTGCTCGCCTATGTGAGAACCCTGGCTCCTGAACAAACTGGCGGCATGGGCAGCGGGCTCCGATGAAATCGACGCTCTGTTGGATCACATTGGGGCTGTGGATCGTGACGATTGGGGTTGCCGGTTGGTTTTTCGTGCAGGGGGTGACGACGCAAGGCACAGACGGACGGACACAAATCATGTTGGCGTCGGCAGAGCGAGACCTGATCCTGGGCGAGATGCGTCTGCTCCTGAAGGCGGTTCATGGTGTCGTGACCGGTCTGGCAGGCCAGAACCAGGCTGCGGATCGAACCCAGATGGAACAAGCGGCCCGCTCAGCGGGCATGCACATGGCTGAGGACGTAAACCCGGCACTCATGGCGAAGTTGCCGCTGCCGTTCAAGCAGATGGGCATGTCGATCCACAAGGACATGGATGCCCTCGCGGATGCGATCGCGAACAAAGAGACCTCACAACAGATTCTGCAACGGCTCTCGAGCATGACGGCTCGCTGTACGACCTGCCATGATGTATATCGATTTTCAGCAGAACGGTAGATGTGACAGGCCAGATATGACATGCGAGAAGTCGGGCGATACGATACATCCTTCCCGCAGCGTTCTATTAGGATAGGCGCGCGAGAACTGAATGTGATACATCGATGACTGAATGGTTGTGGACTGAGTGCCATTGTGAGAATATCTTTGCGCTCGGCTCTTAATAGGGAAAGTCGTGTGTTCTGACTGTTGGCTAACGAAGGAGGCTGTATGAATCGAATACTTGTGGGAACTGCAATTGTGGTGTCGGCGCTTGTGCCGCTTGCCGGCTGCTCGTCCTATTACACAGGCAAGGTCGAAAAACCTGTGCACGCGAAGGCGATCATCGCCGGCCCCGGCATTACGGGAGAGGTGCATCTCTACGAGAAGTACGAGGGGCGCGTCACGATCAAGCTGAAGCTCACTGGCGCGCCGGACAGCAAGTTGAAGCCGGGACGCCATGCGATCCATATTCACGAGGTCGGCAACTGCGAGCCCTTCGCTGCAGCCAAGGGACACTTTGATGGGAATGTCGATGCGGCAATCAATCCGGAAGCGAACGTCACCTCTGGGTTAGGGAACCATCCCTACCATCTCGGCGATCTCCAGAACCTCTCCGTGAACGATGACCAGAAGGGGTCGCTGTATACCATCACGAGTCGAGTGACACTATCCGATGGACTGAACACTCTCCTCGATAAGGATGGGAGCGCCTTCATTATCCATGAGTTTGACGATAAGTATTTGCCTGATCCTGTGACAAAGGATGCACCGGGCGGACCCCGCATCGCGTGCGGCGTGATTGTGAAGGAATAAAGGCTCGCTTAGTCAGATAGGAAGAAAAGGTGCGATCCGAAGTTTGAAGCGCCTAGAGCCTTCGAACTTCGGATCGTGTCCCCCTCGGTTCTGAGTCCCGGAAACTTGGAATCCTCCTCCATCCCGTCCTTCTCTGTCCGCCTCTCCTCAGCACTCAGCAGTTCCTGTCCCGCCCGTCTCGCTCCTCGCCAGCCTTCTGTGGCATCTCGCAACAATCACTGGGTCAGCGCTGTGGCTTTTAGCTCCAGGGCTTTCGGAGGCTTACGGCTAATCATGTGATTTGACAGGAGTAAAGGATAGGCCGGTTCCTCTTGATAGTGGCACGGTCTTGGCACAAGAGAGGGGCATGGTATGGCTATTGCCGGCTGTTCTCGGAATGATAGCGCTCGCAAGTTGCTCAGGTGAAAAGGCTCGGGTTACGACTGACGAGCTTCGAGCGACCAGCCAAACTGTTCGCGCGCCGATAGAATTCGCTCCGCCTTCCCCCGACACTATTCTGGGCAGTCAACTAGGTGAACAGATCCGACTCGGCTATGAGATCGTCGTCAACACGCAAGAATATGCTCGCCCCTATGTTGGCAATCGCCTCAACTGCACCAACTGTCATCTCGACGGCGGGCTCAATCCAAACGCCGCCTCATTCGTCGGCCTTGCCGCAATCTATCCCGAATATCGCCCTCGCAGCGCGAAAGTAAATACGCTCGCCGATCGTGTCAACGAGTGTATGGAGCGGAGCCTGAATGGGCGGGCATTTCCACCGGACAGCTCCAAGCTACAGGCCGTCGTCGCCTATATCACCTGGCTTTCACGCGGCGTGCCGATCGGTGCGAAAATATCCTGGCGGGGCCTCCAGCGCATTGAGTCACGTCGCCCGCTCGATGCAGGCAACGGGAAGACCGTGTTCGCGAGCAAATGTGCCTTCTGTCACGGCTCCGATGGCCAAGGGACGATGGCCGCGCCGCCGGTCTGGGGCGTTCTCGCATCGCTCAGAGGCTCGGAAGTACTGGAGGATATGTTCCGTTCGCCAAGATCCATTTTGCGGGCGAACGGCTACACAAAGTGCGGTTGGTACCTCCTCGCCTCTTCGCTCGCTGCGGCCTTGCTGGACAGCCTTTTTGATCATCCTGCGACTATGTTGATCTCAGCGCCATCGGTACTATGCCATTGGCGTTCTACGTATAAATCGAGTTTTTCCGCATCCTGCTAGGCGTAAACGTTGCGAGGGTGGTGTTATCACGATGAACGCGATGCTCGTCACACTTCTCGTCAGCCTACTGAGTGCTTCTGTTGCGGGGCTCAGTGGAGCGGCTGAGACGTCTCAGGGCCCGCATCGAGTGGTCATGCACCTCAATTCAGGCGATGAGAAGGTGCAACGAGGCGCGTTGAATAATATCCGTAATCTTTATCAGGAAGTGGGCCGTGAGCACCTGCGTGTGGAGTTGGTCGTGCATGGCGCCGGGCTGCCGCTGTTGACGAAAAAAGATTCGACGTTGGGGCCGGAACTGGCGCAACTGAAGACGGCCTATGCTGTCGAGGTTACTGCCTGCTCCAATACGATGAAGGCTCAGGGTCTTACGCGGGCGGATTTGCTCGATCAGGTGGACCGAACGGTTCCCGCCATGGTCCGTCTGATGGAATTGCAAGAAGAAGGCTGGGCCTATATCAAACCGTGAAGCCGAAATGAAGAAAAACATTCCAAATCGTCCTGACATGTCTCACGAGGATGCGAGCCCGGTACTCCGATGGTGGGCCGGTGGGATCGGAATCGGTCTGGTCTTGATCGTCGCTGTTGCATTGGTCCAACCCATCGGGGTGTCGGCGCAGTACGTCGTGTTGGATGGCGTGCTCCTGCACGCTGTGCTTCCGGACATCGCGTCGACAAGTCCCTACTTGGCCAAGACTGCGCAAGGATGGACGCTGGCCACCTACGAATTCTTCTTTGTGTTGGGGATCCCGTTGGGTGCGTTGGTGGCAGCGATGGCCACCTCACGTTTCACCATTAGAGTCGTGCCGACCGAATGGAAAAAACGGTTTGGCTCGAATCCTGGACGTCGCTTGGTCTGGTCCTTCGCCGGAGGATTTCTCCTCCTCTTCGGAGCCCGCTTCGGCGGCGGCTGCACCTCCGGGCACATGATCAGTGGGATATCTCAATTGGCCATCAGTTCCTTTGTCTTTTCGGCGGCACTCTTCATCAGCGGGATTATCACGGCGCGCCTCCTCTATCGGGATGGAGCGTCAAGATGTTGACACTCGCACTGGGGTTGGCGCTCGGGGCGGCGTTTGGAGCCCTACTCCAGCTCTCCGGCGCGTCGAGTCATACCAAGATTGTCAATGCGCTCCGGTTGAAGGATTTGACCATCATGAAGCTGATTCTGATGGCCATCGGCGTCGGGCTCATGGGGGTGCATTTATTGGATCTGTTCGGCTTCGCCAATATGAAGGTGAAAGATCTCTATCTTTTAGGGCTCATTCTCGCCGGGCTGATCTTTGGTGTGGGATTTGCGCTGACGGGATACTGCCCCGGTACGGCACTCGCAGCCTGCGCAGAGGGTAAGCCGGATGCCTGGGTCACTGTGTTGGGCGGATTATGCGGAGCGCTCGCATTCGCTTTCCTGTTTCCTGAGGTCGAAGAGTCTCTGATGACCATTGGTCGATATGGTCCGGTGACGATTCCAGATGCTGCTGGAATTCACGGCATGTGGATCGCGGCGCCGTTGGGAACCGTCTGCGTCTGGCTGGCGATGCGATTGCCTGAACCGGGAGGTGCGCAATGACACTCACCGTGGTCTACCATGGCGGCACTCGGTACGACATCACGAGCGGCAAGCACCGGGTTGTCACCGATCAGCCGATCGAAGAAGGGGGACAGGATGCCGGCATGAGCCCTGTCGAACTCTTCGTCGGTTCACTCGCCAGCTGTGTCGGGTATTTTGTTGGCCGCTACTGCGACCGCCATCAGATCTCGACCAAAGGGCTGAGCGTCGAGGCGGAATGGACCATGGCGGAACAGCCGCATCGGGTGGGCCAGATCACATTGGCGATTCGCTTGCCGCATCGCGTGACGACTGCACAAAGCGAGCGGCTGCTCAAAGTGGCACATGGCTGCACCGTGCATCAATCTCTTGCGGTGCCTGCCGGCGTGGCGATCGAACTCAATCCCCATCACAGGGAGGAGAAACCATCGTGAAAGGAGAGGCGGCATGTATCTGAGAAATCGGGTGGTCATTGGAAGCGCTGCACTCGCGTTACTGGGACTCATGTCGTCCCCGCAGCTGTCGTTTGGGAGCGATCAAGCGCGCGCGAAAGACATCATCCAGCAGACTTGCGTGCAATGCCACCGGCTGGAAGGTCAGCCGGATTCTCGCTTCAATCTGAGGGCGCCAGACCTCATCTGGGCCGGCAGTAAGTACAAACGACCCTGGTTGATCCAGTGGCTGACGGGCAAGGAAGCGCCATTATATGCCAAAGGTTATCGATGGGATCTGACCGAGGTGCCGTCGAAGCATCCAATGGTGACTGAGCCGGAGGCCCATGCCATTGCCGACTACTTTACTGAGCACAACAAGGACCCGCGCGTGAAGGTCGGCGCGTTCGACCGCTCGAAGGTGACGAAGTTCGAGGCGACGTTCGGGGGGAAGGCCTTCAAGGCGCATGCCTGCCTCGGCTGTCACGTGATCGAAGAGGATGGCAAGCTCATCGGGGGTCCCCAGAGCACATCGCTTGTAGCGGCCGGACAGCGGTACGATCAGGATTGGCTCTTCCGTTTCGGACAGAATCCACAGGACTTCCCGCCACACAGCGGCGAGTTTCTTGCCGATGCGACGGAGCCACAGCTTCGCGCGGTGATCGGGTTTCTCATGGTGCAGGGGGTGAAGGACTTCACGTACTACGAGCCCTGGACGAGCCGTGAATTCGAGATGGCCAGCGTGGATCGGGGTAAGGTCGTCTATAAGGAATATTGTTCGCAATGCCACGGCGCAACAGGTAAAGGTGATGGACCGGCAGCCTCCGGTCTGGAACCCAAACCGGCGATTCATGCCAACATTCCATTTGAAAAGCTCCCGATTGAATATCTGTACAACGTCATCAATCATGGCGGGCCGGCAGTAGGCAAATCACCGAATATGCCCTATTGGAATTTGACGATCGGTCAACAGGGCGTGGCCGATGTAATGGCCTATGTGAAGGCGACGTTTAAGGGAGCGCCGGACATGGCCACCGCTCCGAGCGGGGGTCAGGGAGGAGTCTGTGTGCAACCGCGCAAGACGGCCAAGGCTCCGGACGAATTCATGGCCAAGACGAATCCGCTCCCTGCTTCCGCTGGAGCCATTCAGGCAGGGAAGACACTTTACTTGAAGACGGCCCAACCTGTGGCTTGTGCGATGTGCCATGGAGAGCAGGGGGATGGAAAAGGAATTATGGGGGCAGCCTTGGTGCCGCCGCCGCGTAACTTCACGTGTGGGTCGATGATGCAGGATATTTCCGATGGGCAACTGTTCTGGATCATCAAGAACGGTTCGCCGGGAACCGGGATGATGCCGTTCTCCGGATTGCCGGATGAGCAGGTGTGGCAGCTGATTCACTACGTTCGTTCATTGGCGAAGTAGGATGTGAAGCGCGAAAAGCGGTCATTGGTCACTAGTCAATGGACAGAGAAATGACTGATGACGAATGACCAGTGACTGGCAGGCCGAGCCGAGAAATATGACCAACGAGATGCAAAGAGTGAACAAAGGAGTAGATCATGGCGACATTTATTGTGTCTGGAAGTCGAGGGACGGACGATCCGACGATGGCGACGCTGCCGTTCATGGCGGCGAAGGTTGCGAAGGAGCAAGGGCATGAGGTCGTGCTCTGGCTTTGGAATGAAGCGGTCACGCTCGGGCGCAAAGGAACCGCCGATCACGTGACGGGGGTGAATCTGACGCCAATGAAAGATCTGCTGACAGCCGTCCAAGCGGCGAATATTCCCATCTGGGTCTGCGGGGCCTGTGCTGTGGCGCGGCAGATCGGTTCGGGAGATCTTGTTTCTGGCGCCACGATCAAAGGCATGGCAGACTACATCAAGGCCGTTGCTGAACGTGATCGCAACGTCGCATTCTGATTCTGCAAAAAATGGAGGAGTCTTTGTATGTCAGCCGATGGCGAATCGACCGGAAAATCAAAAGGCCGAACGGGTCGGCGGGCTGAGGCGCACCTTGGCCAGTCCATCGAACAGGACGGGCGTCTCGATGCCAATGAGCTGGAGGCCATTCCTACAATGGTGCCGCGGGAAGGAGACGGTTACCGAGTTTCGCTCAGCGGGCTGGTCGGCCAGGAGCTTGGACGCATCGGCGAACCGGGCCACGGCTTGACCGCGGACGATCTCCGAAGAATCAACACGAGAAAAGGTTTTTTTAAGCTCCTTGAGAGTAAAGCTGTCGATATCGAGGAGGTGCGCAAGACACTGCTGTACGAGCAAGAGTTGCGGCAATTACAAGTTGAATTAGTCAGGCTTCAACGGTGGGTACAAAACAAAGGCGAACGGATTGCGATCCTGGTCGAAGGGCGCGATGCGGCCGGGAAGGGCGGCACGATCCGCCGGTTCACCGAGCATCTGAATCCTCGCGCCATGCGAGTGGTCGCGCTGCCCAAACCGTCGGATGAAGAGCGGGGGCAGTGGTACTTTCAGCGCTATATCCGACAGCTGCCCAACAAGGGCGAGATCGTGTTCTTCGACCGCAGTTGGTACAACCGCGCGGTGGTTGAACCGGTGATGGGGTTTTGCAGCAAGAAGGAACATCAGCGGTTTCTGCAGCAGGTTCCGGAATTCGAACATATGCTCTACGAAGACGGGGTGACCATCATCAAGTTTTGGTTCTCCATTTCCAAGGAAGAGCAGGCGAAGCGATTCGACGCGCGCAGGCAGAATCCACTCAAGCAATGGAAGCTGAGCCCGGTCGATGACAAGGCGCAAGAGCTGTGGGACTCTTATACCCGCTACAAAGAGGAGATGTTCAGCAAGACGCACACGACGTTCAGTCCTTGGATTATCGTCAAAGCCAACGACAAGCAGGCGGCGCGTTTGGAAAGTCTCCGGCACGTGCTGAATTTGTTGCCCTACAACGGCAAAGACGAAGCTCCCATTCGACTGGCGCCGGACCCCAACGTGATCACTCGATTCCACCGCAAGATGGTGGTGCTGGATTTGTAATACGCTGCAGCAAGAAACTTTTCTGCGTTTGACTCATCCAATCACGGTTCATTTTCCAAGTTTGCCGTATTCATGCCGGGTGCGCCCACCGTTGCATTTTGCCTCAGTTGCCTGCCCAGATCGTTGCAAGACTCCCCAGTCCCGCAAACACGATAGAACGAGACCACTATTCCCATTGCTGAACACGCTGTTAATCCAAGGCTATTTGGAACTCTGATTTTTTCCGATTGGCATAGAGGTTGCTGATCCATTCATACGAGCCGTCGAGGCAGCGCTGCTGCTCGATGAGCCGAATGATTTGTGACCCTGTAACGATTCAACATCAAGAGGAGGGTGCTATGACCACGTTAGCCAGGCCGGGTGTTCCTGCCGGGGGGTTCAAGACAATTGGGCAAGTGCGTGCCACGAATGATCTGGTGTTTACTCGGAAACAAAATGCGATGGGGATTGCCGTTGAATTGTTGACGACGCATACGCCGGGAGCACCGGTGGTCGATGGGGAGGGGAGGTTCGCCGGATTCATCAGCGAGTTCGACATCCTTCGGGCGCTGGAAGCGGGGAAGGATCTGAACCGGCTGGCCGCAGAGGACATTATGGTGAAAGACCGCATCGCCGTGACAGATGAGACGAGTTTCGATGAGGCGGTGAAGCTCATGGAGGATAAGCGGCTTCTCAACCTGCCGATCGAGAGGAACGGCAAGATCGTCTATTCGATCACGCGGCACGATCTGCTGCGGGCCTGGATTGGCCTTGGAGTCGATATCGAATCGAATGTTGCCCCGTAAGCGGTGTCTGTGCGTTGAGGATCTGAACGATGTGAGAGCGACGTTGGCGGACTATTTCGGCATCCTGTGAGAGGAGGAGAAAGTTGATGAAGCTGAATATGTTCCCATTGATAGCCGTCATTATTTCCCTTGCCATTCCCGCTGTGGCTGCCGAACGGCACATGATGCAGTCGCTGGTGCCGGCCGATAAGCTGGCCGATGCGCGCGCACTCATGAACCCGTTGCCGAAATCCCCGGAGGTCGTCAAGGAGGGCAAGACGCTCTACGACGGAAAGGGGGCTTGCTTCAACTGTCATGGAAAAGATGGGGACGGCAATGGGCCGTTGGCGGCCCAGCTGAATCCATCGCCCCGCAATTTCCAGCATCATGGATTCTGGCGCCATCGTACGGAAGGTGAAATATTCTGGGTGATCAAGAACGGATCGCCCGGTACCAGCATGGTGGGATTCGGCGGGCAACTGACGGACAAAGAGATCTGGAGCATGATCCAGTATCTGCGCGGCTTCGCCGGCGAACATGGACCGGGCATGATGGGGCGTGGACAAGGCATGGGGCCCATGATGGGGAGAGACGGTGGCATGGGCGGTATGGGACAGGGCGGATCGAGAGGTGAGATGGGGGGCATGGAAGGCATGAAGGGTTGTGAAGGTGAGGGCTGCCCTCAATCCAACTCAAATCCATAACGACCCATCTATCGCTTCACTGGTTCTGCAGTGTTGCATGGCTCGCCCGCTTTGAAGGCTGCTGCCTTTTGCGAGAGTGATCCCTCTCGCGGTGGGGGTATTCGTCGGCAAACCATCCGTCATGTCTTCTCTCTCTGCGTCATCACATAGCCTGTGCCCTTATTCTCTAGTGATGCCTATGCGAAGGGAGTGGCAGGACACTCGCAATGACTATCTTCGAAATTCTTATTCCTTGAACGTGGACATTCCCGTTAGCCTGCTACGGAGAGGGTCGTTACGACCGGCGCGGAGTACGCAGACGTGAGAGAAAGCACGGGTTTGGCCCTGGACGATCTCGATGTTCTGATTGCGCAACGCGCGTTCGACCGGTACCAAGCGAGGGGCTGTCAGGATGGTTGTGATCTTGACGACTGGCTCGAAGCTGAACGGGAAGTCCTGAGCCAAGTCCCGCCTTTGTAGAACAGGAGACAGAATCAACAACTCCGTTCCAATAGTAGCAAGTAGCGACCTTGGACGGACTCACACGGGAGGTGATCGTCATGATGAAGAGACAGTGGGTTGTGGTATTGGGTGGAGTTGCCTGTCTAGTCGCGGCCACGTTTCTCTCCGGTCTTGCCGATGAGGCCCAGGGGCGGATGATGCATGACCAGATGCATGGCGGCCACGATCAGGAGGAACAAGACGACCATAGCGCGCACTATCTGAAGCATCTGTTGAAACATGCGAAAGAGATCGGGCTGACGCCGGAACAAATCAGCAAGGTCAAGGCTCTGCAGCTGGACTTCAAACGTTCAGAAGCCCGGTTAGAAGCCGACGCGAAGGTGGCGAAACTCGAACTACAGGCACTGATGGAAGATGAGCAGACTGATCTCACGGCGATTCAGGCAAAAGTCGATCAGTTGAAAAAAGCAGAAGCGGCCTGCCTATTCACGGCGATCAAGAGTAAGCGCACCGCCATGGCTCTGTTGACTCCCGACCAACGGGAAAAGGACCGTGCCGTTCATGAACAAATGAAGAGTGGAGCACAGCACGGAGATGGAATGGGAGGCATGATGGGGGGAATGGGAGGTGGCGGCATGAGTGGTGGTGGACATGGAGGGAGTGGCGGTGGCGATCATGCAGGTGGGGCGCAGGGCGGAGGACAACACCAACATTGAATAGGTGTATGGCAGAGGCATGTGAGGCGTTGACATGATGACAAGGAACAGATGTCGTGTGATGAGAGCATTGGCAGGAAGTGTTGTCGTGCTCATGATAACGACCAGTATTGCCTCTGCCGACCAGACCGAACTTGCACGGGGGGCGTTCGAAGTGGCCACGACCTTTCTGGAAGAGTTAGGCGAGGCCATGACACGGGAGATGACCGAGCGAGGCCCGGTCGAAGCGATCATCGTCTGCACGAAGCTGGCGCCCGATATTGCCGGACGGTTGTCGCGGGAACGTGGCTGGCGGGTCACACGCGTGGGGACTCGTGTGCGCAATCCCTTGCTCGGGATGCCGGATGCCTGGGAGCAGCGAGTGCTGGCTGAATTCACCGAGCGCGCCGCGAAAGGGAAAACGATCGCGAGCATGACTCATCATGAGGTGGTGACGGAGCCGGATGGGCAGTACTTCCGATTTATGAAACCGATTATGGTTCAGTCGAAATGTCTGCTCTGCCACGGGTCGAGTGACCAGATTCCGGAGTCGATTCGAATCATGCTGAAGCAGCAGTATCCATTTGATCGTGCCATTGGGTACAAGACGGGTGAGCTACGCGGTGCGGTCAGCATTAAACAGCCGATCGAGGATGCTCGAGTCGGGCCGCTCGGCGGGCGAGACCAGTGAATCAATCGGCCTTCCCTGGGTTTTCGGGTTTGCCCTCCTCGTTCCCGGTTTTCATCGGCGAATCGGGGGTGAGATGGGGCTCGGGCAATTGGTGTTCATCCTGGAGGAGGTGGAACGATTTTGATGCTGCTGCACATGCCCCATAGTTAAGCCCAAGAGGAGGACAACGATATGTACACACGCATGATGGTAGTTGGGGTCGTGGCTGTTATGCTGGCCGGATCATGGGCGATGGCTCAGCCCCTGACGGGAAATCCCAAGAAAGGCGAGGGAATCTACCAACAGCACTGTGTCCGGTGCCATGGCACCTCTGGAGACGGATTGGGGCGCGACGTCAAAGATCTGATTGTTCCTCCGGCTAATTTTCAGGCGCTGAAATCTCGCTCGAAGACCGACATGGAATTATTGTTGGCGATCAAACAAGGTGTACTCTTCAGTCCGATGCACGGGTGGGGGGATCGGTTATCGGATCAAGACATCTGGGATGTACTGAGTTATGTCCGCACATTGGCTCCCTTTAATCCCATCAGTTAGCTTCATGCATGCCCCTCGTAGGGCTGGCGTATCACTCTGATCGAAAGGTCCTGTCGCCTTTTGCCTCAGGTCACTCACTCTGTCAGGCCTGGAATGCCCCAGCGGTTCTCCTCCCTCCTGTGAATGCCGTCTGAAATCTTCGCCAATTCAAGACGATTGCCGACCGATTCGTTTTGACCCTGTGGCATGGCCTTCGCTTTTAATTGAAGAGAACCCAGTTTACCCAAGGAGGAATCGCTATGGACAATCGAGAGACAACATGTTCTGGGCCGGCCGTTGCACTCGCATTTTTAGGGGGAGCCATGGCCGGAATGGTGGCAGGTCTTCTTCTTGCTCCGAAGCCGGGTGAAGAGACCCGCCGGGCTTTGAAGGGTTATGGCAGAAAGGCCGAGGAAGAAGTCCTGGAGAAGGCGAAGGAAGCGCGAGCTGCCCTCGATCGGGCTATCGAGCGGGGGGAGCATTTCTTGGCAGAGAAAACGACGGATGTCGAGGCGGCGGTCAAGGCGGGAGGAGAGTCCCTAAAAGAAAAAAATAGACAAATGTTGTAGCTAGCCTGCATTATTCATGATTGTTCTGGGGAAATCGTTGAGCTGCATCGGTGACTCATACAAAAGTACTCATGGATGATATAGGTTAAGATATCTGTGAAAATATCTCTGCCAAATCTATTCTTCTTGTGAGGAGAAAACATGAAGGTGTCGATTCTTGCGGCGGTGCTTGCTGCTCCCCTGTTGTTCTTCCAGCCTGTGTGGGCACATACCGATGCATCGTTGGACGCAATACCGTCGCCGCATGGCGGGCAGGTTCGTGCGGCAGGCCCCTATCATCTGGAGCTTATTGCGAAGAATGGAGCGTTGGTCCTCCATGTGACCGATCACGCATGGAAAGAGATTCGTACCGAGGGGGGAGAGGGTAAGGCGACCATTCAGCAGGGTAAGTCCGGGAGCAAAATCACCGTCAAACTGGAGCCGTCACAACAGAATATGTTGATGGGTAATGGTGAGTTTCAGGTCACACCCGAGACCGTGATTGTGGTATTCGTCAAGTTGCCGGAACAGGAAGCATATGGTGCAAAATTTACCCCGCTGAAGCCTAAGACTGTCGGGGCGGGAAAGAAAGTAGGGGACGGTCATCATCATGATCATGACCTTCAGCATCAGCACCATTGAGAGGCAGGATGTGGTCGTGTTCGCGTAGGAGTCTCGCTCAGAAGTGCGTGCATCTCCATAGGCTGACATATACGAGCGACTTACATGTCACGATTATATAGAGGAAGGCAGATCCTTCTTGGAAGGGTCGCGCTGGGTGTTCTGTGTATCGCTTTGTCGGCTGGTTGCAGCGAAGCCGAACGTCGCCACGACGAGCAGCCGTCGATTCCGTATCTCACGTCCGAATCCAGGCATCCCATTCCATTATCTCCATCTGCGGGGAAAGAGCATCGTGCGGTCATGTTACAGCACCTGGAGACCATTCAGGTGATTGTGAACGCGCTGGTAGACGAGGACTACGAGTTGGCAAGAGGGTTGACGGAATTGCACCTGGGATTCTTCATTCATCGGTTGGCGAAGGCGAGTCAACCGTCCGAGAATTTTCCACCCGCCTATCACGACTTGGCCATGGCGCACAATGCGGCGGCTGAAGAGTTGGCAAGGATCATTCCCACCAGGGATATGAAACAGATCTTGCCGAAGTTCAACAGTATGTTGAAGGCCTGCGTGGCCTGTCATTTGGAGTTTAAAGTCAGAGAGCAGTCCTGATGTCTTGGAGGCGTCATGAGCGAGCAGAACACCATCACTGCATTCTTTGAGCAGGACCATGATCGGTTGGATGAGTTGTTCAAGACCTTTCAGCAGTTGAAACGGTCTGATTTTCCCAAGGCCAAAGACGCATTCAAAGAATTTAAGGTCGGCTTGCAGCGCCATATCGTGTGGGAGGAGGATCTGTTGTTTCCATTGTGGGAGAAGAAAACCGGTAGGTCCGAAGAAGGGCCAACCGTTTTGATGCGGGCGGAGCATCGCCAGATCGGGCAGCAGCTTGAGGCCATTCATAGCAAAGTGGTGGAGCAGAATCCAGACAGCGATAAAGAAGAACAGGTGCTGTTGGACCTACTCGGTTCCCATAATAGAAAAGAAGAGCGGGCGCTCTATCCCGCCATCGATCAGGTGGCCAGTGCGGAAGAGCGCGAAACTATCTTTCAGAACATGAAAAATATTCCTGAAGAGCGATACAAGCTTTGTTGCGGGTAGCACTGACTGAGATCGACTGACAGGGTGATGTGATGACTGACTCGAAGCGTAAGATTCTCCGGGGATTCTCTTTCACCTGCTTCTTCCTCGTAGGCTGGTTGGCGATCCAGTTCGTACACCTACCTGAGATGAATGCCTGGGCCGGTTCACTGCCGTCATCCAAGGGCACAAAGGCGGCAGGCGATGCTGAGCGTGGCAGAGCAGTCTTTAACGGGAAGGGTGTGTGCTACTACTGTCATGGTATGGATGGGAACATGGACCGACGACCGCAACTCGCAGCCGACACGGCTGCGCTCATCGCGCAGCTCAATCCGCCACCGGCCGATCTGAGAAGCCCGAAGTCG
>SWDP01000010.1:243585-273934 GCA_005116885.1 Nitrospira sp.
TCAAGTGTGGTACTGCTTTCGCCTGCATGGTCGCTGGCGTCCTCGGTTAGTTGCCTGAATTCAAAGATCGCCCGTTTCTCAGTGTTGCAGTCCCGCTCGAAAATGAATTAGCCATACTGGAACTCTTTTATAATTCCGAAGCTAATCAAATTCGAAACGACGTCCGTGACTTCGACAAACGAGACGATGGCGTACCGTCGATCAGTAAACTTTTGCGCGACATTGTATTTCAATAGACATGGCCAAGTACGGTGTCGGACCCTAATTATGTACCGAAGATGAGCACTCTCGTTAGGCCACTCGCCTGATACGCCTGACTGCGTTTTCCTAAACCGCCGGTGAACTCTTTTCAACACGAATTCTCGCATCCACGATTCTGCAGCCTTGTCCCGGCGGCAGGGCAAAGATCGGGTTCAGATCCAGTTCGCTGATCTCGGGGATTTCTTCGACGAGGCGAGAGAGGCGCAACAGTACTTCTTCGATGGCTTCCACATCCGCTGCAGGGTGGCCTCGGTAGCCTTGCAGCAATCGAGAGCCCTTAATCTCGCGCACCATTTCAGATGCATCGCGGTCGGTGAGGGGAGTGATCCGGAACCGCACGTCCCCCAGAATCTCCACATGAATTCCGCCAAGACCGAACGCAATTAAGGGGCCGAAGAGTGGGTCGTGGGTGACGCCGATCATCACTTCAACCCCGCCAGACAGCATCGGCTGCACGAGCACGCCTTCCATCGCATCCAGTTTGTTTTCTTGTGCGAGCCTGGCCCTGATCGCCGCGAACGCATTCCTCACGGTTTGTTCATCAGCCAGGTTCAGATGCACGCCGCCCATCTCGGTCTTGTGCAAGATCTGGTGGGACGCGAGCTTGACGGCGACGGGAAATCCCAGGTCACAGGCCAGGGCCGCCACCTGGTCTTCGGTTCTTGCGACGCCGCCCTGCGCCAGAGGGAGTTTCGTAGAGGCGAGGAGGGCTCTGGTATCCTCGACGGTCAGCCAGCCGGGCCCTTCTCGAGACAGGGCCTGAGCACAGATGGCTCTTGCAGTACCGAAGTCGATATCGTCGAAATCCGGAATCATGCCGAGCGGCTGTGCTCGCCATGCTTCATACCGGAAAGCTTTGCTGAGCACGACTGCCGGATGTTCGGGAAATGGAAATGTGGGGATCGTTTCGCCTGCTGTCTGAAAGGTCCGTTCGAGATCCCCTTCTGCCATCCAACAGATATAGATCGGGATGTTGGTGCCTCCGGCTTGTCTGGCAGTGGAGATCCCGCGCAAGATGCCGTTCGCAATACCGGCAGCATCGCCGAACGTCACGGATATATAGAGGACAATCAGGGCATCGATTTCTTTGGAGGCGAGGAGGGTGGTGATCGCGTGTGTATAGTGATCCGGACTGGCGGAGGCGATCAGATCGACAGGGTTCTTCACCGAAGCGGCGGGAGGTAAGAAGGAAGAAAGGGCAGTGGTGGTCGCCTTGGACAGTTCGGGGACGGACAGCCCTCCCGTTTCGCAGGCGTCGGTGCAGAGGATGGCGGGGCCGCCGGCATTGGTGATGATGCCGACCCTCTTCCCTTTCGGCAAAGGCTGATCGGAAAGCCCTCGAGCCAAGGCGAAGAGCTCATGCAAGGTGTCTGCGCGGATCACTCCGGACTGCTGAAAGAGTGTGTCTACGGCCACCTCGCTCGACGCGAGGGCTGCGGTGTGTGAGCTGGCCGCGCGCCTTCCGGCGAGGCCCCGACCGGATTTGATCGCCACGATCGGTTTGCGCCGAGCGACGCGACGCGCAATTCTCGCAAAGCGTCGCGGATTCCCGAAGGACTCCAGGTAGAGAAGAATGATGTCGGTGGAAGGGTCGTCTTCCCAATATTGCAGAAGATCGTTCGTGGAGATGTCGGCTTTATTTCCCACGCTGACGAATGAGGACACGCCTAGCTGTAATCGGTGGGCCGCGGCGAGGATTGCGATTCCCAGCGCGCCGCTCTGGGTGGCCATGGCCATGCGGCCGGACGGGGGAAAGGCCGATGTGAACGTGGCGTTGAGATGGATGGCCGGATCGGTATTCAGAAGGCCGAAGCAGTTCGGCCCGATCATGCGCATGCCCTGTTGACGGACCGCCTCCAGGAGCCGGTCCTGGGCCTGCTTTCCTTCAAGGCCTGTTTCGGCAAAGCCCGAGGAGATCACGATGACGGAGCGGATGCCTTTGCTCGCACAATCGTTGAGGACCGGCAACACCGCATCGCGTGGTACGACAATCACCGCCAGATCGACGGCGTTGGGAATCGCGGTGACGGATGAGAAGGCAGTCAAGCCCGCAATAGTTGCCGCCTTGAGGTTCACAGGGTAGATGGCGCCGCGGAACCGGTTGCTGAAAAAACGGTTTCAGCTGATCAACTGAGGAGCGGTGTGGGGATTGAGGCATGGCTAGATAGACCGTTTCCCTCTGCGCATGAATCACATAAGCCACTTGGGTTGAAGAAGCAAGACGGCGCTCAAGCCGATCATTGCCAATCCGCTGGTCAACTTCAACCAGCGACCGGCCCACTCTTTCAACTTCCTGTGACTTAGTGTGACCACTGCAATCGTGACCATAAGGCTGTCATCGAAGATGTAAGCCAGGTTATAGAGGCCGAGGTAGCCATAATATTCCCAGGAGGGCATCTGTTGAAGAGTGAGAATCTGCGTGTAGAGCGCCGGGAATCCGGCGGTACAGAGCAGTTCAACCAGGTTCACAAGTCCTGCTAGTACCACGATGCCTGCCATCGCACCAGCGAGATGCTCGGCTTGGAGTATGCCGCGGACACGGGCGTACAGTCCTGGTTTGGCGGACTCGGGAATGCTCAACGTGATGCCATGATGCAGCGCAAAGAAATCCTTCACGTTGACCGCTCCTACGAAGAGGGCGATGCCGCCCAACCCGACTTGGACGGGGCGTGAGAAACCGATCAGGAGGAACATGTTGAGCCAAGCCGCCATAAAGGCAAAATACACCAGGCCGCTGACGAGGACGAACGTCCCGGCGATCAGAGCCATTTTCCGTCGATCTTGAAGATTGACAAGTAATGACAATAGAAAGAGCAGTACCCACATCGCACAGGGATTGAATCCATCCAGGAGTCCGATGACGATGGTGAACAGTGGAAGACCCAGGTCCTTGACGCGAAGCTCACCGAACCACGTTGTGTGGATGCCTTCGACTGCGGGATGCGGGGTGGTGTCTTGGTTGAGTCGGTCGAGCTGGGTACGGATCTCTATTCCGGTGGTTTCGGCTGAGAGGAATCCGACGATCAATTCTGTGCCGATGAGAAAGGTGGGGACGCCAATGTTCGCTATTCCTCGTTCAGAGGCCAGCCCGGCGAGTCGTTGCCTCGCAGCTGAGTCTTCAACAACATCGTACATGGTGATTCGAACAGCTGGACGCTCTCGCTGGAGTTCTTTGAGGAAGGCTTTTGCCGTCTCGCAATGGGGGCAGCCGGCGCGAACAAAGACCTCAAGATCCTGGATTGGCTCGCCGGCTTGGGCCCGTGTCCCGCTCCCCAGCGCGAGCAGGATAAGGCAGATGATGATCGCGGGGGCGAATCTCCATATGGTTTGGTGTCTATGGAACACGATGTCGGCCTAGTCGACCGAGCCAAACGGCGTCCTGCTTCTGATATAGGACAGCACATCCAACAGTTGTTGGTCCGTCAATGTGCCCCGAAATCCATGCATGGGAGTGAATAAGATCCCGTTGGAAATCGTGATGAGCAGCTCCCAATCCGCTTTCGCGAGCAGGCTCTGCGATTGGAAATTGGTAGGCCGGAGAATCAGGTACTGCGCCTCGGGCCCATTCCCGTCCAATGTCTCGCCATGACAACGGAGGCAGTATTGTGTATAGACCGCTTGTCCTCCCTTGGGGTTCTCACGTGTAGTCTGCCCATCGGCCCAGGAACTGGCCAAGACGATCACGCATAGCGCACTGATCAGGCTGAAGACTTTCATCATTGTTTGATCTCAATCAGTCCTAGACATTCACGCATTCAAAGGCGATTCTAGTCCGGACGATGGACTCACAATCTCTGGTGCCGGTCCTGTAGCCGGGACAGATGTTTCGCAGAAGAACAGGAGAAGAAAAATAGATGCGCCGAGTTACCGAGTCAGTCTCTGGATGTCTGTGTGCTGAACCAACACAACTTCGCATTAACTAACGATGTCCGAAGGCGACACAGCTCTGATGTACGACAGCACATCCAACATGTGCTGATCCGTCAGTTTTCCGCGAAAGCTGTGCATCGGGCTGAATAGTACGCCATTCGAGATCGCCACGAGCAACTCCCAATCGCTTTTGGATCGAGTGATTGGGGACTGAAGATTGGCCGGTTGTACGATCAAATCCTGGCTATCCGGGCCTTTCCCATCCAATTGTGCCCCGTGACAGCGCAGGCAATTCTTCTCATACACCACCTGGCCGGCTTGAGGGTTCCCGCGCACCGTTTGTGCGGTGACCCATGAGGCGCATCCCATCACTAGCAATAGGACGCTCAGTATTACTCGAATGTTCATATCTCGCCATCCTTTCATGAGCGAATCGTTGAGGGCGGTAGATCGGCCTTCAACGTACTACGAGCACGGAGCAGCCGGCCCGATGCACGATTCCGTGCGACACGCCGCCGAGCAGGAATCGTGCGAGACCCTTCCGCCCATGGGAACCAGCCACGATGAGGTCGTAGCTGTGCCCTACGTCGCACACGGTCGTCACGGGATCACCCGTGCGGACATCGGTGGTGACATTGAACTGTGGACCGGCTAACGCCTGGGCCGTGTCGTTCACGACCTGCTGAGCCTGCCGGTTCTGTTCTTCAGACCAGCTTGTAAACCCCATCATCACATTGGGCTGGACCATTGCGAGCGACGGGACGACCGAGAGGATGGTGACCGCGACGGGGTTCTTGAAGGGGTGCGACGTCAGCCATGTGTGCATGTGGAGCGCATCCTCGCGGTCTTCGACTGCCAGGAGGATGCGGGCGATGGGGCGAGCTTTCCCTTTCACAATCAAGGTCGGTACCGTGGCATGGAGCAGAACTTGGTGCGACACGCTGCCGACAAACACTTCTCTCATCCGGCTGTGATCGTGGGTGCCCACAGCGATGAGGTCGGCCTTGACCGTGGCGGCGCTATCGAGAATGAAGGCGGCCGGGTGCTGGACCTCGCACATCGTTCTGATGGAGGGAGTCTCAGCCGGCAGGAGGGTGCGGCAGCGCTCAACAGCCTGGCGACCGGCATCGATCAAGGCCTGGCGGAATTCTTCGTACCCTTGCAGATTGACTGCTCCGGCCACGATGGGAGACTGGAACATGCCAAGATCCACGCCATGTACGAGCACGACGTCGTCCGGCTTGTAGAGTAACCCGATCTGTTCCACGGCGGCAAAGGCTTCGTCCGACCAATCCACGCCAACGAGGATTCTCATTGCAGCCTCTCCATGATTCAGAATAACGGATGGGGCGCCTTGCCGAAGGACAAGACCCGTGGCCGGTCGCCGGCATTTCCCCGAATTCGCCAGACGCCGCCCTCACGCGTCAGATAATGCACTTCTTCGTACCAGCTGTCGATAGGCACGCGGAGGCCGCTGGTCTTCGAAAGGCCAGACAAGTTCCCCGTGCAGGTGACTTCGATGATGGCGTTGGAGCCCGATCCGACTTTGACGATCTGCGAAAAGACATGGGCCTCGCTCAGGTCACGGTATTCTTCGAACAGGCCACGCCAGATCTTGCGAATATCCGCCTGCTTTAACTCATGATAGTTGTACTCAGTGGCATAGAGCGCCATGATACGGTCAAGATTTTCTGCAGCGATGGCCGTTTCACCCTGGTAAAACACATCCAAAATCTCACTGATAGTTACCTGATCCACCTGGACGAACCCTTTCTGCGAAATGGAAGTCGCCGCCTCTCCCGTCGTTCCAGTCGCCAGGCTGAGCACCGCTATCGCAACAAGCACCCATCGATTTGGATAGGACCACATCGGACGTGCCATGACGATACCTCTCGTGAGACCGGGACTCAGCGGGTCCATGTGACCCGCACGAATTGCTCATCCTGGTCGTAATGCAATTCCAGCTCCCCATGGTAGGCATGTTTCAGCGCGTCGCCGATTCGCCGGGGCAAATGGGTATCGGTCGTTGAAATGATCAAACCATCTGGTTGTGATTCAATCCCCATAATCCGTGAGAGCGGGTGTTCCTTTTTCTCCTTCTCCTCCGTGTTCTTGACGACGCCGATCAACTGTTCGTGCTGGATATCTTTGAAAGATCCTTTGATTGTGACGAGGCCCTTAGGGTATTTATCATGGATCCGATGACAAGCAGGACAGAGAGTTTCATGCGCGCCTGCCGGTTTCGTTTCCCAGGTCCACCGCCCTTTGTGAAAGACTGCCCCGCATGTTGGACAGACAGTGGGCTCCTTGAGCTTCCCCTGCAACTTATAGGTATCGTGTTCATCCTCTTGATACGTTTGGTCTCTGCGAGCGCCCAATCCTGACGGGATCTTGGAATGTGTGGACATGTAGCGGCGCGCCTTTCTTGGCTAACGAGATGTCTTATGAGTCTGGTAATGAGGGCGTGCGTTCGAGCATCGCCTCCTCGGCCAGATTGAGATACTGAATAACATCACGATCCTCGACTTGGGTGAAGTCTGCGAAAAAATTCCCCACGGCTTCGAACGGCTCCGGTGTCATGAGAACCACTACATCGTCCACATGTGATCGAACCTCACGGATCGTTGACGAGGGGCCGACTGGAATCACTCCCACCAGCAGGCGAGGCTGCAAACTGCGAATGGCAAGCGCTGAGGCCATGAACGTCGAGCCTGTGGCGATGCCGTCGTCGACCAAGAGCACGGTACGGCCTATGAGTTGTGGGAGCAGCCGTCCCTGCCGGTACAGGTTCTTGCGTCTGGCAATCTCCTTCTCTTGGAGATGAATCAACCGGTTTAGCTCATACTGGGAGAGACCGAACGAATTGATCGCCTCTTGATTCAGAGAGCATGATCCCGTCTCGGCCACCGCTCCAATGGCATACTCGGGATTGACAGGCGCACCGATCTTGCGCGTGATAAACACATCAAGCGGGAGATGGAGTGCGAGGCTGAGCTGATAACCCACCGCCACCCCGCCACGAGGCAGAGCGAGAATCAATGCCGTGGGATCGTTGCGGTATTGACTCAGCTTAGTGGCCAGTATCCGGCCCGCCTCTTCCCGATTGCGGAACATCACGCGCCTACCTCCATTGTTCTCAGGCTTGATGCAGATCCCTCACAGGATCCCGTACGTGACGCCCACGCCGATCAGGAATATAGCCAGCATGACCAGCAGGGCGATCAGCCACCACAGATGACGATGAGGTCCCGTGGTCCCAGGATGCCCCTGAATATCCCACGGAACCTCCAGATAGTGAGGATGTCGGAACATCGCACACCTCCTTGACGTCGACCCTAGGAAACCTTCACCTCAATCGATTTCGGCTTCGCCTTCTCCGACTTGGGCAGGTGTACGTTCAAGACCCCGTCTTTGTATTCCGCATTGACCTTGCTGCCGTCGGCATCTTCCGGCAGAGTGAAGCTCCGCATAAAGCTCCCATAGGCCCGCTCGACACGGTGGTACTTCTTTCCTTTCTCTTCTTTCTCATATTTCCGCTCGCCGGAGATGCTCATCACATCGTCCTGGACCGTCAGTTTGACGTCTTCTTTCTTCACTTCCGGCAGGTCCGCCTTGATGAGATATTCTTTCTCGTCCTCGGTAATGTCGACGAGCGGCGACCATTCGGCGACGGTCATGGCTTCCTTCCCAGCCTCGGCTCGAACAGCGGGGCGTCCTAAATAGGTCGAGAGGCGCTTTTCCATATCCTCCAGATCTTTGAACGGATTCCAGCGCGTCGTCGTCGGTTGCCAACGGGTTAAATCAGACATGAGAAACCTCCTTCTTGTGATGAAGAATTACGTTGGAAGTAAACGTCGATCAGACCGACCTTCCTGCTTGTGCGGGAAGAGCACTGTAAAAAGGCCACAGCCCCTGGGCACGAGCACAATTTTGCCGCTCCGGCTTAAGTGGTCGACGGCGAGAAATACTTGGTTCCAGGTCAGACCGGCGCATTGACGTACGACCTCTTCGAGGTCACAGACATGGACTCTGCGCACGATGTCGATGACTTGATCTTCTACGGTCGGGTGTTGTGTCATACGCCACCTATTGGGAAATTGAATGCGCTGCTGAAGAAACAGGAGTGCATTGTCGGTGCCACAGGATGGTGTCGTCGGACGGTACAGGAAGAAGTTCGGTAACACAGGGGGTTGCAGGTTTAACGCATGAAGGAGCGAGCTACACTGTCCGATAGGTTGAGGAGTTTCGGGCCAGTGACGAACAGGTAGGCTGTTGCCAAATGCCTCAGCGACGGGAGCGGTCTCGTTGTGCGCGAACGAAGGCTGAAGATCGCAACACGTGTTCAGAGAAGGGGCTATGTTCCCTTGGCGTTCCGTTGGAGGTGTGGATCAGGAATGATGCTCTCACATTCAACACAGCGTGCCATGCCGGCCTGGCGTTCCTCTTCCGAGACGGAGGCGGAAATCATGCGACTGTGCATACAGGCGAGAGGCGGTTTCGTTGGGAGGGATTGTAGTGCGTGTCCTGATTGTCCGAGATTCATGGTGCACCTCTAGGGAAGCAGAGTCGAATGGTTACCATTGTTTCTGCGTGCCTGGAATCAACCCTGTGTTGCACGACTCACGCACACAGTCCGAAACAGCCAGATGCTGAGCCATAGCAGGCACACTTCATTGCCACGCAGGGGCTGAGAGATACGATGTGGGATAATCTGCCATTTGTCCGAGGAAGACTGGTCAGAACAGCTCACATGTGAATAATTGTTTCCAAGCCGTTCTTAGCCCGCATTGTTCAGACGGTTCGTCGCGAAATCGCGCTGTCCTCACGCAAGGCAGGCTTGCGTAGCGGTGAATTCCCGATTGCCGTAGAAAGGTCTATGAATAATGCGAGTTAGCCCAGTGGAAAATAGACGAAGAGAGTTGTGGGCTAAATGATTGAGGCTATCTCACTCTTGCAACGCTGGCATCAGCATTGCTTCCTGCGACTACTATGACGCGACGAATCGTGCTTAAGATCATCCTGATTCTGTCAGGAACCCTGATCCTGATCCAATACCGACCGCCGACTCCTGTTGCCGCAGCTGTGGAATTTCCACCAGGAGTGGGAGCGGATGCCGATCAGCCGGTTATCAAGGAGCTGATGGTAGCGTTCAATCAGGCGGAAGCGGCGGTCAAGAAGGCGGATCTTGATGCGCTCATGAAGTTTTATGCCACGACCTACAACTACCATGGGTTACAAAGATCAGATGTGCGCAGAGTATGGGAGGAGGTCTTCCTGCACTATCGAGACATCAGTTCATCCCATGTCTTCACCGAGCTGAAATTGGTCCAGGCCGACGGCGTGAGAAAAGCGTTTGTGACTTGCACCGGAGGGCTTCACGGGACCGAGAAACAAACAGGGAAGCCCATCACCATTGATAGTTGGGCGCGCGAGGTGCATTACCTCGTCAAAGAGGAGGGGGCCTGGCGATTCCTCGGCAATGCGGGAGGGACATTCCCTTCAACGACACCAGCAAGCGCTCCTCATCACCCTCTTTTCTAGCAGGTTGAGGGAAAACTCGGTTTCAACATAAAGTGCCGATGCCACGAAAGTCTCAGGCTGTTCAAAAAGGCTGTCCAGCAAGGCCGCAGCGAGCGAAGATCAGAGGCGTACCCCCTGGGGTACGTTGAGGATCTGAGCGAAGCGAGAACGACGCTGGCAGACTTTTTAAACAGCCTGCTAGTTCTCGATCTTCGACGGCTCAAGGTGAAACGCGGCGACCTTCGGACGAACGAGGTCGGCGAAGTTCTTGTACCGTAGCTTGATTGCGCCGACATACGTTCCGGCTTCAAACACGATGGACTCATCTTCCGTCAGCAGTTGATCGACGTACACCTCCACGCCATAGAGGTTCCCGAACGGCGGCATCGTTCCTACTTGGCAATCGGGGAATAGGTTGCCCATTTCTGCTTCCGTTGCCAATCGCACATCGCGCACTTCCAGGATATCTTGCAATCGTTTCAAATCTACGCGCCAGGTTGAGGGGAGCACCGTCATGACGAAGTATTGATCGGCCTTGACGACCACGACCTTTGCGACAAGTTTGCCTGCTACATCAAGTGTATGGGCCACGTCGTGGGCGGTATAGGCCTTTGGGTGGTTGACCACTTCATAGGGAATCTTGTTGGCATCTAAATAACTCTGGAGTCGTTTCAGGATCGGCATGGCAACCTCCCTCGCTAATAGACGGAGTACACAATAAACGCATAGTGATTGTAATCGTTCAAGTGAGCAAAGGAAATGCCGTGAATGCTTCACGCGGGCGATCACACAAATGGGCGACGAACAGAGGAGTTAGTGCAATGTGCTGTAAAAGGTCGTGAAGGCTCTGCCTCTCCACTGTTGCATTTCGCCACGGTCTATCTTTTCTACCGTGGCAAAAGGCTCCTAGATCGATCATTTCTTCCGCAAAGTCTCGAACTTTCTGTGGCACACCTCATGCTGGTTCCTCCATGGGGTTGTATGACTATGAAGCGTATCTCGTTCCCGGATTCCGATTGTTCACGGTTCATGTTTCACAAACAACGCGGGATCGTTGTCCTCATTGCCTTTGCCCTCGTGGGACTTCTTGCCTGCGAGAGAACTCCCGACCGAGCGCCTGAAGCCAAGAAGGCCGTGGCTGACAAGCCAGGAATGGTCCATCTCACAGCCGAAGAACTTGCGCGGACGGTAATCGAGGTCACGCCGGTTGCTCGTGGGGCGCTGCTGGTACCCAGGCAATACACTGCCACAGTTCAAGCCAACGAAAATGAACTGGCGGAGGTGACCACCCTTATCAGGGGCCGGGTGGTAAAGGTCCACGTGGATGTCGGTCAAGATGTGAAGAAAGACGCCTTGCTGGCGATGCTCCACAGTACGGACCTCGGTGTGGCGGAGGGGGCCTACCTGAAAGCTGCGGCAAAGCTGCATGAAGCGAAACTGGCGTATGAGCGCGCCAGAGACCTGTATGAACAAAAGGTGGTGAGTCTGGCCGAGTTGCAGCGTCGCGAGGCCACGATGAAAACGGCACAAGCAGAAGTGCGCGAGGCCCGAAACCGTTTGGAACTGCTCGGCGTCCCCCGGCAGGAAGTCGAGCGGCTGGATCGTGAGGATACAATTAAGGCCGATGTGGCCCTCCGTGCGCCCTTCGATGGCCGGGTCATCATGCGCAATATCACAAGGGGCGAGGTAGTTGAGATGGAGCAGAAACTCTTCACCGTCGCGGATCTCTCGGATGTATGGGTGGTCGGTAACGTGCCGGAGAAGGACGTCCAGTACATCCGCAAAGACCAGAAGGTCGATGTCATTGTGTCCGCCTATCCTCATGCCATCATTCCGGGAATGATCACCTATATTGGGGCTGTGCTCAATCCCGCCACCCGCACGATGCGCTTACGGGTGACAGTGCCAAACCCCGGTCGGCTGCTGAAACCGGAAATGTTCGCCACCGTCCGCGTCCATGCGACGGCAACTCCTGATGCGCTGACCATGCCGCTTGCGGCAGTCCAAAACGGCCCCACCGGGAAGATGGTGTTCGTTCAGCAGGGAACGAATGACTTCGAAGTGAGAACGGTCAAGGTGGGAAGCGAGCAGGGAGAGGTGGTGACGGTGTTGGAGGGGGTGAGCGCCGGCGAGCAGGTCGTGACGAAGGGATCGTTCGTGCTCAAGTCTGAAATGGAACGGCACAAGATTGAGCCGACGCCATGATCGCCTCTCTGCTAGAATTCTCGCTGCGGCAACGGATATTGGTTCTCGGTCTGACCTGTTTGTTGTCCGTCGCCGGAGTCTTCGCCTTTCAGTCTATTCCGATCGACGCCTACCCCGACGTGACGAACATCCAGGTGCAGGTGCTGACCGAGGCGCCGGGTCTCTCGCCGGTTGAAGTCGAACGGTTCATCACCTATCCGCTCGAACTCCAGATGACCGGCCTGCCAGGTTTAGCGGAGATCCGATCCCTTTCCAAGTTTGCCCTGTCCCAAGTCACGGTCGTATTCAACGATGATGTGGATATGTACTTCGCCCGCCAGCTGGTTCTCGAACGGATCATGGCTGCGAAGGAGCGCTTACCAGAGGGGCTCGAACCGGTGATGGCTCCTGTCACGACGGGGCTGGGCGAGGTCTATCATTATTATGTGGAAGGACCGAACGCGACGGCGACCGATGCCAACGTCGTCGAGACGGAGTTGACGGATCAGCGCACGATGCAGGACTGGGTCCTGCGCCCGCTGCTCAAGAGCGTGCCGGGCGTGATCGATGTGAACGGCATGGGCGGGTTCGTCAAGCAATATCAAGTCCTGGTCGATCCAGCCAAACTCCGCAAGTTCGACTTGACGCTCCACGATATCTATGACGCGGTGGCAAAGAACAATGCCAATGCCGGCGGCAACGTGCTGGAGCGTCATGCGGAGCGCGCGATCGTTCGTGGGCTGGGCCTCATCAAGAGCGTGAACGATATCGAGTCCATTATCGTGAAAGAGTCCGGCGGTACACCGGTTTTCGTTCGCGATGTTGCGGAAGTCCGCATCGGTCACGCCGTTCGCCATGGTGCGGTGGTGCTCAATGGGGAGCGGGAGGTCGTGATAGGGACGGTACTCATGATTCGCGGGGGCAATGCGCGACAGGTGGTCGAGGCGGTCAAGGCCAAGGTGGACGATCTCCAGCAGAATCACCTCCTCCCCGTAGGGACGAAGCTCCTCCCCTTTTACGATCGCATCGAGTTGGTCACGGCGGCCATCGATACGGTGCGGGATGCCTTGATCGAGGGAATCGTGCTGGTGGTCTTCGTCTTCTTTTTCTTCCGGGGCCACGTGCGTAGCGCCGTCGTGGTGACGGTTTCGCTCATCGTCACCCCGTTAATCACGTTTATCGTGATGGAACGGGTTGGGCTCTCGGCCAACTTGATGACGCTTGGCGGGCTGGCCATCGCTATTGGCGAGATTGCGGACGGCTCGCTGGTCGTGGTGGAAAACGTCTATCGGCACCTGGCGCAGAACAATGGCGCGTCGAGGAAGAGCACGTCGGAGGTGATTCTTCAGGCTACGAAAGAAGTGGGCCGGCCGATCCTCTTCGGCATTCTGATCATCAGCGTTGTCTTTCTGCCGCTCATGACGCTTCAGGGCATGGAAGGAAAGATGTTCGCGCCGCTGGCCTACACACTGGTGATCGCGCTCCTTGCCTCGGTTGTGGTCACGTTGACCCTGTCGCCGGTGCTCGCATCGCTGCTCTTGCGCGGAGACCATCCGGAGGAAACGCGTCTCACGCGTTGGATGAAACAGGGCTATGTGCCTGTGTTGCAATGGACGCTCCGACGCCGCAGTCTCGTCCTGACCAGTTCGACGATAATCGTGATCTGCAGTCTCGCTCTGGTTCCATTCGTGGGGCGGGAATTCATTCCACTCCTCGAGGAAGGAGCCCTGACTCCCCAAGTCGTCAGGCTGCCGAGCGTGTCGCTGGCCGAGTCCATCGAGATGGAGAAGCAAACCCACAAGGCCATGTTGGAGTTTCCCGAAGTGAAGATGGCTGTGAGCAGAATTGGAAGAGCCGAAATTCCCTACCATCCGGAAGATCTGTATGAGAGCGACCCGATTGTATCATTGCACGACCGCAGCACGTGGAAGACGGCGAAGACCCAGTTGGGGTTGACTGATGCGATCCGCCAGAAGCTGGCGGAGATCCCTGGCATTTCGGTGCTCATGAGCCAGCCGATTCAGGAACGGGTGGACGAGCTGATCTCCGGCATCAGGACGGAATGCGCCATCAAGCTGTTCGGAGAGGATCTCGATGTCCTACGGGACAAGGCGAAGGAGATTGCTGCCGTGATGCAGCAGGTCGACGGCGTCAAAGATATCAAGGTTGAGCAGATTGCCGGCCAGCCCTACCTCACCGTCGATATCGACCGGCAGAAGATTGCCCGCTTCGGCATCAACGTGTCAGACGTGCAGGAGATCATCACCACTGCCATCGGCGGCAAGGCAGCGACCTATGTGTACGAAGGCGAGGGGCGGTTTCAATTGACGCTTCGGTTTCCGGAACCGCAACGCAACAGCATCGGCGCCATCGGAGAGATCCGGGTGAAGTCGGCGTCCGGCGCGCTGATTCCGATGAGCGAACTCGCCACGATCGAGATGCGTGAAGGCCCGGCTCGTATCAGCCGTGAGCATGTCAAACGCCGCATTTACATCGGCTTCAACGTCGTCGGACGCGACATCGGCAGCGTTGTAGATGAAGGGCGGAAGAAACTGGAATCGTTGCTCCGCCTGCCTGAAGGGTACCAGATCACGTGGGGTGGAGCATTCGAAAACATGGAGCGGGCCAACGCGCGGCTGTTGATCGTGGTGCCGATCACGTTGGGGCTCGTGTTCTTCCTGCTTTTCTGGGCATTTCACTCGCTCCGGTATGCGACGTTGATCATGATCAATCTCCCCTTTGCCTTGATCGGGGGCGTCGTCTCTCTCTGGCTGAGCGGGCAATACCTGAGCGTGCCGGCTTCCATCGGCTTTATCGAACTATTCGGCTTGGCGGTCGGGAACGGGATCGTGCTGGTCTCCTATATCAATCAGCTGCGCAGTGAAGGCGAGCTGATGGATCAGGCTATCGTGAAAGGTTGCGTCCTCCGGCTTCGCCCTGTCGTCATGACGATGATGACAACGCTGCTAGGTTTGCTGCCGTTGGTGCTCGCGCAAGGGATTGGTGCGGAGGTGCAGCGGCCGCTCGCGACCGTTGTCATCGGCGGTCTTTTCACCTCGACCGCCCTCACGCTGGTGGTCTTGCCGGCCCTGTATCGCTGGTTCGCCGAAAAAGAAGCGGGGAAGGGGTATGCGCCGGAGTGGGTGTAGGAGAAGGGCAGCTTGGTCGTCCTCCTGCTCGCGGAACGCGCACGATAAGAATGTGCTCGTTCGACGCGCGCATTCGAGGATCGACCAGGCTACCCTTGAAAATGAAATGGGGAATTGGGACGACGCGCGCAGTGGAAGACCAATCAGCCCCCATCCCCTAAAGACAGAACGGGCAAGATTGGAGAGAACATGGATATCGTTCGATTCGCGCAGTTGGGATCATCCCAGCCACCCCTCAATAGCGTGATAGTGCGCTGCGGCTTCGCTGACAGCCTTTTTGAGCATCTTGCGATGTTGAATGTCCCCATTGCGAGAGACAAGCTCAGAACCAGGAATGGGTTCCACGCGCAGCTTAATACCGTCATACAACTCCGGGGAGCCTTGAGGCCCATGGCCGTACACGCTGTCCAGATCGAACGCCGCAGTGCGAAAGTTTGTCGTCTTTTTCGGATTGCTCCGTTCGAGCAACGGAGATCGCGGATCGAGCGTAATATCATGGTCCAGGAATTGGCCGAAGAAGGTCACGCCGGCCGTCATGTTGGGGTTGTCGGGATTGTGGGGACTGAACACCCCGGGATTTATTATTGACTGAATCGGATCCGTCAGGTTATCCACTGCGTCGATGACGCCGCCTTTTTCGCCCAGCTTTTTGGCCTGGGTACGTGCCTCATCAGTCGGCGGGGCGTAGGGAGGCAAATCAGGAAACATGCGTGTAAAGGAATTGTCTGGCGTGTGCGGCCGGTCCCGCATGCCGGGGAGGTGCAAATTGTTTTTTCCATCAGCGTGAGCCGCAGTGAGGCCAAACAGTGCCGTAGAGCACAGCACCCCTGCTAGACCGGCCGATAAGTATTTCTTGCGAGGAAGCAGCATGAAACCCTCCTGATGATGGTTGAGAAGTTCAGAGATCCAGGACCCAACCCGTGCTCTCTGGTGCCAATGAAATCCTTGTCAGCGTGAGCAAGAAATACACCAAGGTAACGAATGATGAATTGATTGATTAATATAGGTAAGCGAAATACATGATCTCCTCGGCGTGCGTTTTTGAGCGATGGTGACGGACGTATTGGGACGGTGCGAGGTGTTCTGCGTAGGATAGATAACTACGCAATATAGGCCCATCGACCGACATGGTTGGGCGGGGTGGGCGCAGATCTATTTGGCAGTTTCGGTTCAGCTGAAGACATGAATCGGGCGTGACATAAAGGGGATACTCTGGGAACGCGTGACGACCGACCGGTGGGCAGTAGAGATTCAACAGAGTCGGTCCTGGACGATTGAGCGCCCGAAGTCATACAGTCGGATCCGATCTTGCCTCATCGGCGCACGACAGTTCGATGTACGTTTGACGTGACTATTTAGAGAGAGTTTTCGGTAGGCTCAACTTGTTGGGTCTATGCGCCTCCAGATCGATCTGCTTCAGGGTACTGAGCTGTTCTGTCAATTCTGCAATCCGCTTATCGCGAGTGCGAATTTCTCGCCGAAGCGTGGGGACGGCTCGGTCCTGACTTTTGGCGGCATCCACAGCCCGCATGGGAGCCGATGTACTTGCCGTACGCTGTTGTTCAAGCCATGTGCGCACCAGACCTTTCATCACCGCGACCGCCCCATTCAACTCATCGGCGGAAGCGGAATGGGCCGTCCGGTTGGCAAGAAATTGAATCCAGCGCGCGCTAGAATCTGCAAATGGGCCCTTCGGCGCAACGGTCATCGCCTCCTGAAAAGAAATCGCTGCCGTCTCTCCATTCTTGAACAACGCGATCATCGCTCGGGTAAAGTGTACTTGATCGCAGGATTGCTGCCGTGCGCAGGTGCTCAACAACGCGTCTTGTTCCCGCTGTAGGGCTTGCAAGAAGACTGTGTCCGTCGCATCAGCCTGAAATAAAGGCGCTGACCCAGACAGCGGTGGGCTGTTCACCGTTGCACACCCCCAGAGCATCCCCACCATCAAGAGCCCCGATCCATAACGAAACCACATGGCAATGCCTCTTCTTGTCATGAGAATTCCGTACCGCTGCTACGACAAGCTTAGCAGATGGTGTGGAATTTGATGGGTCGGAAGCAGAGAAAAACCCCCGCAAAAACAGGAGTCTGTTACGGGTCTGACCGCCTCGCCCAGGGGCATGCTTGAACGAGGGAACCATGAAGAGACGTCAGGTTGCCTTGGGGGTCGCGAAGTAAGATGTCGTCGTAGCATGCCGGTGGGCATGAAGAAAGCCAGAAAGGGGTATTGCGCCACATCTCTAAGAGCATTGGTTGCGGAAAATCGCGACAGTGAGAGTGGGTGAAAGCGAATGATCTTCTCCGCTCGCGCAACGTGCCCACTCAGAAGGGTCTCGTTAGCCGTGCGCAGTGGAAGATCAATCAGCCCCCACCCTGAAGTGATAATGAAGGAGCTTCGAGTGGTCTCTTCCCAGAAAGAGGCATCACCGTTGCATATCCACTTGAGTAAGGGGGCGGGCTTGTCCGTAACGGGTTACCCAAAGCTCCTGTTCCGCTAAAGGCATTGATAGGCTGAGGTTGGGCGACGCCTATCAGTACCGTATGAAGCCCTGTGATCCGTTTATGAACTCAACGGAGGAGGACGTCACATGTTGAAGGAAGTTTCAGGGGATATTTTGTTGACCAAGGCGGAAGCTCTGGCGCACGGCGTCGCACCCAACGACAACTTTGCAAACGGGTTAGCCCTGGCACTCAGGGAGCGGTGGCCGGCGATGTATAAGGATTTTCGACACTATTCCCAGACGTTTACTCCCAAGAGCGGTGAGTTATGGACGTGGTCCGGCGTCGGAGCTGTTCGAATTGTGAATCTGTTTACTCAGGAAGCTGCTGCCAGTCATGGGGCCAGCCACCCGGGCCGGGCCACGATCGAGAATGTGAATCACTGCCTCAAAGCGCTGGGCAAGGTGATCGAAGCTGAGAAGTTCAAGAGTGTTGCGCTTCCACGCTTGGCCACTGGCGTGGGTGGGCTCGACTGGAAGGACGTGAAGCCGCTGATAGAGAAACATCTCGGCCACCTGTCTATCCCCGTGTATGTGTATGGCACCTATCATCCTGGAATTCAGGCAACAGAATAAGGGGTGAACAGGGGCGAGTCAGGAGGTGGGGCAGACTGACGAACAGCACGCGGTTCGGTCGCGCCATAATGCGTTGACCTGTGTCGGTTCCACCCACTGGTGTGCCGCCTCCCGACTGCTCCTCTAACACTGCGATGAAACCTCGCAATGCCGTCGCAGTCGGCATCGCTTCAGCCTCCTAATTGACAGCGCCCTCTATGGCGCGAGCCTCACCGCATATCCGTTCCATCCGCCCCGCCTGCTCGACCGTTCTTGAATCGATTGACAATAAATTTGCGGCTTTCCTCTGCGAACAAGAGTGTAAGGGCCCCCAGCACGAGGGGCCCGAAGATCCATGCGGGCAAGGGACCGGTTCCAAAGATCGCGTTGCCCCAGGGGGTATAGATGATGAACGCGAGGACGACGAGCTCTGTCGCGATTCCCCAGAGGAGCAATGGATTGCTGAACCAGCCGAGTCGAGAGAGCGACACCCGATCTGAACGGCAGGCAAACACATTCGCCACCTGGGCGACGACGATGGCGGCGAAGGTGGCGCCGGTCGCCTGTTTGTATAGCGGATCGGACCATTCGAGCGGCATGCCCCAGGTCCAGCCCTGTGTGAGGAGCAATAAGAAGAATGCTCCCATAGCGATTCCGGCTTCCATCAGGCCCAAAAAGACGTAGGCACGCAGGAGAAGCGGAAGGTTCATCAACCGTTCCGTGCGCGGTCGCGGCGGGATAGACATCATGCCGGCGTCGGGCTTTTCAGCGCCCAGGGCCAAGGCCGGAACCATGTCGGTCCCCAGATCCACGGCAAGGATTTGCGGGACCGTGAGCGCCAGTGGAATCCCGAACAAGCCGAACGCCAGATAGGGGACGACTTCAGGCACGTTGCTCGCCAGCACGTACGTGGAAAATTTTCGGATGTTAGCGTACACGGCCCGGCCTTCTTCGATAGCGTTGACGATGGTCGCAAAGTTGTCGTCGAGCAAAATCATGTCCGCCGTTTCTTTCGCCACGTCGGTTCCGGTGATACCCATGGCAATGCCGATATCGGCTTTCTTGAGCGCCGGCGCGTCATTCACTCCGTCGCCCGTGACGGCGACCACTTCACCCATGTCTTTCAGCACCGACACCACACGCATCTTGTGCCGAGGGGCCATGCGCGCGAAGATCGGCTCAGCCTTCTCAGGACTGATGGGCGTCAGGAGCTGACGCAGCGCCTCGTCGTTCATTGTTTCGACCTGGTGCCCCTCTATCACAGGACAGAATCCGACCGGCTCGGTGCGGGACTCTTTCGGCGCCAGCCCGATCTGGCGGGCGATGGCCAGGGCCGTGAGCGGATGGTCACCGGTAATCATGATGATGCGGACGCCGGCTTGGCCGCAGCGCGAGATGGCCTCCGGCACTTCGTGGCGGGGGGGATCGATCATCGCCACAAGGCCAAGGAAAGTGAGGCTTTGTTCCACACGGTCGATATCCAGCTTCTCGACACCAGTCTCGATTTCTCGCATGGCCACAGCCAGGACCCGATAGGCCTGCTGCGCGAAGGCCTGGCTTTGCGCCATGATGCGCTGGCGGTCCTCCTGACTTATCGGTAATAGAGCACCTTGGTGACGTATCTGATTGCAGAGAGGCATGAGCGATTCCGGCGCTCCCTTCACGAAAGCCACGAGCCGGCCCTCACGCCAATGGAGGGTGGACATGCGCTTCCGGTCCGCGTCGAACGGAAGCTCGCCCATCCGTGGCAACGGTTCATGGTGGAGGAGTCCGTGATCCTGTGCAAACTCGACCAGAGCCACTTCGGTGGGATCGCCTGTGACGAGTGGGTGGCCACCGGTCTGCCGCACGAGCTTGGCATTATGGCAATGGATGATTGCATCGAAGAGCGGCGCATATTCCCCGGCCTCGATCGCGTTGGTCATGCGTCCGGCGATTAGCAGACAACTTTTCTCCACCTCAATTTCGAGATGGTCCATATAGAAACGCGCCACGCGCATCCGGTTCTCGGTCAGCGTCCCTGTCTTGTCCGTGCAGATGACGGTGGTACAACCCAAGGTTTCAACGGATGTCAGTTGCTTGATGAGCGCATGGCGTTTAGCCATGCGCTGGCTGCCCAACGCCAATGCTAGCGTCACAGTGGGAAGCAGTCCTTCCGGCACGTTCGCCACGATGATGCCGATCCCAAAGATCGCGCTGATCCAGAAGCCCAAGCCCATGGAGACGCCGATGACGAAAAAGACTCCGCCCATGGCGACCGACAGCATGGCGACGACATGGGTGACCTTCATGATCTCTTTCTGCAGCGGACTGAGGCCTGTCTCCACGCTTGTGGAGAGGCGGGCGATCTTGCCGAATTCCGTCTGCATGCCGGTGGCGAACACGATCGCCCGACCTCTGCCTGAGAGCACCGGGGTGCCGGCGAAGACGAGATTGGGAATGTCCTGGAGATGGCCATCGATGACCGGCTCCGCTGTCCGCCGCTTCGGTTGGGATTCGCCAGTGAGAGAGGAGAGATCAACCAGCATGTCGGCTGCTTCGATGAGCCGGGCGTCTGCAGGGATCTGCTCTCCCTCCTCGATCACGAGCACGTCGCCTGGTACGATCTCGCTCCGCGACACATCATGCGGTTGATTGTTGCGCAGGACCCATGCTCGAGCAGGGAGGAGGCGATGGAGGGCATGCACCGCCCGCTCCGCTTTATATTCCTGAAAGAAAGCAAAGACGGCATTGATGACGATCACACCGAGGATCGCCCAGCCGAGCGTGGCCATCCCTTCGCCGGGCTTCATGAATTCAGCCGTGAATGCCAGGGCGGTGGCGATCCAGAGCAACACGGCCAGGAAATGCGTGAACTGGTGGAGGAATCCTCGAATCAATGAATAGTGACTCGGCTCCTCCAGAACATTGGGGCCATACTGGCTAAGCCGCTGCTGTGCCTCTTCGGGCGACAAGCCGCCTTCCCTAGTCCCCAGGTGTTTGAAGACTTCAGCCATCGTCAGTTGGTGGAGGTGTAGTTCGTCAGAATCAGGCACGCGAGCCTCGCACGATCAGAACGGAACAAGGGGCATGTCTCAGGAGACTTTCCGAGACGCTGCCGAGATGGAGCCGCTCGCTCTTGGTTAAGTCTCGAGACCCGATCACCAGGAGGTCGCTATGATCCGCCTCCACCTGTTTGACGATGCAGTCGATGACGTGGTCCATCTGCACGTCTGTGACGACAGCGTAGCCTTCTCTCAGGAATTCATCCCGCAATGCCGTGACCAGTCGCGTGGCCCGTTCGAAGACCGGCCGTTCCAACTCTGCAACTTGGGCTTTGGACAAATACCGAACGGCCAAGTCGGTCACCGGTCTCTCGGCCGAGGAGAGGATGGTGGTCGTGGCGGATTCCGGAAGCAAGCGGGAGCGAAGAAATCGAGCGGCGGCTCGGGAGTGTTTCGAGTCATCGACCGCGAGGGCCACACGCGTCAGCTGCGGAAGCGGCTGTTTCACGACGAGGACGGAGCAGGGGGCGATCGACGCGACCTGTCGGGAGATGCTTCCCAACAAGAATCCTCGAATGTCACTGAGCCCGCGGGATCCGATAAGGATAAGATCGGCTTTCGCATGTCGCGCTCGTCGCACGATCGTCCGGGCGAGCGGGCCATGAGCTAAGACTCGGTGAAGCGTGGTGCGTGGGCCGGTCACGGCCTGTCCGAGGGCGACTCGCGCGGAACGCTCTGCCTCGCGGAGGAGGATGCCACCGGCCTTCTCCATAGCAGCCAGAGCGCGCTTCTCTGCCACCGGGTTCCCGCCTTTCCCCGCTCGGAGGGACGACGGATCGACTACATGGAGAAGCGTAACTACTTCCGGCTCACGACCAGCGAGCGCTTCGAGTGCTTGCACTCCCCACTGCGAGCATTCAGACCCATCCACAGCACAAAGAATTCGCATGACAGACCCCCTTTCTTCAATGACAAGACGGCACACACATACACACCATTTCAGGTATCAGTTCTGCATTGCATGTGCCTGTGACGCAAAAGGGATAAGAAGGAGAATCAGCCCTATCCCAAGTGGTTGTGGAGAGAAACGGTACTCCGGCTCCTATGAATGGTGCAGCATTTTGCAGCAGAGAGGGACATGCCACTGTGGTGATTCGCGTCAGTTGCTTGGGCTAGAAGTCTGCGGATAATGGTTCGCTAGCCTGTCTTGTTCATTTGGTCTGTTCGGTCTGTCTCATGTGTTTGGTTGAATCAGATAGACCAGATCAGCCCTTGCGTCCCGCCTGTCTCGCTAGACTATCTTGTGAGATACATTGTAAGACCACGCATCTCTTGCCTAGAAATTTGCGATTGCAGTAGAAACGTTCATGAGTAATGCGGGTTAGGACAAAGTGGAATCAGCGAGATGAAGTGGATCGTCTATATCCTGGAGTGTTCGGACACCAGCCTCTACACCGGCATCACCAATGATCTGGAACGGCGTCTGGAAGAACACAGGACGGGCCGAGGCGCCAAGTACACAAAACACCGATGCCCGTTAAGGGTGCGCTATATCGAATGCCGACGCACCAAAGGCGCGGCACTCGCACGCGAGGCCGCGATCAAAGCCCTCGCCCGGTCAGAAAAACTGGCACTCATCGCTGCTCAATCTATACCCGACCACTCGGCCTCAGTCACTCACCTCAGTGCGGCTACGAACGAATCCGGCTGAGCCTGTCTTCATAGCTGATCGTGCGCCCTTCATCGAAACAGCCAATCCTCGTTCAACCATCTGGGCGAATGCCAACTCCCGGAACATTGCTCTCTCATCACGCTCGCCTTGGGCACTTCCTCATCCAAGACGCCCAAGGTGACAGGAAATCTCTGCATGGCCCTCCTAGCACGGCTGTACCAGGCGAGGCACTCAAAAATTGAGTATATCCCTCTTTCTTCTTCCGCATCGAGCGTACACGTTTTGCAAGAAAGAATGACAGTCTGGTGGCTCCTTATCCCTGCAATCTGGCTCTGTAAGCCAACCGACGGGCCGTTGACCGCCCACCCCCAGCGGCGTAACATAGATTATAGACGTTTCAGTGAGGGTAGCTGCTGTTTCTTCCGCACGCTCCTGTCCGTCATCCCGCGCGCCGGAACTCGCACAGTTCCCCTCGCTCCTACGCCGAATTCTTTATCGAAGAGCATCACCGCTCGAACTCGGGTCTTCTGGAACGAGGATCCCCATGGTGATTGTCAGCCGCAGAATCCTCCTTCTATTCTGGGGCACGATCCTTGTGCCGTCTGTGTGCTCCGTGCTTGCACCAAACCCCATTCAGGCCGATGTGACTCCGGAATAACAGGAGGTCGTATCCGACATCGCATTGAACGTCCGACCAGAGGAGGATCTGATCATGGCATCTCGTACACCGATCACTGATCGCATTCTCGACGAATTACAAAGCATGCCCGGGTGCGATCTGGACACCTTGACGAAGAATCTCCCAGACCTATCCTGGAGCCAGATTTTCCTTGAAATCGATCGGCTAAGCCGAGAGGGCGTGGTTCTGGTGACGTTCGGCCTCGAGCGTCGCTACATGATCCGGCTGCCGGGGTACAAGCCGGAATCCTCGCCCCACCGCACCCAGCCCTGATCAGTGAAGCAGTCGCAGGGGATCGTGAGCGGAACCGTGAAAGGTAAACCGTGGGGCTGCCGAGTGCTTGTCTTCTAACACGTTTCACATTGAACGATTCACGTCTCGCGGATCGGTAGTGGGCCGGTGTAAGGTTTCAGGAAATGAATAGGTCGTATCTGCTATCCTTCAGAGGGCGAGATTATTCGATACAAGGAGGGCTGAAATTGGCTGAGTGGGTGACGTACAAAAATCATAAGATTAAGGCATGTTCGCAACATCTCGGTGAGGACCGATGGACGCCAAAAGCACTCGCATGGCTCTCAACGGGCGGACGAGAGCCCATGAAAACCCTACAGGGGGAATCGCACGAGATCCGCAACACGGAAAAAATGGCGAATGAGATCGCTCTAGGGAAAGCCAAGAAATGGGTCGATCAGCGCCAATAGGTTGAAACTGACCAACCACCCGCGGCTACAGCGCTGGCCCATCAGGGCTTCTCAGCCGAGAGCGGCGTGGCAATAGATTCGAGTGACCGACCCTCTGCCTTCACTCCCAAGAATAGTTCGACGATCGCACCCACCAGCATCAGACCGGCTCCGAGTAAGTAGCCATAGAACACACTCGTGGCGGACGTTTCAATCAGTTTGCCGTACAGCCACGGAGCGACGATCCCGGCTCCCTGCGCCACCACGAAGAAGAACGCAATGGCCATCGCGCGAATCTCCAGGGGGAAAATCTCGCTGACGGTCAGATAGGCCGCGCTGGCGCCCGCCGAGGCGAAGAAGAATACGCATGTCCAAGCCAGTGTTTGAGTGGCGGAGGTCAACGCGCCTTGCAAAAACAGATACCCTGTCACAGCCAGCAGGCAACCGGCGGCGGCATAGGTGAAGGTAATCATCGGCTTACGGCCAACGGTATCGAAGAAGCGTCCGAGCAACAGCGGGCCGAGAAAGTTCCCGAGCGCAAACGGCAGGATAAAGAGGCCGATACTGCTGATCGGTACATCGTAGAACTTCGTGAGCACGAAGGGGTAGGTAAACGAAATCGCGTTGTACATAAACGATTGCGTGGTCATGAGCGCGATGCCGAGTATCGTGCGCCTCGGATAGACTGTCCAGAGCTGGCGGGCCACGGTGCCCAATGTCACGTGTGGCTGGGCATGCACCATGATCGAGCCTTCGGCAATCGGCAACGAGGTCAATCCATGGTCACGCGTAACCTGACCCTCGATACTGGAGACGACCGCTTCCGCTTCCTCCACCCTGCGATGGGTCATGAGCCACCGGGGGCTTTCCGGGATGATTCGCCGGAGCAACACGACGCTCACGCCCAGGACCGCTCCGAACCCGAAGCACAGCCGCCACCCCAGATATTCCGGGATAATATCAGGGTTCAACAATACAATGATGAGGAGTGCGCCGACTGCCGCTCCCAGCCACCAGCTGCCGTTGATCGCCAGGTTGGTACGGCCGCGCCAGCGCGCAGGGATGAGTTCGTCGATGGCGGAATTGATCGCCGCATATTCGCCACCGATGCCTGCGCCTGTTAAGAAGCGGAAGAGCATGAAGCTCCACAGATTCCAGGACAGTGCGGTTAAAACCGTGGCCACCAGATACAGCAGAAGCGTGAACATGAACCACTTCTTCCGCCCCTGCCAATCTGTGAGGTAGGAAAACACAATGGCCCCGAACACAGAGCCAGCCAAGTAGGCCGAGGCGGTCAGCCCGACTTCGGATTCCGTGAGGTGCAATGTCGTGGTATGTGTGAGAACAGGACCGAGTGCGGCGACGATGGATACCTCAAGTCCATCCAGCAACCATGTGACGCCGAGAGCCGTCACCACCAGCCAATGCCACCGCGACCAGGGCAAGCGGTCCATTCGCTGCGGAACGTTGGTGGTGATGGGAGCACTCGACACGCCGAGCATGTCCAATCCTATAACTGATTACACCGGATGTCACAAGCCAGCTGCCGAAGGGCGCTCGACGACAAGTACGACTTCACAGGCTGGAGGTTATCCCAATCGTTGACGTTTTATTGATTGACCCTTCGAGAAATGGGGCACAGCAGCACTGTCCATCACTTCGTGCGTCCAATCCTCCATTTCAGATCAAGGATAGCCTGGTCGATCCTCGATTACGCGCGTCGAACGAGCACCTTCCAATTCTCAATGCCCCCTTAAAATGGCGATTATCCCCAATTAACACAAGGCCAAGGACGGCATTAGACTCTCCGTGGAGCCCGCCATTTTATGGCTTGCTTCCAATATATATTCTTATTGGGGCTTTATTAGAAGTTTCACCTTTAGGAGCCATGATAAACCCCGGCCAATCTTCTCTCTTAACGGTTCCTCCATCTAGAGCAATAATGCCTTCTGCATTTAATGCAGCCAGCAACCCGGTTGCAGCTAGTTTTTCCGAGTCAGTTGCATCTGTCAAAACCGCGACTGATAGTCCAATAAATGACCCACTTCCAACGGCTGTTGAGATCACAGCCGGCAATCCCGCAGCATGTAGCGGCATCGCAAGTAAGGTTCGGAAGTGTGTAATCTCTGGGCTTTCTCCAATCTGGAGAATGTCAACAGGGGTTCCAGCATACGGCTTGAGCCTCCAGGACAAGCTGACTATTTGCGGCATTGAGATCGATCTAGGGGCCAATTTCTCTTCAATTTTAACTCTCGCTAATCGTTCGCCTTCAGCGGTCTTATTGGCCTCCGCAGCGCGTTTATTCGCTTCTGCTGATACGGCCCTTGCTTCCTCTGCGCGTGAATTCGCGCCAGCGAGGCTGGATTCCGCTTGTTTCGCAAGGGCGAGTGATGCTGCAGCATCCGCGTCTGCTTTCGCAATTTGTTCTCCAGCTTCCAGCTTGTATTTATCAAGGCCCTCCCTGGCATCCGCAGCTTCAATTTTCTGGAGACGAACCACAGCGTATGTCGAAATACCGACAAACACCGCCCCCAATGCTGCCACCCACAAAGCTATCAACATCACATTTTCCCAAGCGTGGAGCGACAAACCCAACATACGCCTTACCCTTCTAGAGAAGTTTGTGTTTTCTATCATTGCCATTTCATTGGTGGGGCTGCTGGTGCTCATTTTCATGGTTCTGAGGAATATCTGGAGAGGCCGTTAATGTCAGCATGCCTTGATCGCTGCGCCGAAGATGTCTGCATTCATACGCTGGTTATAGCGAAACTCAAACTCGTTGACGTAGAGATGCAGGTATTTCTTGCTGACCTTATGGAATGTGCCGATGATCCCACGTTTCACGATGGACCAGAATCCTTCGATCGTATTGGTATGAATGGCTCCGCAGACGTATTCCCCGTCCGCATGATGCACCATGTCGTGCGGGATGCTCGGATCGAGTTTCCGATAGCCACTATGATCGTCCGTCGAAAGCAAGCTGACATGATGCGAAACTGTTTCATGAACGAAGCGGTTCAAGGTCGCTGCATCGGTGCGTTCAATCACGCGAGCCACGACGTTTCCCTTACGTTGCACAGCGCCGACCACGATGAACTTACCAGTTCCGCCCGTTCCTCCGAAGTCTCCGCGTCCACTTTTCCCTTTGTGTTTATTCTTGGCTTTCTCGCCCACGTAGGTTTCGTCTACCTCGACATAGCCGACCAGTTTCTTGAATTCGACGTTGCCGAGCGCCACGCGGATCTTGCTGCACATCAACCACGCAGTTTTGTAGGAGCCAAAGCCCATGTAGCGGCAGACCTGAAGCGAGCTGATACCCTTCTTGCTGGTCAACATCAGATGAATGACGCGGAACCATTCACGCAAGGGCTTATTGGTGTTCTCGAAGATCGTCCCAACCAGAATAGAGAACCGGTAGCCATTGTCCGCGCACTCCGTAGATTGCCAGTGCCATTCCTTGTGCTCAAGCTTATAGACCTTGTCGTTTTTGCAGCGAGGACAGCGCATACCTTCGGGTCAGCGGTTCTGAAACAGATACGTTTTGCAGGCGTCCTCATCAGGGAACTGACGCTCGAAATCTGCAATCGACATCTGATGGATTTGCAGGGCGTACTTTTGTTTTTTTCGCATGGCCTGGTCTCCCGTGGTGTGGGGCCAATATGCCATAGTGAAAGGTCAGTGTCAGGCGCGGGATAATCGCCTTTAAAAGAAGTGGCAGAGGCTGCCCTTTACTGCGCGCATCGAGCGAGCACTCTGAAATGGCCCCTCTAAGCTTGCCAACCTTCTCCCCTAGAGGGCGGGCTGTTTAGTCTCCCACTGCGCGCGACTTTCTCGCCCGCCCACCCATTGGCACGCCGAGACGTGCCATTAACCCAGGCGAGAGCCTTCTCGGGCCGCGCGTTGCGCGAGCACAGGAGACCAACAGGCTGCCCTCTCGCACTCCTTCCGAACTCAGTCACCTACTCTCCACAGGGTGGCCTGGTCGCTCCTCGAATGCGCGCGTCGAACGAGCACCTTCCGAGCGTGCGCGTTCCGCGAGCAGGAGGACGACCAGGCTACCCTGTCTCTCCTATTCGAACAACCTCCTCACCCCTGCTTTAATATGTTCCAACCCCTGACGCAAGTCGGTTTCCAGCACATCGGCTTTGGCCTGCACAACCACGCGCTTGGCCTTGACCTGATCCTTAAACAACACCAGCTTGGCAAGCAGCTCCTCCTTCTTCGACTCCAACACCACTTCCTGTTTGGCTTTCTCGCTCACAAACCGGTCCTTGAGCACCTCATATTCGGCTTCAAGCGTACTCGTCCGGTCTACGAGATCCTCCCAGACCTTACCTGACTCGAACGTGGCCCCTTTTAGTTTCTCCTCCGCAATGGATTCGAACTCACTCAAGGCTTTGAGCGTCTTCGCCCTCTGCTCCTCGAACGTGTCGCGAGCCTCTGCCTTGCCGAGGGCCAATTGTACTTGTAGATGTTCGAGCTTGGCCCGCACCTCAGTTTTTGCCTGCTCTGCCATCTCCTTCGACGTCTGCACATCGGCCTTGACGTGATCAAGCAGCTCCCGCAACTGTTCCTTCCGCTGCTCCAACCGCTGCATCGCCTGATCTTTCGTCTGGATCAGGTGCGCCTCTATCGCCAGTGCCTGGTGTTCTAATGCATCCAACTTCTTGCCGAGCGACGCTCTGAATTCCTTGATTCGCGACATGGAAGCCTCCTCTGTGTGAAATGGAACAGATAAACCGACTGCGTTCTGCCAAACACCGCATTACCTCTTCGTCGGAGGAAAGAGCGAAGCCAGAAGATCGACAGGTCCCTTCTCTGCGACAGGCCTGCTGCCGCCGCTGGCCGGAGGGAGATACTGCTTGATCGTATCCAGAATCTTTCTCGAACGAACCTCGTCACCGGTACGGCCCACGAGAATGGTCACTCGGGTCCGGGACTCTCTCATGGACTCCAGATCAATCCAGACATGCTCACGATCAGCGAATTCCGACTCCATATGGACGGACAGGGTATCAGCCCGGTCCTCTGATAGCGTCAATCCCAACTCCTTCATCGCGGTCAGCGCGGCCCTATGGACAACGGGCACGTCGTAGCTGAGCTCCTCCGTTGATTTGCCCATCACATAGGCGGCGCCGGCCGCGCCCCCCGCCGCACCGACGACCAGGGGAATGCAGCCAGAACTGAATGCGACAAGCGTGGTCCAGATCGCCCATGCCGCTATAGTGACGATCCGTGGCGGCCCTATAGACATGTCATGAATCATACGGTACTTCGCTCCTATGGTTCATCGAAGAGCGATGATCGGGAAAACCTGCAATAATCGTCAGGTCTTGTGTTCGCACAATACCAGTGGATGAATTTCTTCATGGCAACCAGTGCTGTTCCCCCCAATCCGGCCATCGACCAAGCGGATATCCTAATAATAGGTCTTGTGTTCGCACAATACCAGTGGATGAATTTCTTCATGGCAACCCGTGCTGTTCCCCCCGATGCGGCCATCGACCAAGCGGATATCCTAATAATTCCCTCCAAGCTTGCTCGTGACCTCTTTAGGGATGGGGACTGAGTGATCTTCCACTGCGCGAGTCTTTCCATTTTCATTTTCAAGGATAGCCTGGTCGATCCTCGATTGCGCGCGTCGAACGAGCACATTCTTATCGTGCGCGTTCCGCGAGCAGGAGGACGCCAGGCTATCCTGCGCATCCTTCATTTGGCGAGAGTCCGCACATAGGCCAGTATGTCTCTGCTCTCTTCCTGAGAAAGACGAGTGTTCCAGGGCGGCATATTCGGTTTGCCCTCATGAATCGTTTGGAACAGGTCGTCATCGGATTTTTTTCTGATCGATGGTGATGTGAGTTTAGCCGGATCAGGCCCGCTATGAAACTTGTACCCATCCCCTCCGCCCTCCGGGCCATGACAACCGGTGCAGTGTCTGACAAACAGAGTCTTGCCACGCGCCACATCGCCGCTTTGAGCCTTCGGTTCAGCTTGTACAAATGCCACAGTCCCGAATAGAAGACCCGTCACGAGCCCGACCGTAGACAGCCTGAGAATCCATCGTCTCTTCATATTCCCTCCCACTCAATATTGCCAAACCGGTTGAACGCCATCTCAGCCCGATATTCGACTGTAGGGAATACCTCCAACCCTGCGCTGTAGCACTATCCCATCGAATAGTGACGTTCAACCTTCTTATGTACTGCTCCATTATATATAGGAGCAGGCTCGTGAATCCTCAACTGCGCGTCTCAACCGAGCACTATAATGCTCCATCCAAGCTTGCTCGTTGCTCTC
>SWDP01000011.1:0-12290 GCA_005116885.1 Nitrospira sp.
GTCAGGATCAATACCGACGGTAGATTGCGAGTGGCTCTGTCGCAAGTAGGGAAGTGAGATGAGGGAGCGGAGGGCGTCTTCTTTCTCAATGGGGATGTGAGGGGCACATGTTCAAGAATTTTATAAATTCCATTCAAGAATTCTTCAACGATGTGCGTGGAGAGTTAAAAAAAGTGTCGTTTCCGACACGTGCTGAGACGATCGGGTCCACAACGGTGGTCATTGTCTTTTGCATCATCATGTCTCTGTATCTGTCGTTCGTCGATTCGGTTCTTGTATGGGCCGTGAGTAAGATTCTATGAGTTGGGTATCTGGATGTAAGGGCCGCCTGATGACACGCAATCAACCAATGATCCGAGGGTAGGGCATGGCAAAAAACTGGTACGTCATTCATACCTACGCAGGCTTCGAGGGGCGGGTGAAGACCAGCTTGCTGGAGCGGGCCAATCAGATGGGATTGGTGGAAAAGCTGGGACAGGTACTCGTGCCGACGGAGGATGTGATCGAGATCAAGGACGGCAAGCGCCGAACTTCTCGTCGGAAGTTTTTCCCGGGATATGTGATTGTGGAGTTGGAGTCCCCAGTCATCGATGAAACCTTGCAAATGATCAAGGAGACGCCGAAGGTCACGGGGTTTGTCGGCGCCGGTGCGCAGCCCACTCCCTTGTCGATGGATGAGGTTGAGTCGTTACTCAAACAGGTTGATGTGGGGGCAGCCGGGCCACGCGAACAGGTTAAATTTATTAAGACGGATAATGTGCGGATCATCGACGGGCCCTTCCTCGGATTTAATGGTCTGGTGGACGAAGTGGATCAGGACCACGGCCGACTGAAAGTTCTGGTCAGTATTTTTGGACGTTCCACTCCGGTGGAACTTGGGTTTTTGCAAGTGGAGCGGATTTAGTCTTTGAAATGGTCGAACGTGCGTAGGAGTGTAGGACATGGCTAAGGAAGTTTCGGCGCAGATTAAATTGCAGATTCCAGCGGGGAAAGCAAACCCCGCTCCCCCGGTCGGGCCGTCGTTGGGTCAGCACGGTGTTAACATTATGGAGTTTTGCAAACAGTTTAACGCAAAAACCCAGAAAGAGGGCGATAGCATCATCCCGGTGGTCATCACGGTCTATAAGGACCGGTCGTTTACCTTTGTGATGAAAACTCCTCCGGCGTCTGACCTCTTAAAGAAAGCAGCTGGAATCATTAAGGGCTCTGGCGTGCCCCAGAAGGACAAGGTCGGCAAGATCACAAAGGCGCAGTTGCGCGAGATTGCGCAAAAGAAATTGACGGACCTCAATGCTGTGGATCTCGAAGGCGCGATCAAGATTATTGAAGGGACAGCGCGCAGCATGGGAGTGGTGGTTCAAGGGTAATCGAAACGGAGTGTGTGGGCGTCTGTACTGTGGGTTGCGCAGGATGAAATGGAGAGTGTCATGGGAAAGAAGATGAGAGCAGCAGTAGAAAAGCTTGAGCCTCGGGCCTACGCGTTGCGCGAGGCGGTCGACGCGGTGAAGCGGTCGGCCTTCACCAAGTTTGATGAATCTGTTGATTTGGCGCTTCGATTAGGCGTCGATCCGAAGCGGGCGGACCAAATGGTGCGCGGCACAACCTCGTTGCCGCATGGCACGGGGAAGAAGATCCGTGTATTGGTTTTTGCCAAGGGAGAGAAGGAACAGGAAGCGCGACAAGCCGGCGCTGATTATGTCGGGTCCGATGATCTGATGGAGAAGATCAAGGGCGGGTGGATGGACTTCGATTGCGCGATTTCAACGCCGGATCTCATGGCGGCCGTCGGGAAGCTCGGAAAGGCCCTTGGGCCGCGTGGGCTCATGCCCAATCCGAAGACCGGGACCGTTACCTTTGATGTTGGCAAAGCCGTGTCGGAAATTCGGAAAGGCCGAGTGGAGTACAAAGTTGAAAAAGCCGGGATCGTGCAAGTGCCTGTCGGAAAAGTATCGTTTAAACCTGAGCAGTTATATGACAACGCCGCAGCCGTTCTCGAAGCGGTGATCAAGGCAAAACCTGCCTCGTGCAAAGGACGCTATCTGATGAGTGCGACTCTTTCCAGCACGATGGGGCCTGGAGTGAAGCTCGATGCCATTGCGTTAGCCAAAGAGTGGAGTTAGTTGAGGTGTTGTTGCGCGGAAGGGGAAGGGTTCGATTATGAATAAGGACGAAAAAGCCACAGCCGTTGCAGAGTTGACGGAGACATTCGGTCGAGCACGACTTGCCATCGTCACCGAAAGTGCCGGGCTCTCCGTCAATCAAGTGACGGAACTTCGCAAGCAATTGCGTGGTGCCAAAGCCGAATACATGGTCGTCAAGAATACGTTGGCTGTCCGTGCTGCGGGAGGCACGATCCTTTCCGGGGTGACGACCTACCTAAAGGGACCAACAGGCTTGGTGATCGGTTATGACGATCCGGTGCTTCCGGCTAAGATCCTTCGGGATTTTATTCTGGCGGAGAAGCGTGAGCAGAAGATTAAAATTACCATTGGTGTGCTGGAGGGTAAGGTCGTGCAGCCGGCTGAATTGGCGGCTGTGGCGAAGCTGCCGAAAAAGGAAGTTCTCATTGCGATGTTGTTGTCGGCCATGCAAGGACCGGCGCGTGGCTTGGTGTATACGCTCAGTGCGGTCTTGTCGAAATTTGTGAGAGTCATTGCAGCCATTCAGGATAAACGAAAAGGAGAAGGGGATATGTCAACGACTACGACGAAATTATCACAGGAAGACTTAATCAAGGCGATCGAGACGATGAGTGTGCTCGATTTGGCTGAGCTGGTGAAGGGGTTAGAGACCCGATTCGGTGTCACGGCTGCCGCACCGGTTGCTGCTGCGGCTCCTGCCGCGGGTGGTGGAGCGGCAGCGGCCGCTGAAGAGAAGACCTCATTCGATGTTGTGCTTGTCTCGGCCCCTGCCGACAAGAAAATTCAAGTGATCAAGGTTGTCCGAGAACTGACCAGTCTCGGGTTGAAGGAAGCGAAGGATCTAGTCGAGGGCGCGCCAAAGCCGGTGAAGACTGGTGTCACGAAGGAAGAATGCGACACCATGAAAAAGAAGCTCGAAGAAAGTGGCGCAAAGGTCGAGATCAAGTAGCGTCGATTCGACCAGTTTCTAGCATCTGTGTGTACCTGCTATAGGCGGGCGCTCAGACATGACCATTGTAGTGGAGGACCGGCGAATGTCCGAAACGACTCTCCAAGAGTTCACCGAGCGGAAAGACTTCTCTCGTATTCACAGTAGTATCGAAATTCCTGATCTGATTGAGATCCAGAAGCACTCCTATGAAGAATTTCTTCAGCGGGAGGTTGAGCCTGAACGTCGCAAGGATCATGGGCTTCAGGCGGCCTTGGCGAGCGTCTTTCCGATCCCGGATTACAACAATACAGCACGGCGCTGGTGCCGTTCTTGGAGCACGACGATGCCAACCGTGCCTTGATGGGATCGAACATGCAGCGGCAGGCGGTGCCGTTGCTCAAGTCGGAAGCTCCTTTAGTCGGGACGGGAATGGAAACCGTGGTTGCGCGCGATTCGGGCTATGTCGTGCAGGCTCGGCGGGCCGGTGTGGTGGAAAGCGTAGATGCCACGCGGATCGTCGTTCGTGCCGATTCAAAAGAAGGTCGGAAAAAGAACGATGCTGGTTTGGATGTATACGATCTGATCAAGTTCCAGCGATCGAATCAGAGCACGACCATCACGCAGACGCCGGTAGTACGGCTTGGGCAGCCGGTGAAAGTAGGACAGGTTTTAGCCGACGGCCCCGCCATCGATCACGGTGAACTAGCATTAGGTAAGAACATTCTCGTCGCGTTCATGCCTTGGGGGGGATACAACTTCGAAGACGCCATTTTGTTGAGCGAAAAGCTGGTACGCGAAGATGCCTTCACCTCGATTCATATTGAAGAGTTCGAGGTAGAGGCCCGCGATACGAAGTTGGGGAAAGAGGACATTACTCGTGACATTCCGAACGTCGGAGAAGAAGCGCTGCGCGATCTCGACGAGAGCGGGATTATTCGTATCGGGGCCGAGGTGAAGCCTGGGAATATCCTGGTCGGCAAAGTGACGCCAAAAGGTGAAACGCAGCTGACACCGGAAGAGAAACTGTTGCGGGCCATCTTCGGTGAAAAGGCGGGCGATGTGAAGGATACGTCGCTGACGGTGCCGCCGGGCGTCGAGGGCATTGTCGTTGATGTGAAGATTTTCTCGCGTAAGGGACTCGACAAGGACGAACGATCCAAGAGCATTGAAAGCGACGATGCCATGAAGCTCCAGCGTGATCACCACGAAGAGCTCCGTATCATCGACGAAGAAAAGACGAAGAAGATTAGAAAGTTGCTGCTGGGGAAAGTGGTTGGCCGTGACTTGATGGATCCGGAGAGCGGCGATGTCATTCTGAAGAAGAAGGGCAAACTGACCGTAGAGATTCTCAAACGGTTACCGGATGAGACCGTTCGCTACATCATTTTGAGCGACCCTGATGAACAGAAAGAGCTGGAAGACGTCGAGCGACGGGCGAAGGAGCAAATCGAAATTCTTCAGACACTGTATGACGAAAAGGTTGGGCGTTTAAAACGGGGCGATGAGCTTCCGCCAGGCGTCATTAAGCTGGTGAAGGTCTATGTGTCGATGAAGCGGAAGATTCAAGTCGGCGACAAGATGGCTGGGCGGCATGGAAACAAAGGCGTGGTTTCTCGGGTGTTACCCGAGGAAGACATGCCCTGTTTGCCCGATGGAACGCCGGTGGAAATTGTGCTGAATCCGCTCGGGGTGCCGTCACGTATGAACGTCGGTCAAATTCTCGAAACTCACTTGGGTTGGGCTGCCAAGGCATTGGGTATTAAGGTGGCGAGCCCGGTATTCGATGGCGCATCAGAGACGGAGATTAAGGAACTGCTCAAGAAGGCAAATCTGCCGACGAGTGGGCAATCGATGTTAATGGACGGCCGAACTGGGGAAATGTTCGGCAGCCCCGTCACGGTCGGCTATATGTACGTCTTAAAGCTTCACCACTTGGTCGACGACAAAATTCACGCGCGGTCGATCGGGCCCTATTCGCTCGTCACACAGCAACCGCTTGGCGGCAAGGCTCAATTCGGCGGTCAGCGATTGGGAGAAATGGAAGTGTGGGCGTTGCAGGCTTATGGGGCCGCGTCCACGCTGCAAGAGTTCTTGACGGTAAAGTCTGACGACGTGCCTGGACGGTCGAGAATGTACGAAGCGATTGTCAAGGGTGAGCCGTTCCTGGAGCCTGGATTACCTGAGTCGTTTAACGTGTTGGTCAAAGAGCTACAGAGTTTGGGACTCGACGTCGAACTGGTCAAGTCGCAAGACTAACCCATTTGTGTGCCGGCCATAGTGGTCGGTATCAGAGGAGGTCACTACCTTGGAAGGCGTCTATACATTGTTCGAGAAGCCGCGCGATGCCGTGTCGTTCGATTCGATGCGGATTCGGATTGCGTCACCAGAAAAAATTCGCTCGTGGTCCTATGGCGAAGTGAAAAAGCCGGAGACGATCAATTACCGGTCGTTTAAACCCGAAAAAGACGGGCTGTTTTGTGCAAAGATTTTCGGCCCGATCAAAGACTGGGAATGCAACTGCGGCAAGTACAAGCGCATGAAGCACCGCGGCATTGTGTGCGACAAGTGCGGTGTCGAGGTCATTCAGTCCAAAGTCCGCCGAGAACGCATGGGGCATATCGAGCTCGCGGCGCCGGTTGCGCATATTTGGTTTCTCAAGGGTGTGCCGAGTCGGATCGGTACCTTGCTGGATATGAGCCTCAAAGGGTTGGAGCGGATTCTCTATTTCGAGAGCTATGTGTGTGTCGATCCAGGATCGACGGATTTGACGGAGAAGGAGTTGGTCTCGGAGGAAAAGCTTCGTGCACTCCAGTCTTCCTACGGTCCAGGTTCGTACAAAGTTGGTATCGGCGCCGATGCCATTCGGGAGTTGCTCCGCAAGATTGACATTAATGCCAAGTGGGATGAGATCAAGGCCAAGGCGAAGACGTCGGCCTCTGCAGCGCTCAAGAAAAAATATGCAAAGCAGCTGAAAGTCATCGAGGCGTTCCGCAAATCAGGAAACATGCCTGAATGGATGATCATGGACGTCATTCCGGTGCTGCCACCGGAGTTGCGCCCGCTCGTCCCCCTAGACGGCGGGCGTTTTGCGACATCGGATTTAAACGATCTGTACCGCCGTGTGATCAATCGGAACAATCGTCTGAAACGTCTGATTGAGCTAAAAGCTCCTGGCGTGATTATTCGGAATGAAATGCGGATGTTGCAGGAAGCGGTCGATGCGCTTTTCGACAACGGCCGTCGTGGTCGCGCAATTCGTGGACCCAACAAGCGGCCGCTCAAGTCGTTGAGCGATATGCTGAAGGGGAAGCAGGGACGCTTCCGTCAAAACCTGCTCGGTAAGCGGGTCGATTATTCCGGTCGAACCGTCATTGTCGTGGGGCCAGAGCTCCGGTTGCATCAATGTGGATTACCCAAGAAGATGGCGCTCGAACTCTTCAAGCCCTTTATTTTCCACAAGCTTGAGGAGCGTGGCGCAGCGACCACCATCAAGAGTGCCAAGCGTTTGGTCGAGAAAGAACGGCCGGAAGTGTGGGACGTGCTCGATGAAGTGATTCGCGAGCATCCTGTGCTGCTGAACCGTGCCCCGACGTTGCACCGTCTTGGAATCCAGGCATTCGATCCCGTGTTGGTCGAAGGCAAGGCGATCAGACTGCACCCGCTTGTCTGTGCCGCGTTCAATGCCGACTTTGACGGCGATCAGATGGCAGTCCATGTGCCGCTGTCGGTCGAAGCGCAGGTTGAGGCGCGCGTGCTGTTGATGTCGATTAATAATATTCTGTCGCCAGCCAACGGTAAACCGATTGCGGTGCCGTCTCAAGACATGGTGCTTGGTTGCTATTGGCTGACTAAAGAACGTGCAGGATGCAAGGGAGAAGGGAAAGTATTCGGTTCGCCGGAAGAAGTTCGCATCGCATACGATTCGCGAGAATTGGAAGTGCATGCGCGAATCAAGGTGCGAATCGAGGGAAGCCTCGTTCAGACCACCGTCGGGCGAGTCATTTTGTCGGACGTGCTCCCTCCAGGATTGCCGTTTGCCAATGCGAATAAGCTGATGACCAAGAAGGAAATGACCAAGCTCATTGATGCTGTGTATCGCCAATGCGGTCATCGTGAGACTGTCACGTTTCTCGATAAGGTCAAGGACACGGGGTTCGAGTATGCCACGCGAGCCGGCATCTCGATTTGTATCGATAACATGCATATTCCGACCAAGAAGCAAGAATTGCTGGGGAAGGCCCAGCAAGAGGTTACGGAGATCGAACGGCAGTATGCCGAGGGGTTGATCACCAACGGTGAGCGCTATAACAAGGTGATCGACATCTGGGCGCATGTGACTGAGCAGATTGCGAATGAAATGATGAGAGAGTTGGGCGCGGGTGGCGATCCGAACAAGGCGGAGTCTTTCAACCCGATCTTCATGATGGCGGATTCCGGCGCTCGCGGAAGCTCACAGCAGATCCGTCAGTTGGGTGGTATGCGCGGTTTGATGGCGAAGCCGTCCGGCGAAATCATTGAGACTCCGATCACCGCCAACTTCCGTGAAGGATTGACGGTGTTGCAGTACTTCATTTCGACACACGGTGCCCGCAAAGGGTTGGCCGATACAGCGCTGAAGACTGCAAACTCCGGGTATCTCACGCGCCGCCTGGTGGATATTGCGCAAGATGTGATTATCAACGAAATCGATTGCGGCACCACTGATGGCATCATTGTGAGCGCATTGGTCGAGGGGGGCGAAATCATTCAGCCGATAGAAGAGCGAGTGTTGGGACGGTTGGCTGCAGAAGATATTCGCGATCCGGTCACGGGTGAGATCATTGTGTCGTTTAATGAGGAAATTGATGAGGATCGGACCAAGGCGATCGTGGAAGCTGCGGTCGACCACGTCAAGATCCGCTCAGTGCTGACCTGTCAATCTCGCCGTGGAGTCTGTCGGTCCTGCTATGGGCGGGATTTGGCCCGAGGACGGTTGGTCGAAAAAGGCGAACCTGTCGGTGTCATTGCGGCGCAGTCGATCGGTGAACCTGGAACACAGTTGACCATGCGGACGTTCCACATCGGTGGAACGGCGAGCAAGGTGGTTGAGCAGACAGTGACCGAATCTAAGCATGCCGGCACGATTAAGTTCATGAGCTTCGATGCCAAGAAAAATGCCGACTTCCCTAACCCCGGAATTGCAGTGCAAAATAAAGAGGGTGAATGGGTGGTCATGAATCGAAATGCCAAGATTGCCATTGTCGATGAGACGGGGCGTGAGCGTGAGAAGTACGGAGTCGTCTATGGCGCCAAGATCAAGGTGAAAAACGGTGGTCGTATCGCGCTGGGCCAGAAATTGGTCGAATGGGATCCATACTCGCTGACCATTCTCACCGAAGTCGGAGGTAAGGTGGCGTACGGAGATATCATTGAAGGCGTCTCGATGAAGGAAGAGTTCGATGAAGTCACAGGCCTCTCCCGCAAGGTCATCGTTGAGCATAGTGGTGCAACGTTGCGTCCGCGTGTGTCGATCAAGGATGAGGGTGGAAAGACCGCCAAGGTTGCCGCGGCGGCAAACGTGGCTCGCTATCTGCTCCCGGTTGGGGCGCATATCTTTGTCGAGAAAGGCGCAGTGGTCACTCCTGGCGATGTGTTGGCCAAGATTCCTCGGGAGACGACTAAGACAAAGGATATCACGGGAGGTTTGCCTCGCGTGGCTGAGTTGTTCGAGGCTAGGAAGCCAAAGGAGACGGCCGTCATTAGCGAGATCGATGGCGAAGTATCGTACGATGGTTTCGTGAAGGGTATGGCGAAACCAGCTACTTCATCACCAACATTGTTGGGTATTACCAAGGCAGCATTGACCACCGATAGCTTTATTTCAGCGGCATCATTCCAGGAGACGACCCGCGTGTTGACTGAGGCTGCCATCAACGGGCGTGTTGATAATCTATTAGGTCTGAAAGAAAACGTCATCGTCGGTCGTTTGATTCCAGCAGGAACCGGGTTCGAAGAATATCGGGACACATTTGTCATTAGTCCCAAGCCTGATCCGGTGATTGTGAGTCAAAGTGATGCTCCAGCGTTCACACATGAAGGTGTGGCGACAGGATCAGGAGAGCCTGCCCGCTGATATTATGCATTTAGCGATGAAGAAGACTTGACACCGCGATCAATGCTCATTACAATCGGCCGGCTTTGCACTTGAACGAATGAGTTAAATAGTTAAACTGTGCAGAAGATGAGAGTGATGTACTAATGCCGACAATTAATCAGTTAGTCCGAAAAGGCCGCAAGTTAGCGCATGCGAAAACGAAAAGCCCTGCGCTTAAGTCTTGCCCGCAAAAGCGCGGGGTGTGTCTTCGTGTCTATACCTCAACGCCGAAAAAGCCGAACTCGGCGTTGCGTAAAGTCGCACGAGTTCGGTTGACGAACGGGATGGAAGTTACAACCTACATCCCGGGTGTCGGGCACAACCTCCAGGAGCACTCCATAGTGCTTGTGCGCGGCGGTCGTGTAAAAGACTTGCCGGGGGTGCGCTATCACATCGTCAGAGGAGCTCTTGATGCCGTCGGTGTGGCGGATCGAAAGCAAAGTCGTTCGAAGTATGGAGCGAAGCGCCCTAAGTAAGTGCAGATCACCGTTGGTAACGAGAGAGTGAATGACACATGCCAAGGACTAGATTTTTAGATCATCGCGACCCGCTCCCCGATGTGCGATATCGCGATAAGCTTGTCGGGAAGTTTTTGAATATTTTGATGTCGGGTGGAAAAAAGAGCACGGCCGAGCGTATTTGCTACGGAGCTTTTGATGTGATTCAAGAGAAGACCGGCAATGATCCACTGAAAGTATTTCGGTCGGCAATTGATAATGTGAAACCAGTTGTTGAGGTGAAGTCCCGTCGAGTGGGTGGTGCATCGTATCAGGTGCCGGTAGAAATTCGTCCGGCGCGCCGCATGTCGCTGGCGCTTCGATGGTTAGCAGAATATTCGCGGACTCGCGGTGGTAAGAGCATGCGAGAGAAACTCGCGGCTGAGCTGCTTGACGCGTCAAATAATACGGGGGCGGCAGTTAAGAAGCGGGAAGACGTGCATCGGATGGCGGAGGCCAATAAGGCGTTCGCCCACTATCGCTGGTAGCGTCATTCTGTGCTGCAGCTGGGCTGTGCTGCGATCCGCTGACGCGGGTATGTGTGTCGCAGTATCTCACTGGCCCTGGTTGCAGCATCTATATTTTTAGGGGAAGTACGTGGCGCGTCAATCACCGCTAGAGCAAACTCGGAACATCGGCATCATGGCTCACATTGATGCCGGGAAGACGACAACGACTGAGCGCATCCTTTTCTACACTGGGATCTCACACAAGATGGGTGAGGTTCATGAAGGTGCGGCAACAATGGATTGGATGGAACAGGAGCGGGAGCGTGGTATTACAATTACCGCGGCTGCGACAACCTGTTTCTGGCGAGACCATCGCATCAATATCATTGATACTCCGGGGCATGTCGATTTTACGATTGAGGTCGAGCGGTCTCTTCGGGTGCTTGATGGGGCGGTGGCGGTGTTCGACTCCGTGCAGGGGGTTGAGCCGCAATCTGAGACGGTATGGCGGCAGGCAGATAAGTATAGTGTGCCGAGGATCGCGTTCATGAACAAGATGGACCGAATCGGTGCAGATTTATATGCCAGCGTTCAGACCATGATTGATCGATTAGGAGCTAATCCGGTTCCAATTCAGATCCCGATCGGCCGGGAATCTGAGTTCAAGGGATCGATCGATCTTGTGACTATGAAAGCGTATGTGTATGACGACGAGACGCTTGGCGCCAAGTACATCGTCCGAGAGATTCCTGCGGATCTAGTGGACCGAGCTAATGAATACCGTGGGAAAATGCTGGATGCGGTCGCTGAGTTCGACGAGCAGACAATGGACAAGTATGTCAATGGTCTGCCTTTAACAGAAGAAGAGATCCGGCGCGCCATTCGTGCTGGCGTGATTTCGATGAAGATGACTCCTATTCTGTGTGGATCGGCATTCAAGAACAAGGGTGTACAGCAACTATTGGACGGGGTTGTGGACTTTCTTCCATCCCCGCTGGATGTCGAGTCGGTGATTGGGATCGATCCGAATACCGAGCAGGAAGTGAAGAGACGTCCGTCAGACAGTGAGCCGTTCGCAGCCTTAGCCTTCAAGATTATGACAGACCCGTTTGCAGGTCAGCTCACTTTTTTGCGGGTCTATTCGGGCACTCTGAAGACGGGAACGTCCGTCTCGAATGTGACGAAGGGGACGAGGGATCGCGTCGGACGCCTACTGAAGATGCATGCAAACAAGCGGGAAGATATTGATGTAGCCTATGCAGGAGACATTGTTGCGGCCGTCGGTCTTAAAGGGGCAACAACTGGAGACACGCTAGCAGATGAAAAGCAGCCGGTTTTGCTTGAGGTGATGAAGTTTCCTGAGCCGGTCATCGCAATGGCGATTGAGCCAAAAACTAAGCAAGATCAAGAGAAGATGGGGTTCGCGTTGCAGAAGTTAGCGCAGGAAGATCCATCGTTCCGTGTGAAGACGGATGAAGAGACTGCGCAGACCATCATTGCTGGGATGGGGGAGCTGCATCTGGAAATCATCGTCGATCGCATGCTACGTGAATTCAAGGTAGAGGCCAATGTTGGAAAGCCGGAGGTGGCCTTTCGTGAAACGATTCGCAAGAAGGCTGAAGCTGAGGCGAAGTACATTAAACAGACTGGTGGCCGTGGCCAGTATGGACACGTCGTGTTGACCGTCGAGCCTGCCGAGTCGGGCAAAGGATTGGATTTCATCAATAAAACCGTTGGTGGCTCTATTCCAAGAGAATTCATTCCGGCGATAGAAAAGGGTGTCAAGGAGCGGCTTGATTCCGGTGTTATCGCTGGGTATCCGCTTCGCGATGTGAAGGTTACGGTCATCGATGGGTCCTTTCATGATGTCGACTCGAATGAAATGGCATTTAAAATCGCCGGCTCAATGGCATTTATCGATGCCTGTAAGCGAGCCGATCCTGTGTTGCTTGAGCCGATTATGAAGGTGGAGGTTGTGGTGCCTCAGGATTTTATGGGCGATGTGATCGGCAATCTGAACGGTCGTCGTGGCAAGATTCAGGGAATGAAGGCGCGGGCGGCTGCACAAATCATCGATGCGTCGGTTCCGCTCAGCGAAATGTTCGGGTATGCGACCGATCTTCGGTCTCGAACACAGGG
>SWDP01000011.1:12390-90247 GCA_005116885.1 Nitrospira sp.
GTACCCAAGTGGCCAAAGGGGGCAGACTGTAAATCTGTTGCCATCGGCTTCCAAGGTTCGAATCCTTGCCTGCCCACCACATGAAAGATGCAGGTAAATGGCGAGTGCTGAGCGAGCGTATACAGTCAGAACCAAGAAGAACTCAGTACTGAACTCGAGAAGGGCGGGCGTAGCTCAGTGGTAGAGTTCCAGCCTTCCAAGCTGGCTGTCGTGGGTTCAAATCCCATCGCCCGCTCCAATGCGCAGACGTGTGGCGTCAAACGCGAAACGTCGAGGCCATCGCTAGAGATGGTATGTCAGTCCGTCGTTTCACCTTTTGCGATTCACGTTTCACGGAGCGGGACGCCCACGTAGCTCAGTTGGTAGAGCACGTCCTTGGTAAGGACGAGGTCACGCGTTCGATCCGCGTCGTGGGCTCCATACAGAGCTTGCTCGATCTGCGGGCTCATACAAAGGGCATCGGAGACTTTTAGAAAAGGAGCGAGGCATGGCGAAGGCGAAATATGAGCGGCGGAAGCCGCACGTGAATATCGGGACGATCGGGCACGTGGATCACGGCAAGACGACGTTGACGGCGGCGTTGACGAAAGTCTGTGCGGATAAAGGCATGGCCAAGTACATTCCGTACGACGAAGTGGCGAAGGCCAGCGAGAGCCAGGGCCGACGCGATGCCACCAAGATTATGACGATTGCCATTAGTCACGTGGAGTATGAGACCGCCAATCGCCACTATGCGCACGTGGATTGCCCGGGCCATGCCGATTACGTCAAGAACATGATCACGGGCGCGGCGCAGATGGACGGGGCCATCCTGGTGGTGAGCGCCGCAGACGGCCCCATGCCCCAGACGCGGGAGCACATTCTCTTGGCCCGGCAGGTCGGCGTGCCCTATATCGTCGTGTTTCTGAACAAAGCCGATAAGATCGACGATGCGGAGCTCTTGGAGCTGGTCGAGCTCGAAGTGCGTGAGCTGTTGACCAAGTACGGTTTCCCGGGCGACAAGACCCCCATCATTCATGGCTCCGCCTTGAAGGCGATGGAAGGGGATCAGGGGCCGCTCGGTGTGCCGTCGTTGCTGAAGTTGCTGGAGGCGGTCGATACCTATATTCCGACGCCGGAGCGTCCGATCGATAAGCCGTTTCTGATGCCGATCGAAGACGTGTTCTCGATTTCGGAATAGAGGAATGCATGGTTAAGGTTGAACAAAGAATCAGGATTCGGTTGCGCGGGTTTGATTACCGTGTCTTAGACCAATCTGTGGCAGAAATTGTGGAGACTGTCCGCCGGAGTGGAGCGAAAATTGTAGGTCCCATTCCGCTTCCTACTCGCATTGAGAAGTTTACGGTGCAGAGTGCGACACATGCAGATAAGAAGGCTCGCGAGCAGTTCGAAATCAGAACGCATAAGCGTTTGATGGACATCATGGACGCAACGCCTGAGACCATGGATTCTCTGATGAAGTTGAACTTGGCCGCCGGCGTGGATGTTGAAATTAAGCTTTAAGGGTCGATGCCTGACAAGGGACATTACGCATGACGAATGGGTTATTGGGTAAAAAACTGGGGATGACCCAGATATTTGACGAGACGCGGTTTACGCCTGTGACCATTATTGAGGCAGGGCCTTGCCGTGTGGTTACAATCAAGACAAAAGAACGCGATGGCTATGAATCTGTCCAGCTGTCTTTTGGTGAGGTGAAAGAGCGTAAGCTTTCAAGGGCCGAGTTGGGGCATCTGAAGAAAACAGAGGCTCCAGCCACTCGTGTACTGAGAGAGTTTAAGAAAACCGGCGAGGTGACTGTAGGGCAGTCCGTCAAAGTCGATATTTTTAAGAAAGGTGACTGGGTTGATGTCACGGGTATTTCGAAGGGAAAGGGATTTCAGGGGGTGGTAAAGCGGCATCATTATGCCGGCGGCCCTGAGTCTCACGGATCTATGTTTCATCGTCATCCCGGTTCGATGGGAGCCAGCTCCTATCCTTCTCGTGTCTGGAAAGGGAAGACATTGCCTGGGCATATGGGGGCGAAACAAATTACGGCACAGCGATTGAAAGTGATTGAGTCAAGACCTGATGAGAACTTGCTGTTCGTTCGAGGGGCAATCCCTGGTGCGGCAAACGGACTAATCATGGTACGAAAGTCGAAGAAGGGGTAAAGGGGCATGCCCACGGTTGATGTCGTTGATTTAAAGAAGCAAAAAGTTGGTTCTGTCGATCTTCCCGAGGAAGTGTTCGGCTGTAAGCCGCACTCCGCCTTAGTACATGAAGCCGTAGTGATGCAACGTGCCTGTGAACGTCAAGGTACAGCGTCGACATTGCGACGAGGAGAAGTGGCAGGGTCTGGGAAAAAGCCATGGAAGCAAAAGCATACTGGGCGGGCTCGAGCAGGGTCGATTCGTTCGCCGGTATGGCGGCATGGCGGATCGGTGTTTGGACCGAAGCCACGTGATTATTCTTACAGCATGCCGAAGAAGAAGTACCGTGCAGCGCTCCAGAGCGCGTTGTCGGCAAAGTTGGCTGATGGGCAGGTGGTGATTGTGTCGAATCTGTCGTTGGAACAACCCAAGACGAAACTGTTGGCGCAAGCGTTGACTAACTTGGGAGGCGACACGTATGCCTTGATTGTGGCAGGTGCCGGACATGCCGGATTGGCTCAAGCTGCAGCGAATCTTCCTAACGTGTGTGTGGTGGGGCCTGAAGGATTAAATGTGTATGACATTGTTCGGGCTGAATTGATTTTGATTCTTGAGCGTGAGTTGACGCGGGTGAAAGAGGTCTGGTCATGAAGGCGGGTCTCCATAAGATTCTATTGCAGCCCTTGTTGACGGAAAAAATTACGGCGATGAGAGAAGGTAGCAATACGGTAGGCTTTCTTGTTCACCCCGATTCCAATCGTGTTCAGATTAAGCAAGCTGTTGAGACGTTGTTGAAGGTCAAAGTAGAGCGCGTGAATGTGATGAATGTTCGTGGAAAAGTGAAGCGTCTTGGGCGTTTCTCCGGAAAACGATCGGATTGGAAGAAGGCTTTCGTCAAGCTTAAGCAAGGCGAAAAGTTAGAGCTGTACGAGAGCGCGTAGTAGACATTGCACCGGGCTGACCTCGGTGTGCTGGAAGGACGACTGTAGCATGGGAATCAGGGTATACAAGCCGAGGACACCGGGACGTCGCGGGATGACTGCGGTGACGACCGAAGAACTATCAAAGAAGAGGCCGGAGAAGTCACTCACGTCATTCCGACGCAGTACCGGCGCTCGGAACAATGATGGGCGGACGACTGTACGTTTTCGTGGAGGCGGACATAAGCGGCTCTATCGGAAAATCGATTTCCGGCGTTATAAAACCGGAATTCCGGGGACTATTGCTGCGCTCGAATATGACCCTAATCGGTCAGCCAGAATTGCCTTGGTACATTATAAGGATGGTGAGAAGCGTTATATTCTGGCTCCGGTCGGCTTGCAGGTCGGACATGTCGTGCAGGCAGGTGTGGGTTCTGAAGTTCGTACGGGAAATGCGCTGCCCTTATCCAGCATGCCGTTGGGAACGACTATTCATAATGTGGAGTTGAAGCCTGGAAAAGGCGGACAGTTGATTCGTAGTGCTGGTGGTGCGGCCCAGGTGATGGGACGTGATGGCGACTATGTGCAGGTGCGGCTCAGGTCAGGTGAAATGCGCAGAATCCTTTCAACCTGCATGGCCACCGTTGGACAGGTTGGCAATACGGATCATGAGAATATTAATGTAGGGAAAGCGGGCCGGGTTCGTTGGTTAGGCAGACGCCCGAATGTTCGTGGTGTTGTGATGAATCCGGTCGACCATCCGCATGGCGGCGGTGAAGGAAAGTCTGGGCAGGGAAATCCCCATCCAGTTTCACCGTGGGGGTTACCGACCAAGGGCTACAAGACCCGGAACAATAAAGCAACGGACAAGTTCATTATTTCCCGCCGCAAGTAGGAGTACGCGATGCCGAGGTCAGTAAGTAAAGGCGCATTTGTTGACGACCATCTGCTGCAAAAAGTTGAGCGGATGAATCAGAATAAAGATCGAAAGATCATTAAAACCTGGTCGCGGCGGTCCACTGTTATTCCAGATATGATCGGACATACGTTCGCAGTTCATAACGGAAAAAAGTTCATACCTGTCTTTGTGACGGAAAACATGGTCGGGCATAAGTTGGGCGAGTTTGCTCCGACCAGGTTTTTTAAAGGGCATGGGCATGCCAGGACAGAGAAGTCAGTTGCCCTCAAGTAAGTGACGGGCCGCGGTCTCGGCACATTTGATTGGATGGGAAGGTTATGGCTGAAGCACAAGCAGTTCTAAGGTTTGTACGTGTCTCTCCGAGAAAAGCGCGCCCGGTGATCGACTTGATCCGTGGGCAGCAAGTACCAATGGCGTTGGCAATGCTGAGAAATTTGCCGCGTCATGCATCGAAGGTGGTCGAAAAGATTTTGCGGTCCGCCGTAGCTAATGCAGAGCAAAAGGAAATGGGCGACAGTGAATCGATGGTGGTGTCAAAGGCATTCGTTGATTGCGGGCCGACGTTGAAGCGGTTTCGGGCTCGATCGCAGGGGCGCGCAAATGCGATTCAAAAGCGTATGAGCCATATTACGGTCGTAGTGTCGGCTGCGAGCATGAAGGAAAAGAAGTAGGTAGAGACGGCTAAGGTAACAGATTCATTTCTCGTCTGAGTGAGGCATAAGAAGTTATGGGGCATAAGACACATCCGATCGGATACCGGCTAGGATACAACGTGACGTGGTCTTCTCGATGGTATGCCAGTAAAGACTATGCGAAGCTCCTCCATCAGGACATTAAGATTCGCAAGATGGTCAAACAGCGTCTCTTTCACGCTGGTGTAGCCAAGGTTGAAATCGAGAGATCGGGAGACCAGACGCGCGTAATTATTCACACCGCACGGCCCGGTATCATTATCGGTCGCAAGGGGGCTGAGGTCGATAAGCTCAAGGCGGAGTTGGAGAAGGCGTATTCCGGTCAAGTTTATATTACGGTGAAGGAAATTAAGAAGCCGGAACTGGACGCCCAGTTAGTGTGTGAAAACGTCGCAACTCAGTTGGAAAAACGTGTTGCATTTCGCCGGGCGATGAAACGCAGCGTGCAGTCCGCACTTCGTCTTGGTGCTCAAGGTATCAAGATTATGGTTGGGGGGCGTCTTGGTGGAGCGGAGATTGCCCGGTCAGAGTGGTATCGCGAAGGCCGTGTCCCTCTCCATACTCTCAGGGCGGACATCGATTACGGGTTTGCCGAAGCTCATACAACGATGGGCCAAATTGGAATTAAAACTTGGATTTATAAGGGTGAAGTACTTCCATTGCAACCCATCAATAAAGAATCAGCCTTTGACCGTAGGCTTGGGTAACTGAAGAGGGTATTGTGTTAGCACCAAAGAAAGTAAAGTTTCGTAAAATGATGAAGGGGCGTATGACCGGTAAGGCCTATCGTGGCGGTCAGATCACTCTTGGAGAGTTTGGCCTCAAGGCGCTTGAGCCAGGCTGGATTACCAGCAGGCAAATCGAGGCAGCTCGCATCGCGATCACTCGATGTGTGAAGCGTGGTGGCCAGGTGTGGACGAGAATTTTCCCTGATAAACCGATTACCAAGAAGCCGGCTGAGACTAGAATGGGTAAGGGAAAGGGCAACCCGGAGTACTGGGTCGCTGTGGTTAAGCCTGGCCGTATTCTCTATGAAATGGATGGTGTGACGCCAGAAGTTGCTAAGGAGGCATTCCGTTTAGCATCGCATAAGTTACCCATTGCCACTAAGTGTGTGATCCGTGGTGAGTTTTAGCATTAATTGAACAAGGCGCAGGGGCAAGGAGAGTATTTTCATGGACTTGAAGGAGTTACGCCAGCTTACGGAGCCTGAGTTGGCGGAGAAGGGGCAGCAGCTCACACAAGAACTTTTCAATCTTCGGTTCCAACTGGGAACAGGGAGGCTGGAAAACCCTATGCAAGTTCGTAAAACGAAGCGGTCCATCGCCAGGATTAAGACGCTTCAGCGCGAGCTGGTACAGGCTGGTCCAACTTCCATCACGGCGAAAGGGGCTTGAGGATGGGCGAATCAGAAAATAAACGGCGTGAGTGGGTTGGACGTGTGGTCAGTAATAAGATGAATAAGACCGTGGTTGTTGAAATCGAGCGCTCGGTTATTCATCCACTCTATAGGAAGGTGCTTCGTCGGGTCACTAAATTCAAGGCCCATGATGAGGCCAACGTCTGCAAGATTGGTGACCGTGTGCGCATGGTTGAAACAAGGCCGATTAGTAAGGACAAGCATATGCGCGTGATTGAAGTTGTGGATAAGGGACGTAATGAATAGGTTGTCATTGGGTAAGGGATAGAGGGAAGACTCGAATTATGATTCAAAGCTATACCTACATGGATGTGGCCGATAACTCGGGCGCCAAGCAGGCCATGTGTTTTCACGTGCTTGGGGGAACCAGGCGTCGGTACGCTTCTCTTGGAGACATTGTTGTTGTCGCTGTCAAGGAGGCGATTCCTGCAGCCACAGTCAAGAAGGGTGATGTGAGCCGAGCCGTGGTTGTGCGAACAACCAAGGAAGTGCGCCGGGAAGATGGTTCCTATATCAAGTTTGATCGGAATGCCTGTGTCTTGATCAATAAGGATGGTGATCCGGTTGGAACTCGTATCTTCGGACCAATCGCGCGCGAACTACGATGGAAGAAGTTCATGAAGATTATTTCCCTTGCTCCGGAAGTGCTGTAGCGGGGATGGAGACGGCGAGATGAGTAAGCAGGAGTTAAAAAAGAATCGAATTCGTAAGGGCGATGTTGTGGTTGTGATCGCCGGTCGTGATCGTGGTAAATCGGGGAAAGTGCTTTCGGTTGATCCTGGAGCGGGGAAGGTCGTGGTCGAAAAGGTGAATATGATCAAGCGCCACACCAAACCGAATCAGAAGGTCAAGCAAGGCGGTATTCTCGAACGAGAAGCCCCTTTTGCCGTCTCAAATGTCATGTATCTGTGTCCTGTGACGCAGAAGCCGACCCGGCTCGGGGTGCGCACGCTTGATGGTGGCCGGCGGGTCCGGTTCAGTAAAAAATCGAACGACTCAGTCGAGTAGGAGTGAGGACGCCGGATGGCGAAGATTGAATCAGGAAAAGGTGGTAAATCGTCAGAGCGCCGTGTACCCAAGAAAAAAGAGGGGTCGTCGGCACCTCAGGCAGTTGACCAGGGTAGTGATGAGTCGAAGTTCGCTCCGCGGATGCGCGAAACCTATCTGCAGAAGGTTGTTCCTGCGCTCATGAAAGAGTTCGGCTCAAAAACATCATGCAGGTTCCAAAGCTTGAACGGATCGTGCTGAACGTAGGTATGGGTGAAGCGATTCAGAACGTGAAGCTGCTAGAAAGCGCCGCCGGAGAGCTGGGTGCAATTACAGGCCAAAAGCCTCTGATCACAAAGGCTAAGAAGGCTATTGCCTCCTTCAAGCTGCGACAAGGCATGCCGATCGGTACAAAGGTCACGTTGCGGAGCCGCAGAATGTGGGAGTTCTTTGATCGACTTGTGACACTGTCCTTGCCACGGATTCGTGACTTTAGGGGCGTTTCGCCAAAGTCTTTTGACGGTCGAGGCAATTACACGCTTGGTCTTAAAGAGCAATTGATTTTTCCGGAGATTAAATACGACGAAGTTGCTTCAATCCACGGAATGGACATTACGATTGTCACGACCGCGAGGACCAACGATGAAGGACGGGCACTGTTAAAACATTTAGGAATGCCATTTCGGACGTAATGTCTAGCGAAGGAGTTGCTGGTGTCGAGATTAGCGCTAAGAAATAAGTCAGCTATCAAGGCAAAGTTTCCGGTCAGGGACTATCACCGATGTGAGATTTGCGGGCGTGTGAGAGGGTTCTTGCGTCGGTTTCGCATGTGTAGAATTTGCTTTCGTTTGCTGAGCCTGAAGGGTGAGATCCCTGGGGTTCGGAAGTCGAGTTGGTAGGACATCCATTTTTCGCGCCACCGGGCTGATGATGATCATCAGATTATACGGCGAATGTTGGTGAAAGGGTTAGTATGGTTACAGATCCCATTAGTGACCTGTTAGTACGATTACAAAACGGACTTCGGCGGCGCCACGACACTGTCAGCGTTCCTGCCTCCCGTCTCAAGCGTGAGATCCTTCGAATTCTCCAGCACGAAGGTTATATTCAAGGCGTTCAAGCTGAGGTGGAGGATGGGCACCCTGTACTGAAAGTGCAACTGCGCTACGTCGTAGAGGGGCAACCTATGGTGACAGGTATGCAGCGGGTGAGCAAGCCTGGTCGTCGTGTCTATGTAGGGATCAAAGACATTCCACGGGTCAAGAACGGCATTGGCATGGCGATTTTATCAACTTCGAAAGGGCTGATGACAGATCAGGACTCTCGCCGTGCGGGACTGGGTGGAGAAGTGCTGTGCGCCGTATGGTAATGAGAAGAGCAAGTTGGATTGTCACTGCGAAAGTTGTCTAGAGGAATGAGGCATCGATGTCGCGTATAGGAAAGAAGCCAATTGATATTCCATCAGGGGTGGATGTCAAAGTTGCAGGGCCTATCGTGTCTGTAAAGGGGCCGCTCGGGAAGATTGATTGGTCGTTGTCTTCAGGCCTAGGGGTTTCGATGGCAGGTGGACAGCTTGTGGTAAATCGATCGAATGAGGATCGTCAGGTCCGCGCCATGCATGGATTAACTCGTGCAGAGCTGAGTAACATTGTTCACGGTGTGACAAAGGGTTACGAGCGTAACTTGGAAATCACTGGGGTTGGATATAAGGTTGCAGTACAGGGTCGAACCATGAGCTTCAGTTTGGGCTATATTAATCCAGTTATCTACCCAATTCCAGTTGGAATCGACGTGAAGGTGGACAAGCAAACGCTGATTAATGTGAAGGGCGCTGACAAGCGATTAGTGGGTCAGGTTGCGGCGAATTTGCGAGCTATCAAGCCTCCGGACGTCTATAAGCAAAAAGGCGTTCGTTATGCCGGGGAAGTGTTACGCAAGAAAGCCGGAAAGACCGGGAAGTAGGGTGATGTATGAATATTTCCGATAAAGCCAGTCAGTTAACCAGGCGGAAGCAACGGGTGCGAAAGCGCGTGTTTGGAACGGCGGAACGCCCACGGCTCAATGTGTTTCGCAGTCGCTCTCATATCTATGCTCAGATCGTTGATGATCTCAAAGGCGCGACGTTGGTGGCCGCATCTTCCCTGGATAAGTCTCTGCGCACATCTGTGAAATCTACCGGTAGCATTGATGGCGCAAAGGCTGTCGGAAAGTTATTGGCCGAACGGGCTAAGGTCGCCAAGGTGCAAGCAGTGGTATTTGATCGTGGTGGTCGGATGTATCATGGGCGAGTCAAAGCATTGGCTGAGGCATCGCGTGAAGGCGGGTTGCAGTTCTGAGTCAGACTTCGCTTCCGTTGCGGTATGAGGGCGAGGGGAACAAAGAGGAGAGATGATAGGTGCGAGTTAATCCAGATGAACTAAGCCTGAAAGACAAGGTTGTATTTATCAACCGGGTCGCGAAAGTCGTAAAGGGCGGAAAACGCTTTAATTTCTGTGCTTTGGTTGTGGTCGGAGATGGACAGGGATGGGTTGGGATTGGGAAAGGCAAAGCTGCTGAAGTACCTGTCGCAATCTCGAAGGCGGTCGAACAGGCCAAGAAGAACCTGGTGCACGTTGCCCTCACATCCGGGACGATTGCGCACGAGGTGCATGGGCTGTTCGGTGCCGAACATGTCCTTCTCAAGCCCGCAAAGAAGGGGGCGGGAATTATTGCCGGAGGCGCTGTCCGTGCGGTGGTTGAGGTTGCCGGCGTCCATAACATCATTGCGAAGACGCTCGGCCGAGGAAATCCGTTTAATACGGTTCGTGCCACGCTCAACGGTCTTTGCCAGCTCCGCAATGCTGAAGACGTTCTTCATATGCGCCGTACCGTGGTGGGTGAGGTACAGAATAGGGTGAGAGTCTAATGTCTACAGTGCAAACCACCGTGGCTGCCCCGAAGGGGTTTGTGATCACCTTACGGCGAAGCCCGATTGGCACACCGCAGAAACATCGGCTTGTGTTGACTGGCCTTGGCTTGAGGAAGATCAGGCAGCAGGTGACTCGCCCCAATACTCCACAAGTCAGAGGGATGATTGGTAAAGTCGGATATCTATTGGAAGTGCAGCCACAATGAACTTACATGAGCTTGGTCCTGCAAAAGGATCCAGAAAAAAACGAAAACGGATTGGTCGTGGCCCAGGTTCTGGCCATGGGAAAACATCGGGCAAGGGGCATAAGGGTTTGCTAGCCAGATCCGGAGGTCGAAGCCGACAGGCCGGAGGGTTTGAGGGTGGACAGATGTCCCTCATTCGTCGAGTACCGAAGCATGGATTCACCAATATATTTCGCAAAGAATATTCGATTGTCAATGTGAAGAGCTTGGGTGACATGATAGTGTCTGGTACCATCACACCACAAGCATTGGTCGATGCCGGCCTGGTCAAGCGGAAGTCATTGCCGATCAAGGTTCTAGGAAACGGAGATCTTACCAAGGCGATTGTGGTGCAGGCGCACAAGTTTAGTAAGTCTGCAGAGGCAAAGATTCAAGCAGCTGGAGGGAGAGTCGAGGTCATTCCCGGTGTTTGAGAGACTCCTGACCAGTTTTCAGAATATTCTTAAAATTCCCGAGTTACGTACCCGGATCCTCTTTACCATGGGGATGCTGGTGGTGTATCGGATCGGGGCGCATATTCCTACGCCTGGGATCAATGGCGAGGCCCTTTCAGAGTTTCTGCAAAAAGAAGGCGGCGCGCTACTCGGATTTTTAGATATTTTCTCAGGCGGATCGCTTTCACGATTGACGATCTTAGCGCTGGGCATTATGCCGTATATCAGCGCGTCGATTATTCTTCAGTTGCTCACCGTAGTGGTCCCGCATCTCACGAAGTTAGCCAAAGAGGGCGAGCGCGGTCGGAAAAAAATTATTCAGTACACTCGATTTGGGACCATCGGTATTGCGCTCATTCAAGGATTCGGGATCGCCATCGGTCTTGAACAAATGAATAACGGCGCATTTGTGATGGATGCCGGGTGGGGATTTCGTCTGATGACGGTCATCACTTTGACGGCCGGTACCGGCTTCCTGATGTGGCTCGGTGAGCAGATTACCGAGAGGGGGATCGGAAATGGCATTTCCTTGATTATCTTCGCGGGGATTGTCGCGCGTCTCCCCTCGGCTGTCGGGCAGACGTACAACCTGTATGAGATCGGTCAGTTGAATGCGTTCTTGCTGATCAGTTTGGCCCTGCTCATGGTCGTGGTGGTGGGTGCCATCGTCTTTCTGGAAAGCGGGAGGCGGAAAGTACCGGTTCAGTACGCAAAGCGGGTCATCGGACGCAGGGTGTTCGGCGGGCAGAGCACGCATATTCCACTGAAAATCAATACAGCAGGGGTGATTCCCCCTATTTTTGCATCGTCCATTATTGCATTTCCTGCGACGATTACCGGGTTTTTCGAGACGCCATGGATCAAGGATATCGGCGCGCAACTCGCACCTGGATCGCTGCTATACACTCTGATGTATGTAGGCCTTATTCTGTTTTTCTGTTTCTTTTATACAGCCGTGGTTTTAAACCCAGTGGACATGGCCGACAATATGAAGAAGTACGGTGGATTCATTCCCGGGATTCGCCCTGGGGTACGAACTTCTGATTATATTTATAAGGTGCTGACGAGAATTACGTTTGCCGGGTCGATCTACCTTGCGATCGTCTGTGTAATTCCTGAATTATTAATCTATAAGCTAGGTGTGCCGTTCTATTTCGGCGGTACGTCGCTGCTGATCGTGATCGGGGTCGGTCTCGATACCGCACAACAGATTGAATCCCATATGCTCATGCGGAATTATGAAGGGTTTCTCGGCAAGGGCATGGCCCCCCTTCGTGGACGGAGCGGGTGACGGGGAATCCATGCGCGTGGTATTTCTTGGCGCACCAGGAGTAGGCAAGGGAACTCAGGCTGACCGTATTGCCGCGCAGTACCACGTGGCGAAGATCTCAACAGGTGATCTTCTTCGCGAAGCGGTTCGCACTCGAACCACACTGGGTCTGGAGGCGAAGAGTTATATGGATCAGGGGGGGTTGGTTCCTGATGCCGTGGTGATAGGGCTGGTACGGGAAAAGTTAGCTGATCCCAGTTGCGCGAATGGTTTTGTTCTAGATGGTTTTCCCAGGACAGTTCCGCAGGCGGAAGCCTTGGGTACAGTGTTGGTTTCAAAAGGGATCACGCTGGATCGGGTTGTGAATTTTCAGGTTTCTCGTGAGGATGTTGTGCGGCGATTGAGCGGGCGCCGAAGTTGTCCGAAGTGTCAAGCCACCTTCCATCTAGACTTCGCCCCGTCTAAGATGGATGGGATATGCGATCGGTGTGGTGAGCCACTCGTGCAGCGCAGCGATGATCGCCGTGAAGCCATTGAGATGCGATTAAAAGTCTATGATGAACAAACTGCGCCGCTCGTCCGCTATTATGACGAACGACAGTTATTATTTCCGATGGATGCATCGGGCGGAGTGGATGTCGTTTTTGGACATCTTTCACAGGAGCTTGCGCAGTACCAGGCGATATGATCATTCTCAAGACGCCGGATGAGATTGCGGTGATGGCTCAGGCGTCAAGAGTAGTGGCAGAGACATTGCTGATATTGCAGAAAGCTGTTCGACCAGGTATTACGACTGATGAGTTGGACCGTTTAGCCGAGGAAGAGATTCGATCACGTGGAGCGCGGCCAGCGTTTAAAGGGTATCGAAACTACCCGAAGACGCTGTGTGCTTCGGTGAATGACCAGGTTGTTCATGGGATTCCCTCCAAGCGAGTGCTGAAAGAGGGAGATATCATCGGTCTCGACCTCGGGGCGATTGTCGGTGGGTTTTACGGAGATTCGGCGATCACGGTTGCTGTGGGGCAGACAACAGAACGGAATGCACGCTTGGTTCAAATCACCGAAGAAGCCATGTATTTAGGAATCAAACAAGCAGTGGTGGGGCAACGGTTGTCTGATATTTCACATGCGATTCAGCAGCACGTGGAATCTTCAGGGTACTCGGTTGTGACGGAATTTGTCGGTCATGGGATCGGTCGGCAGTTGCATGAAGAGCCGCAGGTGCCGAATTACGGGAAACCTGGGCAAGGGCCTCGGTTGCAGGCAGGGATGGTTCTTGCCATCGAGCCGATGGTCAATATGGGCGGTGCAGCCGTCAAAGTTCTTGAGGATCGATGGACTGCGGTGACAGTAGATGGGAGTCTCTCGGCGCACTTTGAACATACGATAGCAATTACGTCGAGTGGGTCACCCGATATTTTGAGCCAGCTCTGAAGAAGATGCAAGCGCTGTGACGTGGTGTGGGGAGAAAGGATAGAGGTACGTGCCGAAAGAAGATGTTATTGAGATACAAGGCACGGTAAACGAAACGTTGCCGAACGCGATGTTTCGTGTGTCATTGGACAATGGCCACAAGATCCTTGCACATATTTCAGGCAAAATGCGTATGCACTTTATCCGTATTCTCCCTGGCGACAAGGTGACGGTGGAGTTATCGCCTTATGATCTGACGCGCGGTCGGATCACCTATCGGTTTAAGTAGGAGCGTGAACTGAATATGAAAGTGAGATCGTCAGTCAAGCCAATTTGTGCGAAATGTAAGGTGGTTCGGCGCAAAGGAGTGGTGCGAATTCTCTGCGAAAATCCGCGCCACAAGCAGCGTCAAGGATAGCCGTGCGCTCAAGAGTGGCGGGTGAAATGATCCGAGTCGTCGATGTTCACCCAACTCAGGCCGGTGAGTGTACGACAAGAAGAAGGTAGGAGGAACTATGGCGCGTATTTCGGGAGTAGATTTGCCGAGAGAGAAACGGGTGGACATTGGCCTGACATACGTCTATGGGGTTGGGCGCGCATCGGCACTCTCTATCCTCACCAAGGCTGGGATTGATGGAGCTATTCGTGTTAAGGATCTGAGCGAAGAGCATATCGTCAAGATTCGAGAAATTATTCAGGAGGGACACCAGGTCGAAGGTGATCTGAGGAAAACCTTCTCGATGAATATCAAACGATTGATTGATAGTGGTACATATCGTGGCCTTCGCCATCGCAAGGGGTTACCCGTCCGCGGTCAGCGGACCAAGACGAATGCGCGGACGAGAAAAGGCCGCCGCTCCGGTGTGGGAAGCAAGCCAAAGCCCCCAGCGCGTTCGTAATAACGTACAGCCGATATTTGAGCAGGGAGCCCTATGAGCATTAAAAAAGGAAAGAAGAAAGAGCGTCGGGTCGTGCAGAGCGGGGTCGCCCACGTCCAGGCGTCATTCAACAACACGATTGTCACGATCACCGACATGAGTGGCAACACAATTGTGTGGGCAAGTTCGGGAAACCAAGGATTCAAGGGTTCTCGAAAAAGTACGCCATTTGCCGCTCAACGTGCTGGTGAAGCCGCCGCCAGGAAGGCGATGGAGAGTGGAATGCGTACGGTGGATGTCTATGTGAATGGTCCAGGGTCTGGTCGTGAATCGGCGATCAGATCTCTTCAGGCTGCCGGATTGAGGATCCATATGATTCGCGATGTGACCCCAATTCCACACAACGGATGCCGCCCACCTAAGCGGCGTCGTGTGTAGTTCCGTGTATCGAGAGGTTTGAAGGTACAAGAATTCTTGGGCACACCATCATGGTGATGTCCGGTAACTGGAGGTAGAGCAGTGGCAAAGTATCGTGGCCCCGTTTGTCGGTTGTGTCGGCGAGAGGGTGAGAAGTTGTTCTTGAAAGGCTCACGCTGTATGACAGAAAAATGTGCCATCGAGCGACGAAGCTATCCTCCTGGACAGCATGGTCAAAAACGCCCGAGGAACTCAGAGTACAGCACCCAGCTCAGAGAAAAACAAAAGCTACGCAGAATCTATGGCCTCATGGAATGCCAGTTCCGTGGTGTATTTGAACGTGCGGAACGTCAGTCTGGTATTACCGGTGAAGTGCTCTTGCGGTTGCTGGAATGCCGGCTGGATAATGTCGCGTACCGACTAGGATTCGGCGCCTCACGCAAAGAAGCCAGACAACTTGTGAGCCATGGACATTTGACCATGAATGGTCGGAAGATTAATGTGCCCGGTGCGCAGGTGAAGGCAGGAGACGTCATCAGCATTCGTGAGCGAAGTCGCACGCTGATTTCGATCCAGGCCGCGTTAGATGCCGTTGACGGTCGAGGCATTCCTGATTGGTTAGAGCTCGACAAGACAGCGTTTAAAGGCATGGTACGTGCGTTGCCGTCGAAAGACCAGATTTCGCTGCCAGTCAACGAGCAGATGGTGGTGGAGTTGTATTCAAGATAGAAGCGGACCTGGGGGAAGGGCAGTTAGTCTCTGCGGCAAACAGATGCAGCTCAGGGGTTGGCTACTCGATGAGATGAAGGGGGAGTCATGATTAAAGCGATGAAAGACTTTCAGATCCCGATGCGGGTGGAGGTCGACAAAGATACACAAAACCAAACGTTCGGCAGGTTTACCACAGAGGCCTATGAACGTGGGTTTGGGACGACGGTCGGTAACGCCTTACGGCGTGTGCTGTTATCGTCGCTCACGGGTGCGGCAGTGACCACTGTGAAGATCGAAGGCGTCTTGCACGAGTTTTCCACGATTCCAGGCATCACGGAAGATGTCACCTCCATTATTTTGAATGTGAAAGGGTTGCGGCTTGCTGTGCATACGGATAAGCCAAAGACGCTCCGTCTCAAAAAGAAGGGGCCTGGTGAAGCCAAGGGGTCCGATATTATTCACGATGCCGACGTGACCATTTTGACTCCGAACCTCCATATTGCGACGCTGGACAAGGATACCTCATTCGATATGGAAATGACGGTGAAGCATGGTCGAGGGTACGTGCCTGCCGAGCGCAACAAAGAGGAGGGGCTTCCGATTGGTGTGATCGCAATCGATTCGGTATTTTCACCCATCAAGCGTGTGAATTTTCACGTAGAGAATGCCCGTGTCGGTCGCATGACTGACTATGATAAATTGACCTTGGAAATCTGGACCGATGGGACCATCTCGCCTCGAGATGCCTTGTCTACGGCAGCCAGCATTATGCGTGATCACATTGATATCTTTATCAATCCCGATGAGCGGGTGGAGGGACGTGCCGATCTCGGGGGTGATGAGGCACAACGTGAGGTCAATAAACATCTGTTCCGTAGTGTCAACGAACTGGAGTTGTCGGTTCGTGCCGCGAATTGCTTGAAGAATGCGAACATCAAGACTATCGCAGACCTGGTCCAGAAGACAGAAGGCGAAATGCTGAGGACCAAGAACTTCGGCAAGAAATCGCTCAACGAAATTAAGGAAATCTTGACGGAGATGGGACTGGGGCTTGGCGTGAAGCTTGATGCTGTGCAGCCGGTTAGTGGAAGTCCGAAGAGCGAGTAACGAAACAAGAGGGAACCCGTGCGTCATAGAAAAAATGGCAGACAGCTCGGACGACAGACCAAACATCGATGGGCGCTGTTCAGAAGTCTCGTGACCTCGCTCCTCGAACATGAGCGCATTGAGACAACTGAAGCAAAAGCAAAAGAAATTCGAGGATTCACGGACCGAATGATTACACTTGGCAAGGAGGGGACATTGCCGGCTCGGCGTCAAGCCCTTGCATTTATCAGAAGCAAAGAGGTCGTCTCCAAGCTATTTAGCGACGTGGCAACTCGATTTAAAGATCGCCAGGGTGGCTATACGAGAATGGTGAAAACCAGGCGCCGAATTGGGGATGCGGCAAAGCTCGTCGCGATTGAACTTGTCACACGGCCGGATACAGTGCACGCAAAGAAATCTGTCCCTGGTGCATCGGCTCCTGCGAGTCCAGCTTCGAGCTAGGCCTTCTGTTCGTCAGAGCTAGTTGCACGTGTGATGCAGTATCATGTTTATCAGTTCTCTCTTCTTCTTCACTAAGATCTACAGAATGCCCCGCTCTTAAGAGCGGGGTTTTTTGACTCCATTGCTAGCGGGTAGACAATATCGGGCTTCCGGTATGCGTTTACTTGATATGGGGCTCATGCTACTATCGTGCCAGTCTGTATCGTGTTGTTCACTTTGAAAACAGAGGCAACGTGTGGCAACGCTCAGTGCGAGGAGGTTTATTAGCGCTGAGTACGTTGTTAGCCTGTGTTCTTGTCTATTTGCTCGTGACCAATTCGACAATGGTTCTTGCGCCGACCACGGCTGCGCCAGGCTCCATGGACCCAGCTGATGCGAAGATTTCTCAATTTACATTCACTCAAACGAAGGGCGACACAGTTCAATGGAAAGTGCAGGCGCAAGAGGCACGGCTTTTTGAGCGGGATAGGCGGGCGACACTTCAGGTCGTCGCTGTCACGCTGTTCGGCAAGCAAGGAAAGGATATGACGGTCACTGGAGATGAGGGGACATTGAATACGGAGACGAAGGACTTTGTGCTCGCAAACCGATCAGAGCCTCTTGTCATTCGCACCGAGAGTGGGTATGTCATCTATACCAACCATCTTACTTGGACTGATCAGACGAGAGAAATCCGCACACATGATCCTGTCCGTATCGTGGGGCACGGATTAGAGGTGACAGGGCGTGGGTTGCTGGGACATTTAGATCGCGAAGAGTTTGAAGTACTTGAGGATGTCCATGTGGATTTGGCTCCTGCTTCTTAATCTGTTCCCGCTTGGGATGGCTTCATTAAGCGAGTCGGCTGAAGCAGCTATTCCAAAAGCCGGTGCGGATCACACCGTCAGCACCACGATTACGGCCAAGAAGATGACCGTAAAAAATCAAGATAGCCAAGCTGTTTTTGAGGGTGCCGTCGTATTGACTCGTGGATCGTTACTGGTCTATTCCGATCGCATGGTTGTGATGTTCCGCACACAAGAGTTACCCTCTGGTGATAGTCAGAAAGGGCCTGAGGCTGTCAAAGGTGGCATCCCTGCGAGAGGGTCCGATACTGTACCGGCTGTGTCGAATCGTTCGGTCAACAGGATCGAGGCAACTGGGCGAGTGAGAATTGAGAAGGATTCGGGGAGTGCCACCTGCGACAAAGCCATTTACTACCATGATGGCGATAAGATTGTTCTGACCGGTGACCCGGTGGCTTGGGATAAAGGAACAAGGGTCAGCGGCAAACAAATCACGATGTTTTTGGCAGAGGATCGAAGTGTGGTGGAGGGCGGTTCGCATGTGCGGATCGAACCGGATGGAGGGATGGCGAAGTGATCGAGGCTGTTCAGGGAAACGCGCCACCGACCGGCCTCTCGATGAAAAAGCCGACGGGCGATTGTTTACGTGCAGTAGGATTGGTGAAAAGTTTTCGTGGACGCAAGGTTGTGAAAGGCGTCTCAGTCGAAGTCCATGCCGGTGAGGTCGTGGGCCTGCTAGGACCCAATGGGGCTGGCAAAACCACCATTTTTGACATGATTGTCGGCCTGTGCCAGCCTGATGAAGGCGCGATCTCGCTCGGGGAAGAGGCGATCACAGACCTGCCGATGTATAGACGGGCGCGCAAAGGAATTGGGTATCTTCCGCAAGAATCGTCAGTGTTTCGACGGTTGTCCGTTGAGGATAATATTCTGGCAATTCTTGAGATGCTGGACTACTCTCGGGCAGAGCGTCGCGACCGGGTTGATGCCCTTCTCAAGGAATTGGATCTTAGCCATATTCGGACAAGCATGGCCTATGCGTTGTCGGGTGGTGAGCGTCGGCGGCTGGAGATTACAAGGGCACTTGCGACGAGCCCTTCGTTCATGTTGCTCGATGAGCCCTTTGCCGGGATCGACCCGATTGCTGTCGCCGATATCCAACACATCATTATCCGATTGAAGGAGAAAGAGATCGGTATTTTAATTACCGATCACAATGTTCAGGAGACTTTGTCCATCACAGATCGGGCCTACATCATCAACGAAGGATTGATTCTTGAGGCTGGGTCCCCAGAATCGATCGTCAAGAGTGAGACCGCACGTGCGGTCTATTTGGGAGATCGGTTCAAGTTATGACTCTTAAGAGTGTGTGCGTATGAAGCTCAGGCTTGACCTTCGGCTCAGTCAAAAACTAATTATGACTCCCCAATTGCAGCAGGCGATTAAGCTGTTGCAGCTGTCGAGACTTGAACTCCAGCAGAGCCTCACTCAACATTTGATGGAAAATCCGCTCTTGGAGGATCTCCCTGCTGAGGCAGAGGACAGCGAGGCTGAGAGTCCGGAGGAAAAGGCGGAAGACGCGGTGGCGTCGGCAAACAGTGAGCCAACGAATGTGGATGAGTCCACTCCGGAGGAACGAGACACTCCGGATGAAGCTTCGCTGGGAGGGTGGGAAGAGTACTTTGACAGCGACCGTCGAGGGGGACCTGGGTCTCAGACACCTTCGCAGGACGAGTTTCCATCCTATGAACAAACCATGGCGAAAGCCACGTCCTTAGAAGACCATCTTCTTTGGCAGCTGTCGTTTTCAGGTTTATCGGGTCGTGCAAAGGAAATTGGGCGATTGATCATCGGGAATCTTGACGATGATGGGTATCTGCGCATGTCTCTCGCAGAGATGGTCGGAGGAACCGACTTTACAGAAACGGAAGCGGAATCAGTCTTAAAGGATATTCAATGCTTTGATCCAACAGGCGTGGCGGCGCGAGATCTTGTGGAATGCCTACTCTTACAAATTGGGCATTTAGGGAAGAGTCCCATGGGATCATTAGGGGCTCGGCCGGGCGCTTTAAAAGGATCGATCGTTGAAGCCATTGTCCAACATCATCTGAAAGACTTGGAGAAAAAACAATATGCAAGGATCGCAAAAGCTTTAGGCGTCACAGTAGAAGAGGTTTTCCAAGCCACAAAGGTCATCGAAGTGCTTGAGCCAAAGCCGGGGCGACCGTATGCGAATACTCAGAACTATGCGATTGTCCCTGATGTGTTTGTGAAGAAAAATGAAGGGGAGTGGATCGTGCTATTGAATGACGACGGACTGCCGCGTATGAGAATCAGTCCGTACTATAAACAATTGATGGGGCCTGGAGAGAACGGATCAGCTGAGACCAAGGCCTATCTTGACGAAAAGCTTCGGGCTGCGCAATGGGTTATTCGCAGCATCGAACAACGGAATAAGACGATTGTCAAGGTGGTGTCGAGTATCGTGAAGTTTCAGGAGCAGTTTTTTGAAAAAGGTGTGCAGCACCTAAAGCCGTTAGTCCTTAAACAGGTGGCTGAAGATATAGGGATGCATGAATCGACCATTAGTCGTGTGACGGCAAACAAATATATGTATTGTCCGCAGGGAATGTTGGAATTGAAATTCTTCTTTAACGCCGGCCTGCAACGAGCAGATCAGCCTTCCGACATGATGTCGTCCGTGACAGTGCGAGAGATGATTCGGAAAATGGTGGCGGAGGAGGATGCGAGCCACCCTCTAAAAGATGAAGAGATTGCTGCACGGCTGCTCTCACAGCAGGTTGTGATTGCCCGTCGAACCGTGGCGAAATATCGGGCGGAAGAACATATTCCCTCTGCCACTCAGCGGAGACGATTTTTTTAAAGGGTGCAGAAATAATTTCAAGCCAGCCTTCTTCATGTGGCGCACCGGTCGGCTGGTTGCAGAGAGGTTCTGGTAGGTGAGCAGATCACTGCGACAGGATATGGCTCACCTCCTTGAATCGTGGACGTGTTGAGGTGCCCCATAGTTTTCTTGACCGTGCGAGATCTTCCCTCTCCAGCTGCGTGTGTCGTAGGTTCGTATCATAGGTCTCCTCTAGTGTTGTGATGCGTAGATTTAACAATCATAGCTGAATAGCAGAAGGGCTGAGAGGGCTCGGCTAGAAAGGATACATGTCGATAAAAATTACCGGACGTCACCTCGTAATTACGTCGGCACTCAGACAGCATGTAGAAAGTCGGTTCGAGCGGCTTGTACGGTACGACGTGAAGCTGACCCACCTGGAAGTAATTTTGGGTGTGAACAAACTTCAGCATCATGCGGAGGTTGTGTGTACGATGCAGAGGAGACGGATTCAGGCTAAAGCCTCGACGCAGGAAATGTACACGACGATCGACCAGCTTGTGGATCGACTGGCCACCCAGATACGAAAGTATAAGAAACGCAAGACCGACAATAAAGAACCGGTGAAGAGATTGGCTCGTAAGGCTCTAAGCCCAGTTGCTCGTAAGGAAGATGATGAGGAGATGATCGAAGTCATTTGCCCCCCCAAGGTGATGTTGACTTTGGAGGATGCGAAACGCCGGCTCGACTCTCTGCCTGGTTCACTGGTGGTCTTCACGGCACGGTCTTCTGGGAAATTGCAAATTCTACAACGGCTCGATCGTAATCGAGTCGTCCTGATCGATCCGTAAAGGGTAGGCGGGCATGGCTGCGCTCAAGCTGGTCGTCATCAGCGGTCTTTCCGGCTCAGGGACGTCGCATGCGCTCAAGTGCTTTGAAGATGCCGGGTATTTCTGCATCGACAATTTGCCTCCCGCTATTCTGCCGACCTTTGTTGAGCTGTGTCATCAGCAAGGAGGGGAGATTAAGAATGTCGCGCTTGGAATCGATGTCAGGGAGCGCGTGTTCTTTTCCGACCTCGTAGGGGTTCTTGAGCGTGTGAAAGCGCTTGGGCATGCGGTTGAGTTGATATTCTTCGAGGCTCGCGAAGAGGTGCTGGTTCGCCGATTCTCGGAATCCAGGAGGCCTCACCCGCTTCTCCCGCATCTTCCGGTACTGGAGGGAGTACGAGTCGAAAGGGAGCGTCTCGCCGACTTGCGGTGCCACGCCGACCGGATTATTGATACATCCGATCTCACGGTGCATGAGTTGCGGGAGTTATTGAGCCGGCAGTTTAGAGAGGAGGGGGCACCGCGTCGATTAACCATTTCTCTCGTAACCTTCGGCTATAAGTTTGGTGTGCCGTACGACATTGATCTTCTGTTCGATGTCAGATTTCTGCGGAACCCGTTCTTTATTCCTGACCTGAAACCATTGACTGGGGAAGACTCACGGGTGAGGGCCTATGTGTTGGCTGATCCGGACGCCGTTGCGTTCGTTGGGCAACTAGAAGGCTTCTTCAAATTTCTCATTCCACTCTTTGAGCGAGAGCGTCGCAGTTATGTAAATGTTGGAATCGGTTGCACCGGAGGGCGGCATCGGTCCGTGGCAATTGCCGGCCGACTCCAGGAAAGTTTTTCAGTGCTCGGATACCAAGCGACGGTGACTCATCGCGATCTCAACAGGCAATAACACCTAGGCCTGCTCCGTACATCTCCCCGCACACTACTCCTCGATTTCATCTCTCTGCCTGTGCGCGAAAAGCGATTTGCTTGACAGGTAGAGTGTATGGACTATAGTTAGCATGTGTAATGCAGGTCTGCACAAACACTTACAGTGGAGTACAGAATGGAAATCAGGACGCCGATGAATGGCAGGAAATCTTCCGTTAGTCATTCATTCTTCAGTGCAAATACGAAGGTGGGGGTGCGGGCGTGAATTGCAATCCGCGCAGAATTTACAGAAAAACTTGTCTTGTGCGGATAGTCATGTACAGTCAGAGGCACATATGCTGAGCTCATTTAAAAGTCTCTCCGAAACCGACCTGTTCTCGATGTTCACCCCAAAACGGCAGCTCGTCGGGTTGGATATTGGGTCGAGCGGGATCAAGCTTGTCCAGCTGAAGGAAAACCGAGGCCGGTACGTTCTCCAGAAGTTTGGCTTTAAACCACTCGAACCGGAAGTCATCGTCGATGGTACGGTGATGGATGAGGGACGTGTGGTATCGGCGATCAAGGAATTGTTCGAAGAAACAAAGATCAAGGTAAAACAGGTGGCTGTATCGATTTCTGGCCATGCGGTCATCATTAAGAAGATTAGCTTGCCTCCGATGCCTGATGAGGAGTTGGAGGGGCAGGTACGGCTGGCTGCGGAGCAGTACATCCCCTTCGATATTAATGAAGTGAACATTGATTTCAGTGTGTTGCCATCCTCTGAAGCGGCTGGTGGTGCACAGGGAGAGATGTCGATCATTCTGGTCGCGGCCAAAAAAGACAAGATTAATGAGCTGACTGAGCTCGTCAAAGGCGCGGGGCTGTTTCCGATCGTCATGGATGTTGATGCATTTGCGATCGAGAATATGCACGCAATCAACTATCCTGCCGCGCAAGAAGAGACGACCGCCCTCGTGAATATTGGCGCCAGTGTTATGAATATCAACATTATTCGAGGCGGCACTTCCCTGTTCACACGTGACATTCCGATCGGGGGGAACCGTTATACAGAAGCCATTCAGCGTGAAATGAGCATGTCCTACGAAGAGGCGGAAGAAACCAAAAAGAGTGAGCGCTCGGCAGGGAGCAATCAGGCCGCGTTAACCACAGTTGTCGATAGCGTCAATGCCGAGGTTGCCTCAGAGATCGCACGGACCATCGATTATTTTAAATCCACGATGCCGGAGGCCGATGTTCAGCAAGTTCTCTTGTGCGGAGGGGGGGCGCAGGTCAAAGGCTTAGTTCCACAACTGAAAGATCGAATGCAGGCAGTGGTCGAGGTCGCGAACCCATTTGGTGAAATTGACACCTCGGGGAGCGGTTTGGATCAGGACACGTTGGCTGAACTGGCTCCGCTGGCCGCCGTCGGTGTTGGATTGGCACTGAGAACGGTAGGGGATCGATGATTCGCATTAACTTATTACCGGGCCCCAAGGGGCACAAAGCGAAGCCCCAGTATGATGTCAGGGCGCAAGCTCTGTTAGGTGTGGGGATACTGTTCATTACCCTGGCAGGGTGTTGGTGGTACTCGGCCTCGCTCGACGAAGAGATCGCTGCACGAGAGACTGAAAAAATTGACAAGGAGAAGCAGGTCGCGCAGTTAAAAGAACAAGTGAAGAAGGTCTCCGATTTTGAGAGCCGAAAGAAGGTACTAGAGGATAAGAATCGTATTATTGATGAATTGGAAAAGTCACGTGTCGGCCCCGTGAAGGTACTCGACCATGTCAGTCACAGCTTGGAACCGTTGAAAGTGTGGCTCATCAGAGTCGCCGTCACGGGGAAAGACATCGATCTTGAAGGTCGTGCTGCGACCAACGACGACGTGGTGGAATTCGTGAACAACCTGCGTCGTACCGATTATTTTTCGAATATCAATCTTCAAGAAAGTCGGGCGGCAGTGGAGAATCAACTCAATATCTACCAGTTTAAACTTGGTTTCCGTCTCAAAGGGTAAGAATGATGAAGCTGCCTTCCATGAATCTTGAGCTATTGCGGTCGGTCCCCTTGGTCCAGAAACTGGGGCTTCTCGTGATGGTTCTTGCCGGGATTATTGTCGGGTTCTATTACTATGTTGCTGAACCAAAATCTATGGAGATTGCAGGGCTCCAGGGAGCGATCGGCACGCTCGACAGTGAGATTCAAACGTTGACGATTAAAGTTAAACATCTTGATGAGCTTATTGCGGCCAGTAAGCAACTCGAGATTGAGCTTGCCAAAAAGCAAGAACGGCTGCCGCCTGAAGGGGAAGCCGTTATGCTGCTCAAGCAGGTATCAGACTTAGGGATTCGCCTTGGGCTCGACATTAAGCTGTGGAAACCGAGTCCTAAGAGCGAAGATCCATCGAAGCTCTTTGTGCGGATGCCGGTGAATGTGGAGGTGTCGGGAGGGTACCATACCGCCGCGTTATTTTTTGATCGAATCAACGCGATGCCTCGGATTGTGACTGTGTCAGGCCTCAAGATGGGCGCTCCAAAGTTTGAGAAGGGGCGTGTCGTCACACAGACGGTGTTCGATCTTGTCGCCTATGCAGCAACGGATGAGACCAAGTTGGTTGCAGCGGCCCCAGCAATTTCACAGAAGAAATAGGGCGCAAAGTCTTGGATGTGTGTGAGGCCATGAACAGTGAATGCCATCTGTGAGAACCGGCGGTCAACCATGAAGACAACAAGCATAATTCTGATTGGATGTGCTGCACTGCTCGTGGCAGCTGGCCCGGGCTTTCCTGAGACAAGTATGAGCGGCCACCTTCGACAGATTAGCCCAATGCGGCAGGACTCCCTCAAAGTCCCTTCTCTCAACGATGTGCCGAGGCACGCGTCGTCTCCAGCTCCAACCGTGGCAGCCGGCGATGGGGATGTCCAACCAGTCGACCCCAATTCAATATTGGAGTCGGTGGGTGTTCGCTCCTATGACCCTTCTGGCCGACGCGATCCGTTCGCCCCGGTGCTGCAATTGTTGGGACTTGGACCTATTGATCCCACATTACCTCCGCTCCAACGTGTCGGACTTACGGAGATGAACTTGATCGCCGTGATATGGGGGGCCTACGGCTATACGGCTATGGTTCAGACTCCAGATGGAAACGGGTATACGGTGCGTCGGGGAACGCGAATCGGTCCCAACAATGGCGTGGTGAGCGCTGTGACGGAGAAGGGTATTGTGGTGCAAGAACGGTTTACAGATGTGTATGGGAGCAAACAGGAGCGGGAATATGTCAAGCTCCTTCACCCGAAAGAGGGCCTAGAATGACACCTAAGCTGAACACGACAACGACAACATTTATTGGCGTACTCTCGGCGGTGGGAGCGCTCAGTGTCCCGATAGCCATACCGCCGATAGAGGCGTCGACCGACGTCCCAGCTGTCGATTCAGTCTCGCCCTCGATCATTGAAGGAGATCTGGCGCAGACCTTGACTCGCCTCGATGTTCAACGGGGTACGAACGACATCCGGGTCATTATTTCAGGGGATGGAAGGCTGGCCCATGAGGTGGTACGTCTTGATGAGCGACGCCTCATGATCGATATTCCAGGAGTGGCTTCTGCCGTACATAAGCCGGTCATATCGGTGAATCACCAAATATTGAAGCAAGTGCGTCTAGGTTATCATGCTGATAGAGTACGAGTGGTATTGGATCTTACCGGTGCAGCAACATACTCGGTTGAATCGCAAGGTGCGAGTCTTATTGTAACGCTTCGAGAAGGTGCCAGTACGGATATAGGCGCAAATGATGGCGCTTACCGCAGTGAAACCGCCAAAGACACAAGGCCAGAGAATCCTATGCTGCTGCCGATTCAGGCGGATGTCGCTTCTCCGGTGGCCCATCGGGCAATGGCTGCGGTTCAGCGGTCTTCGACGAAGTTTCATGTGCGGCCTGTCCAGATGACGTCCGATCCAGATAGCAGTGAGAAAAGCACGCCAAAGGAAGATTTGGTCGTTGGAGAAACCCGTTATGTCGGTCGGCGTATTTCGCTCGATTTTCAGCAGGCCGACATCAGTAACGTGCTACGCCTCATTGCTGAGGTCAGTGGCTTTAACATGGTGGTCGGTGAAGGGGTTAAGAGCAAGGTGACGATGAAGCTCGTGAGTGTGCCATGGGATCAGGCACTCGATATGATTTTAAAAATGAATGGGCTAGGCAAGATCAGGCAGAGCAATATCTTGTGGATCGATACGCTGACGAACATCGCCAAACAGCAAAATGAAGAGGCACAGGCGAAGGATGCCAAGGTAAAAGCGGAAGAACTGGTTGATAGAGTATTCTATATTAGGAATCTGCAAGCGCAGGAACTCATGACTTCTCTTCGGCAGTATTTGAGCCCGAGAGGGTTGATGCAAATGAGCTTGGGCTCCAATGCCTTAATTGTCAGAGACACAGAAAGCAAGATTGGAGTGATGAAACAGCTGGTTGACGGGCTGGATCTTGAAGTGCCGCAAGTCCAAATCGAAGCGAGGATCGTGCAGGCTGATACGACCTATTCCCGTTCGCTGGGAGTTCAGTGGGGTATCCAAAATCTGAACCAGCTCGGGTCTAATGCTGTGGCGAACTTTCGGACGGGTAATACCGGAGCGTTTGGGGGGCAAACATCGAATTTTCTGGTCAATCTTCCCGCCACAGTCGGTGGTTTGGTGGCAACTCCTGGTGTCGGGTTCACGATTGGGAAAACCGATGGAGCGTTGTTGGACGTGCGGTTGTCGGCAGGTGAGTTGCTTGGACTGAGTAAAGTCATTGCCGCACCGAAAGTCACGACCTTGGACAAGCGGGAGGCCAAGATCTCACAGGGAGAATCGATCCCGTTCCAGACCACCTCTCTCCAGGGAACACAGACGACCTTTGTGGATGCGAATTTGGAACTGAATGTGACTCCTCAGATTACTTCGCGGGATCCCAAGGAAGTCGGCAAGCAGATCATGATGAAGGTTCGCGCCACGAGAAACGCTGTCGGCGCACGAAGCAATCCGGCCGGGCCCAGTATCGACCGACGCGAAGCCAATACCCAGGTCATCATCCGCGACGGTGAGACCATGGTGATCGGCGGGGTGTTTATCGATACGCAGAGCAACAGCGTGTCTGGTATTCCCTATCTCTCACGCGTGCCTGTTTTGGGATGGCTTTTCAAACAAAAGACCGAGGCTGTCGCGAAGCAAGAGCTGCTCATCTTCTTGACACCCAGTATCGTCAAAAGCTAGCAGGATGTAGGAACAGTCAGCCGGCATAGACAATACACAGTCCCTTGTCTGGGTGGGTGAGTGTATCGCCTGAGCGAAACTCACTGGAACACGAGTTCACCAGTTAAACCCACACAGACCAGACTAACCAGATGCTCTATACAGACGGGGTCGGTCTCCAACGTACCAGCCAATAACAGTTGGCATACCCACGCAGTTTTTAAAGCCTGCTAGGAACCGACATTCGAGTTCTCCATGGATGGGGAACTTACGAGTGGTGGGCCTTCTAGATTTGTGCGTCATCTCAATCTTCCGGTGCATTCTCCAGTCCTCCGCCTATATCTCGCATCATCGGTGTGTAATATCTCAACGATCTTGTGCTTCGAGGCTAGATAAAGACTTCAGCGGGCCTGGCTTCTCAAGAAGATGCAGCAGGCCTAGTGAGGGTACATCTGAGCTGTCATATGCGACTATTCGCCATGGAGCGGCCCTGAAAACCTTCTAGTTTCCAGGCCGTTGTGATACCATTCCCCCCGTTGTCGCCGATCGCAATTCATCATCACCATCGGCAAAGTAGGCCATGAATCTGAGCGTTTCTAGACACAAAGAGTCAGATGTGGAGCTAGTGTATCGAGTAAGGAGAGGCGATCTTTGAGCAGGGCTGGAATAGCAGAACAGATTGTGCCGGTGGTCTTGGGGCCACGAAGCTATGACATCGTCCTCCATCCTGGCTTACTTTCGACAGTGGGCGACAGGCTGCATACCCTTACGACCTCTCCGAAGATCGCCGTTGTGACAGATAGGCATGTGGCAAGCCATTATCTTCACAAGACGCTCCGATCGCTTCGCAAGGCAGGATACGACCCGACGGAAATTATCTTGCCTCCGGGAGAGCAAACGAAGACGCTTGGAACAGTCGCCAAGGTTCTCGACGCGTTGGCCAAGCATAAGTTCGAACGCCAATCACTGTTGTTGGCCCTCGGTGGTGGAGTGATTGGCGATGTGACAGGTTTTGCTGCCGCGATTTATCAGCGAGGAATTCCGTTCGTGCAAGTGCCGACCACGCTTGTGGCTCAAGTGGATTCCAGTGTGGGGGGCAAAACCGGTGTGGACCATCGGTTGGGGAAAAATCTCATCGGAGCGTTTTATCAGCCACGTGCAGTATTGATCGATCCGCTCACGCTGCGCACTCTGCCAGGCCGCGAATGGATTGCCGGTTTGGCTGAAGTGATCAAATACGGCATTATCGCCGACGAAGGGTTCTTCGCGTTTTTGGAACGAGAGATTTCCGGGCTGTTGAAATTGGAAAAAGAGCCGGTTCTCCACGTGATTAAACGATCGTGCGAGATCAAGGCGGAAGTAGTTGCCGCTGACGAGCGGGAGTCGAACCGTCGGCGCGTTCTCAATTATGGTCACACGATCGGACATGCCCTTGAGGCACTCTCAGGCTATCGTGGGTTGGTTCATGGTGAAGCGGTGGGGATTGGGTTAGTGCAAGAAGCGGATTTGGCTTGCCATATGGGTCTCTGCGGGCGCGACGTGGTTGAACGGATCAGAACCCTGGTGCAGCGTGCCGGGCTGTCCGATCACGTTTCACCGTCATCTTTTTCTCGCCTTTGGAGTGCCATGCAGCATGACAAAAAAGTGGTTGGGGGGCAGGTCGTCGGAGTGTGGCCGGTCAAGATTGGGGAAGTGGTGATTCGACCAATCGAGGAGCAGGTGTGTGCCGAGTGGTTTCGGTGCATGCATGGCCGTGGGAACCGCGTATCGAACGGCCATCGGCCAGGCAGGCTATCCGGCGAAAGAGTCGCACGCAAAGGTACATCTCAATGACGATGAAACGCACGCCATCTGTGGCGTATCTGCAACAGGCATTGCGGGAAAAAACACGCGAAGTCGATGTCCTCCATCGGATCTCTGCGTCGATCAGCAATCAATTGGATCTCGAAGCCATTCTCAAACATATCGTCGACGTCGTCGTAGAAGTCACGAAGGCGGATGCCTGCCTCCTCTATCTATTGTCGGACAGTCAAGATGAACTCATTCTTCGCGCATCGAAAAATCCTCATCCCAAACTGATCGGTCGCATCACAATTGGATTAGGCGAGGGCATCACCGGGTGGGTGGCGCAGGAACGGACGCGCGTTGTGATTCCGAGTAATGCGAACGACGATCCACGGTTCAAGTTTTTTCATAACCTTCCGGAAGACCGCTATCAAGCATTTGTCTCTGTTCCGATCATGGCCAAAAAGGAAGTGGTCGGCGTCATCAATGTCCAACATAAGCGCCCCAGGCGCTATCAACCTGATGAGATCGCGCTCCTTTCGACGATCGCCACTCAAGTTGGAGGAGCGATTGAAAATGCGCGGCTGTACGATCAAATGCAACGCAAAGCATTACAGGTAGAGACACTGTCGCAGGTCTCGGAAACAGTGGCATCCAATCGATTGATCAAGGATGTCCTCCAGCTTCTTGTGACGATGACGGCGCAGATGATGAACTCGAAGATCTGCTCGATCATGCTGTTGGACGAAGCCAGCGGGGAATTGCGGATTGCGGCAACACAAAGCCTCAGCGAGCAGTATCGCCGGAAGCCCAATCTTAAGATCGGGCAAGGCATTAGCGGGCGTGCAGTGAAAGACCGACGGTCGATCATTGTGCTCGATGTGTCCACTGAGCGGGACTATATGTATCCGGATATGGCCAAGAAGGAGGGGCTGTGCTCTTTGCTTTCAGTCCCGATGATGGTGCGTGATAAGGCCTTGGGCGTGATCAATAGCTACACGTCCGTTCCGCATGTATTCACCGGCGAAGAGGTCAAATTGCTTCAGGCCATTGCCAATCAGGCTGCCGTGGCTATCGAGCATACGACCCTGATTGAGAAGTCGCATGAGATGCAGGAAGCCCTGGCGGTTCGGAAGCTTATGGAGCGGGCCAAAGGCTACCTGATGCGTTCGAAGAAGCTGACCGAAGAAGAGGCTTTCAAACTCATTCAACGGCAAAGTATGGATTTTAGAAAGTCGATGCGCGAGATTGCTGAGGCGGTGCTTCTCGCTGGAGAACTCGATCAACGGGTTGAGAAGCAGCGTGGATAGGTGTTATCAGCCAGGGACGTCCTCGGGCGTGGCAGGCTAAGGGATTGAGGCGTCACTTTGGAGAGGTCGAGGGGGGCTGACGTGTCCGTTCCGTTTCTTGTTCCGCCAGTTTCTTTTTGATTTCCTTCAGCTCCTTCCGTAACTCGTCTAGATCGGTATCTCTCTGAGCAGAGTCTTCTTTCACAGGCCTCGGTGATTGAACGGCAGTCGATCGTATGTCCGATGCCGTGGGCATTGTGGCAAGCAGGTTGTAGTCGATGACGAGAGTGGTGTTGGTTGAACGGGCCGTCCGATAACTATCGGGGCGCTTGGCGGATTCTGGAACGAAGTGTACTGTGCGATTGGCCAATCCTGTCGGATTGAATGGATGCCGATCGGCTATGGTATTCGCGTCGGTCCGTTCTGTCCGTTGACGATACCCGGTCAAGGTCAGATACAGCGACCGTTCATAACTGTAGAGGGAGCCTCCCGTTGCTTCTACGGATGCCCCTCTTCCCACCTGCTCTGACTCACACACGCCGGGGAAACGGACGTCCGACAAGCAAAAGACCGCTCCGGCAGATGGCGGTTGGACCGGCATGCTGTGTTTGACGATATGAAAGCCGACCTGCTGGTCCGACGCAGCTCTGGTGAGCCCTTCGACGAGGAGTGGCGCCAGGTACTCAACGTCGTCATCCCCAAACACTCGAATGGTCTCAGTCTTGTCTGAGGCAAGGTTTCCTAATACGCCTCGGCCGTCCTTGAGAATCACGCCGCGAAGCATTCGAGCCATCGTATCCACCTGTAGCGTTAAGGGATGGGTGGCTTGAAAAGACCGATCGGGAATACGTTCCACATACACTGCGCCGCGTTCGGACTGATGGATTGTGATATCCAGATCAGGCTTGGTCGCACAGGCAGACACGACCAGTGTCATCCCGGTGAGAAGAAGCAGGGCGAGTTGGGGACGATGAGACAACGGCAATTCTCAAAGTGAATAGAAGTCGTGAGTCTAGCATAGTCAGACAGGACGAGGACACTGGTAACATTCTTCAGATGCTGAGAGAGAGTTCTACTTGACAGGAGGACAAGAGACTCCGAATATAGGCCCACATAACGGTATGGACTGAATATTGGACAACGATGTCCGACGATTCAGCCGGATTGTACGAAGTGTAAGAAAAGGACAATGGCGTCCTGTCGGGATTGACAGAATGACCGGAAGGGCCTTTTCCTCTGCCACAGCATAGCCCTCCGCGGTCGTTCACGCATATCGAAACGAGCAGTAGTCACCGGCATGAGCAGGACCATTCCCGTCGCCTGTTACGGGGAGCGTCACGTGAGCGAGTGAACGTCCCGGTCGTAACGTAATGAGTGCGGTGCAGTAACGAGGCGAAAAGGATGAATGACCATCCTGAGTCCAGAGATCCCAGGCCCTATTCTTGGCTGCCGATCCTTCTCGGTGTGCTGACGATCGCCACGCTGAGCATCGGCACAATCGCATTCCGCTACATCGAAACACGCATGGTTGCGACAGCAGGCGAAACCCTGGCCCAGACAGCCGCCGAAGTTTCGGACAAACTAGACCGATTTCTCTTTGAACGGCATGGCGATGTGTTGATGATGGCGAGGACATTCAGCGTGCAGTCATACAATCAGGAATTTCAGTCGGCCTATGTCGCGGGGCTGAGGACCGCGTATCCGGATTACTTGTGGATCGGCGCCACTGACGAACGAGGAAAGATTGTCGTAGCAACCGACCCGTCCACGGTAGGGCGTGATTACAGCGCCGAACCCTGGTTTCAGGCCGTGCGTGACGGGCAAGGGGTCCATATGGGGGACGTGGAGCCATTCGCTGTGATGGGCGGTCCTGACGCCATAGCCGTGACAGCTCCCATCGCCGGACCGCGCGGAGAATTTTTGGGGGTCGTGACAACACGAGTGGAAATTCCTGGCCTTGAAGACGTCATGACGAGAACCCTACTGGCATTCCGGCAGCGAGAGGGAATTTGGGGAGGGCTGGAGTATCAGTTCCTGTCCGAGAAAGGAGTGGCCTTCATCGATTCGGATCTTGAGCATAAGGGCCATGTCAATCTCAAACAACTCGGACTCCCGTCGGCGCTGTTACGAGAAGGCGCCTTGTCCGGTTACATTGAAGAGGAACACGAACATCGCCATGTTCCTGTTGTGACCGGGTATGCCAGGACTCAAGGCTTAGGTGATTATAAGGGTTTACATTGGACGGTGCTGATGCGTATGGATCGGCGCGATGTTCTGACGCCGATTCGGGAAGTTCTCTGGAATCTTGGCTTGGCAGGGAGTGTCGTGGTGGTTCCGACGTTTGCGCTCCTGGTATGGACCGTCACACGTGTGAGAAGGGAATATCGGCGCGCGCAACAGGAGCGCGGGCTCGCCAGGGACGCTGAAGCGTCGCTGCGAAAGAGCGAGGCGCATACGCGGAGTATCGTCGATCTGGCGCTCGATGGCTTCATCGGGATGGATACAGCGGGAATGATCACCGACTGGAACTTCCAAGCCGAAGAGATATTCGGCTGGTCCCGGCAAGAGGCAGTTGGGCGGCTCCTTGCAGCCACCATCATTCCGGCACAACATCGGGACGCCCACGAACAGGGATTGCGTCGTTTTCTTGCAACCGGCGTAGGACCGATGCTGAACACCAGGATTGAGATCACTGGTGTCCATCGTGACGGACACGAGATTCCGATTGAACTAGCGATTTCGCCGTCCTTGGGACAGGGAGGCATCTACACGTTCAGTGCCTTCGTGCGTGATATTTCGGCACGAAAGCAGACGGAGTGGCAGAGCCGCATGCATGAAGAGGAACTGCAACGACTCAACGAGGCCTTGGACAGGCGTGTGCAGGCCCGCACGCAAGAGTTGGCTGCCGTCAACGATTCATTGGTTGCAGAAGTGACTGAACGGATGCAGACCGCGGCGTCTCTTGAACAGAGCCGGCAGGCACTGCAAAAGTTGGCGTTTCAGTTGTTACGCGTGCAGGAGGAAGAGCGGCGTCGTATCTCGCGCGATCTGCATGACGACATCAATCAACGGCTTGCGTTGCTTGCCATGGATATCGAAGCGGTAGGACGGAAGCTCGATTCACCCGCAGATCATGTGGGACGGGCTGTGAGAGAAATACAAGAGCGGGTGGTGGAGTTGTCCGATGTGGTGCGGCACCTGGCCTATCAGCTTCATCCATCTATTCTCGATGATCTCGGGCTTCCGATTGCATTGCAGCGGCTCGTGGAAGATTTCACCGCTCGAAGCCATATCCGGGGGAGTTTTGAGCATAAGAATATCCCCGCAGCGGTCCCTCAGGAGATCGCGACCTGTCTCTATCGCATTACCCAGGAAAGTCTCAACAACGTGGTTCGCCATGCAGAGGCGTCTCAAGTCGATGTGGACCTGACCGGGGCTCAATCGGAGCTGGTGGTGACGATTACAGATAATGGAGTAGGATTTGACTCCGAACAACTCCGGAACGGATCGCATGGACTGGGGCTGCTCGGCATGAAAGAGCGAGTCGCTTTGGTTCACGGGAACTTACACGTCGTGTCTGCAGTGGGGAAGGGAACGAGGGTACAGGTGGTGGTGCTCGTTCCAGCGGAGGTCGCATGAGTAAGCCTCGGGTCCTGTTGGGTGACGACCATACCCTGGTGTTGGAAGGATTTCGGAAACTGTTGGAGGATCGGTGCGAGATCGTCGGGGTGGCGGAGGATGGCCGTACACTGCTTCGAAAGGCCTACGAGTTGAAGCCTGACATTATCACGCTCGATATCTCGATGCCGGAACTCAACGGGGTCGATGCGGCCAGGAAGTTAAAGAAGATTCTGCCTGACACCAGGCTGATCTTTGTGACGATGCACGCGGATCAGGCCTATGTGAATGAAGCCTTCAAGGCCGGCGCTTCCGGCTATCTACTCAAACGATCCGCCGGGACAGAATTGCTTCAAGCCGTTCAATCGGTCATGGATGGACAATGTTATGTCACTCCCTTGGTCGCAAAAGGTCTGGTGGAGTCGGCCATCACAAGAAAGATGCCTGCGGTTCTGAGTGACAAACCCTTAACTGGGCGCCAACGCGAAGTGTTGCAACTCGTGGCCGAGGGAAAGACGGTGAAGGAGATTGCGTCGGCTCTCACGCTCTCGCCGAAGACGGTCGAATTTCATAAATCGCAGATTATGACGCTCCTCGATCTTCACACGACGGCGGAGCTTACAAAATACGCCCTCGTCCACGGCCTCCTCACATCAGACTAGTTTTGTGCCTCTCGCCTGAACATCCGCACCCGTAGTAGAAAGGGCCATAAAATAGGGGCTGGCTTCCCTAGGGATATTGTTTCATGTTCCTAGGGAGATGCCTAGTGTGTTTGTTCTGCTTCTCGGCGTATAGATACCGGCCATGGATCTGGTGATGGTTCGGTCCCTCTGCTCTCAATCAATCAAGGTGTGGGACGGTGCGCGATACATGGGTGGCAAAGGGCTGGGTGTGCGCACAATGGCGTGCGTCGCGACGATGTCGTCGAGATGAGGAAGCCCAAGATGCGTGAGTACTAGAATCTCAACAGGGCATGGGAGGCTGTGACTTATGAAGATAGATCTAAAGAGACAGTGGAAAATGTGTGTGGTGACCGGGGTCGCCATGGCACTGGTGGCTGGGATGGCATCCACGGTCCCGAGCGCCTACGCCGGTGGCACGATCAAGGTTGACGACGACAAGTATATTTCCGTCGGAATGGGCATCCGTCAAAGTTTCAATATGGTAGAAGATGGGTCGGCGAGCGGGTCACAGTGGAGCAACAGCTTCGCGATCGACAACGCTCGTATCTATATCAACGGAGGGATTCATAAGTACGTCAAGTTTGCGTTCAACACCGAATGTTTTAGCTGTAATAATACTGTCGCCGCCGCAACAGGTGGTTCAGGTACGGTAGGCTTACTTGATGCGATCGGGCAGTTCGAGTTTACTGAGACAGTGAATTTCTGGATCGGGCGCACCCTGGTGCCGACAGAGCGTGGCGAACTGAACGGCCCCTTCTATCACGCGGTCTTCGACGGCTTTAGGACTCCATTTAATCCAGCCGATTTGAGCGCGGGATTCGGCGCAGGTGGGGCTGGTAAATATGGCCGTGACAATGGCGCGGTCTTCTTCGGGAAAGTCCATCCAGGGGGGACTCATCTGCAATACGTCGCGTCGGTGTTCCAGGGGCTGCGGTCAAGTGCGACGGCAGGACCAAATCAAAGAGACAGTCTGAAGTACGCCGGGCGTCTCACGTGGAACTTGCTGAACGACGAGTCGAATCCCGGGTACTACACCAGCGGGACCTACTACGGGACAGCCGGGGATATTCTCGCGCTCGCGGTCGGGGGAGAATATCAGAACGCCGGCGCTGGTTCACTTGCAAATAAAAGCGCTTTTGGGAGTTTTGTCGGCGATGTTCTGTTTGAGAAAGTGCTCGATAACAACAATGGCAAGACCAATGGCGTGTTCACGGCCAACGCTGAATACAAACGGTACTGGGCACAGGACCTAGCTGCCGCTGGGAATGCAGATTGTTTCTGCGTGTTTAGCGGAACGTCAGTCACCGCGTACGCCTTGTATCTGTTTCCACAGGAGGTAGGGATCGGGAGATTCCAGCCCTATGGGAGATATACCTTCGTGAACAGTGTGCACACCAGCGCACTCGATGAATTTGAGTTTGGCACGAACTACGTCATTAGCGGTCACAATGCACGCATCTCGGCATTCTGGCGGACGGGCAATCTGGCCCCCACGGGTGGGCCTGCGACGCTCGGCGCCAATCTGGGAGGTCGGCATCAAGATTCTGTCCATCTGGCCTTACAGTTGCAGTATTAAAGGCAGTGGGTGGTTGTGATACGTCGCGGGAGCGGAGCCATCTGATGATGATGGGGAGAGGCTGCGGTGGCACAAGGTGGTTCAGAAAAATGCTCGTGCGACGTATCCTTCTGCCGATCTGACCTAACATCTATGTGTGAGTGAAAGGAGACAGACTATGGCAACGGATGAACCTAATGAGGCAAGCCCGGTTGAACCGGGCGGTACTGCAGAGAGCGAGGCTGGCCCTTCGCGGCGTGAGCTTCTGGTTAAGGGAGGCAAGGTCGTAGCCGGCATTGGGGTTGCCGCCCTGCTCGGCAACTTGGGCAACTGGGCCTTGTCCTATGCGGCGGACAAGGAACCGATCAAGATCGGTATCCTGCATTCGCTCAGCGGCACGATGGCGATCAGCGAAGTGTCGTTGCGGGACACCGTGATGATGGCCGTCGAAGAAATCAACGCGAAGGGTGGGGTGATGGGCCGGATGATCAAGCCGGTCATCGTCGATCCGGCCTCGAACTGGGATCTCTTTGCCGAAAAGGCCAAGCAACTGTTGTTCCAGGATAAGGTCTCGGTCACCTTCGGCTGTTGGACCTCGGTCAGCCGCAAATCGGTGTTGCCAGTCTTTGAGAAGAACAACGGTCTGCTGTTCTATCCCGTGCAGTACGAGGGAGAAGAATGTTCGCGCAATGTCTTCTACACCGGCGCCGCCCCGAATCAGCAAGCCGTGCCGGCGGTGGATTATCTGATGAGCAAAGAAGGCGGCGGATTCACGAAGTTCTATCTGCTCGGCACCGATTACGTGTATCCCCGCACCACCAATAAAATCCTGCGGGCGATGCTGTTGGCGAAGAAAGTCCCGGCAGACAAGATCATGGAAGAATACACGCCGTTCCACCATCAGGACTACCAAACCATCGTCGGCAAACTGAAGAAATTTGCCGCCGGCGGTGGAGCTGCCGTGATCAGCACGATCAACGGCGACAGCAATGTGCCGTTCTACAAGGAGTTTGCGAACCAAGGCTTGCGGGCCGAAGATGCTCCGATCATGGCCTTCAGCGTGGCGGAAGACGAGCTGCGCGGGATGGACACGTCCGCGCTGGTCGGGCACCTGGCGGCGTGGAATTATTATCAAAGCGTCGATACGCCGCAGAACAAGCAGTTCGTGGCGAATTTCAAGGCCTACTGCAAGAAGAACAACCTGCCGGACGGCGACAAGCGGGTCACAGACGATCCGATCGAAGCCGCCTATTTCGGCGTGTATATCTGGAAGCAAGCCGTCGAGAAGGCCGGAGGAACTGAGGTCGACAAGGTCAGAAAAGCGGTCTATGGCAGCAAGTTCATGGCGCCGGGCGGCGAGATTATGATGGATGCCGCCAATCACCACACCTACAGACCGGTGCTTATCGGTGAGATCCTGGCGGACGGGCAGTTCAAGGTGGTCTCCCGTTCACCGGGGCTAGTGAAACCGGAACCCTGGAGTGAATTTACAAATCCGGACAAGGGCTGCGACTGGGTCGGGCATCAAGGCACCTATCAAAAATAGTCCGTCACGTGAGAGGGAGCGACTGATGCGCCCCCTCTCACGTGAGTGAGAAATGCGGGTGACGGGACGAGAGGTCTACGTTATTCGTGTGTCTTGTTGAGGGGGTACTTCACCATTATGATGATTTCTCTGAGGCATACTGTTGCCACGTTAGGTATCGTGGGACTGTTCCTGTTGTTCGGACCAAGCCGGGCGATCGCGGCGGATGGCCCTGTTACCGCTCCTTCGACTTCTTCTATAGAGCAAGCCCTCACCCAATTGACCAGCGAAGACGAATCCATTCGCGACGCAGCCATTCGCGTGTTGATTTCACAGGGCGATGCCGGCCTGGTTCCTCGACTGGAGGGGATACGCGCCAGTGCAAGCCGGAGCATCCGGCAGGCCATCAAGCCGCTCATGGATCTCCTCAAGAATCGAGCGAAACTCGCCAGCCCGGATAGCGATGCCCGTCGGTCGGCGGCGACAGATCTCGGCTCATCCGGTAATCCTTCGGCGATTCCGTGGCTGGATGCCGCCAAGGTGAATGAGTCGAACAAGTGGGTGCGCTATACGATGGAAGAGTCTTCAGCGCTGATCAAACTCGCATCGGACGATCCATCGACCAAACTCGCGGCGGCCGAGAAGCTCGGTGAACTTCGCAGTGGAAATGCGGTGCCGGCCCTGAAAGCGCTGGTCGAGGCCGGCGCCGTCGCTGAGGCGACTGAACAGCAGAAGGTACTGGCGAAAGTTGCCGAGGCCGCGATTGACCGGATTGAAACATGGGGCGATTGGGCGAATGCGATTGAAACGATCTTCCGCGGAATCAGTCTCAGTTCAATCCTTTTGATTATGTCGTTGGGCCTGGCAATTGTGTTCGGTTTGATGGGCGTCATCAATATGGCTCATGGCGAGTTGATGATGGTCGGCGCCTACGCCACATTTGTCACGCAGCAATGTTTCACGGCCTGGTTTCCGCCAGATGTGTTCGACTGGTATTTTCCCGTGGCATTGCCGGTCGCGTTCCTTGCGGCCGCCGGCTCAGGATTCCTGCTGGAGGCGACGGTCATCCGGTTTCTCTATGGGCGGCCACTCGAAACGATGTTGGCGACTTGGGGCGTGAGCTTGGTTCTCATGCAGGCGGCCCGGGTCTATTTCGGTGACCTCACCGCCGTGGTTGCGCCAGGGCCGCTCAGAGGCGGCGCGCAAGTGTTGGTGGGGGTCTACCTGCCGTATAACCGCATATTCATCATCGCGCTCTCGATCGTCTGCGTGCTGGGGATTTACTTCGCGCTCTTTAAATCGAATCTCGGATTGCGCGTGCGGGCGGTGACGCAAAATCGAAATATGAGCGCCTGTCTCGGCATTCCTACCAGAAAAGTCGACTCCTATACCTTTGCCTTCGGGTCGGGGTTGGCGGGCATCGCGGGCTGGGTCCTTACGATGGTCGGGAACGTCGATCCGGGCCTCGGTCAGAACTATATCGTGGATGCTTTCATGGTGGTGGTCACCGGAGGGGTTGGGAAACTGGCCGGTACGATCGTGGCCTCGTTGGGAATCGGCGGGTTGAACAAACTGATCGAGCCGGGGTTAGGCGCTGTGTACGGCAAGGTTTTCATCCTCGTGATGGTGATTTTATTCTTGCAGTGGCGGCCGTCCGGACTGTTTGCGATGAAGGGGCGAGATGCCGATTGAGAATAGGGAATACGATGAGTGACGGAACAACAGACACGAATCGCAGTGGAGGTTTAGGCTTCGCGGTCGTAGGCGCCATTTTGCTCGTGGTCATGCCGCTCTTGAACCTCTTGCCGCCGGAAGATTCCTGGTTTCACCTCTCCGATTTCAGTCTGAACCGGTTCGGGAAATTCCTCGCTTTTGCGATTCTGGCTCTCGGGCTCGATCTCATCTGGGGCTACACCGGCATCTTGAGCTTGGGGCAAGGGGTATTTTTCGGATTAGGCGCCTATTGCATGGGCATGCACATGATGCTCACGATCGGAAAAGAGAGCGTCTATGGAAGCGATATGCCGGACTTCATGGTGTGGAACCAGGTGAAAGAGCTGCCGTTCTTCTGGAAGCCGTTCTATAGTTTTCCAGCTGCGGTCATTGGAGCACTCCTAGTGCCGATGGCATTTGCGTTAGTGTTCGGATTTTTCGCTTTCCGAAGCCGCATCAAAGGCGTCTATTTTGCGATCATCACGCAGGCGCTGGCTCTCGCCGCCTGGCTGGTCTTCAACCGGAACGATACAAATCTCGGCGGCACGAACGGATTGACCGATTTTAAGCAGGTGCTTGGGTATCGGCTCTCCGAACCCGGTACGCAGCGGGCGTTGTATGTTATTACCGTGCTCTGTCTCGGCGCGACGTATCTCTTATGCCGGTGGATCATTCGTTCACGGGCCGGACGGGTGCTGGTCGCCGTGCGGGACAGCGAGAAGCGCGTGGTCTTTTCCGGGTATACCCCGGCCAACTACAAGCTGTTCGTCTTTGTCGTATCTGCGGGCTTGGCTGGATTAGCAGGGTTGCTGTATGCCCCTCAGGTCGGCATCATCACACCGGCGCAGATCGGGGTTCTGCCGTCGCTTGAAATGGTCATTTGGGTGGCGGTGGGTGGCCGCGGTAGTCTGGCGGGGGCTGTATTGGGGGCTGTGAGCGTGAATTACGGCCGTAGCGTGCTCACGAATTATTTTCCTGAACTCTGGCCCTTCATCCTCGGCGGACTCTTCGTGCTGGTGGTGCTGTTGTTTCCAGATGGGATGGTCGGCATGATTCGAAAAGGGAAGAGCCTCCTGACACAACGGAAAGCCGCTGAGGAAAAACCGGCTGTGCCGGATCGGAAAGTGGCCGTATCGGAGGGGAAGCGCTAGAATGGCCGAGCCAAGTTCCTTTCAAAATTCCATCATCTATCTCGATGGCGTGACCGTCGATTACGATGGCTTCAAGGCGTTGAACAACTTGACCTTCATGGTCGACTACCAAGACAAGGAACTGACCGGGAAACATGCGGATGAAATCGTGAAGCTCGGTATCGGGCGAAAGTTCCAAGCGCCGTCCATCTATGGAAATCTGACCGTCTGGGAAAACCTCGACTTGTCGTTGAAACGGAGCAGCAAAGGCGTCTTCCCGACGTTGTTCGGGAAGTCGACGGCGGAGGAACGGGCAAGGATCGAGAAAAATCTCGAAACGATCGGCCTGAAAGATTATGCGCATACCAGAGCCGGGTCGCTGTCGCACGGTCAGAAGCAGTGGCTCGAAATCGGCATGGTGATTTTGCAAGATCCTTCGTTGCTCCTCGTCGACGAGCCGGTCGCGGGGATGACGGACAAGGAAACGGAGCAGACGGGACAATTGCTCCAATCGTTGGCGGAGAAGCACGCGATCATCGTCATCGAGCACGACATGGAGTTTGTCCGGCAAATCGCCCGCATCGTGACGGTCTTGCACGAAGGCACCGTCATTTGTGAAGGCACCGTCGAGAAGGTGCAGGCAGACGATCGGGTCAGGGAAATATATCTGGGCCGTCAAAAAGTGGCTCACTAACAGGATGTTGAAACGTGCTCCCAACTTTGTTCTCGGCTCGACAAGATCCTCAACGTAGCCCAGAGGCTACGCCTCCGGTCTTCTCTCGCCTGCGGCCTTGCTGGAAGCCCATTTGAACATCCTGCAAGAGTGTTCTTTCGTTGGGCCACGCGGGCATATCATCAGATCAACAGACGTCGAGGCTTTTTAGTTACACCATGCTTCAGCTTGATAAGATCAATGCCTACTACGGTGAAAGTCACATTCTTCGGGATGTGTCCTTTACCATCGACTCGGGTGAGGTTGTGTGTCTCATGGGTCGGAACGGTGTCGGCAAGACGACCACGCTGAAAGTATTGACCGGCCTCCTGCCTGCGAGATCGGGGCGGATGATGTTCGATGGGAAGGATGTCACAAAGGCGCCGACCGATCAGAGAGCGCGTAGCGGGTTGGCTTGCGTGCCGCAGGGCCGGGAGATTCTTCCTCACTTGACGGTTCGTGAGAATTTGTTGCTCGGCTTCTGGGCCAGGTCGGACAAGCCGAATGGGACGGTCGAAAAGACCGCGTTCGACGAAGTCTACCACCTCTTTCCCAAGCTCACACAAATTCTCAATCGCCCGGGCGGTGTCTTGAGCGGCGGCGAGCAGCAGCAGTTGGCGATCGGTCGCGCAATCCTGTCGAATCCTAAACTGCTCTTGCTCGATGAGCCGACTGAAGGTATTCAACCTTCGATCGTAGACCAAATTGAAGACGTGATCATTGGATTCAAACAGCAGCGCCGGTTCGCCATCTTGTTGGTCGAGCAGGGGCTTCACTTTGCCGCCCGTTTGGCGGAGAAATATGTGGTGATGGCCAAAGGGGCGGTGGTGGTGGCGGGAAAAAGTACTGAGTTGACCGCGGAGCAGGTGAAGCAGTATTTGACGGTATAGTAGAAGGCGTGGGACAGCTAGGTGGGCTCCTTGCTCGCGGAACGTGCACGCTCAGAAGGTGCTCGTTCGACGCGCGCAAGTAGAGCCCAACCTAGCCGTCCCGCGCATACCACTTTCCCGTTCTTTTGAGGGAGTAAAAAAGAGAAAAGGGTGATCAGGATGACTTCTCTGCTCCCAGAGCGCGCAATAAAAACGTGCTCGCTCGATGGGCGCAGTTGAAGTCGGCCTAACCACCCCGTTAATATTTCTCCCATCTCTGACTGGAACCGGAGTAAGGACGCTATGCATCTGACACCACGGGAACAAGAAAAGCTGTTGATCTATGTCGCGGCGAATTTGGCCAAGGAACGGAAGGCGCGTGGATTGAAGTTGAATCATCCTGAATCGGTCGCATTTATCACCGCCGCGATTCTGGAAGGTATCCGCGACGGACGTTCTGTGTCGGACCTCATGAGCTATGGCGCCACACTCCTCAAGAAGAAGGATGTCATGCCGGGAATCGCGGAGATGATTCACGAATTGCAAGTCGAGGGCACATTCCCGGATGGGACGAAACTTGTCACAGTTCATGAACCGATTCGATAGCAGGAGGCTGAAAAAGTCCGCCAGCAGCGTTCTCGCATCGTTCAGATCCTCAACGTACCCCAGAGGGTACGCCTCCGGTCTTCACTCGCTGCGGCCTTGCTGGACGGCCTTTTTGAGCCTCCTGGGTGATGTACGACTGTTTTTCCTGACGTGCAGATCAGCGGCATTCTGGCAAGTCCACGGAGTTTTTCCGTAGCCTGATTAGGTGAATCGATGAAAAAGAAGACCAATACTAAGAAAAAAGTGACGAAGCAGAGGGCCAAGACTCGTGATGTGCAGAAGGATTCAGTTCAGTCTGCCTCTGTTATTCCTGGTGAAATTATCCTCGGTGAAGGCGGCATAGTTGCGTTCAATGGTCGTCAGACGGTTGAGTGTATCGTCGCCAATACCGGCGATCGGCCGATTCAGGTCGGGTCGCATTGTCATTTCTTCGAGGCAAATCGCGCGCTGCGGTTCGATCGTGAGAAGGCTTATGGGTATCGGTTGCAAGTTCCGGCTGGAACGGCAGTACGGTTCGAGCCAGGCGAGGACAAGCGGGTGACGCTGGTTTCGATAGGAGGCAATCGGGTGGCCTATGGGATCAATGGATTAGTGAACGGTCGTCTCGACGATCCAACCGTGAAAGCCAAAGCTATGGTTGCTGCCCGTGAGCAGAGATTCATCTCGAAAAAATAGGTTGGACGAATTGAAAGAGAAAGGGGAAAGGCTGTTCAAAACGTTGTCTAGCAAGGCCGCAGCCGACGAACGCACCGGAGGCGTGCCCTCTGGGGTACGTTGAGGATGCGTTCAAGGCGAGAACGAAGCTGGGCGACGTTTTCAAGAGCCGACAAGTCATGAAGATTCCTCGGCGACAATACAACGACCTCTACGGACCGACGGCAGGGGATCGTATTCGCCTGGCCGATACGGAGTTGTTGATCGAGATCACACGCGATCTGACAGTGCCTGGGGAAGAGGCTAAGTTCGGTGGCGGCAAGGTCATCCGAGACGGCATGGGCCAGTCGCCTTCGGCCACCCGTGCACGAGGTGCGCTCGATCTTGTGATTACCAACGCGATCATTGTCGATTGGTGGGGGATCGTGAAGGCGGATATCGGCATCCGGGATGGCCGTATTGTGGGCATCGGCAAGGCCGGCAATCCCGACATGATGGAAGGCGTGACGAAGGGGATGGAGATCGGGGCTTGCACCGAAGTGCTTTCCGCTGAAGGCAAGATCATTACAGCGGGTGGAATCGATACGCACATTCATTTCATCTGTCCGCAGATTATTAATGAGGCGTTGGCGAACGGGCTCACGACGTTGATCGGTGGCGGCACCGGTCCGGCAACCGGGACGAATGCGACGACCTGTACTCCCGGCGCCTGGAATATCCATCGGATGCTGGAAGCCGCGGAAGGATTCCCGGTTAACCTAGGTTTTCTTGGGAAAGGCAATTCATCGTTGCCGGATGGTTTGCGCGAGCAGGTCGAAGCCGGGGCGATCGGACTCAAGTTGCACGAAGACTGGGGCACGACTCCGGCGGCGATTTCGACTTGCCTCGATGTTGCGGAAGAATTCGATATTCAGGTTGCGATCCACACGGATACGATAAACGAAGCCGGTTTTGTCGAAGATACGATTAAGGCGTTCAAAGGGAGGACGATTCACTCATTCCACACGGAAGGCGCCGGTGGTGGCCATGCTCCAGACATCATTAAGGTCTGTGGTGAGGCCAATGTCTTGCCCTCGTCCACGAATCCGACGATGCCGTTTACGGTGAATACGATGGACGAGCATCTCGACATGCTGATGGTCTGCCACCATTTGAATCCGCGTGTGCCGGAGGATATCGCGTTTGCGGAATCGCGCATCCGGCGGGAAACGATTGCTGCTGAAGATATCCTGCACGATATGGGGGCCATTAGTATTATGTCGTCTGACTCGCAGGCGATGGGGCGTGTGGGGGAAGTTATTATTCGCACCTGGCAGACGGCGCACAAGATGAAAGTGCAGCGGGGACATCTCTCTCAAACGGCGGCCGATAAGCTGGCCGGTTCCAACGATAACTTTCGTGTGCGGCGGTATATCTCGAAGTACACCATCAATCCAGCGATTGCGCACGGGATTGGGCATGAAGTCGGCTCAGTCGAAGTCGGCAAGTTGGCGGATCTTGTGCTGTGGAAGCCGGCATTCTTCGGTGTGAAGCCTGAAATCGTGTTGAAGGGCGGGTTCCCCATGTCCGCTGCCATGGGAGATCCCAATGCGTCCATCCCCACACCGCAGCCGGTCCTCACCAGGCCCATGTTCGGGAGCTTTGGCCGCGCCTTGTTTTCCACCAGCTTGACCTTTCTATCCAAGGCCGCAATCGACCACGAAGTGCACAAGTCGCTCGGCTTGCAGAAGCGTGTCGCGGCGGTGAAGCAATGTCGCAACATCGGCAAGCGCGACATGAAGCTGAACGATGCGTTACCGCACATCGAGGTAGACCCAGAAACCTATGTGGTGAAGGCTGACGGGCAAATTCTCACATGCGATCCGATGGCGGTGTTACCAATGGCCCAACGCTATTTTCTATTCTGACGGCTGCTGAAAACGCTGCCCAGCTTCGTTCTCGCCTCGAAAGCCTCCTCAACGTACCCCAGAGGGTACGCCTCCGGGGCTTTCTTCGGCTCGGCCTTGCTGGACAACGTTTTGAGCAGCCTCGCGGTTAGGGATAATCTGCGGAGAGTGACCATCCGAGTAATACGATGAATACTTTTTCGCTTCTGAAAGGTCTTCGATTCGTCGATAGTTTCTTTCCTTCAGGCGGGTATGCTTTTTCATCAGGGCTGGAGGCGGCGGTGCAGGGTGGGGCGGTTCGGAATGCGGAAGAGTTGTCACGCTACGTGGTTGAATCGCTCACGACTGGAATGGGGGAACGTGAAGCCGTGACAGTAGGAATAGCGCATGAGGCCTATGTCTCCGGCGTCCTGGAAACGGCATTCAATGCTGATCGAGAACTGGAAGCGATGAAACTTGGCCGTGAATCACGGGCCGCCAGTCGGCAGATGGGTCGCCAGATTATTCGGTTGGCCGCTGATCAACATACCAGGCAATCACTGATCGAAGACTATCTTGCGGCGGTTGAAGCTGAACAGACGCCTGGACATCTAGCCGTGACGGTCGGCCTCACGCTGGCAGCAGCGGGTTGGTCGAAGGAAGATACCATTGCCGCGTTTCTCTACCAAACAGCGACAGGTTTTGTCGCGGCAGCGATGAAGCTGCTGCCGCTCGGTCAGCGTGAGGGGCAGAGGCTCTTGGAGAGTTGGCTTGAGGTAATCGAACCAATCAGTCACAAAGCCGCACACCAACAAGTACTTCAGTCTTGGTCGCCAATCCAGGACATTTACGCCATGAGGCATAGCCGGTTGGAATCGCGGCTCTTCCGGTCTTAAGAACATTATGCATAGAGCCGATGAACATTTTTCAGGTAACGGGCGCGTCACGGCGGCGCGGGCTGGTCATATTCCTGTGATTGGTGTAGGTGGGCCGGTGGGGTCTGGAAAGACCGCACTTGTCGAAGCCCTTTGTCTCCGTCTGCGCGATCAGGTGAGTTTGGCGGTGGTCACCAACGACATCTTCACCAAGGAGGATGCCGAGTTTCTCACGCGCCGAGGAGCGCTGCCTCAAGACCGCATTCTAGGGGTAGAAACCGGCGGTTGTCCCCATACGGCAATCCGTGAAGACGCCTCACACAATCAGGAAGCGTTGGACGATTTGCTCAAGCGCCATCCCGACGTCGAATTGATGTTCGTCGAGAGCGGCGGTGACAATTTAGCCGCGACATTCAGCCCTGAACTTGCGGACAAAGTGATCTACGTGATCGATGTAGCAGCCGGCGATAAAATTCCACGCAAAGGTGGTCCTGGGATCACCCGCTCTGACTTGCTGGTGATCAACAAGATCGATCTCGCGCCGCATGTCGGAGCCGATTTGTCCGTCATGGATCGGGACAGCAAGCGAATGAGAGGTGACTTGCCCTACCTCTTTACGAACCTCAAAACAGGACAGGGCCTCGATCAGGTGAGCGCGTGGGTTACGCAGCTCTTGCCGCAGCACGCGCGTCGCCCTTAGCAGGATGCTGAAAAAGTCCGCCAGCGTCGTTCTCACCTCGAAAGCCTCCTCAACGTACCCCAGAGGGTACGCCTCCGGAGCTTTCTTCGGCTGCGGCCTTGCTGGACGGCCTTTTTGAGCATCCTGCACAGTGGTCTATTCGTGTCATTGACTTGCATGCCGTCGAGGTTCCGCCGGGCTGAAATGGTTTTACCACAGCCCGTTACGTGAAAGGTGTTCTGTGAATTTCCCAATGAGCGATTCTTCTGTCATCGATACCGTTGGTCGGCGAGGGGCCTTAGCGTATGAGTTCGAAGGGTCAAGCTCACGCACGGTGCTCACGCGCTCGTCTTGCACCAGCCCCTGGCATCACTTTCCTCCTTCGTATCTCGATGACAGCGGATGCGCCTTTACCTGGCTTGTGAACCCATCCGGCGGCTTGGTCGGTGGCGATCATCTGTCGGTCGAGGCGCAGCTTCATGCCAGGACGCATGTGTTCATGACGAGTCCCTCTGCCAATCGTGTCTACCGAAGCCTGTCTGAGCCGGTACTACAAGAAATTCGTCTTTCAGTCGGTGCTGATGCTCGATTGGAATGGGTCCCTGAGATCACGATCCCATTTGCCGGTTCTCGGTTTCGCCAATCGATCCATGTCGATCTTGCACCAGGTGCGACGGTAGTCCTGTGGGATGCCATGGCCTCTGGTCGGGTCGCCAGGCACGAGCGCTGGGCGTTTGCTTCGCTTGAAAATGAGATCTGCATCAGCGGGTCTCTAGGGAAGTCGGTTGCTGAACGGTACCGGCTGGTCCCCGGCCTATTGCCTGAATCGGTAGGCCTCGTCGGGAGCTGGGACTATGTGGCGTCGCTCTTCATCATTGGCGATGCGGTCGAGACCGAGGTTTGGGAACGTCTCGACGAAATGCTCGCGACTATTCTGGAGCAGCGCCCCGGCTTGGTGTTGGGAGCGGTCTCCACTCCTGCCCTGTCTGGTTTGGTGGTTAAATTGGTCGCTCGATCTGCGCCAGACCTCACAGCGGTGCAGGAGGCCATGTGGACGGCGATAAGGAAAGAGCTGTGGGGCCTTCCGGCTCCAAACTTGCGAAGGTATTGAGGCTGAAGGGGTTCAGGCTGAAGGTTCGGACTCTGAACTACGGTTCGCGAGCTCTGGACTTTCTTCAAGCCTTCAGCCTGAACCCCTTCAGCCTAGGCTTTATGGTATAAAGCCGCATGCGTACTTTTCGTATCGCCATGGTGCAGATGAATTCGACGGTCGGAGATCTGGATGGGAATGTCCGCCTGATCACGGCCTGGCTGCGCGAGGCCAAGAAAGCGAAGGCTGATCTCGTCGCGTTCCCGGAATTGGCCATCACCGGCTATCCGCCAGAAGATCTTTTGCTCAAGCCACGGTTTATCGCAGACAACCGCCGTGCCCTTCAGGAAGTCGTCCGTCACTGTCGTGGCATTGCAGCAGTCGTGGGTTATGTCAGTCAGAGCGATGGCGTCGACCCCAAGCCGGCTCGCTCATCGGTGGTGCAGGCCGGGTTACATGAACTCTACAATGCGGCGGCGGTCATTGCCGATCAGAAACTCATCACGACCTATTGTAAGTGGTATTTGCCGAACTACGGCGTGTTCGACGAGAGCCGCTATTTTCATCCGGGCCGTCGGCTCCCGCTTATTCGTGTACGCGGTGTGGTGGTGGGTGTCAATATTTGTGAGGATATCTGGCTTCCGGAAGGTCCGACCGGTTTCCAGGCAGCGGCAGGCGCCGAAGTGATCGTGAATATCAACGCCTCGCCGTTTCATCTGGGGAAAAGCCGGGTCCGTGAGCAGATGCTGGCGACCCGCGCGCGGGAACATGGAGTGGTGTTGACGTACACCAACGCGGTCGGCGCTCAGGATGAATTGGTGTTCGATGGAAATAGCGTGATCCTCGATCACCAGGGTGAGGTCATCTCACGGGGAAAAGCCTTTGAAGAAGACTTGATCGTCGCCGACCTCAATATGGAGGCTGTTGCGCGGGCGAGACGAACCGGGCGGAAAAAGATCTTGCCGAAGCGTATAGCGGCTGCGGTGGAGCTGTGTGCCGCTCCGCTCCCATCTGTCCGCAACGCTGGATCGCGCGTAGTTGGGGCTGTTGCTGCCACCGTAGATCCATTGGAGGAAGTGTATCGGGCGCTCACCTTGGGGGTGCGCGATTATGTGAAGAAAAATGGATTTACGCGCGCCGTGATCGGCCTGAGCGGCGGAGTAGACTCGGCGCTGACTGCTGTGCTCGCCGTCGATGCGCTCGGTTCTGAAAACGTGTGGGGCCTGTTCATGCCGTCGCTCTATACGTCACAAGATAGTCACGACGATGTCGCCGAATTGGGGGCACGGCTTGCGATCTCCGTGCATACGATTCCCATTACGGAGTTGTTCAACACCTATCGGCGCGAGCTCGCGGCCACGTTCGAGGGGCGTGCACCCGATACGACGGAAGAGAATCTCCAAGCCCGCATCCGGGGCAATCTCCTCATGGCTTTCTCCAATAAGTTCGGCCACCTGGTGCTCACGACGGGAAATAAGAGCGAAATGAGTGTGGGGTATGCCACGTTGTATGGGGACATGGCCGGCGGTTTCGCCGTGATCAAAGATGTACCCAAGACGATGGTGTATGACTTGGCGAGGCTCCGCAACTTCCGCGGCACAACCCCGGTGATTCCCAAACGGACGTTAGATCGGCCACCGACTGCTGAACTGAGGCCAAACCAAAAGGATGAAGATTCGTTGCCGCCTTACGAGATCCTTGATCCTATTCTCCAAGCCTATGTGGAAGAAGACCGGTCTCTCGATGAAATCATCGAGGCAGGATTCGACCGCGCGACGGTGGCGCGTGTGATGACGATGGTGGATGGCAGTGAGTATAAGCGCCGTCAAGCACCGATCGGGATCAAGATTACGCATCGGGCCTTGGGGAAAGATCGGCGGATGCCGATTACGAACGGCTACCGAAATTCATAGCAGGCTGCTGAAAAAGTCCGCCAGCGGCGTTCTCAGCTCATCGAAATCCTCAACATACCCGAGAGGGTACGCTTCCGGTTTCGATTCGCCTGCGGCCTTGCTGGACGGCCTTTTTGAGCAGCCTGCTGGGATGTGCGGGAAAGGCTGAAGGTTAATAGGTCGGAGTTCGGGAGCCGAGGTCCCTAAAGCTTCAGCTCTCAGCCTCGAAACCTTCAAGCTTCCTTCATTTTTTCTGTGGTGTTATTTTCCGCTTCGGGCTGTCGGGGTTGGCAGGCTGATTACCGAGTTGTTGTTGAACGGATTTGAGTTCTTTCCTGAGAGTTTCCACTTCCTGAGCGAGAGCCTCTGTCGTATGAGCTGGAGCCTCAGATATGCCGGTTCCGGTTGAGGTCTCGCGAACTGGCGAAGTCCTGCCCGCCTGAGGCGCAGATTGCCCGATAGCTGCTGCTGCTGGCTCCTGTTGCAGCAGCTGATAATCGATGGCAAGAAATCTATCGGTTGGCTTTTCCCCTGCCGGCTGGTCGAAGGGGTCGGATCGTTGAGCAGCCCTCGGCGTGAACACAAGAATTCGATTCCGGAGGCCTGAATAGTCGAGGGGGCGCGATCGATTTGCCATGTCGCCGATATCCAGGTTTGTACGCATCGGCGAATATCGATATTGGGAAAGAATCACGTACAGCTGCCGGCCATACGCGTAGAAGGATCCCGTGGTGGTTTCCGTGGTTGAAGATTCCAGGAAGGAACCTTTGTGTGTGGTCTCGACACGATAGCCGATACGCTGATCCGGCGTTGCCGTGCGTAACCCTTCTGCCAGTAACGGAGCGAGAAACTGGATGTGATCGTCCGAGAATACGGGAGTAGGCGCCGACGTGCCTCCGAGTATTTTCTGAAGGCCACGTTCCTGATCTTGGACCTCGATGCCTTTCAATATCTGTGCAAGAAGGAGAGGGTCCAGCGTGATCGGATGTGTGGCCTGAACCGACTGATCGGGCATGGTCTGAAGAGACACGGTCCCGCGCGGATCCTCAAACAGAATCTTGTCATTCCGGTCGGTCGTACTGCAGGCGGTGCCGAGAAGACAGAGGAGGGCGAATGCCGCTGTAGTGACGCGAGATCGTTGTCGTGCCCAAGCCGGTGGTACGAAAGCCATAGGTGGCAGCGAATCTAGCACAGACGATCAGTCATTGCCAGAAGCCTGCCAGACTGAAACTCAGAGAGAGACGCGTCCTCACTGGTCATGGCCTCATCGCGTAGCCACCGTCGATCGTCATCTCGTCACCACTTCTTCCGCAATGGCATCGGTCGCGGTCACGCGATGGTGTATGGGTTGCACCGGTCGATTGTTTCCCTTGATGATTGCGTTGAACGCCCGGATCTGCTCCTTGGACAGATGGATGGGCGATTTCATGACGATCCACTTGACTCCCTCCGAACAAGGCGGAGTCGTCAACGAGCCGTCGTAACGGTAGCTTTTGTGGCTGTGTGGGAGGAGGTTGTCCACATCGACATGCACATGCTCGAAGTGCGATTCCACCCCCTTCTGCTTCGGAAGGTTTTCCCAGATCGGGTCAAAGGCTTTATTATGCACCCCTTGCTCGATGAACACGCCGACAACCGCCAGGGTGCCTGACGGGGATTTGTGCACGAAATGCATTTCCATCGGGTAATGCTTGCCATGGACAGTGTGCTCACTCGGGCTATGGAAGTGGAACTGGATCAGCTCGTAGTTGGTGTCTCCGATGGTGAGGGTGTCACCTTCCGTATAGTTGATCTGGATGGTATGGCCGTTATTGATTTCGTCGGCGACATGCTCGTGATGCACGATCTGCAGCTTTGCCGGGCTGAAATCGGATCGGAGTTTCGGGAGCGTTGCGGGAGCAGTTTTTTCGATATCGATGGGCGACTGGTTCTGGCCGTTTTCACAAAGCGAAAAGTCTGGATCGATCTTGCCCCAGAACCGAGGCCCCTTTTCTCCTTCGTAGGTCCAGTGAGGCGTGTCGGAAGGAGGCGGCACTGCACGCGTCGTGATTTGTGGAACTGGGGGAGGGGCATCTTGTGCCCAAGCTAGAGGACTCAGAACTGTGACCATTGTCAATCCGACCGTGCATGTAATCAGCTTCCTCACGACATGTCTCCTTTATACATTATCGAGTGGCTCAGTTGTTCCAAACACATCGACTTTCACTGTGAATGATCTTTTCCTTAGCGGTTCTTGTCCTCGCTCGCGTGAGCCACTCTATCGAACTGACTGACTATCTCTCCGGCCATTCATTATATAATATATCTGCCGCTAGGCCTTTACCACGTTGCCTATGGTAATTTCCCAAGATGAACTGAGCATGAATGGATGATGAAGAATTCTTCATCAAACACGGCCACGTCACACTTCATACTGCCTGATTGCGAGCATAAAAAACGTCCTCAAGCCCGCTGGGGCTGGAGGACGTCATTGTCCATACCATTTTTGAGGCCGGTTGGAAACGCCATTGTTTCCCCTGTTCTCTGGCCGCTCTTATAACATGGCACAGAAAAATTCGTCAATGCCCTGCTGTCATCCGATAGACGACAAATGAACTGCACATATTTTTCTAGTCCGTGCGAATTGCGAGGGTGTGCCTTATCAGCTTCTTAAGCCCAGTCCTTTCAAAAGTCGAGAAACAGATTCAGCGAGAGAATGTGATTCATGCGATCGGTGTTGGTGGTATTGACAAATTGATTGATATAGCCGATTTCAGTCAGAATGTGTGATTGCCAACGATATCCGATCCCTGCAAATCCACGGTTTTGATCGAACCCTTGCCGCGCGCCCCAGTCCGTCGTATTCAGATGCACGAACATCTCGTCCCACGCCACGAAGCTGGCTGCCGGGTGAAACGAAAACGGCCAGTTGAATTTGAACATTTGACGAAACCGCCCTCCGGTATCGTCTCCGTTATCTTGCCAACGCTGTTCCATCCTGGTTCGGCTGGTGAAGGCGCCGAGAGGTGTCGGTCCTGACCACTGATATTGCTGCCACATTCTATTTTCGTGGATTGTGTCGCCGGCAACCGGGTAGTTGGTGACGTGGGCATACCCGATCCACACCGTGGAATGGTCAGTGAGCGCATAGCCGATTCCTGGGCGAATTAACAGTTGGTCCATTTCCTTGCCCGATTCTCGCGAACGCGGCTGGACTTCCATCCACCAGCGCCAGCGTTTGAGGCCCGGATCGACAAACCCGAAATTTCCTCGTGCTGTCACGTTTCCCCATATCCGAAAATCCTCCGCATCATCGGCCCAAGCAGTCGGCGAAGCGAAGGGCATCAGAGAGCATGCGACCATAGCGATGATGAGATACAGCGCTGGGAAGAGCGATCGAGCAGATCGTATGATCGAACCGTGACAGATCATCTGCATAGTCATTATGAGAATTCCTCTGCTAGGGGTCGGGTCGTCACAGAGAGAGTGTCGTCCATAGCCGGGAACTACTCCCACGATCCTCCGCGTTGCTGGAAATCGCCGGCAGGACCCTAACATAAACGCCCTTCGCCGCGCCATCGCTTGCACCTCACCCTTCAGGCCGGCTCGCTCAGCGATCTGTGACAGCGATACACAGAGAAAGGCATTGACAGATTATGGTGAGACAGGTATAAGGGCGCGCAGGATAAGGGCCTCAAGGGGTTCTCATTCGAGGGAATGAGGGGGAACAATGGCGTTTCCCACAGGCCTCAAGAAAGAACATCAGTACGGTTTGGACAATGGCGTCCTCCGGTCCCAACGGGCTAGAGGACGTTTTTTATTGGCTGGATTGTGCGTGGTAAGGGTCGGTGGGAATCGACAGGAACGTGAAAAGGCGAGTGGGCAGATAGGGTCTTGCGGTGTGCGCACAATGGCGTGCGCGGCGACAACGACGTCGAGGTTGAGAGGCAAGGGAGCTAACCGAATCATCAATCGGATCAGGGAGGATGAATTATGTCAGCACGCAGTCGTATTGGTCTAGGAATAGGCATGTGTGCCATGGTCTCGCTGCTGGGCAGCAATGCTGTTTCGGCTGCGGATGCCGAAACCACCTGGAAGGAATTGGGCTTTAAGTTTTCCGGAGCGGCGGAAGCCTCCTATACACAGAATTTCAATAATCCCAACACCAACCTCAATCAACTGAGGATCTTCGATACGCAGGCGAACTCATTCGTGCCGCAGGTGGCGCAGTTCATGGCGGAACGGCCTGCCACGGCAGGCAGTGCCACGGATCGGATCGGCTTTCGCGCGCGGGTCAATTTTGGGGCCCAATCCAGGTACTCTCGGGCCCGCACGAATTACCAACCTGGCGCGGACAGCACCGAGCTGGATATCCATGAACTCTATGCCGAGTACATCGTCCCGATCGGCAACGGCCTGAAGATTCAAGCCGGAAAAATCAATACTTTGATTGGGCTCGAGGTGATCAACAGTTGGGAGAATCCGAACTTCTCCCGCAGCTTTACGTTCGGCCTGGCGCAAGCCTTTACGGAGACCGGTATCCGGTTCACCTATCCGTTTACGTCATGGGCGACCGCGGCAGTCGGGCTCGTCAATGGGTGGGACAACATTGAGGATAACAACCGGGGCAAAACAGTCACGTGGAACCTGGCCCTGACACCGCACGAGAAGTTCGGGGTAAGCTTTTACGGGTCCTACGGATCCGAACAGTCGAATGGCAATGCTCAGTTTGGTAATGCAGCCACCGGCGTCTGTGCGAACGGTAGCACCCAGTGCGATCCTGATGCCAAGCGGACGGTGGTGGGCGCGCTCATCACCATCAAGCCGACCGACAAGGATACCCTCATCATTGAGCCCTATTACGGGAACGAAGCCAATGCCAGCTTTGCCAGAGGGGGAAGCACAACGGCGGGGGGTAACACTGGGCCAGCCAACGCTCGCTGGAATGCGATCCTTGCCTATTACACACATGACTTCAACGATCAAACGCAGCCCCATGCGTTCAGCATGCGGGTTCGTGGAGAGCTCTTCGAGGATGCCGGTGGAGCCCGTACCTGTATCGGAGGCAATAATTTCAACGGCGGCACAAATGTTTGTGCTGGTCAGATAAACGCCACTGGTTTTACACCTGGTGTTCCTGGTGCTCTTGGTTCTGGTGTTGGTGCTGGGTTTAATACGGCAACCGGCGGCGGACTTGAACAGACCCTCCAGTCGTACACCTTTACGCTTCAGTACAAGCCGGCGCCTTCGCTGCTTACGCGGGCGGAATTCCGGCATGACATCTCCAATAAGGACGCGTTCCTGTACGGCACTCGAGCAGTGGACAATCAGTCAACTCTGGGATTCTCAGTGGTCTACCTCTTCTAACGAGGTAAGACAGTTATCGGTTGAATGGTGAGATGCCGCTCCCTTCGTGGACCAGTCCACGAAGGGAGCGCTTACTAGAAGCGCTGCTGGCCGTGTCGGCTCCGGCGCATGGCTGGTAGGCCGCGAGGGTTATGGTCGATTATTGCGAGTGGTGCAACAAGCAGTCAAGCCGTGAAGGGCTGAGTCTACGCGCTCAGCTCTGGCTCGGGCAGGCGCCGCAGTTTATTCCAACGAAGAAATGTGCCCTGAGCGTAGTCGAAGGGGGAGCGTGAGACAACCAGGGGGGCCGCTCAGAACATTCCAACGAACGTATTGTCAACCTCGTCCTGAACCAGGGGATGAAAGGATACACATATGTCATCGCATATGATGAGCAGTATGAAGAAGATTCTGCCGGTCCTCCTGATCTGCTGTACCGTCATGTTGGTGGGAGGACTGGCTTTCAATGTGCAGGATGTCGCCGCAGAAGATGCCGCTCCAGCTGCGTTAAAGGTCGATACGGGTGACACTGCGTGGATCCTTGCCTCCTCGGCGCTGGTGATGATGATGACGCTGCCGGGGCTGGCGCTGTTCTACGGAGGACTCACCAGGCAAAAGAATATCCTGAGTACGGTCTTGCATAGCTTTATCTGTCTCTGTCTCGCCAGCATAGCCTGGGTGTTGTTCGGATACAGCCTTTCGTTTGGTCCAGACGTCGGTGGGTTCATCGGGAACTTCGATTGGGCAGGATTGCGTGGGATAGGAGCCGATCCCCATCCGGTCTATGGTCCCACCATTCCCCACGAAGTCTTTATGATGTATCAGATGATGTTCGCCGCCATCACTCCGGCGCTCATGACCGGAGCCATTGCGGAGCGCATTCGATTCTCCTCGATGTTGTGGTTTCTCGGCATCTGGTCGGTCGTGGTGTACTATCCCGTCTGCCATTGGATTTGGGGAGGCGGATGGTTGGCGCAGATGGGCGCCTTAGACTTTGCCGGTGGCGCAGTCGTGCACGTCAGTTCCGCCACGTCCGCCTTGGTTGCCTGCATTATGCTCGGAAAGCGCATGGGCTATCCAAATACGCCGATGCCTCCGCATAATCTGCCCATCATGCTATTGGGCGCGGGTCTGCTCTGGTTTGGCTGGTTCGGGTTCAACGCGGGCAGTGCGTTGGGTGCGAATGGGCTGGCGGCCAGCGCGTTCGTGGCGACACACATCGCAGCCTGTGTTGCGACGGTGGTGTGGATGCTGATCGAGTGGATGCACCGTGGGAAGCCCACCGCGCTCGGTTGCGCGACCGGGGCGATTGCTGGTCTGGCCACCATTACCCCTGCTGCCGGGTTTGTCGGATTGTTCGGGGCGATCATGATTGGTCTCGCTGCTGGAATTGTCTGCTATATCTGTGTCAGTCTCCTGAAGCCGGCCCTGGGTTTCGACGATTCGCTCGATGTGGTGGGGGTTCACGGTGTGGGTGGAGCGCTCGGTCTCGTTGGGGCAGGCTTATTTGCCTCGAAGGCGATCAATGCTGCCGGGAACGACGGACTGTTCTTTGGCAATCCAAAACTCCTCATGGTTCAGCTCATCATGATCGGCGCGGTGGCGGGATTTTCCATGATCTGCACCTGGATTATTCTTAAAATAATCGACGTGGTCATGGGTCTGCGTGTGACGCAAGATGAAGAGCAAGAAGGCTTGGATATCAGTCAGCACGGTGAAAAGGCCTATCACGTGTAATACCGGGCCTATGATACAATCGACGAAATAATCGTGCCGGGAACCCTCGTGACGCTGCAGGCGCAGCGTCCGCGGGGGTGCCTGCAAAGGGGGATATCGCCATGAAGATGATTGAAGCCGTAATTAAGCCGTTCAAATTGGATGAAGTCAAGGATGCCTTGGTGGAAATAGGTGTGCAGGGGATGACGGTGTCTGAAGTCAAGGGATTTGGACGCCAGAAGGGGAGCAAGGAAACCTACCGGGGGGCTGAATATACGACCGACTTTATCCCTAAGATCAAGATCGAAGTGTATGTCGCGGATAACCAGGCGGCGCGAGTGATTGAAGCCATCACGCGCGCCGCGAAGACCGGCACCGTCGGGGATGGGAAGATCTTCGTGTCGGATATTGCCAACGTGGTGCGAATCAGGACCGGTGAGATGGGGGAAAGCGCTCTGTGACCATGACCTCTGACAACGGGTCGTCGGCTGAGCTTCTGCCAGAGGCGGAGATCACGTCGGTCTCCGCCCTGGCTCGGCACAGACAGGCGCTCAAGCAGCGCTTGTTGGACGGGGCTACTGGGGCCGAGCTGATGGCGGCCTTGACGGAGTTTGTGGACGGATTGGTGAGAGACCGTTACAGGAGTGCCATGAAGCAGGCCGGGGAGGGGGCGCAGGTCGCAGGGTCTCAGCACTGTTGTCTGATCGCACTGGGGGGGTATGGCTTGCGGGAATTGGCCCCCTATTCCGATATCGATATCATGTTCCTCTACAGCGAGGAAGCAGGAGAAGCGGCGCCGGCATTGTTTCGTGAGGTGCTGCACCATCTCTGGGATTTTGGATTCCAGGTCGGCCACAGTATGAGAACAACACAAGACTGTATCGAGCTGGCCGGGGAGGATCTATCGATCCGTACCGCGATGATGACCGCCAGGTTTTTGGCTGGAAGCCCGAACCTATTCCAGAAGTTCCATCGCCTGTATGCGAAAGAAGTCATCGGCCGTGGAGTGGGGCGATTTATCGAGCAGAAGATGGCAGAGCGGCAACGTGAGTATGTGAAGTTTGGGCAGACGATTTACCTCCTGGAGCCCAATGTCAAGAAAAGCAAAGGAGGGCTGCGGGACTTTCATCTGCTCCGGTGGGTCGGCATGGCTCGGTTCCTGGCTCCAACACTACAAGATTTGGCGGATCGCAGTCTTCTTTCCAGACAGGACTTTCTCTCAGTGACGGAGGCCCGCGATTTTCTGTGGCGTGTCCGGGCATTTCTCCATGTCGAAGCCGGGATGGCGCAGGAAATTCTGTCGTTCGATGAGCAGGTCCGGATCGCCTCTTTGTTCGGGTTCGAGGACCGGCCTCACCTCCTTGGGGTCGAGCAGTTCATGCAGCAGTATTACCGGCATACGATAGGGCTCCACGAGACCATGCTCCGATTTGTGGACCGTTGCCAGGCCATATCTGCAAAGCGCCGATCACCTCGTGTTCCTCAGGGCAATATGGTGGACGGCTATTTCGTGGTGACCGGCCGCCATGTAACCGTCCCATCTGAACTGCGGGCTCGCGTGTTAGATAGTCCGGATGTGCTCCTCCGCCTGTTCGACATGGCGAGGTCTAGGCGGCTCAAAATCGAGACCGATCTCGTAGACGAGATCCATAGTCATATGGATAGTGTGTCAAGCGAGGCATTTAGAACTCCTGAAGTCAGCCGGGTCTTTCTGAAGATCCTTGCCGGACCGGAAGGGGTGGCCGCCACGCTTGAAGCAATGCATCGTGCCCATCTGCTGGAGAAACTTATTCCTGTGTTTGCGACCCTCCGAGGCCTGATGCAGTTCAACCAGTATCACAAATATACGGTAGACGTGCACACCCTATTGGCGGTGGCGAAGGCCGAAGCGCTTGGCCTGGAATCTGGAGCCATCGGGGAGGTGTATCAGGAGATCAGGCGGAAGGATCTCTTGCACCTGGCGATTCTGTTGCACGATTTAGGGAAGGGGCGAAAAGAAGATCATTGCGAAGTCGGCAAGGTGATTGCTGAGGAGACGGCAGCGCGGTTGGGCCTCGACGAGCAAGAGACGAGAATTCTGGTGTTTCTCGTGCACAAGCATTTGCTCATGGCGAACACGGCCTTCCGGCGTGACCCGTACGACCAGAAAGTACTGTTGCCTTTTGCCGAAGAGGTGGGGACGCCGGAAGTCCTTCGCAAGTTGTTGGTCCTGACGGCTGCCGATATTGCGGCGGTGGGACCTGGCGTGTTGACGAAGTGGAAGGAGTCCTTACTTACCCAGCTCTATCGGCGCACGCTGCCGGTTGTGTTGGGTGAACAGGATCAGATGGTTGGTCCCGAATGCATTAAGGAATTGGTGAACGAGGTGGCGCGCGAGTTCACGAACGCAGAGACCGTGGGTCTCGACTGGATCGAGTCGCAACTGAGCCAGTTTCCCTTGCGCTATCTGCATGGGACGCCTCCGAAGCGAATCGCTGCCCATTTGGGAGCGATCGGAAGATTGCAGGCGGGAGATGTGCTGGTTGAAGAGACCTACAACGAGGAACTGGGCATGTGCGAGTACACGGTCATTACCCACGACAACATCACCCCGGGCATCTTCTCGAAAATGGCCGGCGCGATGGCGTCCGAGGGGCTCGATATTCTGGACGCCCAGATTATCACCAGAGATGACGGGATCGTCGTGAACACCTTCCAGGCCATCGATCCGGATTATGCGGGCATCCCCCCGGAAGATCGCCGTGCTTCCGTCGGCGAGACGATCATTCGGGTGCTGAAGGGCGAAGAGGCGCTTGACCAGTTGATGCGCAGAAAAGCCCGCTTCTCCACGGGGCGCCAGTTACCTGACACCCACCATGCCACTGAGGTGGAGATCGATAACGGGATATGCGACCGGCTCACAGTGATCGATGTGTTTGCCGACGATACGCAAGGGCTCTTGTATGTCATCACGCATGCTATTTTTGAACTCGGTTTGTCAGTCCATGCGGCCAGGATTTCGACCAGACTGGACGACGATATACAACAGTCCTTGCGCACCGTCGGCAGGCATCAAGTCGTCGACGTGTTCTATGTCACGGACCGGGATGGAGCCAAGGTAGAGGACCATGCTCGACTGGATGCCATCCGCTCGACCATTCGGCATGATATCGATCGGTTCATGGGCCATCCTGTTGATGCGCCGGAAGGCGTATCGGCAGGAACACCGTCATAAATTGGGCGTATTAAGGAGGACTGGAATGAATCCCCGCGAGGCACTGGAGTTTGCGAAGAAGCACAAGATACAGATCGTCGACTTGAAGTTTGTGGATCTGATCGGCACCTGGCAACACTTTTCCATTCCTGTGGAAGAACTGACTGAAGGACTCTTCAAGGATGGGTCTGGGCTAGATGGTTCATCGATCCGAGGCTGGAAGGCGATCAACGACAGCGATCTGCTGATGATTCCCGATCCCACCACAGCCTGTCTGGATCCGTTCTGTGCCGTGCCGACGATGAGCCTTGTCGGTAATGTCGTCGATCCGATTACACGCGAGCCGTACGACCGCGATCCGCGATTTGTGGCGCAGAAGGCGGAAAAATATCTCCAGAGTACGAAGATCGGTGACACATCCTATTGGGGACCAGAGGCAGAGTTCTTCATCTTCGATCAGGTCCGATACGATCAGACGGGCCACAGCGGATTTTACTTTATCGATTCCGAAGAAGGCGCGTGGAACATCGGACAGGAAGGCCATAACTTGGGCGGGAAAATCCGCCACAAGGAAGGCTATTTCCCCGTGCCTCCGACCGACACACAACAGGACATCCGCAGCGAGATGGTCCTGGAGATGCAAAAGGCCGGGATTTCCATTGAGAAGCATCACCACGAGACGGCGACGGCAGGCCAGGCGGAAATCGACATCCGCTTCGGTCCACTGGTTAAAACGGCAGACACTTTGATGATGTACAAGTACATCGTCAAGAACGTTGCCCGGCGCCATGGCAAAACCGCGACCTTTATGCCCAAGCCGATTTTCGGGGACAACGGGACCGGTATGCATACGCATCAGAGCATCTGGAAAGACGGGAAGCCTCTGTTTGCGGGGAAGGAATATGCCGGCATCTCGCAACTCTGTCTCTATTATATCGGAGGTATCCTGAAGCATGCCCCGGCCTTGGCGGCATTTACGAATCCAACGACAAACTCCTATAAGCGGCTGACCCCAGGGTATGAGGCGCCGGTTCTGCTGGCCTATTCCAGCCGGAATCGGTCGGCGGGCATCAGAATTCCCATGTACTCACCGAGCCCGAAAGCCAAGCGGATCGAGGTGCGCTTCCCAGATCCGACTGCAAATCCCTACTTGGCATTTTCGGCCATGCTCATGGCTGGGTTGGACGGGATCGAGAATAAGATCAATCCAGGCGAGCCGGCTGAGAAGGATCTGTACGACCTGGAGCCTGAGGAAGCGGCGGCCATCCGCACAATGCCGGGCAGTCTCGACGAAGCGTTACGCAATCTTGAGCAGGACCATCAGTTCCTTCTCAAGGGCGGGGTGTTCAGCAAGGATCTGATCGAAGGCTGGATCAGCTATAAACGAGCCAAAGAAGTCGACCCCATGCGGTTGCGCCCGCATCCGTACGAGTATGTGCTGTATTACGACGTGTAGAAAACTACGGAAAATTCTGTCGAAATATCGGCGTCCGTCTCCTGAGACCGGGAGGCGGACGCCGTTTTATTTCTCGTTTATTCTCCTTCGCCGAAAACCCCGTAGCTTGCTACGGGGATGAAGGCGAGGAGAACCCTCCGTAGCCTTGCGAAGGGGGGTAATGGCTTCGGAGAATTTCACAAGATACCCCGCAGCTTGCTGCGGGGAGCTTCATTGTGGGGCGACAAATCCTATTATAAGGCTCCGAACGTCCGTTCGTAGAAAGTCTTGGTGAGTGTCATGTGCTGTTGGATATCAGACTGTAATTCTCGTGCGCCGGCTCGCCAGTCGTCTCGTGTATAGCCGATGCGGCGAGCAAGGCTGACGAACTCTTCTGAATCCGGAGGAGGGAGGACAAGGTCCTTGGTGTTTCCTCTGACCATGCGTAATCCGTCGACTAGAATCCGAAAGAAGATATAGGCTTTTCGAAGACCGGCTCCATCGGTGCGTGCGATCAACCCCGCATTCACTAGTGCAGCGAGTGCCTGCAGGGTATTGGGCGTATGCAGGCCTGGGTGCTTATGGCCATGCATGACTTGCAGATATTGCGCGGCGTATTCGATGTCGATGAGTCCTCCCGCACTATACTTCACGTTGACTTTTCCTGGGGCGACGAGCTGCTTAAGCTGTTGTCTCCGGAGCTCCAATGCTGTGGGACTGTCCCAGGGGGCGTCTCCGTAGACGAAAGAGTCTCGGTGAGCTTCCAGTTTGTGGCCTAGTGCGGAGTTCCCGGCGATATGTCGTAACTTGATCAGGGCTTGCCGCTCGAATGGCGCGGCTAGGCCAGCTGGACTGTAATATCGGCAGATCTCCTCGAATGCATTGGCCAATGCACCCTTGCCCCCGTGCGGTCGAAGTCGGACATCGATGCGAAAGATGCCTTCCTGCTTGGCTTCGATCCATCCCAGGAGTTCTTGTGCCAGCCGTTCGAAGTATTCGCTATTCTCAATTTCATTCTTGCCATTGGTGTCGCCGGATCCACCGTAGACGAACAGGACTTCGATGTCTGAGGCGTAGCCGAGTTCCCGCCCTCCGAATTTTCCCAGTCCCATGATGGCGATGGGGCAGGGTTTTCCGTTGGCAAGCCGTGGGACTCCATACGATTTTTCCAGCTTAGCGCTGCAGTCTGAGAGGCTTCGTTCCATGATGACCTCCGCCAGTTCCGTGAGTGCCAGCGAAAAGTCAGGGAAATTGCTTGAAGGTTCGACGATGTGCTTGATGTCGATCCGGAACATCTCACGGTCTTTAAACCGGTTCAAGGCATCTTTTCGCGCTTCGTCTGTTTTGGCGCGGGCGACCAGACGTCCGAGCTCTTTCCGGAGGGTGGCCTGAGGCTTGATCAGGGGGGCATCCCGGTATTCCGTGAGCAGCGGTAGGAGGTTGTCATGCTGGCGTCGGAGAAAATCCTCCCAGAGGAAGTCACTGGCGCCGAGCAGTTGTGCGAGCAGCGGAAAAGTTTTTTTGTCGCTGACGAAGTCGAGTGCCTGGTTCTTGCTCTTCTTCCCTTGGTCTTTCACGATGAGATCCAGGAACTGGTCGAAGGATGCCAGCGCCTTCGCCGGGTCGGACGCCCAAGTCAAGGCATGTGTGAATTGTTTAATGAGCACAGCGGTCAGTCGTAGTTGCTGTTGATCGGCAGAGTCGGTCAGCTTCTGCCCATCGCGATTCCTGACGAAGAAACGATCGTGCAGCTTGGCGCCGTCGCATTCGATTTGGGCCTTGGTGATATAGATGTTGCGCATGGCCAGGGCATTTGCCAGCGCATAGAGGAAGGCCGGCGTATCATCCGATTGGATGTCCATGATCGTGTCAGTCGGTGACTGACTGTTGTCGAAGGTAATCTGCACCGTATCCAGCAGGCCGGTAAAGGCGCTTCGCTGCTTGTCCAATCGTTCAACGAGACGGCGGTTGACATATTGACGCGTCTCTTCGTACTGACCGGTGTCCAGCAGTTGAACAACCTCGCTGATTGTCTGTCGGAGGGTATGATGTTGCGGTAAGGGAAAGCCCGCGCGCTCTATGGGATGGACCAGGAAGACATCGACGATTTTCTTGCGGCTGAGGCCTGGCCGGCCTTTCGGTCGGCTGGCCGTTGAGGGAGGGGGCGTGGCCCCCATAAACGTATAGATCCGTCCTTCTTCAATATTGAGTCCAAAGGCCGAGAGCACCCCGCAGATGGCGGCGAATTCTGAGAAATAATCGTAGGCGACGATGCTGATTTCTGATTGCCCTGCTTGTTTGTCGAGGATCGATAATTCGCAGGGGTGCTCAGGAGTAAGCCGGCTGGCAAGCTGAATATGGTGTGCAATGGTGTGCGGTGGGAACCGCTCGAAGTACTCGGGGTCCATCCGAGACACGAAATCCTGAATGATCTCATCATCGACATCAGGACACAGGGAACCCAGGGTCTTGATGATCGACTCACGTGATCCAAGCCCGTCCGTCATGATTCGGAGTATAGCCGAACTATGGTTCATTGTGCGAGCGGCAATGTATCAGTATAATGCCCGCCTATGGCAGCTCATCCCAAGAAGCCGGCGCCACGCAGTCGTCCCATTTCTACGCTCGATCAGGGTGCTCGGCCAGACCCAACCCCCGTCCTATTAGCGCCAAAGTTGGAACCAGCTCAGGTTGAAGCCATTCTTCGACCCTACGGACTTCAGCGCATCAAGGAAGCCGATGCAAACTTACAGTCGATGGCAGGCGATCCACGGCAGCGGCATCAGTTGGCGGGTATCTTGCCCGCCTTACTTGAATGCATCGAGAGGACTGCTGATCCAGATCTGGCTCTGAACCAATGGGAACGCTGGCTTGCGAGCGGAGTCAGCCGGTCGGCCGTGCTGGAATACCTGGGCACCGCTCCTCGCATGGTGGACTTGGTGTGCACGATCTTCGGAAATAGTAACTCGCTCGCCTGCACTCTCGTCCACGATCCTCTGCTGCTGTACTGGTTGGCCCAACAGAATGTGTTGTCTACTGCGCCGACCAAGGCGGGGATGGAACGTACGGTCCGGCAAAGTTTGGAGACGGTCACCTCCACTGAACTCAAGTTGGACGCGCTCAGACGATTCCGCCGCCGGGAGATGCTGCGCATTGGTGTGCGGGATCTCCTTCGACTAGCCGATGTGGTGGAAACAACGGCTTCCCTCTCGGATCTGGCTTCTATTCTGATCGATGCCGCCTACCGTGTTGTAGATGGCGGGTTACGCACCCAGTTCGGGGTTCCTATGCATCGGAATCGGCAGGGGCGGTGGGTGGAGACCGGTTTCACGGTCATTGGGATGGGGAAGTTGGGCGGACACGAGCTGAACTATAGCTCCGATGTCGACGTGCTCTATGTTTGCGAATCCCATGAAGGGGAAACCAGATGGATTGTATCAAGGCGTAGGAAGGCAAAGGGTCCCGTGCAGGGCAGCTTGTCCAATGAAGAATACTTTGAAATCCTCGCGCGGGAGTTGACGAAGGCGCTGACCGAGCAGACACATGAAGGGTACCTGTATCGCGTGGATCTCCGTTTGCGGGCAGAAGGTTCGGTAGGCCAGCTGACTCGCTCGCTCGATGAGTACGATACATACTACCGGACGAGGGGACAGGCATGGGAACGGTTGGCTTTGCTGAAGGCCTGGCCCATTGCCGGATCGCGGGAGGTCGGGAAATCGTTCATTAAGCTGGTGCGGCCCTTTGTGTTGGCACCTTCATCGAAACGGCGGGCTGTCGAACAGGGACTTGCAATCGTGGAGGAGGTCCGATCCGTGAAGGAACGGATCGATGCCAAGATGGCGGAACGCGGGCAAGAGCAGCGTAACGTCAAGCTGGGAGGCGGAGGCATCCGGGAGATTGAATTTTTGGTCCAAACAATTCAAGTGCTTGCCGGTCATCGATTGCCTGGGATCTTGGACAGAGGGACTATCGGTTCGTTGGCGCGGCTTCACAGTGTGGACATTCTGTCGTTGAAACAACAAACCGCCCTTACCCGTGCCTATCAGTTCCTCAGGGACGTTGAACATAAACTGCAGATGGTGCACGATATGCAAACACACGCGTTGCCGGATCGACAGGATAAACTGGAACGGTGCGCGATCCGCATGGGCTATACGGGGGTGAGTCGATCTGCCGCTCTCAAACAATTTCAAGCCGACCATGCGGCACACCGGACTGTCGTGCATGACATCTTTCACTCTTTCTTCGAAACACCGAAAGCCTCGGCGATGCTCAAGCGAACTTTCCAGCTGATAGGACAAACAGCGGTAAAATAGTCCGTAGCCAGCAGTACTCCTGAGCCCCTCTTCTACAATCGACGATCCACTACTCTTGCTCGTGAAGCGGCGTTCGTCAAACGCAGGACGGAACGAGCACTCTGATTTTTACAGCTGAGCACTACTTTACACGGAATGTGCTCTCGGGCGAGTTCACGACGGATCGTCATGAATTATATGGCTAACCTACGATCAGATAGGAAGTATTGTGGCACCCTACCGACCGGTCGCGTGGGTCTCTTCTCGTCGTAGGCCAGAGGTATTGCGGTGACCGTCCATGTGTTGCAGAGGAAAATCGCGAAGTCCTTGACTCCCTGGCTCGCGGGACTAAGATCATTTCAAAGATGATCCTGCTGTCTGCCTAGCATGGATGCTGTTCACTGCTCCGATGGAGGCCGCCTTGAATGTTGTTATCGATCCGTCTACTCCGTCAATCCTCACAGACGAAATGCTCATCGCGTCCTTGAAAAAGAGAGGACCGCTGACGATTGAAGCGCTGGCCGCCGAGTCAGGAATGAGTTGGGCTCAGATGTTCTCCGCCGTTGACCGGCTCAGTCGCGCCGGTACGGTGTCACTGCGCAGGATTGGCTCAGCCTACCAGGTGGCCTCTCATCAAGCCGCACAGTCTTAGCTTGCGTCATTCACGATAACCCTACGTCGCCGCACAAACCTAACGGCAGGGTGGGCTCGCCGTTCGGTTGATCAATGTATTGGTTTATGTAGACCTCCATTTCTCATGCCTCGGTGCGCCTGTCTTGCCTGCCGCCTCGGCGGTGTTGGCACACACTCTCGCGAATATTGCAGCCTGGCGGCATCCGGTCTCTGTGTCTGCGATTTTTCTCGCGTATCAACCAGACGGGTTCGTTCACCCGCCTACGCAGGAAGCCACAGCTGTAAAGCCGTGAGGCTCCACAAGCCTTCAGACCCCGAATCCTTCTTGCTGTCAGGAAGTTGAAGAAGTTCACTCGTGACGCTCGTGACTCGGGACAAGATGGTGCAGCCGGTTTTGAGATGATCAACGAATGACACGTGACGAACGCAGACGAGAGAGCGGCCGTTGTGAGGTTTTTCGTCGGAGTCGAGCGGGCAGTCTTCATGCACGTGTTGGCGATGGAGGTGGCCAGTCAGCGAATCACCCATGCCCTGCAGTCGATGGCGTGGCCGTGTGAAACCAGCTCATGCGATATTTCCACGACCCCTGCCGCTAACGCTGGAGCGGGTCTCCGCAATCAGGGTGTTTCCAATAGTACGAGCTGCGGCGTTGATGGGGCGTTTCAGGTCGAGAGAGAAAGAGCGGAGAGGCGCCCTTCGTGTTCGCGGAACACGTGCACTCAGAAGGTGCTCGTTCGACACGCGCAGTGCAGAGTTATCTTGGCCACTTTCTTGTTGGGGGGATGGTCACCCAGCTATGCACAGGACGGAATGAGGGAAGTTGTCGCGCTATTCATGCGCGAGGACCGGAGGCTCACTGCTGCCCTCCTGGTCAGGCCTGCCGATTCCCAGCGTGTCCATACGGTACTTGAGCATCCGGCGGCTAATTCCCAAGAGGTTGGCGGCATGGGTTTGAATGTAGTTGGTTCGCTTGAGAGCGTCTAAAATAATTTCTCGCTCGAATTCCATCACGGCTTTTTCGAGCGACAGTCGCCCGGCAAGGGTGTCGTCGCGGAGGGAAGAAGATCGGGAGTCTTCCTTGAGAATGATCGGGAGATGTTCGGGGGTGATGTTGTCTGACCCCTTGGACCAGATGAACGCCTGTTCAATGATGTTTTCCATCTCCCGCACATTCCCTGGCCAAGGATAGCGAGACAAAAGTTCGACCGCATCTTTAGAGAACTCTTGGGGTGGGCGGTTGTCTTCTTCGATTCGTTTGGCCAGAAAATGCTTGGCGAGCAGGGGGACGTCTTCCCCACGTTCCCGGAGCGGAGGTAAATACAGTGCAATGACGTTGATGCGATAGTAGAGGTCTTCGCGGAATTGCCCCTTGCGAACGAGCTCCTCGAGATTTTTGTTCGTGGCCGTCAAGATGCGTACATCGACCTTGATGGATTGCACCCCACCGACTCTGGTGAATTCCCGCTCTTGCAATACGCGCAAGAGCTTCGCTTGTGTCATGGCACTGAGGTCGCCGATTTCGTCGAGGAAGAGTGTGCCGGTGTGGGCGAGCTCAAACTGCCCGACTCGACGGGCTGTCGCATCCGTGAACGAGCCTTTCTCATGGCCGAACAGCTCGCTCTCGATCAGCGTTTCAGGAAGGGCGGCGCAGTTCAATGCAATGAAGGGCCGCTCGCGCCTGCTGCTATTATAGTGGAGCGCTTTCGCGACCAGTTCCTTCCCCGTGCCGCTTTCCCCGGTGATGAGGACGGTGGTGCGGCTGTCGGCGACTTGTTCGATCTTGCTATAGATGCCTTGCATCGAGGGGCTTTTGCCGATCAGGTTGTGAAAGGCATAGCGTTGAACGACTTGTGCCCGGAGCTGTTTCACCTCACGTTGGAGTTCCTGGTCCGTGAGCGCGCGCTCGACGATGAGGCGGAGTTCTTCCACGTCGAAGGGTTTTGACAGATAGTCGGCCGCGCCGAACTTCATGGCATCGACAGCGGTCTTGACCGATTTCGTTCCTGTCAGCATGATGACCGGTACCATTCGGCTTTCAGCGCGGAGAGTCTGGAGCACCGAAAGCCCGTCGGTACCTGGCAGGATCACGTCAAGGAGCACTAAATGTGGCGCTTCCTTGCGAAAGAGGTCGAGGCCCTCTTGGGCGTCGCCGGCTTGGATCGTTTCGTAGGTCGGCTCTAGAACCGTTTTCAATGAGGCTCGAACCCGGGCCTCGTCATCGATCAATAACACGCGTTTTTTCATGCTGGTGTCCATAGGGTGTTGACAATTATGCGGGTAGCGCAGGCAGGCTCACGAAAAACGTGGTGCCGACACCAACCGAACTTTCTACTCGAATTTCACCGTGATGTTCTTGAATAATTTGATGGACGATCGTCAAGCCTAGTCCCGTCCCCTCGTGCTCTCCACTCGCGTGTTTCGTCGTGAAAAAAGGATCGAACACATGATCGAGATTCGTTTCGTGAATTCCTTCACCGGTGTCCTCGATTTCGATGTGGACCCACATATTGCCTCCCGGCTTTGCCAGCTTTCGAGTCTGCACGCGTAACCGACCACCCGATGTGGCCATCGAGTCCACGGCATTCAAGAGAAGGTTGAGCAGGACCTGCTTGATTTGCTGCCGATCCAGCATGACACGCGGCAGGTCAGGCGCCAGCTCTTTTTCGATCTTGATCCCCTGACGGTTGGCCTTGACGTCGATGAAATACAAACACGAGGCGACGATGTCGTTAAAGTCCTCATCCGTCAACTTGGGTTCCATGTATCGCGCGTAGTCGAGAATCTCCTGAATCAGCCGTTCGATCCGATAGACATCGTCGAGGACCATTTTGCTGAATCCATGAATAAATTCAGGATCATCTTTTCGTTGTGGAGCCAATTGGATAAACGTTTTGATCGACGTGAGGGGGTTTCGAATTTCATGGGCAAAGCCGCCGGCGATTGTTTCAAGGGATTTCAGTCGATCCGTGCGTTTCATGAGCATATGTGAACGGTGAAGATCCTCGTAGAGCACTATCGTGTCAAGCGCGTTTGTGGCGATTTGTGTGAGTGCAGCGAGTACAGATGTAGTCCGTGCGTTTTCTTCAGCGACTGGTGTTGCTATGCCGAGGAGCGAGAAGGCGATGAGGCGGTCTTTAATGAAGTGAGGCATAAGGCGTGTCACCTGTAAGCGTTCCATCGCCGCATGTGCGCCGCCTCCAGCATCGGCTTCTTGGGGATCGCCAGCCAAATCGTCCCGTGTGATGATCCTGTTCGTTGTCAGTAGGTGGTGGAGCAGAGGATGATCCATCGCGAACGTCAGGGGCATCAGTGTAGGGGAGACTGAGCCAATCATGCTGACTCGGCGATAACATTCGTGCTCGCGATCCAGTAGAAACAGCGCCCCATGTGTCGTGGCACCTGCCCGGCAGAGCTCTTGGATAATCCGATTCCCGATTGCCGTCAGGTCGGTCATCGCTCCCAGTTCGGCGGAAAACTGCGTCACGACGTTCAGGAGTTCGTTTTCCAAATGAGGAAGGATGTCGGTATGCGGAAGGTGTGTTGTCATAACGACTAGAGAGTGCGCGAGCACCATCCCTCCTGTTGGCGGACATGCAGATGGAATATGAAATCCCTATGTGTTCAAAGATGTACAGGCGAGAGTATACACGGCCAGAGTATGTTCAGCTAGCAGATTTATCCTTTTGGCGATGACTCGGAGGGTATTTCAATTAGGCATAGAAAGGATTCATGATGTGAGGAATCAAGCGTATTTTTCATGGAGGCAGAGGTGCCATCTAACAGATTGTGGAAAAATGTTTTTCGGCTCTTCCGACGCGCGGATTTTTCTGATTGAAACGATTCTCGACGTGTGTGACAACCGCATGTGCTTCGATCGGGAGAGGCGAATAGTCCTCACAGAGGCAAATTTTGTCACATGCGTGGACAGACAGTGTGCGTTCCACGGGTATTGCCCAATGAACGAGCACATTGTTCCGCAGCGTGCTCGTCATCGGGCCGCATTCTTGTCATATGACGAATGCGGAGAAGGTGTACATGCCGAGGTGCCGGCACGGGGGCGAGTTCCCAGTTTCGGGATCCCAAGAGTGTTCGCCGAAAGAGCGGCGAAGAGATGGGAGGGTAGACATGCAGGATGCGGTACCCGCGCAGATTCTACGGCGGGTACCATGGTGTGCGTGGTGTCTATTTAAGCGCGAGCGGCGAAGGGGACGTCGAAGGACAGGCGCCGGGGGTCATATACAATAAATAGTTTCCCATCCCATGTTGGGCGTCTTTTTTCTGTAACGGATGATGATGGACCATGACCATTTCATAGTCGTCCGCCTTCGTCACAGGAAACCCCTGACTGTCCTGATAGACTTGATGCGGTTGAAACTGGAGAAAGGTTCCGTCTTTGTCGACATCGGGAACCGTTCGCAGCAAAGTCTGCTTTCTGGTCATATTGTCCAGCCCGATCATGAGGAGTTCGTCATGCCCGTGGGGATAGGCGAACTTCACACAGCCATCCATTGAGAATTTGAGCGGCTCCCGGTGGACTTGAACTCCGGTGTTAATCTCAATCCCTTCATCCGTCTGATTGGGGCCTCGCTGAGAGAACTTGCTGAAGCACACGATATTGACGCCCACCTGATACACGTCCATTTCCTTGACCGGTGCGCCCTCAGGCGCCATGTACATGGTGAAGGTTGCCATGACATCTTTGGTCACCGGCGCTTTTTGATAAAACGCGACAATCGACATCAGATGGTCACTCTTGGCAAGCTTGACTCCATAGCCCTCGGGGAAACGCGTCTCCGTCATCTCCAGTCCTGCTCCCGCAAAGAACAACGGTTCACCGTCGCATGAGACGCTCGGCTTGCTGTTATTGAGCATCAGGATATGGTGGAGATAGTTTTTGGGGAGAGGTTTTCCTTCTTTGGTGAAGACCGCGGTCTTATACCCCACCATATACATATCCTTAGGAAGCTGAAAACTATGCTTGGGCATGGACGCGGCCAGATCTCCGTCGTGAGCGGCTGGGAGGTCGATGGGACCGAAGGTGAGGGTGACCACATTGTCCTGAACTGAGACGGTCGTCTCCGTTTGATTTTTGAGTGTCGGAACAGCATGGTGATCGTGACCGCCGTCTGCGAACACAGGGGTTGCGAGACAGATGCCGGAGAGCAGAGTGAGAAGTACCTGACGCATAAAACCTCCCAAGCATGAAAAGTGGTCACGTGAAGATGTGGCTCGCCGGTTGTAGACGTCTATGTGATAGGCGTATGTCATCGTGCAGATGGTGGTGGGGTCAACCGTTTCCAGAGATAGGTTCCGCCGTGTTCACGAGGAGGAATATTCTTCTGAGTACCGACGCGAGAATACCACCACACACCTTTGGCTTGGGTCCCATCATCGGAGAGGAGGAGCTCAAACCCTCCTTCTCGGTCGTTGCCAGGCTGTTGCCACGTGCCTTGCCAGAGACGGTCGGAGAGTTTCGTGGTTGTAAATTGGCCACCGTGTTGTGTATAGGGGCCGTTGCCGGTTTTGTCGAAAGTGGCCCGATAGCGTTTATCGTCCTCCACTTCCAGAATGTCCCATTCCCCGCTCACGTCAAGGACAGTAATATTGCCGCTTGATGAAGCGACGGTGCGTGCTGTCGCGGCGCTTGTTCGATCATCGACCGGCACCGCGTCGCTCACACTGCGAAAGGACTCATGCCAGGACAGGAGAATCCACTGGCCGTTTCGACGCTCGAGCACACCAGTTTCCCGTAACGGCAGGACGGTTCGTTGCTGGTCTGGCCCATGACCGAGGATACGCCCATAGGCCAGTTCCATCGTGTACCACCCAATATCTCCCTTCGACCACACCTTGAGTTCGGAGATGCGTAGATCGAGCGCAGTCGCGTTGGCAAACTCTTCTTTCATATCCCGTTCAAGGTCAGGCCATCCCACGTATTTTCGGCCCCCGATGGAATAGCTGACGATATCGGCGTCGTGGGCCATCAGCTTGGATAAGGTAGACAAATCCTTTTCTGCATTCGCTCGCACAAGGGCGCGAACGGTGGCTTCGAGTTCGGTGTTATCTGTGGGCGCACTCATCGCTGTGGGAGCACACCATACTGCTCCGATGAGCAGAAGCACAATGAGTCGAAACAGTGCGAGAACACGCATGATAATTCTCCGGCCTGGTTCACAAGGGAAACGGGAGGAAAGACTGCCTGGCTGGAACCTGAGGCTACAGGGCTGAGAGAGCCTTGTCAATGACTAAACTGCAGCGACAGCCGATGGTCCCTGCCCCACGACGATGACGGTCACATTATCTTCTCCCCCTCTCTTCAGTGCCTCCTCAATGAGGTTGTGGCAGGCCCGGTGGGGATCGCCGCTCGCACGGGAGAGTACCGATGCAATGGCTGCGTCCTCTAACATTTTCGTGAGTCCGTCGCTGCAGAGTACGAGCAGATCGTGAGGGGTGACCGGTATCGAAGTCAGCTCTGGTTCCATATCGGCGCCCATCCCTAAGCCTTTGGTCAAGACATGGCGTTCAGGATGTACGAGCGCGGTGGCCTCATCGATCAAGCCGCGCTGCACAAGTTGTTGAACGAGGGTGTGATCGCGCGTCAATTGTGTGAGCTGCCCAGTCCGATAGAGATAGGCTCGACTATCGCCCAAGTGGGCAATATGGGCGACCGGTATCGGTGTTGGCGTGATGGCCAAGGCGACAAAAGTTGTCCCCATCCCTCTCAAGGAGGACTGTTCCAGCATGAGATCATGAATTCGCCGATTGGCGCTCGTCACCACGTCTATCATGAATTCCGCGGCGCCGTTTGGGTGATCGTGCAGCAAGGATGTTCGCGCTCGCGCCCGCTCTGTGGCCACGGATACGGCGGTTTGGGCCGCAACATCTCCTGCCGGGTGCCCTCCCATGCCGTCTGCCACCACCCAGACGCCATAGTCGTTCAGAAGAGCCAGTGCATCTTGATTCGAGGCGCGAACATGCCCGGTCTCAGTTCGTCCGACCCCAATCCATCGTTGGGGTTGTGTCACGGTGCGACCTCGATCGGTCTTTGGCTGGGGGCAATTGGAAATCCTACAGAAGATGGGCCGAATCGAGAGACCATCTGGTCATAGAGCTGTGCCGCCAGCGGTTCAAGGTTTTGGGTATCGGCCGCGTTGTACCTCAGCAATAAATCGCGTGCAGCCTCGTTTCCCGCGCACCACTGATGCCAGAGGCGGACGGCTTCCCATCCATCGAGTCCCATCACATCGGTCTCGCGAGTAATGTGCATGTCCTGTTCAATGCGTTTCAGTCCGCCCTGCAGGCCGAGTCTGCGCGCCGCGAAGCAGAGATCGAAATGCGGTTTTTTGAAATTCAATCGGGGGAATTTTGCCTGCAAGTAGGGAATATCAAACCCGCTGCCGAAGAATGTAATGAAGAGGTCTGTCTGTTCCAGTTCTGCGTGCAATCGGTCCTCGGTTAACGTTTCTCCTCGAACGAGGCTGGTCATGTGACCGTTTCGATAGAGTCCGACCACCGTGACATGCCCCTCGCGCGCGGGCATCCCTGTCGTTTCAATGTCCAAATAGAGCGTGCGGGGGCGAAATGTTTCGAAGAGGCGCCAGTGGTCTCGACTTTTCAAGCAGGCGCCGAAGAAGTGCGCGTCACCTGCATCCAAGCGTGATTGAGCGGTCGCGAGTTCGTGATCGTACCACTCTTTTCTGGTCGAGGAGATGCCGGGTAGGGTTGGAGATCGGAGGAATGACGTCCAGTTGAGGATGCCCTCTTGCCAGAGACGACGTTCGGAACTTTGGCCGATACCTTTGAGAAGCACGAAGGATGACGCGAGCATATGTTCGAGGGATTGTAGCCTTGATTTCACCGAATAAACAAGCTAAAGTCCGCGTCCTGAAAGGGTTTTCACCTGATCGTCCCCGGGAGGCCAGACTCGAACACCATGGCGGATCTTCTCAATAAAATTCGCATTACCGTTGGATCTGTGCAACTGGATGCGGAGCTCAAGTCGACAAAAACGGCGCAAGAAGTCTATGCGGCGTTACCGATAGAAAGTCCGGTCAATACGTGGGGCGAAGAATTCTATTTTAAGCTGGCCGGGGTGAAAGACCATCGAGAGACCGCAACCAATCAGGTCAAAGTCGGCGATGTCGCGTTCTGGGGAGCAGGACAGGTCCTGGCTATTTTCTTCGGTCGCACACCGATGAGCATGGGGCAGGATCCAGTTCCAGCCGATCGCGTCAATATCATCGGCCATATTCTTGGTGACGCCTCGGCGCTCAGACGAGCCATGGATGCCTCAACAATTCGAATCGAGCGGATCTAACAGCATGGTGAAAAAGTCCGCCAGCTTCGTTCTCGCATCGTTCAGACCCTCAACGTACCACAAGGGTACGCCTCGGGGCCTCACTCGCTGCGGCCTTGCTGGACGACCTTTTTGACCATGCTGTTGGAATATTTTCCTGGTGCGTGCCAACATCATTTTCACGTGTCTTGCATGCCATGAGACTGTCGAAAGAACGGATTCGCCACATCTCGGAGTCGGTCGCCACTAAGCTGCAGCAGGAGGGGCAGGTGGCAATGGTTGGAGATCATAAGGCGTTCGTCGAACAGATCGGTCATGCCATTCTTGAGGAGCTGTCGGTTGAAGATCGCTTGAATGCTGAAGTGCGGCAACTGTTGAAGGTCTACGAACAAGATATCGAGCGCGGACACGTGGACTATCAGCGGATGTTCACGCTGGTGAAGGGTAAGTTGGCACGGGAGCGGGGCATCATCCTGTGAGGAGTGATCGGTGATGTGGTGGGATAGTTGGAAGTTAGTGAAGCGCTCATCACTCGTCACACATCACCCTTCACGCGAAGACCGGATATGTTGAGCGAAGATAAAATCAGCCACCTTTCACACGTCATTCTTCAAGTGGTCAAGAAAAGCCCGCTGGTGACAGTGCGGGCCGATGAAGGGCGGGTGTTGAAAGAGATCAAGCGGGTGCTCGCATTCGAGTTGGCGCAAGAAGAAGACATCGATCGAAAGGTCAAAGCGAAATTAGCTTCCTATTCGCGCGGAATCGTTGAGGGTAGTGCGGAATGGGACGTTCTGTATCGGAAGACATTCGAGGAAGAGACGCGGAAACATGCGAAGGGGTGAGCCACTGCGAGAACGTCACGGCGTAAGAACATGTCTGCCCATGCTCGGGGTGATTCTCGTGCTCGCCGCATCAGTCTCCTGTTCCTGGACGAGCAAGGCAAAGCCATTGGTCCCATTGGCACTCGAATCCGGAGTGAAACCCCAAGTCATGACCCTGACGGAACAGGGGACGCTGGCCTACCATGCGAAGCAATTCGACGAAGCGAAGCAGTATTTTTCCAAGGCGGTGGCCGAGGTTCCTCAATCGGGGCCTGCACACTATAATTATGCCTTAGCCTTGTATGCCTTGGGCGATACGGAGCAAGCGCGCCAAGAATTTATGGAAGCGGCGAACCTGGCTCCGGGAGACCAAGTAATCTGGGATTCGCCCGCGCTTCGCCCCTATGGCAATCCAGAGACTCCCAAAAAGAACCAACCACGTGGGCCCGGGGGTGCCAGGTCGGGGCCTGGTAGCGGGCCTCGATATTAAGAGGAAAAGGGGTACATAAAGATGGCAAAGGAACTCACAGTCGGTGATAAGGCTCCCGCTCTCTCGCTTCCCGATCAATCGGGAGAACCGGTCAGCCTGAAAGATTTCACAGGCAAGCAGGTGGTGCTGTACTTTTATCCCAAAGATGATACCCCTGGCTGTACGACGGAATCGTGTGACTTTCGCGATGCCGAGATATCGATCAAGAAGGCGGGAGCGGTTGTGTTGGGCGTGAGTTTTGACGGCCAGGAATCCCACCAGAAATTCATCAAGAAGTTTACCTTGCCGTTCACGTTGCTCAGCGACGAAGACAAAGTTGTCGCAAAGGCCTACGGGGTCTACAAAGAGAAGAGCATGTACGGCAAAAAGTATTGGGGTATCGAGCGCAGTACGTTCGTGATCGACCAGGCCGGCAAGTTGAAGGCGATCTTTCGCAAGGTCAAGGTGGGTGGTCATGTCACTGAAGTTTTGGCGGCCCTGAAAACCTAACTTTACAAGACGCTGAAAAAACCCGCCAGCATCGTTTTCCCCTCGAAAGCATCCTCAACGTAGCCCAGAGGCTACGCCTCCGGTGCTTTCATCGGCTGCGGCCTTGCTGGACGGGCTTTTTGAGCATCCTGTGCGAATGCCGTCTGTTGTGCCACTCACCCAAATCATCGAATTCCAAAACCCGTATCGATCCATATCCGAGGCCAAAGCCACGGGTTCCGATAGTTGCATCGGCACTGCAAAGCGGGGGCATGTGGCACTTGAATCCATTTAGTCTTTTTTCGACAGGATGGCTCAGGACAACATCAAGTTCATCGAGGTGCCGCCCTCCACAATGGATCGACATAGAAGGAGGCAGCTGATTCAGTGGAACGGTAGTCAGTAGCTTGAGCCAAACTACTCAAGCACATCGAAACCAGGCGCGCTCCGATGTCGCAGGCTGTTCAGAAAGGCCGTCCAGCAAGGCCACAGCAAGTAAAGAGGCGAGGCGTACGCTTCGGTACGTTGAGCCTCTGAGCGAAGCGAGAACGATCACTGGGAGGGCCGTGCGGTCAGAGAGGAGACCGTACGGATGAGTGTGCCGGAGTTGAAGCGGGTGCATGTGATTCGGCAGACGAGAGAGAAAAAACTGACGCAGGTGAAGGCGGGCATTCTCCTGGGGCTGACGCCCCGTCACATCCGGCGCCTCATCAAGCGGGTGACGCAGGCGGGCGACCACGGGCTGGCGCATCGGGGACGAGGCAAATCATCGAACCGACGGATCCCGGAGACGGTCAAGGCCAAGGGGCTGACGTTGTATGCGCAGCGGTATGGAGATTTTGGGCCGACCTTGGCGGCGGAGAAGCTGGCCGAGTGCCACGGGATCACGATCAGCGCAGAGACCATGCGAGGCTGGCTACGGGACACCGGCATTGACCACTTCACGCGGCGGAAGCGGCCGCACCGCGCGTGGCGGGAACGGAAACCTCATGTGGGGGAGTTGGTGCAGCTAGATGGGTCGCACCACGACTGGTTCGAGGGACGCGGCCCCCGGTGTATGCTCATGGCCTACATTGATGATGCGAGCAGCCGGGTGTATGCTCGCTTCTATGCGTATGAAGGGACGATCCCGGCGATGGACAGCTTCATGCGGTATGGGCAGCAGTATGGGATTCCGCTGGCCCTCTACACGGACAAGCATT
>SWDP01000012.1:0-44206 GCA_005116885.1 Nitrospira sp.
ACTCGGTTCTCGTCACGGACTCCAATTTCAACCGGTACCCGTTGAGCTCTTCCTTCGCGCACGATATAGACATATTGGGAGTCTTCCAATCGACTTACCGCATCGATGGGGATCTGAATCGCGTTTCGATGAGTGCCGACTAAGACCTCTACACGGGCAAACATGCCGCCTTTCAAGACATGATCCTTGTTGGGAAGATCGACCTCGATCGTCATTGTTCGGGTCGCTCGGTCCAACGCCTGAACAACACGGGTCACTGTGCCCTCAAAGACGCGATCCGGATAGGCTTCAGCGCGAACTTCTGCTTGTTGACCCACCTGGATGAGCGGAACATCCTTCTCGACGACTTCGATCAGAATACGGACTGTCTGGATCTCATGAAGAGTGAGAATCCCTCGAGACATGGTAGAGGTACCACCGGTTGTCCCGCTGACATAGGACCCGAGATCGAGGTTGCGCCCAGCCACATAGCCCGCGAAAGGCGCACGGATATACGAGTAGGCCAGGTTTGTCTCGGCCTGTGCCAGGGCAACGTCCATCTGCTGGACCTGTGCGCGGAGCGAATCGAGCGCCGCCGCTGCTGTGTCGTACGCGACCTGTGCGTTATCGAGATCTTGCTGCGAAACAAACTGGTCTTTGATCAGCGACTGCATCCGATTGAGCGTCAGGGTCGTGTTCCGGACGCTGGCGTCCTGCTGCGCGACTCTTGCTCTGGCTGCGGCCAGGTTTGCCTTGGCTTGATTAACAGCGTGCCGATAATCCGCGTGATCGATTTCGATCAGGAGCTGGTTAGCTTTCACCAAGTCTCCTTTCTCGACATAGACCTTGGCAATGTAGCCATCGACCCGTGAGAACAAATTGACCACCTGGTTGGGGGTAATGTCGGCGGTATACGTTAATCGAATATCAAGGTCACGTTTGAATGGCACCACAGTGGCAACAGTAATAACATGGGGTTTACGAGTGTCTGTCTTGGCGCCGCTGCTTAAGCGAAACACAACGAGCGCTGTGACCGCGAAAAAAATGATCACCCCAAGTGTGATAATCGGATGTTGTTTTAGGGGGTTCATCGCAAACGCCGACTCGACGACTTGCGGCCAATCGGCATCCTGATCAGGCCGGCGAGAAAGAGATCGACATAGGTGGCGACTGTGGTTTCATGGGATTGATGCATCGGGACTCCGAAGATCTCATGAAGTAGTCGGTGATGGACGACCATGCCGATGAAAGCGCGAGCTGCCAGAAGAGGATCGACAGAGCGAAATGCCCCATCATCGATCCTTGTGCGAATGTACGCGGCAAGGTAATCGTAGAATACTTTGTGGTGCTTACCGAAGAACAACTCGGAGAGTTCGTGTCCCTCTAACGCACTGAACAAGAGGAGCCGTAAGAACGTTGAGTCGGCACCGGGGCGAATCCGATAGCTCGCTATCATCGTAAACACACGGTGGTCATCTCGTTTTGTGACCGCCGCTTCCACGACATCAAGAAGTTCATTCACGGTCACTTTTTCTGCCAGGATTGCCGCGTAGAGCGTCCGTTTCGTTGGAAAGTATTTGAAGACTAACGCCTCGCTCACTCCCACCGCTTTGGCGATTTCTTTTGTGGTGGTGCCGTTGAATCCTTTTGCAGCAAAGAGCGAAGCGGCAGCCGCGATGAGGCTGGCCTGACGATCGCCGGCAGAAACCCGCTGCCCGTTTTCGTCCCTACCCTCTGCGGTTTGCTTCTTCATGGTAAGTAAGTCTTCACTCACCTAAATCCTAGCATGCCCTATTTCACAGCAACAAGCCCTTGACAGGAACGCCTAATACGCTTGTCTGGAGCCTTATTAGACGTTACGGAGTTGAAGAAAACCACCTGGCCTGATTCTCCTGGTGGGCCATCCTTTGCTAGCCGTCGTGTTGGCCAATTATTGATCGGCATCGGCCCATGCGAACAACCCCATCCCCTGGCGGGGTATGAACTTCAGTAAAAGCACCGTGTTTGGTGTGGGCAAGGCCTTCGACCAGGGCACGTGGTGTGCCCGTGATGGCATGGGAGAAAAATCGCATTCATACTTTGAGGTGGAATGACACTAGCCTGTAGCGAGGGTCGGCGAGGAAAAGGTCCGAACTCATATCATCATGTCAATAACTTCAGACATGACTGTTACGGGCTGAGATGGTCAGGCGCTTTTAGATTGGAATGCTTGAAATAGGTTTGTTCTCGTGCCGTGACGAGAAGGGGGTCGATTCCATATGTGCTTGTTGTCCACAAGCCAAAACCGATGCAGCCCATAATCTGAAGAGAGACCCGCTAAACCTTTCAGCTGTCAATGACCTGAACTGTAGCGTGAGGACTTGTCTGTCTTTCGTCGATAGGTCGTTACGGTCTCTGTAAGCCGACAGTCGGCCTAATCAAAATGCTCGACATTCGCGCGCAAAAAGTAACGGAGGCGGTTGCGTTCCCGTAGATTCATCTTAAGAATCTCGACTCCGAACCGATGGCCTGAGACCCACGCTACCTTTGCTTCCATCACGAACAGCGGATCTTGCCCATCGGGCAGATAGAGAAAAATCGCAAGTTCTTTCCCCTGCGAGACGGATACGTTGCCTCGAATACCCAATCCCGTAGGTGAGAGATCCGTGACCACGCCATCGCCCATGAGAACTTCGCCGGTAGGCTCTTGCGCCGAGTACATCAATCCAAACTCTACCGACGGCCGAGGATCATGTCTACGATTGACAGCTTCAACCATAGGCTGAAGCCCTCTACTCGATGTGATGGGTGTTCGTTTCATGATGCCAACTCCTAATTCCTGCTGGCCTCAGGCACTGACGGCACAGCTTGAGAAGGTTTATATGAACTCACAAGTGGAATCGCAAGTAATTCTTCTCCTCCAACGTCAGAGCCTCCATCTCCACCCCAAATCGGCATCCTTCAACCCAGGAAACTCTGCTCTGGGTAATGCAAAAAGGCTCTTCCACTCCAGGAAGGTCGATAAAGAGGGTGACGGTTACCCCGGGTGCGACCAATTGATTGCCGCGAATGCCAATCCCTCTCGATGAGAGATCAGAAACGACACCGTCACCGATCAACATCTGGCCGGAATCCATGCAGGAATAGAGCAATGAAAAAAATGTCGAAGTACGGCTGCTATGTCGACGCTCTGACTGACCGGAGAATTTGGCTGCTGTGACGGTAGGAATGGTAGTGTCAGGGCACATGGTCTCCTCCGTAACGTTGGATCGATGATTAGAGGATTCGGAATGCCGTTCGGCGATCGTCTAAGGCCGACACACTCATATTTTTCCAAATAACGTCTTGCAGCCGCTTGCTTTCGTCTGATGACAGCTTGGGAAATTTGACAGCAAACGAATCTTTGGAGATCCAGGAGACAATGACGTCGGTGAGACGCATGGGGGTGTGCCCGTCCTCAAGGTCTAGGAGCAGAGTGAGGCGACTGCCTAGGGAGCTCGGTGCCGCACCCAAGATCTTGCAGCCAGTTTTAGAAAGGTCCTTCAAGGCCCCCTCGCCGGCGACGATTCGTGCGCCTTCTTCACCGAAGTACGTGATTTGGTATCGAATGGGAACTCGCTCCGCATAGCGCCGATCTAAGAGCGAATGAGCTTTCTGGGTGTTGATCTTGAGAACGGGGTGGTTCAGTTTCATCGGTGCCTCCACAATGGTTCTGCCGAGGTTTCTCTATCTCTCGCGATAGTGTGAGAATACCGCACCCAAGAATTTCGACAATCCCTAAAGAGAGGGGATAAAGGCCCCTCCCGAAGAGGGGATACTCGGCAGAAGAATGCAGTGGGTGGGTGTTTTATAGCAGGAACACCGCAAGAGTGAGTGAAAAGTGATTGTCCCCTGATCAGACTTAATCTAACCCTTTCGGAGGAGTGGGAGACTTCTCGGTATCAGGCCAAGAGCCTCGATGAAGGCCAAACAGGAGCGGGATGGCGACTGCTAGTCTTTGGCGGGAATGCCGACAAAGACCACCAACAGTATTCTCGTGGCGCTCTGAGGCTCAGGATAAGGTACTCCGTACGATTTCCTTTCTTCACTTGCCATGGCCTTGCTGGACGACCTGCGACGGATTCTGAACAAGTCTCTGCCCTGCAGACCCTCATGGTTCCGGAGCGTACAAGTACTTTCTCAACACCCTGCTAAGAAGTGGAAACTCAAAGCAGGCTGAATTCTTTGCGGAACGAACGGTGTACAATACTCAAGAGTCAGCCAAGAATTTAATTGCGGCAGGACAATCTCCTGTTGATCTCGTTGACCATGTGGTAGATGATAATTGGTTGAACAACGATGTCAGCCAATGGAGGTGACAATCATGACCAAATCACAAGCGGCCGCGTTACGCGAGAAGTGGGCGGAGGGGGACAATCCACCTTGTCGGCATCTGCACCTGGAGTTGGAACACAACAACAACAATTATTTGACGGACAACTATCACTGTACTGCCTGTGGCGAATTAGTTGCCGCGAATACCCGTGATCCCTTTCAAGTCATCTAACCCTGGTCAATCCATCATCCCTTCATCTTCAGGATCTGAGAGCGGAGTTCGCTGAGCGATAACAGCAGCTGAGCGCATGGCGTTCAAATGCCTTCTGGTACTCAAGACCAACCACAGTCCACGGTTGCGAATTGCGTTAGCGTGGCGAAAGCCCTAGACAATTGGCTAGCCCTGCACAGAACTCATCTGAAAACATTCCGCGGCAGTGACATCAACTATCGCCGTAGGAAGGCGATCCACCGCCACAGGTTCAGCAGACTCGCGAGGGAAGCCGCCACGTAGGTCAGCGCAGCCGCGGTAAGGATGCGCCGAGCCCCCTGCTCGTCTTCAGGAGACAGGTAATTTCTTTGCTGGAGCACCGGAAGCGCACGCCGAAAACTGGCGTCCCACTCGACTGGAAGCGTGACAAGATGCACGAGTGTGGCAATCCCCATCGTCGCCATCCCGGCAACCAGGACGACCACACCCGCCACAGGAGTCTGCGCCAACGCGGCGGCAATTGGAATGCCCATCATCACGACCCCTCCAAGCTTTTCCGCCCCCTGCGCGACCCGCACCAGTCGCGTGCGCTCCGTGAACGGTTGGTAGCCCGTATGGTCTTGAATGGCATGGCCGACCTCATGGGCGGCCACGGTAACAGCGGTGAGGGATTTCCCATCGAATTTATCGGGAGTCAGGCGGACGGCTTTAGTCTCAGGGTCGTAGTGATCGCCCTGCTGGGTCATCTCCACTTTGATGTGCTGCATGCCGAGCTGATCAAGCAGGTGTCGCGCCAACTCCGCCCCGGTTCCAGGATAGTCAGGCCGAGGCACACTATGCTGGGCAAATACCCGCCTGGTCCATAGTTGCGGACCGAATACGACGATACCGACAATGATCAACAGCAGGGCTAGACGCACGCTATACTCCCATCACCTCGATCCCACTTGTCAGGCGTGGCACTCTGCCCGGGCCATCGGCACACACATGTGTGGGATCGACCCCTTTCCCCCTCACGTTAACACAAGGACGGATGGAAATGACGTGTGGCAACAAGGGCGACGCGCTCGCGACAGACCCTTGCCTCAAAGGCCAAATCCTCCATAATCGCTGAAGTACAGCACCCCCATCGCGCTCACCCTCTCTATTTGCCCAGGTGACAGCACCCTCCCTCATATTCTAACAAGCGTGATTCGGTCGTCTGTGCTATAAATCGCGTCAGACCTCGGCAAACAACCTCGGAAGACACAAGCACGATGCCGACTTCCATTGCTGTAATCTTCATCGTGTTCTCCACCCTCGTCATTCTGAGCATTTACACGATCAAGCTCTCGAATCGGTTCGGCATCCCCTCACTGGTCTTATTCCTCGCCATCGGCATGTTGGCGGGATCCGACGGTCTCGGCGTCATCACGTTCGACAATCCGCTCCTGGTGCGATCGCTGGGTATCACTGCACTGGTCTTGATTCTATTTTCTGGTGGATTGGACACAGAGTGGTCGGCGATTCGCCCCATCATGTGGCAGGGAGTGTCGCTCTCGACGATCGGAGTGCTGATCACTGCGCTGCTCATCGGGATGTTTGTCGCCTGGGTTCAGGGGTTCTCATTCCTGGAGGGCCTCTTACTCGGCGCAATCGTGTCGTCCACCGATGCGGCGGCCGTCTTCATGGTGCTACGGGCACGGAAAACCAAAATCCCCCGGCGATTGATCCAATTGCTCGAATTTGAATCCGGCAGCAACGATCCGATGGCCGTCGTGCTGACGATCGCGCTGATTCGACTGTTGACGGAACCCTCGACCTCTTTTGGAGAACTTGTCCTATTCTTTGTGATGCAAATGGGCGTGGGAACGGTGATTGGCATTGCGATGGGCGAGATCATGCGACGATCGTTCAATGCGCTCGACTTGGAATTGGAAGGCATTTATCCGGTGCTGTCGGTGGCGCTGGCGCTGCTGACCTACGGTCTAACCGACTACCTGGACGGGAGTGGCTTTCTTGCCGTGTACTTAGCGGGGCTCGTCATGGCGCGAAAACCGTTTACTCACCAGCAAAGTGTCTTGCGTTTTCACGACGGGCTGGCCTGGCTGATGCAAGTCACCATGTTTTTGGCGCTGGGACTGCAAGTATTTCCAGCAAGGCTCGTGCCAATTGCCGGGGTGGGCATCCTGGTTTCCCTTTTCCTGATCTTCATCGCCCGCCCGGCGAGTGTCCACGCGGCGCTGGCCTTTTCGCCGATGTCCTTTCGAGAACAGACGCTCGTGGCCTGGGCAGGACTCCGTGGGGCCGTGCCAATCATCTTGGCTACCTTTCCCTTAGTGGCTGGGCTCGAGAAGGCCGACGTGATCTTCCATTTGGTGTTCTTTATTGCCCTCACGTCCGTCGTCATGCAAGGAACGGCGATTCCGTGGCTTACGCGGCTGTTAAAGATCGGAAGCCCACAGCTCAATCCGCAGGCGCCCCCCAAACCGATTCCATAACTCTCTTCTGGTTTGCCGGTGCTTGTGGTAGGTCCAGATGGGTGACGGGTGAAAACCGTTTGGGAAATCTGGCGCACGAAGGCCCCTCTTACAAGAGGCCCTCGTGGCCTTCATGATGGCTGGTTCTACTGCACGTCGACGGTGACGCTAGAGGTAGCCATGACAAGGTCATGGTCCTTGGTGGCGCCGGTCACAGTAACCTTGTGTGTCCCCTTGCTCAGGCTCTTCAGCGTACCGGCAAAACCCTTCTGATACTCTCCATCCACATATGCATGGACATGCGTCGCTTGTGAACCCTTCGTCAAATCGTACTTCACCTCAAAGGTGTCAGCGACTTTATCCCCGTCCTTTGGAGACGAAATCATCAACTTCGACCGGTCCTCGACCGGTGCTTTCGCTGGTTTATCCCCTGCGAAAGCTGGAACCACACTGAGACAGCCTGCCAGCGCAATCCCTAACCCCATCAACCCGATACGTCCCATCCTCTGCATCACGACGACCTCCTTGTTTGAAGCAACTGAATGAACATTACCGCCTCCCATCCCCTCTCGGATACCCTCTAGTCTGATAACCAATCGTTCCCCGAGAAAGAATATTAAGACATTTTACTTTCCAGAATTTCCTCAGTCAATCCGCACCTACGCGCTGGTGGCCGTGGAAAAGGTAAGTCGCCGTATTATTCCACTTCGACGATAATGGTATGAGTGGCCGTCACAAGATCATGGTCCTTTGTGGCGCCGGTCACGGTGATCTTGTGATCTCCCTTGCTCAGGCCCTTGAACGTTCCAGAAAAACCCTTCTGGTACTGACCGTCCAGGTACACATGGGCATGCGTCGCTTGGGAGCCCTTCGTTAACTCGTACTTCAGCTCAAAACTGTCATCGACCTCATCTCCGTCCTTGGGAGTGGTAATCACAATCTTCGACCCGTCGTTGATCGATGGTTTAGCCGGCTTATCCTCTGCAAAGACTGATACCCCTGCAAGCACGCTCACTAACACGATCCCTAATCCCATCAACCCAATACGCCCTATTGTCTGCATCGCGGCCTCCATGTTTGAACCAACTAAATAGATACCGTGGTTACCTTCCTCTGCAATACATCCTCTCGTCTGTTTTCCAGCCGTCCTCCTGTGGAAATTAGTTTGTCATTCTACTTTTCAGGATTGTCCGGGTCAATCCGCACCTATTTGCTTCTGGAGGCCCTGCGCATTATTAATCCTTCCACGCTCGCGCCCTGTCCCTCTCTTGGAAGGGCACCCATGTTGGTCTATGTGCGGCCGTCGAACGAGGCCCTTCTGAGGGCGCGCGTTCCAGGAGCACAGGACCAATGTGGGTGCCCTTCCCATTCTTCTTATCGTGCGCGTTCCGCGAGCATGAGGACGGCCAGGCAGCCCTTCCCTTTCCCCCCTCACTCCGATGTATGGTACGGTACAGAGGAACAGGGCACACAACGATGACCATGCACGCACAATTTCCAGACGAGCAAAGCGTCGAAGGCGCCTTTACCAGGCAGCCGGATGTCTTTCAGGGCTGGGTGACTGCCAATGGGAGTTCCGGTTTTCCAGCAGCGAGCGGCCGTTACCATCTCTATGTTTCCTGGGCCTGTCCCTGGGCACATCGGACGATCATTGTGCGAAAGCTCAAGAAGCTCGAAGATGTCATCGGCATGACGGTTGTGGATCCAATCCGCGACGAGCGAGGCTGGGCGTTTCGCGAAGGGCCGGGGCATTCGCTCGATCCCAGCAACAACTTCAAATTCCTCAGCCAGGCCTACAAGGCCACCGATCCGAACTATCGGGGGCGATTCACTGTCCCTGTGTTGTGGGATACGGTGACGAAACGTATCGTCACCAATTCCGACGACGACCTCATGCGCATGTTTAACGGCGAGTTCAATCGCTTCACCGAGAGCAAAATTGACTTGTATCAGGACGGCATCCGGAAAGAGATCGACGACCTCAGTACCTTCATCTACGAGAACGTGAACGACGGAGTCTATCGCGCCGGATTCGCCACATCGCAGCAGGCCTATGAACGGGCCGTGCTGCGCCTCTTCGATGCGCTCGATCAACTTGAGACCAGGCTGGCGCGTCAACGCTATCTCTTCGGCTCACAATTCGTCGAAACCGATTGGCGCTTGTTCGTCACTCTCGTACGCTTCGACGCTGTCTACCACGGCCATTTCAAGTGCAACCTCCGGCGGATTGTCGACTACCCCAATCTCTTCGGCTATCTCAAAGACCTCTATCAGACCGACGGGATCGCCGAGACCGTGAACTTCGACCACATCAAGCGGCACTACTACATCACCCACGATGACATCAATCCGACTCGCATCGTCCCCCTCGATCCCGACCAAGATCTTTCCATCCCCCACGGCCGCGAACATCTGCGATAACAAACAAACCGGTTCATCTGGTTAGTTTCGTCAACCAAAAACCAGATAAACCAAATAACGGCCTTCTTCTGCTGGCAGCCTTGTCAACATCCTGGTAAGGTACATTTCTTTTTTCCTGGAAAGTCTGCCTCCATGTCTATCCAGTGGTTCCCAGGTCACATGAATACGGCGCGCAAAGAAGCGGCCAAAACGATGGAGGCGATCGATGTCGTCGTCGAAGTATTGGATGCGCGCATACCGAGCGCCAGCTGCAATCCACTGATCGAAGAGCTGCGCCTGGCCCGCCAGCGTCCTAGCCTCAAAGTCCTCAACAAAGCCGATCTTGCCGATCCCACCGTCACTCAGGCTTGGCTGGACCTGTATAACCGACAACCTGGCGTCAGCGCCGTAGCCCTTTCTTGTCGTCATGCGGGCGATGCCGCCAAGATACCCCAGCTCTGTCAGCCGCTCGCCCCTCATCGCCACAGCAGCGCGAAGCCGTTGCGCATGCTGATTATGGGGGTCCCGAACGTCGGCAAATCGACGCTGATGAACATGCTTCTCAAACGCCGCATCGCTCGTGTGGGAGATGAACCGGCTGTGACCAAGGTCCAACAACGCCACAAACTGAACGACCGCATGGCCATCACCGACTCACCAGGACTATTATGGGGAACCATCAAAGACCCTCATGTGGGCCTCCTCCTCGCCACGGTCAACGCCATAGGCCACAAGGTCGTCGATGACGAAACCGTCGCAGAATTTCTCGCCGTCATCCTGCTTGCGCGCTATCCTGCCAGACTCACGGCCCGCTACGGCTTTGGAGTGGCAGGGATGACAAGTTCTGGCGTAATCGAGGCCATCGGCAACAAACGCGGCTGCCTGCTGACCAGAAGCGGCGGCGGGATAGACCGGGACAAAGCGGCGAGGATACTCCTGTCGGACTACCGCGACGGCGCACTCGGCCGCACCAGCTTAGAGACACCGGACAAGCAGGCAGAAGAACAGCCCAGCATGGGCAGTGTATCTAGTGCATAGGTTTGTCTGGTCTATTTCGTTCCCTGAGAACGGCGACCCTCTCACAATCAGGCCCTGCCGAAATCGATAAACCCTCGTTCGACGTCCGTGCTGATAAGCTCTACCCACACCTTATCTCCGACATCCAAGCCACGCTGGCCCGTCACCAGTCTCCCTTCAACCGGTGGCTCAAGGAGCCTGACCCACGTCCCTCTATCCGACGCACCCGTCACGATCGAATCGAAACGCTGTCCAATCCGCGATTGGAGCAATAGGGCGGCGGCAGACTTACGGAGCTGTCGCTCGACTTTTTCCGCGTCGTTCTCCTTCTCGGTACAATGGTCGGCCAGATACTTCAGTTCTTCTGGACGGTACGGCGTTGACTCGCCCGCCAACGCCGCTTTGATCAGCCGCTGGGTGATAAGATCTGGAAATCGTCGGTTGGGAGCCGTGGAATGGGTATACCCCTTCACGGCAAGTCCGAAATGTTCAGGAGAGCCATCTTTCGACTGATCCAATACATACTCACCTCTGCCGATGAGCTTCACGATGGCCAGGGAGAGATCGGGAAATCTGAGAGGATCCGCCTTTCGACGCGCGACGAGGAACACTTCGAGCGCCTTCGCGTCCGGTTCCGAAGGCAAATGCTCACCCCAGCGTGCAGCCACCTCAACAATCCGCTGCCAGCGTTCGGGAGAACGCAGAATGCGGCGAAAGGAGGGCATGCCCTTTCCCTTGAGATACGACGCCGTCGCCTGATTGGCCGCGATCATAAAGTCCTCAATCAGCTCCTTGGCGCGATTCTTCTGCTCGACCTTGAGATTGGTCAGCACCTCACCCTCAAACACCGCTCGTGGTTCAATCGTTTCAAGACTCAGCGCTCCCTCTTCATGTCGGCGAGCCTTGAGCCGCTGCGCAACCTGGTCTTGGAGGCGGAGCTGCGCATCGAGACCAGCAAGGGCTCTAACCGGCTCAGGCACAGGAACCTCCCCTGCAAGCCAGGCTGCGATGTTGTTATAGGCCAACTTCGCATGGTTGTGGACCAGTGCCCGAAAGAGAGTCGAGCTGAGGATTGCCCCGTCCTCCGCAACCGCCATCTCCACTACGATCGCCAGACGGTCTTGCCCTTCGCCGAGAGACGTCAAATCGGTCGACAGTTTTTCCGGCAGCATGGGGAAGATTCCGCCGGACGTATAGACCGACGTCGTATTATGCTTGGCATGCGCATCCAGGGCGGACTCCTTCGTGACCAGCGCGTCCACATCGGCAATCGCCACCAGAATTGTGACAGACCCATCAGCATGAGATTCGGCCACGGTAAGTTGGTCGAGGTCTAGGGAATCGTCGTTGTCGATCGACGCCCAGAGGAGCCCCGTCAAGTCGCGGATGCCCGCGCGCTGATCTGTGGCGGCAGCTTGTACGCGGGCAAGCTCGGCCATCGCCGCGGGAGAAAACTCCGGCAAGAGGCCTCGTTCGACCATGGCACGACGAGCGATACTTTTGAGATCTGCGCGATGATTTGCCATGTATTCTCTTTCGTCTTTCAGATTAACAAACCACCCTCTCCATCCATCGCCCAAACAAGCAAGGCATACTACCATGTTCATCAAAAGAGTTCGGCGAACACGAACGACTCTTGGCTATTCCCCCTTTCCTCCAAGCGGAAAATGTATCTGGTCGCGAGTTCGTCTCCACTGGACGTATCCCAGCAACGGATGCAGGAGAAGTCTTCGTAAAAGATACGGCTGGCGCGTACGAGATGCATGGTTCTGATTGCGTTCTCGGTTTGTACCAGTTATATGATAGGAAATAAGTGAGCGATGCCGCGATGAGGGGAACCAATACATACTTCTGATGTCCGCTTCAACCAATGCGCAATAATCCAGCGATACATATCCTTCGATGGGCCCTTGCGGTGCCGGCAGGTATCATGCTGTGGTACGCAGCGAACCATTCTATCGGCGCGGCGTTCGGCATTATCCATGGCATTGAACGTGTCGAAGATTTTTGGGAAGCGCCGGATATGGCTGGGGTGCCGATTATCGGCACGTACATCATCTTTATCACGAGGACGGTTTCCGCAGCATCCTTTGTGGGTGCGATCATCTACCTCGTACCGAGCTATCGCAAGCAGGTCGCAATCATTGCAGCGTCTGTGGTCTGCGTCGCCACTGCAGGCCTCTTAGGTTTTCTCTTGTTTGAAGCCGCGACTTCGGATCCAGGCCTCAGTCCGGACGGCTGGTACAAACACATTCTGGACATGCTGAGCATTATGTTTGGCGCAACGGCCGGTGCATGGTTGGCACGAAGAAGTCAGCGGCGCCGCATCCGGGCCTCATAAGCGCCTCGAACGCTTGTGGAAATCGGCGGCATGGTCCCGTGTGTCGTCTCCTTGGCCGCCTACTCTTACGCTCTCTTACGCCCAGTCCCCGCCGCCCCCACCATCACGACCACTTGCATAGGACGGGAAAACGCCTGCTCGATGCGTCGCTTTCCATTCGTTGTCATAATCACGATTCCATGATGATGCTCAATGCGGTGGAGAAAATGGGCCGTCTCCGGATCCGCAAATCGATCATGGCTGTCATTGACCGTGGTGCGCCCCCCAAATAACGCATCGGCTTCGTCGAAAAACAGAATCGAACCACTGGTCTCTGCTTTATCGAATACATCGTTCAGATTCTTTTCCGTCTCGGCGAGATAGCGGCTCACAACCGCCGACACATCGACCCTGAACAACTCGACCTGAAGGGATTCGGCCAACCTCTCAGCAGACTTCCTTCGGCGGAGCGCCGTGGAGCCGTGCAGGACCAGGACCACGGCGGATGTCGCCTTGGACTTCTTCGTCCGACGCACCGACGGCACCTTCTTCACCGAGACCTTCCGCTTCTTCCCTTCGATTATCTTTGCGGCCATTATTTTTCACGCTCCTCTTACTACGGTTAACGCTCGTTCCATCCAATGTCCTGCCGCCATCATCGCTCCACAATATGCAGGCGATGGCTTGCGGATCTTATCTGTAATTGATCACAATGAACAACAGCGTACCCTGCACATCGGAAAGATTTCTCCTGATGACGCCAACGGCGCTAATTGAACGGGAGCTTGCCACAGCCGAAGCCGCGCGGCACGAACGCAATGACGGGAAGGCGAGAGTCTGTGCACGCCGCGCCGTGGCCCATGCCACCGAAGCGTGGATCGCACGGCTGTCTATTCCGGGATGGCACGGGGATGCCATGGCATATCTCAGAAAAATACAGGAAGACGCCTCTTTCCCTCTGCCCATCCGCCAAGCAGCCGAAAGATTGGGAACCCCGGTCACCCGTCAGCACACAGCCCCCTTCGCGACAGACCCAGTCGCCGACGCAAGACTCATCATCGCCTACCTCAGCGGCATCCTGTCAGAGAACGCGCCACAATAACGAGCACGACCTGAGAACAACAAGGTGGCGAACCCCTCCAACTTTCCCATACTTCTCTTAAAGGGAGTGGCCGAGGCTGCCTTTCACTGCGCGCATCGAACGATAAACATGCTCCTTCCAAGCTTGCTCGATTTCCCCTAGGAGGGTGGCCTGATTGGTCTCCCACTGCGCGCGTCCAACGAGGGCCTTCTGAGGCCGCGCGTTGCGCGAGCACAGGAGACTAACAGGCCACCTTCCTCTCACCAGCCCAACGCCCACCGATGTCCATTCTTTTCCAGCAGCGCATCCGCTTCTCTCGGCCCCCAGCTCCCCGCGCTGTAGAAGTGGACGGAATGGTCTCCAGTCAATAACGGGGCATAGAGGCGCCACGCCGTTTCGGTGAAATCTGCGCTGACAAAGAGGGTCTGGTCGCCGATCATCACGTCGCGGAGCAACGTCTCATAGGCTTCGGGGAGCTGGCCAAACGCTTGCTGATAGTCGAACTGCAATGCTCGGTCGCTCAGTTGGAACGGTCGTCCTGGACTCTTCACGGAAAAACAGAGCGAGAATCCTTCACTGGGCTGGAGCGTGATCAGCAACATATTGGGAGAAATACTGCCAGGATCGAGAGACCGAAATACTTGAGTGGGCGCCTCACGAAAGGTCACCGCAATCTGGGTCATTTTACGAGGAAGGCGTTTTCCCGTCCTGAGATAAAAGGGCACGCCCTTCCATCGCCAATTGTGAATCTCGACTTTCAGCGCCACATACGTTTCCGTGGTCGAATCCTCTGGAACCCCAGGTTCCTCACGATACCCGCGAATCGTCTGGTCGGCGACCTGCCAGGACGTGTACTGCCCAAACACAACATCGTGAGGAAGAATCGGCGCGATGGAATGTAGAACTTTTTGTTTTTCGTTCAAAATCGCAGCGGCATCGAACGACACCGGCACTTCCATTGCCACCACCGTCATGAGTTGAGTGAGATGATTCTGTACCATGTCGCGAAGCGCTCCAGCCTGTTGGTAGTAGGCGCCTCGATGCTCGACACCGATATCTTCTGCTACCGTAATCTGAACGTTCTCGATCGTGTCGCGTTTCCAGAGCGATTCAAAAATCGGGTTGGCGAAACGGAACGCCAAGAGATTCTGCACTGTCTCTTTGCCGAGGTAATGATCGATACGGTAGATCTGGGATTCTTCGATATAGTGATGCAGGGTCGTATTGAGATGCCGGGCTGAGTGAAAATCGTGGCCAAATGGTTTTTCGAACACGACACGGACCCACCCGTGGCTCTTGAGCAACCCCGTTTGGTCCAGCTTCTCCATCGCGAGAGGTACAGTGTCCGGTGGCAACGCCAGGTAAAACACCCGGTTCTCCGGCATCGTGTGGGTACGCTCCAGCCGACGGATGTACAAGGCCAAGGCCTCATAATCTTGCAATCCCCCTTCATGCAAAGTCTGGTAGTGCAAGCACTCTTCGCACCAGGCGCGCAACTCCGTTTCATTGTGCCAACCTGCTTGCTCAAGACCTTCGAAGGCCCAGAGCCGAAATCCCTCTTCACCTATCTCTGGCAAGGCGGCTCCGACGATCAGCGTGTTGCGGGTTTCCAGGATTCCCTGGTCCCGCAAATGATAGAGCGCCGGCAGGAGCTTCCGACGCGTGAGATCGCCAGTCGCACCGATGATGACAAACACATGGGGTTCAACCTGATGCTCCGACATCTGCCGGGTCCTCCGTGGAAACGACCAACCCTCTGTGAGTCTACAATATTCATAGGCCGGTCTGCCCCAATCGGCAAGTTCGGCGAGAGACACCGGTCCTATTCAGAACCACACCCGCACGCCCACTGCCAATCGAATCTGACTCGGAGTACCCCCATCTTGACGCACAAGGGTGGCGGTCTCGCCGAAACTTCTGTCAAGGGAGATGCCGACATAGGGGGCAAACTCGCGTCGGATTTCATAGCGCAGCCGAAACCCCAATTCGAGGTTGTTGAGACCCGAGCCAGTCGTGAACTCCTCGACTCGTTGTACGGCGGCGTTAGTCTCGAAGCGGGTCTGAAGGATCAGTCGTTGCGTCACCAACATGTCCTTCGTCAACGTGAGCCGGGCGGACACCGCGCCGTTCTGATCGATGAACGTAGTGGCCTCCACTGCGTAGTTGTACGGCACGCGTCCCTCGATCCCGATCGCGCCGAGCCCGCGGGTGACGTTGCGGCCTCGGAACGTTTGAGTCTCAACGCGTGGGCCGATCTGAAAATCGTAATATTTCTGGATGAACCGGCCATACAGGAGCTGAAAGTCGACGTCGTAATCTGCTTTGAAGGCGGTGTCTTGCTGTCCAGAGCTTTTGAACCAGAGTCGGTTGTAATCACCGCCGTACCAGCCCTCGACATCCCACCGGTAGTCATTCGTACTTCCTCCCCCCCCTGTTTTCGGGCGGTATTCGAGGACGTCGACGAGAGTGAAGAGACGATGCTCCTGATCGTTGACGGGAGGAGGCCAATGTTGTGGTGGAGGGACGGTAGATCGTGTGCCTACTTGTCCAATGGATAGGCTGGTCACAGTGGGTGCCGTGGAGGGCCCTTGTACAGTTTGTGCAGAGACAACCGTTGCGGCGAGGCCCTGGCTCAGCATGCCGAGCAGCACCATTGCCAGAACAGCTCGCAGAAAACCTCTCACGAGCGCACCCCCGTTAGTCACCAGACACCTCGACGACACGGAACATCCCAGCTTCCATATGGAGGAGCAGGTGGCAATGAAACGCCCACCGTCCCGGAGCGTCCGCGCTGATGGCGACGGACACCCGCTCGGCGGGCTTCACGATGACCGTGTGCTTCCGCGGAAGATAGGCGCCAGCGCCATTTTCCAGGTGCATCCACATCCCGTGCAAATGGAGCGGATGCTCCATCATCGTGTCGTTCACGAAGGTCAGTCGCACCCGCTCACCATCGTGAAAGCGAATGGGCTCTTGCGCTTCCGAATACTTCTTCCCGTCGAACGACCACATGTACCGCTCCATGTGGCCCGTGAGGTGAAGTTCAATCTCACGCTCCGGTTCCCGTTGGTCGGGGTAAGATGCAAGGCTCTGTAAATCGGTGTACAGCAGCACCCGCCGGTCATTGTCTTCCAGACCTCTCCCTGGTTCCCCGCTCCGATTCTGTGAATACTCTGCGACAGCTTGATTGCCGGTGCCATGGGTGTCGGGGCCATGCTTGACGGGCTCAGCGCCAGGAATCTTCGACCGGCGTGTGTTGTCCGTACCCATATCCGGCATAGCCTCCATGCCCGACATGGGCTGCATGCCTGGACCATGCTCCCTGTGAGAATTATCGCCAGACTGTTTCATGCTCGGCATATCGCCGGAGGGCTCTATCTTCGGCATGGTTATGCCGCCATGGGGGTCCTTCATCCCTCCGATATCCATCCCCTCCATACTCATGCCCATGTCTTCCATTGTGCGGACCGGTCTAGGCCGTCGCTCGGGAATCTCTGCACTCATGCCCTGGCGCGGCGCAAGCGTGCCGCGCGCATAGCCACTGCGGTCCATCGTCTCGGCAAAGATGGTATACGCGCGATCCTCGGCAGGTCCGACAATCACGTCGTAGGTTTCCGCCGGTCCCATGCGCAATTCGTCTACCACAACCGGCTGGATGTTCTGCCCATCAGCCTGCACCACCGTCATCCTGAGACCGGGGATGCGTACGTCGTAGAAAGTCATACCAGCCGCGTTGATCAATCGCAGACGTACCCGCTCGCCCGGACGAAACAGCCCCGTCCAGTTGCCGGCGGGGGAAAGGCCGTTCATCAGATACGTGAAGCTGTATCCGGTGACGTCCGCAAAGTCGGTCGGGTCCATCCGCATCTGATCCCAGGTCAAGTAGTTCTGCAGCGCGGGCCAGAATCCCATGCGCCCCAAATCGGTGAAAAACTCACCGGCCGTGCGCTTCTGGAAATTGTAATAGCCCCCTTGTTTTTTCAAATTGGAGAGCAGCGTTTCTGGTGATTCGAAACTCCAATCCGAGAGCATCACCACATAATCGCACTCGTAACGAAACGGCTCCGGTTCGATTGGATCGATGATCATCGGCGCGTACATGCCCAAAAGTTCTTGACCACCCGAATGACTATGAAACCAATAGGTCCCGCTCTGCTTGACCGGAAAGCGATACGTAAAAGTAGTGCCCGGCTCAATGCCGGCGAAGCTGACTCCAGGCACGCCGTCCATATCGGGCGGGAGCAGGAGGCCGTGCCAGTGAATCGACGAACTTTCTTCCAGGTGGTTCGTGACGCGCAGCGTGGCCTCTTGACCTTCTTTCAGACGAATGACTGGACCCGGGATCGTTCCATTGATCGTCATAGCCATCCCGGCTCGTCCATCAAGACGAAACAACTGCTCGCTGATCGCGAGATCGATGACATCTCCGCTGAGCGTCATCTGTGAACCGGTATTGGCAATGGTGTTCGTCAGCGCATAGGCGGGGGCGAGTCGCTCCACCGCTGCCAACAGCCCCAGCGCCGCCGCGCGTTTCAGCAGCAGGCGCCTCGAAATACAATCGGCGTTCATTGTGTACGACCCTTCACCTTTCTGGGCTTGATGTTCCCCTGCCCACGATAGGTACTTGGGCAGACGAGCCCACGCAAACCTATTGCAGCTGTTTTTTTTTGGAACGCGTTCTCGTAGACGAAACGGCTATGTAGGTCAGCGCACGCGAGGAGGATGGAACTGACGGACAACAAGTTTGAATGCAGGTGTGGCAGGAATCATGAGGCTCGAAAGGCCCAGCAAGGCGAAGAGAACAACGATCGTACTCGTGGTCACCGCTCCCATGCAGGTGGAGCAGGACGTTGCAGCATCGTGGTACAGATGGTCTGAGGCTAGATGATGGCTCCCCATAAGCGGGACCATGCACAACACTGACAGACACAGCAGAAGGAGAAGAATAGTTTTATACATAACGGTTTTATGATACTTCTGCGCACAGACTTCGTCAAATGGACGACACCGGCTTCGTGGTGGAAAGTGGTGCTCCTGTTTTCGCTTCACCGTCACCGACTTTGCAAGCCACGAGCAGATCGAAATTGTCCAGCGCTAAGCTGCTGAGGGTACATCCTCCGGTTTGCGCAGCTCTGGCCGGCTAGGCAAACGGGAGTCTCAAGACGGTCGTACGACATCACACCCTACTGACCGCAGCGATTTACCTCTCGGCGACGTTCGGTCGCACACGGCCATGTCGCGTCTTATGCGTGCGACGATTGAACCGCTGTACTGTTCTCGCTGTTTGATCAATGGCCGCTTGTGATGCTCGCTGGAGGGCGTGGAACGGCGGCTCGCTCCTCAATCCACTTATAGAGCACCGGGAGGACAACAAGCGTGAGAATCGTCGAACTGACGAGTCCGCCGATCACCACGACGGCCAGAGGTCGCTGGACTTCCGATCCGATTCCTTGGGAAAGGGCGAGTGGCACCAATCCCAGTAGCGCGACTAACGCTGTCATCAAGACGGGTCGAAGACGCATGATACAGCCGGACAGCACCGCCTGATGAACCTCCATGCCCTCCTGCCGACGAAGCGAGTTGATATAGGACACCAACACGATGCCGTTCAACACGGCCACGCCGAACAAATTGATGAATCCGACCGAGGCCGGCACACTCAAGTATTCCCCCGTCACCCACAACGCGACAATTCCGCCGATGAGCGCAAACGGGAGATTGCAAATGATCAGTGCTGCCTGCTTGAGCGAGGAAAACGACGAGAATAGGAGCAGAAAAATCACGCCAATAGTGAGCGGAACAATGATCTTGATGCGGGCCATCGCCCGCTGCATATTTTCGAACGATCCACCCCAGACGACCGTGTACCCCTCCGGAAGCCTGATCTCTCGGGCCATTCGCTCCTGGGCTTCAGCCACAATACCCCCGATGTCGCGTCCGTGTGTATTAAAGCTGACCGGCAGATACCGCTGAAGTTGATCGCGATTGATGCGCCCCGGCCCTTCGTGCATCCGGATGGTACCGAGATCGCTGAGTGGAATGTAGGCCCCACCGCTGGCTTTCAGTCGAATGTTCCCGATGGTCTCAATGCTGTTCCGATACTGTTCCGGAAATCTCACGATCAAATTGAACCGTCGATGCTCTTCGTACACCCGGGTTGCGGCTTCTCCTCCGATCGCAGTAGCGATCACCTCGCGCACATCCGACACGTTGATGCCGTGTCGGGCGATCTTGCCGCGATCGATATCGATCGTAATGTAGGGTTGGCCGAACAGTTGCTCTACCTTTAAATCTTCGACGCCCCGAATCGTGCCGAGGATGCCGGCAATTGCATCTCCCGTGTGACGCAGTTCATCTAAATCCGGCCCGAACAGTTTGACCGTGACCTCAGCGCGCACCCCCGAGATGAGTTCGTCCACCCGTTGCTGGATCGGCTGGCTGATCAGAAAGTTCGCGCCGGGCACCTTCGCCAACCGCTCGCGGACTTTCTCTTTCAACTCTGCCATGGTGGAGGCTGTCGTCCATGTGTCGATCGGATGCAACATCGCGACGGAATCGCTTTCGTTCGGCTCTTGCGGGTCGTTCGCCAATTCCGTGCGGCCGATCTTGGACACCATCATCTGCACTTCTGGAAACTCCATCACCGCCTTCTGCACTTCACGCTCGATCTTGATCGATTGCTCCAAGGAAATACTCGGCAAGCGAATGGTGAGAGGGGCCATCGTGCCTTCATTCAGAATAGGAACAAACTCCGATCCCAAAAATGGGAAGAGCGCGATGCTGCCTGCCAGCGCCAATCCGGTGGCGGTCAGCACGACACCTCGATGCCCTAACGCCCAGCGCAGCACGGGAAGATAGGTGCGTTTGGCCCATCGAAGCACGAACGGATCGGTGTCGGCATGCCCTGCCCGCAAACTCAGCAAACACAGAACCGGCGACAGGGTAATGGATAAAATGAGCGACACCATCAAGGCGATCATGATGGTATAGGCCATCGGCTTGAACATTTTGCCTTCCATGCCTTGGAAAGAGAGGATGGGCATGAAGACAATGATGATGATAATAATACCGAAGACCACGGGGCGGGCAACTTCCCGCGCGGCATTGAGAATGAGGGCCTGTTTAGGCAGGCCCTGATGACGGGGATCCGAGAGATGCCGATGGATGTTTTCCACCACCACGACGGAGGCGTCGACCATCATGCCGATGGCGATGGCCAGGCCACCCAAGGACATCAGATTGGCCGTAAGATCGAATCGATCCATCACGAAAAACGTCACGAGTGGTGTGACCGTGAGCGTTGCTGCCACGATCAACGCGCTCCTGGTATCGCCCAAAAAGATGAATAGCACGACCACCACGAGAAGTATGCCTTCTCCCAGCGCCTTATAGACGGTCTTCAACGCAGCGGAGATCAATTCGATACGATCGTAAAAGGGAACGATCCGCCATCCTGCCGGCAGCAGACCCTTGTCCTGTATCTCGGCGATCTTGACCTTGATGCCTTCCACGACATCGCGGGCATTTCCCCCTCGCAGCATCAGTGCGATTCCCGCCACCACCTCGCGCTCACCGTTCAGGACGACGGCGCCATGGCGAATGGCATGGCCGATCTGTACCTGGGCGATGTCGTGGATGTGCACGGGAGTGCCACCCGCTTCCTTCACGACAATGTCTTCGATATCACTCAGCTTCTTAATCAGTCCCGCGCCGCGGACAATGTATTTTTCAGCATAGGTCTCAAGTATGTTGCCTGCGGCGTTCGCGTTGTTGTTCGCCACGGAGGCAAACACTTCGTCCAGCGAAAGCGCGTATTTCCGCAAGAGTTCAGGCTCGACAAGTACCTGGTACTGTTTGACATACCCGCCTTGCGAGTTGATGTCGATCACGCCAGGGACACCCTTAAGCAACGGTCGGATGACCCAGTCCTGCACGGTTCGCTGTTCGATCAATTCGCGTTCGACTGCGGCCTTATCCAGCCCGGCATGCGAAGGGCCTTCCAGATAGTACTGATACACCTCGCCCAGCCCGGTGCTGTTCGGTGTCATCATCGGCTCAGATCCTGGTGGCAGGTTTTCCTGCACTTCGATCAACCGTTCGAGCACGACTTGGCGGGCGAGGTTGATATCCATCTGATCGTCGAAGACCACCGTAATCAGCGACAATCCTACTTTGGTAAGCGAGCGGAGTTCCGTCATATGGGGAACCCCGGTGACCTGTTGTTCGATAGGAAAGGTCACCAGCCGCTCGACTTCTTCGGGGGACAGGCCGGGCGCTTTGGTGACGACTTGCACGAGCACGCTCGTCACATCGGGAAACGCGTCGATCGGAATCGTGCGGAAGGCATAGAACCCCAGAAGGGTCAGCAGGCCGGCGAACGTAAGAATCAGTAGGGGGCGCCGCAGAGAAAACTCAATAAGTTTATCGACCATGCTCAGTCTTTGGGCTTCAACAATTCAGATTTCAAGGTAAAGGCGCCTTCCTTGACGACCACTTCCCCTTCCCGCAACCCGTCAAGAACCTCGGCGAAGGTCCCATTCTTCTCGCCTAATCTGACCGTCCGCGCTTCAAAAACCCCTGGCTCCTGTTGGACAAACACAAAGCTGCGATCCCGATCGTGCTGAACGGCTGCTTCGGGAACGACCAGGACATCCGCGGCCGGTTCTGACGAGACGCGAATCGTTGCGAACATTTCCGGCTTCAGCTGCCCAGTGGGATTCGCCAAGGTGAGGCGCACCTGCATCGTCCTCGTCGCGGTGTCTAGAACGTCGCCGACATACACAACGGTCCCCTGGAACACTTCATCAGGATACGCCGTCACATGGACTTCGACCGGCTGATTCGGAACGGTGGTCGCGCGCTGCACATAGGACACATCTTTTTCCGATACATTGGCTACCACCCAGACTGTCGAGAGATCGGCCACCGCAAACAGTTTATTAGTGGTTTCGACCAGCTCGCCTTTGGTGAGGTCACGCGCGATCACCCGACCGGCAAAGGGCGCCACAATGGGAACCTGCGAGCGGATCGTTTGGGTCCGCTCCAAGGATCTGATCTGTTTGTCATCCATGCCTAACAACCGGAGCCCTTCGAGTGCTTCCTGAGCCTCGGCACGGATACTGATCATTTCTCCTTCTCGGCGTTGCTCTTCCGCCTGGCCGATGACTTTCTCTTTGAAAAGGAACTGCGCCCTCTGATAGGCCTGTTCCGCCACATGTCGCCGCGCGCGGGCCTTGAGATAGGCCGACTGGGCGAGCCCGAGATCACCGCTATGGAGCACCGCCAACAGCTGATTGGCTTTGACCATCTGCCCCAAGTCGGCATGCACTTCGGCCACTCGCCCACGAACGAGGGTCGTAATATTCGCCAACGCGTTTTCGTTCGGCCGTACGACGCCGGGGAAGGTACGGTAGGTACGAAATGCCGTTCGCCCGACTGGCTCTACCGTCACACCGGACCTGGTGACTTCATCCAGCGGGAACCGGACAAGACGCGCTTCATCCGCTGAACGTTTCGGTCCACTCTCCTGCGCGGGGGCCGGCGCACGGTCACAAGCCGCAGAGAAAGCCAACAGCAGCATGCCGAAGAAGACTGTACACGTCGCACTCAGACTGGTTCGTGAGCGCGCATCATTCTCGCATCGATTTGGATATCGGTCAGAAAAAATGACCATGCCTCTTATCTGTCCTTTTCGCTATTTAGAGTGGACCGCCTACCGCGCGCTCAAACCGCGTGAGCGCAACGGAAAGTTCATAGCGCGCCAGATTGTAATCTACGGTGATCTGACGTTGAACCCGTTGGGCATCGAGGACATCCAGGAGGCTGGACGCGCCTTGTCGGAAGCTCAGTTGGGCGATGCGAAGCGCTTCTTGCGCTTGTTTTAAAAGCCCTTCCTCGTAGACGAGGATCTGATCTTGCGCCGTTTCTGCCTCCCGAGCATGTTGATTGATTGCGCGGGTGAGGTCGTTCCTGGAACGAAGCAGCTCTGCCTCTTCTTTTCGTTGGGTGCCGAGCGCCGTCGCAATGTGCCCTTGCTGCCGATACCAGAGAGGCGTCGGCAGACTCACCCCCGCCACCACCCCTTCACGGCCAGTCTCTCTGGCGTACCCTCCAAACAGGGTCACGTTCGGAACACGGGCTTGCCGTTCTTTGGAAACGGTAGACTCAGCCTGCTCTACCAATTTTCCCTGGCGCTTGAGAATGGGATGTTGTGACAGATCCCTTGACGCCATCTGCTCAGGATCCAGACGATCCCGGAGCGATCTGAAATCCCCTTGCACCTGGTACCGAGCCCCCAAAGCCCCGGACGTTAAGGTATCCAATCCGACGAGCTTCACACGCACGGCATTTTTGGCTTTTGTCATCTCTTGCTTGGCTTTGAGCACCTCCACATCCGCCTTGACCGCTTCGAATTGAGGGCCTTCGCCTGATCGGACACGGGCTCTGACAATGCGCGCCACCTCCTGAACGATCTCCAAGTTCTGCTGAAGAAGGTCTACTGTCCGTTCCGACAACAGGAGTTCGTAGAATGCCTGCTTCACTTCCGCAACAAGATTGAGCCTGGCTTCATCGAGGCCGACGGTCGCGCTGGCCAGACCAGCCTCTGCTGCGTCTTGACGGGCCGCACGCATGCCAGGCCATTCCACCGTCTGATGCAACGTCATGCCATACTCAGTCACACGTGGGCCGGTACTAGGGTCTCGAAGTGCGCCACTTCCCGTCTGACCCCCGATCGTGGGATTGGGATAGGCGCCGGCTTGGGTCCGCATGCCTTCATTCTGTTCGATCACGCTCCGGGCCCCTGCGATTATCGGATTCCGTTCAAGCGCCAACTCGATGATGCGATCGAGATTGAACGTGGATACGTGCTCTTTTGTCTGCGCAAAAGACGACGCCGGCGTCCCGCTTACCCCCGCTACTAATACAGTCATGAGCACTGAAAAAATCAAAAACCGAGCCAGCATGTGCTGCCTCCTTCGGAGTCACGATGAGGTTGTCCAGTCGAGATCGAAGGCGAACCGAACCTTCTACGTTGCGCTAACTGTGTGCGGTCGGAGGATGTAACAGCTGGGAGACGAGGAGGGTGGACGGAGGGATCTCGTCTACCCAGGCATGCGAGCGGCTCAATTGGCAGTCTGACACACTCATGCGAGACGTGACGCAATCCTCCGGCGTCTCTTGCGGCGAATCGTCCTCGGAATCGGCCGCCTCTCCAGCGTCACTGAAATCGCAGGCTTGCCCACTTCCAGCATCGCCGGTCGAACCGCACATACCATTGAAAGACCATCCGATCTGCGCAGCCGGGAACACAGTGCAGAGAAGCAGTACGAAGACAAGAATGGAGAAACATGAACGGATTGTTGCCACAGCGCCTTTAAGTAAATACAAAGATGACCAAGCTGTCAATTGATTCTTGAAATCTGTGAGCGACTCCCCTAGCAGATGCAACGCGGTGTTGATACTCAACGCTATAGTACCCTTCTCGCCACATCGGTTACAAGAAAAACTGTCCCTCACTTGATTCCTGACGGTTAGCCACGAAATCCCCGGGAAATGCGTTCCGGTCGGCTGTTGTGCCAGTTGAGGTGTGCGCTGATTTTTTTGACCTCCATGTCAACCCAATCAATCTTCCACGAGCTATCGACTGAAGAGCTCGCTGTTCATCATAAGATGCACGGCGATACTGGCGGCATAGCCCAAGGCAATCGCCCATATCCATTTCAGGTGAGCCGAGAAGGTATAGATCCCCCGGCTGTTCATCATAAGATGCACGGCGATACTGGCGGCATAGCCCAAGGCAATCGCCCATATCCATTTCAGGTGAGCCGAGAAGGTATAGATCCCCCGGGCCTGCCCCATGAGGGCCACGCCCGCTGCCGACCCGATGGACAGCAATGATCCCCCGACACCGGTGGTCAATGTCACCAACAGCCATTGGCCGACACTCATATCCGGATTCATGCTCAGGACGGCAAACATGACGGGAATGTTGTCGATCACCGCCGAAAGAATCCCGACGAGTATATTCGCAGTCGTGGCTCCCAAATCCTTATAGAAGAAATCGGAGAGTGTGGCCAGATACCCCAGCGCGCCAAGACCGCCGACGCAGAGCATAATGCCGTAAAAGAACATGAGCGTATCCCACTCCACACGCTTCATGCTGATGAACACATCGAACGGCTTGACGGCAGGCTTGAACAATTCGCGGCGACTCACGTCATTTTCGCCATCAAGAGCGGAAGTCTCTGTCCAGGTTGCCAGCTCCTTGCGCCGGAGAAAATACCCATACGATTTCAGCACGCCCAACCCCGTCATCATGCCGAGAAACGGGGGCATCTCAAGATAATGATGCATGAGCACCGTTCCGGCTATGGTGACGAAAAACAGGATCACGATGAGATAGCCGCCAGATTTCACCCGCACGTACTCTGTTCTGGCTGGCGGCTTCTCGTTCGGAATCGTGACGGAGATCAGTGCGGCCGGAATGAGCCAGTTCATGAGAGAGGGAACAAACAGCGCAAAAAAATCGCCGAAATGTACCACACCTTTTTGCCAGACCATGAGGGTGGTGATGTCGCCAAAAGGACTAAACGCACCGCCTGCATTGGCAGCGACCACCACGTTGATGCAGGCCACGCTGATGAATCGTGCGTTGCCCGCTCCCATGGCCATTACGACGGCGCCCATCACCAGCGCGGTCGTCAGATTATCTGCGACAGGAGAAATGAGAAACGCCAACAAGCCGGTCAGCCAGAACACGGCGCGCAAGGACAAGCGGAATGACACGAGACGTGCCCGCAACGCGGTAAAGACATTTCGCTCCACCATGGTATTGATGAAGGTCATCGCGGAGAGAAGAAACAGCAGCAATTCGGCGTATTCCAGCAGGTTATGGCGCAGGATTTCGGCGACGGCATGGGATCGATCTTGAGACGCATACGCAATCGCCGTCAGAATCCAGATCACACCTGCCGCCACCATGACAGGCTTCGATTTCCGCAGGTCAAGATTCTCCTCGACAATGACCAACACATATGCAGCCAGAAACACCGCGACTGCCACGTAGCCTATCCAATGTTCCGTAAAGCTCAACATCCCGTCCCTTCCAGAATGATCATGCAAAACAAAAGAACTACCCCGTCCCTTTGGCCTTTCCTGTCTTCCTGCCGATTTAATATCATAGTTTCTCAGTAGTGTCCCAACGTTATTCGAATAGATTGAACTGGCCGAAAAAATTCGATGGCACGCACTCGGCTTCTGAGAGGAGAAGTGGTTGATCTCAGCGGATCACTCGACTATACGAGAGGGCTGTCTATCTTCCTCACTCACACGGTCAAACCGGCTCCGTAGGCATCCTGTGATTCATTTCGTCCTCCGCTAAAAACTCGATGTCGCCCGTCACGACATCGTACATCGCGCCGACGATCACGATCCGCCCCTCCCGGACGAGGCCATCGAGCGTCTGGCTCTCTTGGCGCATCCGTTCAACGACCCGCGACACGTTGCGGCGGGCCACGGCATCGACGAACGATTGTTTCTCGGCCGCCGGTTGTTGCTCGACGCCCCGGCAGGTGACCGGGTCGACCGATTGCTGAATATCCCGTACGATGTAGTCGAGGTGCTGGCAGCCGGTGGCCTCGGCGGGCGTCCGGGTCTCGCCGATGAGGTTGACGGCTGCTGTGACAGCGCCGCACCGGGTATGTCCCATAACCAGGATCAATTTTGCCCCGGCCACCGCACAGCCGTACTCCGCGCTGGCTAGCACCTTTCGGCTGGTGACGTTGCCGGCGATGCGGACACTGAAGATGTCACCCAGGCCCAGGTCGAAGACCAACTCGGCGGGCGTGCGGGAATCGATGCAACTGAGCACGACGGCCAAGGGATGTTGCCCCTCGGCCGTGGCGCGGGCCTGGCGGACGAGGTCGCGGGTCAACCGCCGGCCGCTGCGAAACCGCTCGTGGCCGCCCTTCAGGATGTGCAAGACCTGCTGCGGCGTGAGTGCATCTTGCAGGTCACGGGTCGAGTAGTCCACATACTGGATCTGGTCGTCAAATTGATACTCGCTCCGAAACCCAACCAGGCTCACTTCGACGCCGCGGGCTGGCCCTGTTTGTTCCTTAAAATCTCGAATCAGGTCGAGCACGTCAGGGTCGATATAGTCCGTATTCTGCGCGTCGAGCAACACATCTCCGCCGCGGGGAACCTCGTTTAACACTTTGGACAGGGCAGCGCGATTCAGGAAACTCACCTGGTTGGCCAGCTCGATGTGCACCACGTCACCACCCAGGTGCTGCTCCACGAAACGGCGAATCGGCTGGCGCATGTTGCTGTAGAGAATAAAGCCTGCGCTCACCGTCAGTCCGATCAGAACCCCGATCAGCAGATCGGTCACGACGATGGCCACCACCGTCAACGCAAAGGGGGCGAACTGGTATCGTCCCTCACTCCACATCTGCCTCACCAGCGCTGGGCTGGCCAGTTTGACGCCCGTGACCACGAGGATCGCCGCCAGACAGGACAGCGGGATCAAGTTCAGCCATACCGGCAGGAGCGCGACGCTGACCAGCAGGAAAACGCCGTGGATGACCGCGGCGAGTTTCGTCTTCCCTCCGGCGTTGATATTCACGGAGCTGCGAACGATCACCGATGTGATCGGCAGTCCGCCGATCAGTCCGGCGGTCATGTTCCCGATCCCCTGAACCAGCAGTTCCCGACTCGCGGGCGAAGTCCGCTGCTGGGGGTCGAGCTTATCGACCGCCTCCAGATTCAACAGCGTTTCCAGTGAGGCCACGGCCGCAAGCGTGACGGCGGCGGTGTACAGGGCCGGGTTCACCCACTGCGAGAAGTCGGGTAATTGCAGAAACCCGAAGAACCCCGCCAGGCTGTCCGCTACCGGCACTTGCACAAGGTGACTCGGCTCGATGACCCACGCCCCGCCGAGTTGTCGGAACCACAGGCTGACTCCGACGCCCAGCAGCACCACAATCAGCGGTGCGGGAACAGGGGAGTGCTTCAACGGCTTCCACTTGCCCCACACGAACAGCACCACGATCGACAAGAGGCCGATCGCGGCCGCGCCGGGGTGGATGTCCCCGATCGTTCGAGCCAATTCGGAGAACGTGTTCTCGTGGTCCGGTTGTTGGAAGGCCAGATCCCCTTCCGGGTCGGGGTCGTGGCCGAAGAGGTGGGGGATCTGTTTCAGAATCAGGATCACCCCGATGGCGGCCAGGAGGCCCTTGATGACGCTGGATGGGAAGAACGCAGCGAGGAACCCGGCACGGGCGAGTCCCAGGCCGATCTGGATCAGTCCCGCGAGGACCACCGCCAGTAGAAACGCCGGGAATGATCCGAGTGACAGGATCTGAGCGGCAACGACCGCTGTTAAACCGGCGGCCGGGCCGCTGACGCTGGTGTGCGACCCGCTCAACATCCCCACGAGGATGCCACCAACGATCCCGGCCAATACCCCCGAGAGCAATGGCGCACCGGACGCCAGCGCCACCCCCAGACACAAGGGCAGCGCCACGAGGAACACCACCAAGCCGGACGTGAGGTCGCGCGGCAAGGTAGCAGATAACGGACCGTTCGTCTGCAGCATGGAGCCACTCTTCTTTTTCGGTCGGTAGGCTACAAAAGGTATTACACTGTGGGGCGTGGTCGGCGTTAGGGACGCTTCGACCGACATGCGTCTACGGCGCTGAACCGTGTATTACTGTATTCGCTAGGCATGCACAGGTCTGCATGTCTGCAACGAACTTGCTGAAGATGTGACCCTGACCCGAGTTGAACGTACGACCCGCGGGTTTAGGAAACGTGCGATTCCGGGGTTCGAACAAGACGATGTGCCAGGAAGCGGAGGATCTCTTCAACTTCTCCCTGATGCTTGATGAAATACCCCGCCCGCGACTTTTCATGCCGGCCCACTCGCACCCCCATGGCAAGCCCTTCTGACAGCTCGAAGACATCCTCATCTGTGTCGTCATCGCCGATGAAGAACAGATGCGTCTGCCGCACATGCTTCATGAGAGCCAAGGCGGCTTGCCCTTTTCCTTCTTGCCCCGGGTACAACACATTCACCGAGGCTTTCCCAAATATGAGACGCGGAGTCGGCGTGAGCTGATCGAGAAGGACGACCAGGGCCCCACGAGCCTTGACCGGATCATCGGCCCCTCGATAATGGAAGGTGAGGGTATAGCGTTTATTTTCAATCTCAATCCCATAGAGCTTGAGCGGTTGAGCAAAGTCCGTGCTCACTCGCTTCATCCATTCCGCACAGACATGTTCAGCCAAGATCAAGGCCGCGGGAGTCGCGCAGGGGCTTTCCAGCCCGTGATTCCCGATCAAATAAGGAACCGCTCCATCGACCCGCGGCACAAGATCGGCAAGCGCTCGACCGGAAATCACCGCGCAGGGCGCGCGTGTTCCAAGCTCCTGTAACGGTTCATGCATGGACGAGGAAATCTTGACGGAGTCTCGATCCGGCGAGATCGGCGCAAGCGTCCCGTCGAAAACGAAGGCATAGAGGACGGGCTTCTCAGTCAACGCGCACAGTGCCAGGCGCCCTTCCTCAGAAAACACATAGGTCATGCCTGACCGCCTGTGGTCGTGCGCGCGTCTCGCACCCCCGTTTGGCGGGCGATGCGGGCTCGTTGCCGCATCCGAGCTGCATCCATCAGCATACGCCCAGCCCAGCGGTAGACGTTAAACTCCTGCACAATGTCGCGCATACTACGCATACGCGCCCGTTGTTCGCTTGGGGACATGGTCAGGGCCACATGCAAAGCGGCCGCACACTGATCGATGTTGTACGGATTGATCATCAGCGCCTCGGGTAATTCAGCCGCGGCGCCGGTGAATTGGCTGAGGATCAACACACCTTGCTCATCATCCCGCGCAGCGACGAATTCTTTCGCCACGAGATTCATGCCGTCATGCAGACTGCTGACGATGCAGAAGTCGACCCCTCGATAATGCGTCGCGATCTCTTGGGGATCGTGGTGTTCGATCCGGAGAGAAATCGGCTGATATCCCTCTCGCCCAAATCGTTGATTGATGCGTTCGGCCGACGCACGTACTTGCTGCGTGAGCTGCTGATATTGTTCGATCTTGGAGCGGCTGGGGGCGGCAATTTGGATGAAGGAGAATGTGCCGATCCATTCCGGCTGCAGCTCCAGAAGTCGTTCAACAGCAAGGAATCGCTCGAGAATACCCTTGGTATAATCCATTCGTTCGACGCCGAGGCCGACGCGCTGTGTGTGCGGGAGTCCGTTACTCGAACGAATATGTGTCCGACACGTCGGCACAGGCGGCTGTTCCTTGAGCACCCGACTAGGCCATTCAATCGAAATCGGGTAATGGTTCACCGCGGTTAACTTGCCGCCGTATGAAATCGTGGAGCTGTCCCAATCGATCTTCGTTTCCAGGGCGCGATCCACCGTTTCGATGAAGTTGGTGCGATTGAAGCGCGTGTGAAACCCGAGAATGCTGCTTCCCAAGAGCCCTTCGAGAATTTCTCGATGCCACGGACAAATCGCGTAGCGCTCGGGATTAGGCCACGGAATGTGCCAAAACATAATGATCGTTGAACGCCCCGGAAAAACCCTTCTGATACTGACCGTCTAAGTACACATGGGCATGCGTCGCTTGGGAGCCCTTCGTCAACTCGTACTTCAGCTCAAAACTGTCGTCGACCTCTTCCCCGTCCTTGGGAGAGGTAATCACAATCTTCGATCCGTCCTCAGCTGGTGGTTTAGCCAGTTTATCCTCCGCAAAGAGTGGCGCGCCGGTAAGCACGCCCACTAACACGATCCCTAGTCCCATCAACCCGATCCGTCCCATCATCTGCATCGCGGCCTCCATGTTTAAACCGACTAAATAGATACTGTGGTTAGCGTTCTCTGCGATACATCCTCTCGTCTGATTTCCAGCCGTCCTCCTGTGGAAAATATTGGGGCATTCTACTTTTCAGGATTGTCCCGGTCAATCCGCACCTCCGGGCATTGAGCGACCCTGAGCGCAAATAATCCCTCCAAGCTCGCTCGTTCTCTCCTCAGAAGTGGGGGCTGATGGATCTTCCATTGCGCGCGTCCAACGAGGGCTTTCCGAGGCCGCGCGTTGCGCGAGCACAGAAGATCATCAGGCTCCATCCCCTTCTCTGTTCTGCGGCAAGAAGAGCATCTAGCCCCGCCCCGACCCTCTATCACCTTGGACCTCGATATCTTGCCCATTCCAATTGTGGACGTAGGGCTCGCGATTGGACACGATGAGCACTTCGTCCCCGGCAAGATGGTCATGGAGAATGGCTTTCAATGTCGCCGGGGTCCAGCTCATCTGATGTTCATCCCTCAAGCGTTTATCCGCTTCGAGATCATGAATGAGGGAACGAAGATCCTGAGCGACCGGCAGGAGGTCGGCGCCATGCCGCTGATCGCCAATCAGGGTAGCCAGCCCCTTACCACGGAGCAACGCTCGCACGCCTGTGACCCATCCACGCCAGCTCAGGTGCGCAACCAACACCGTCACAAGGGAGATCACCACGCCGATGATGGCAAATAGATAGAAGAGGTACCACTTCGTGTCGCTGCTTCGACGCTCAGCCCAGCTCATGTCTTGGACCAGCATGAGGCGCCCCCATGCGCGGCCATTTCCCTCTATGCCGATCGCAGAGACATGGACCGTCCCTTGGGGGAATGGCAGCAGAGCGGTCTTGCCGGCTACGACGGTGTCGGCTCCGTCACATGAAATCGAATCAGGGTAGGTCAACGTTTTGTAGACCAGCCTGCCCTCACGGCTGCAAAACCCAACGGCGAAGAGCCGTTCATCCTGAATGATTCGATTAAAATAGTTGTGTAATTTCGTCTTGGATTCCGCCGCCAGGAGATCCACAAGGGGCGCTTCGACCGTGCGGCCGATGAGTTCCGACCGCATCTCGAGATCCCGCACAAACCATTTCAACGTCAAGGTATCGACAAGGGGAATGACGGCATAGGCCAGGACGGCTAACACCAAGGCCAACGGCAGTAGAAATCGAAGCGATAAGCGCATAGATCACCTCTCGTATACGTCGATCGAACAGTCGCTCATGGAATTGCGCCTATCATTACGACCTTATCGGCAATTGTCAAACCCCGACACCGCCCGGATAGGTAAATTTTGAATCATGAGGGACTAGCGAAAGACGCACAGCTCTGACATCATGGGGCATGTCAAAGCCAACAGCCAAGAAGAAGCCAAAGAAAAATCCTACCGATCTCAACCTGCTAGCCCGGTCCGTGGTCGAAGCGGCGATAGGGGAACCGCTTACTCCTAAGCGTAAACCCAAAACGACTAAGAAACTGGGTCGGCCATAAACGGCAACGCTAGTGTGTCCCCACGTTTAGGGAATGCCTGATTAAGCATTGAATAGAAATGGTTCCACGATGGCGAAACGCGCATGAATGCTATGACTGCATGAAGATGTTGGGCTAATGCTGGATGGCCAACATCTTCGGTAAGCCATTGGTGGTGCCTGGCTTTTCTGTGCCAATTATCATTCCTTGGGTTCCGATCTTCAAGCTCCTGCAATATTCCTGGTGCTAAACGTGTATAAACAATGTCCTTGGTCAGCTTGCCAACCATTCTGGGTCGTTTAGTTGAAATGCTTCGCCATTCCCAGCCACGTAGACGAAATATCTCCTGATAAAACTCATTCGGAAAACGACTCGCCCACGCAGCTAGTTCTTTTCTAAGAAAGGCATCAAGGATGGCCTGCAATGCCTGCCGATCTCGCACGTCTTGATACCCTGTAGCTTCATCAATCAAGGCAACAATTCCCACGTGGGCAAGGCCACGAATGAGGATATGTGCGCGTTCCGCTATATGCTTTTGACCAGCCAATAATGCACCCTTCTTTTCAGCATCTAGAAATACGTCGCACACATTCGGAAGAAGGTCCGCCGAATATCCAAAGGCCCTAGCACCACGCAATGGTCTAAATTCAATTTGGCTAGACGTCACCTCTAACTCTTTGGAGATAAAGGGTTTAAGGTTCTTTGCCGTCAAGAATGCAGGCAAATTGACGTCGGCATCATAATACTGACGTCCTTTGGCTTGCCGCGCCCTACCTAGAGCCCGCATAAAACCGCTTTGAGTCAAAACTCTCTGTCCGCCTTCTAACACAGCACACGGAATCTCCATCGTTCCAATTTTCAAAATGCCTTCATGGGTAGCCCTCAGCAGAGGAGGACCCTTCCGTTCCTTTACCCATCTCGCTTCCGCTGCTTGCCGCGCAATCTCACTGCGATCTTCAGGTGACAGCTTTGCCGCCCTAGCATTTCCTCCCTTAGCAGCTCCCAATTCAGATAAGGCTTGAGCTGCTTCACTCGCCTGGTCTCGTGCGTTGTCCATACGATCCTCCCTTGGTTGGCGTGCCTTATGCTTGCATGGGCAAGCATATACTTTAACATTGACATGCATGCATGAGCAAGCATAAAATAAATCCGTCGAAACAAGGGGGAAACCATGAACAAGTTGAGCACTGAAAAACGAATGCAAGTGGTTGCGGCTCTCGTTAAGGGAAGCAGCGTCAACAGCACTGTCCGCATGACCGGCATATCGAAGCCCACTATTCTAAAGTTGTTCGCTGACCTCGGCACCGCATGTGCGAAATATCAAGATGAGAAATTGCGAAACCTCTCCTGCAAACGCGTTCATGCTGATGAAATATGGTCATTCTGTTTTGCGAAGGACAAGAATTTATCAGAAGAAATGAAAGGCAAGTTTGGATTTGGCAGCGTGTGGACATGGACGGCGATCTGTGCGGATACCAAGCTCATGATCTCGTGGCTTGTGGGGTGCTGCGGAACACGGACACACAATGTGACTGGCAACCCGGATGGGGACCATACCTCGACAAGCTTTGCGGAGAGGATGAACTTACAGATACGGATGGATATGAGGCGGTTCACGAGATTGACGAATGCTCATTCCAAGAAGGTGGAGAATCACCGGCACGCGCTGAGCCTTTATTTCATGTACTATAACTTCGCTCGGATTCATTCGACATTAAGAGTCACGCAAGCGATGCAGCAGGAGTGACCGATCATGTATGGTCACTTGGAGAAATCGTTAGCTTGCTGGATTGACCGAGAGGCCTAAAAACACTGAGGCCGGTCCCTTTCGGGAGCCAGCCTCGCACCCTGGCCCGAAGGCTCAGGGGGGATAATCGATGAACAGAGTATATCGCTCAAAAGGAAGGTGTCAAGGGAGGTTCTATGCCTAGGGTTAATGTCTATATCGATGGCTTTAATCTTTATTATGGAGCGTTGAAGAGATCGCCATACAAATGGTTAGACGTGAGTAAATTATGTCAGGCATTGCTCCCGACAGATACAATCCAATCCATAAAATTCTTTACGGCGAATGTTAGCGCTCGCCCACATGACCCCCACCTACCTGTTCGCCAACAGATTTACTTTCGGGCATTAAAGACTATTCCAAATCTCACGATGGTTTATGGTCATTTCCTGACGCATTCTGTCCGTATGGTTCTCACCGGAAGTGATCCGATAAAAACAGTATGGGTAGATAAAACGGAGGAGAAGGGCTCAGATGTAAACCTCGCAGCGCATCTTCTTCATGACGGATTTAAGGGGCTATTCGATACCGCCGTCATTATTAGTAATGATTCTGACCTTGCAGAACCAGTTAGGCTAGTCAAACAAGTTTTGAACTTGCATGTGGGAATACTCAATCCTCACGAGAGACATAGCCAAACATTGCAGCAGTATGCAACGTTTGTAAAAAGGATACGACAAAACCATCTTATTGCTAGGTTCTGTCGACATTTACTTGAGCCATAAGTAGCTGGCCGCGAGCTGCACGAACGACAGGAAGGAGAGCGCGGTTTTGTCGTACCGCGTCGCCACTCGACGGAAATGCTTGAGGTACCCAAACATCCGTTCTACCCGATTGCGCTCCTTGTACAGCGCTGTGTCGTAGTCGCGGAGGACCGTCCGGTTCGATCGCGGTGGGATCACCACCAAGGCCCCAGTCTGTTGAATCCATTTGACCAGCTCATCCGCATCATACCCCTTATCAGCCAGCACCGCGTGGGCGTGGAACCCCTCCAGCAGTGCTTGGGCTTGGGTACAGTCATGCCGTTCGCCCCCCGTTACAATGAATCGGAGCGGATTGCCCAACGCATCGCACACGGCATGCAGTTTCGTGGTAAACCCACCACGGCAACGCCCTAGTGCCTGCGTCTGCTGCCCCCTTTTGCGCCCGCGGCGTGTTGATGGGCGCGAATGATGGTGGCATCAATCATCAGCCATTCCGTGTCGGCATCGACCGCCAAGGTATTGAACAGCATTTGCCAGACACCGGCTTTCGCCCACCGTCGGAACCGTTGGTGCACCCCAGACCAGGGTCCGTATACGCGAGGCAACGCGCGCCAGGGGGCGCCGCTGCGCCCCATCCACATCACGGCCTCGATAAAGCGTCGATTATCGCCCGTACGGCCCACATCGCCGGCTTTGCCGGGGAGCGAATCTTTGATCCGCTCCCACTGATCCTCTCGTAAATGCTTCGTATAGTCCATGAGAACCTCCTGGGTTAGAAGATTCTCGCGCAATTTCTACTAAATGTCGACAGGCCCTAGTCAGTTCCCAAATCCAATGACTGATTCCAAGGGCATTTTCCATAAACCGCAAGATTGGTAATCAAACTTTACCACTACCCACCGCTCGGATAGGTCGGCACCGCTGGATGAGCCGGCGCTCTCACCTGAAATTCGGCATTGATCAGGATCTCGATAGGGTGACGCACGACTTGCGGAAACACCTCTCGCGCCATTGACCGACCTGAGTACGGACTTGCTCAACGCCGCTCCTGCCACAACCGTATTTCTCCGACTACGAGGAGAATAGGAACGAGTGAACAGGAGAATGAACCGGCACAGAGGCGGGAGCCTGAACAGGGACAGATGGCTTCGTGTCCATGGAGAGAACGGAAAAGGACACCGCTGGAACCTTTATCGCAGCGCAACCTCCTCCCGGTCTCGGCTACAAGAATGGTCGCCCGAGACTCCCTGATGGCAATCGCTCATCGAACGACAAGCACGGAACCTTTCGCGTGCTGCACCACTCGCGTCGACACACTCCCGATGAGAAACCGGGCGATGGCGCCGAGCCCTTGGGCCCCCATCACGATCAGATCGGCCCGTTGTTGCGAAGCCGCCTTCATGATCTCTTCAGCAGGATTGCCAAGGTAACAGAGAGGTTCGGCTGTAAATCCCGCCTTGATCAGCTTCTGCACGCTCTGGTCGAGTAATGTCCGGCTTTCCTCCTTGACCTTCAGTCTCCGTTGCTGGGTCCAGGGGATCGTCGTGCCGATATCGAAGGGGGCTAACGGGCGGCGTAGGGTCACATGGATCACGCTCACATGAATCGCCGCCGACCGGCCCTTGCCGGTCGGCCGATCAGGCTGAAACTTGGTCAGCACAAATTCCAGGGCTTTGGCCGATGCAGGGGACCCATCGGTCGCCAAAGCGATGCGTCGCACGGGGACCGCCTCGTTCTTGACGACAAGCACAGGACAGGTCGCCTGCTGGATGAGTTTCGTCGACACACTGCCGAGCGTGAAGCGGTCGAGAGCGCCGAGGCCCTGACTGCCGACCACCAGGAGCCCATTGTGTTTGGGTGTGCGTTTCAGGATCGTCGGCGCCACACTCCCTTCTTCCTCACGGGCCGTACCCGTAAGTTTCAGCGCCGCCAACTGCTCGGTGACTTTCTTGAGCGTTCGTGCTGAGCGCGCTTCCACGCGCTGCGTCTCTACCTTCGTCCGAAACGGCAATTGAAGCCACGCACGATCACGCACATGCAGCGCCAGCACTTTGGGCGGCTCAACCAGCGGTAGCTTGGGCACCCAGTGCAATGCCCAGTGCCCGTACTTCGATCCATCCATCGCCACGACCACATTCATGATGCACCCTCCTTGTGTTTAAGAGCCCGTTATCTTCAACCCAACAGGCTGAAACCGGTCTCGAAAGGCCTCCGGCGATAGTCCTGTGAGGGCTGCATAGCGGCCCAATGCGACAGGGTCTGTGAAATCTTCGTCGGATAGCCGAATCATGTACTGGCGCGCGATCTGATACGACTGCGCCGTGATATCCACCATCCGTACTTTCGCACGGCCGCTGACGGGATCCAGCATCTGCGTGAAAGGAATCGGGGTAAATCGCCCATTTTGGATCGACACCATGGCCGCCGTGCCTCCATCGAGAAGAAACTGCGCCGCACAAAAGCCGAGATCGCGGGTGTATTCCATATCGAACGGGATCGGGTCCGCACAGCGTAATTCATACCCCACATTCTTAGCGACGATCGTCGTGGCAAGTCCTAAGGCTTTCATGCCTTTCGTGACTTCACGCCGGAGCACATCGCCGATATCCACATCTGCTAATCGCAGGTTGCCATGCTCATCCCGCTCGACATGCTCCAAGCCACCCAGGTCTTGCGGATCAAGAATCTCGATCAGTCCTTCCGCCAACACGACCGCCCCGTCAGAGCGCCCTCCGCTAAGCCGCTTGATCATCGTCCCGATCACGAGATCGACCAGGCGCTGAAGCTTCACGGGTCGTTCCCCAAATTCCTCGGGAATAATCGTGAGGGTCGCGCCGACAGCCTTGCCGACTCCAAGCGCCAAATGGCCGGCTTTCCGCCCCATGGTCACCGCAAAATACCAGCGCGAAGTCGTGTGAGCGTCCACCATGAGGTTTTTCACGATTTCGACAGCGACATGCCGGGCCGTTTGAAAACCGAATGTCGGAATGCCATAAGGAAGATCGAGGTCGTTGTCGATGGTCTTCGGCACATGCACAATTTGAATCCGCCCAGCCGCCTGCTCCTCCAGTTTGAGCGATGAGAAGGCGGTATCGTCGCCGCCGATGGTCACCAAGCGCGTAAGGCCTAACCTCATCAAGGAGGATAGGACCTTGGCGAGAGACTCAGCCTTCTTCGTCGGATTCGCCCGCGAGGTACCGAGATACGACCCGCCCCGGAAGTGAATGCGACTGACTTCTTCAATGGAGAGGGGGCGTACCCGACTCTCACTGTCTTCCATAAGCCACTTGAATCCGTCAATGATGCCGACCACGTCGCAGCCGCCGAGTATGCTTCGGATCGTGACCGCGCTGATGACACTGTTGATTCCCGGCGCCGGTCCACCCCCGACTAGGATACCGACAGTCGCGCGAGGGGAAGGCATAATGTCAAAACTCCTGTGATGCTAACAGTTTGTGTGAAAACTCAATTTTCGTGTAACAAACTGTCTGGGAGCACGTAGGACACTACTACCTGAATAGTCAGCAGGATGCTCAAAAGGTCCGTCCAGCAAGGCCGCAGGCGAGTCGAAACCGGAGACGTACCCTCTGGGGTACGTTGAGGATTTCGATGAGCTGAGAACGCCGCTGGCGGACTTTTTCAGCATCCTGCTATTCCGAGTTTCTCAAATACACCGTCCAATAGACCAATGCGACGAGAACAGTCCCGCCGAAGATATTGCCGATCGTGACGAGCGCAAGATTGCTCAATGCATCAACGGCTGAGAGCGGCATCGAAGTCCCCGCAGCGAGTGCCACGCCGATGGGAAGAAAATACATGTTGGCCACGGAATGTTCAAATCCGCAGGCGACGAAGGCACTGATGGGGAAAAGAATCGCAAGGATCTTATCCGTGACACTCCGTGCGCCCATGCACAACCAGACGGCCAGACAGACCAGCACATTACAGAGGACGCCACGGGCTACTGCCGAGACCGGATCGAGCGCGATCTTGCCACGCGCAATCTGGACCATCGTCTATCCGACCGCGCCATCGCTCATGCTCTGTATGCCTACTAACGCTGCTGTTCCAACTGCTCCGATCAGGTTTCCGAGATAGACCCATCCCCAGTTCCTTATGACTTGTTGCGTCGTTACTCGACCGGAAGCCCAGGCCATGGCAATCAGGTTATTGCCGGTAAAGAGCTCCGCCCCGCCCACCACCACGAGAATGAGCCCCACACTAAACGTGATACCGCCCGCCACACGCATGAGTCCAAACGCTGGAAGTTGACCGGTCTTGCCCCCGGTCATCGTGACGGTAAAGAACACGGCGCCCAGCGCAATGAAGGCCCCCGCCAAGACGGCCAAGGCAAACATGGTCAGGACCGGCATTGAGGCTTTCGCGACGCCGATTTCACGCACCCGAAGAGCAATCTCCGCGGGTGCGTAGGCATCGAGCAGGGAAATCGGTGTGGCGGTTGTTTGATCCATCGGTTAATTGAGCAATCAGCTTTCAACCCTCAGTAGTCGGCTCAACCTATCGTTCAGATCCGCCCACTGAAAGCTGACGGCTGATCGCTATCATTATGTAATCAATTGTCGGCGCATGTGCCGCAGTTCCGCTTCATCTTCCGGGTCGAGTTCATCCCGTTCGATCGGTTCCACCCGCACGGCGGATACCTTGTACTCCGGACACTTTGAACTTTCATCCGCACTCGACGAGAGCAATGAATTCACCGTTGAGGCCGGAAAGTGAAAACTGGTGAAGAGATGCCCCGACATGACTCGTTCACTCCCCACGACGGGAAGCAATGCCTCGCCACGGGCACTCACCACACGAACGACCTCACCGTCACGCAGCTGCAGCCTCTCCATATCGGCTGGATGCATTTCCAGCACATCGGTATCGACCAACTCGAGAATGTCTGTCCGGCGTGTTTGAGCCCCGCAGTTGTAATGTTGGAGAATGCGTCCAGTCGTCAGCACGAACGGATACTCCTTACTCGCCGCTTCTCCAGGCGGCAAGTACTCGATAGCAACAAAATGCGCCTTCCCCTTTGGGAATGTTTCCTGATGCATCAGTGCTGTGCCTTCGTGCATGGCAGTCGGCACAGGCCACTGTAAACCGGTATGCTGATCGAGCCGATCGTAGGATACACCGGCGAACATCGGTGTGAGCATCGCGATCTCGTCCATGATCTCTGAGGGATGCCGATAGGGCATAGGATAACCCATCCGGGTTGAGACTTCGCAGACCACACGCCAATCTGGAAGAATCCCGTGAGGCGGCTCTACGACTTTCCTGATCCGCTGAATACGACGTTCAAGATTGGTAAAGGTACCGTCTTTTTCGAGGAACGATGCGCCGGGCAATACTAGATGTGCAAACTTCGTGGTCTCACAGAGAAACAGATCTTGCACCACGAGAAACTCCACCTGCTTCAGGGCCTCGTGCACCTTTTTCAAATTCGGATCGGTCTGTGCGACATCATAGCCGATGATCCAGAGCCCCTTGAGCCGACCCGCAATCGCCGCGTCCCACATATCGGGTGTTTTCATGCCGCGCTTCGTGGGCAACGGACGGCCAGTGATGGCCTGATGCAGCGCTGCCAGCTTCGGGTCGTCCAAACTCTGGTAGCCGGCGAAGTAGGTCGGAAGGCAACCCATATCAGAAGCCCCCTGCACATTGTTTTGTCCACGCAAGGGATTGATGCCGGTGCCCGGCTTTCCGATGTTGCCGGTGGCCAAGGCGAGGTTGCAGAGCGCGATCACCCCCCTGCACATTGTTTTGTCCACGCAAGGGATTGATGCCGGTGCCCGGCTTTCCGATGTTGCCGGTGGCCAAGGCGAGGTTGCAGAGCGCGATCACCCCGTGACTGCCCCAGCGATGTTCCGTGACACCGAGACCATGGACACAGAACGCCGCACCGCTACTCCCATAGCGCCGAGCTGCCTGCGCGATGAGATGGGCCGGCACGCCGGTGATAACCTCAGCCGCTTCCGGCGTACAGTCCGAGACGGTCTTGAGCCAGTCTTCGACACCCTCGGTCCTTGTCGCGATGAAGGCCCTATCGAGGAGCCCCTCCTTGACCAGAACATGGCCCATCGCATTGAGCAAAGCGACATTGCTGCCGGGTCGCAGTTGCAGATGCAGATCGGCCAGTCGCGCCAGTTCCGTGCGCCTGGGATCGATGACGATCAAGGGCACCCCTCGCCGATGCGCCTGTTTGATCTTGGCCCCGATCACGGGATGGGACTCCGTGGGGTTCGCCCCCACCACCATAATCAACTGAGTCAGATCGAGGTCCTGAATGGAATTGGTTGCCGCCGAAGCGCCGAGCGTGTCCATCATGCCGGTGACGGTTGCGCTATGACAGACACGGGCACAGTTGTCGATGTGGTTCGTGCCGATCACGCCGCGCATGAACTTGGCGAAGAGATAATTTTCTTCGTTCGTGCCTCGGCTTGATGAAATGGTCGCGAGGGCATCCGGACCCTGCGTCTCCTTGATGCGCGTAACCTCCTGCGCCACCCGATCCAATGCCGATTCCCAGGAAATCTCTTCCCAGTCATTGCCGTGTCGCAAAAGAGGGACTCGCAGACGATCCGGTGCATCGTTATAGGTCCAGCCGAACCGCCCCTTCATGCAGGCGTGTCCCCGATTTGACGGCCCATCGTCTGCCGGCATCATCTGAACCACTCGTCCATTCCGCACACCGGCATCGAACGCACAGCCTACGCCACAATAGGCGCAGGTCGTCCGCACCATGCGGGTAGGGACTCCTTGTTCAAGCACTGTGTTCTCAGTAAGCGCGCCGGTCGGACATTCCTTCACACAGGCGCCACACGACACACAGTTGGATGTGGCAAAGGCTGCCGCTTCACCCATAATTGGGCCGGCTCCCGCTGCCGGTCTTGCCGGAAATCCTCGCCCGATCATGGTCAAAGCATGGGTGCCTTGAATTTCATCGCAGGCTCGCACGCAGCGTGCGCAGGAGATGCAGGCTACATTGTCGAAGGTGAAAAACGGGTTCGAGTCGTCCCGCACGGAAGCGCGCTTGCTGCGCGCCCCATCGGGATACCGCACTCTATCCACGCCGCAGGCGAGCGCCAGTTCGCGCAATGGCCCCGACATCTCGCTGCCTTCAGGCTGTTCAGACACATAGAGTTCGACGATGTTATGGCGATGCCGCCTGAGCCGATCGCTCTCAGTGCGGACGACCATATCGGGTCTGACTGGAGTCGTGCAGGAGGCAGAAGTTCCGGACTGCCCCTCAATTTCGCAGATACAGAGTCGGCAGGAACCGAAGGGAGCGAGTTGATGCGAGACGCAGAGGCTGGGGACCGAAATCCCGGCCTTCCGCGCGGCCATATAAATGGTATCGCCCGGTTCGGCAGCGACAGAACGGCCATTGATGGTCAGATTCATCGTTTCCAGCTTTCAGCAATCAGCTCTCAGCGGTCAGCTTATTGCTGACTGCTGAATGCTGACAGCTTGCTTCTGAATTCATTCGGAAAATGTTCAATCGCCGTCAACACAGGGTATGGGGCACGCCCCCCTAATGCACAGAGGCTGGTCGCTTTCATGGTCTCGCCGAGATCGGACAGGAGGAAGAGATCCTCCGCAGTTCCCTGGCCGCTCTGAATCCGTTCGAGAATTTCGCGGCCTCGCACCGATCCAATGCGACATGGTGTGCACTTGCCGCACGATTCGTCCGCCGTGAATGCCATGAAATGCCGTGCCAACTCGACCATGTCCGTCTCGTGATCATAGACGACGATACCGCCATGACCGAGAATGGCTCCGGCCTCGGCGAACGCGTCATAGCAAATAGGGATATCCAGTTGCGATTCGGGAAACAGGCTCCCCAACGGCCCCCCGATCTGCACAGCTTTGAACCTCGAGCCTGCTGCCATGCCGCCACCGAATCGATCCAAGATGTCACGGAGCGTGAGGCCAAAAGGAATTTCAATCAGCCCGGGCTGCTTCACCCGACCACCGAGCTGCACGGCCATCGTCCCACGCGACCCTTCAGTACCAAGAGAGGCATGCCACGCGCCCCCGTTGGCTAAAATATTGGGAATCGTCGCGAACGTCAGAACGTTGCTGACGATCGTCGGTTTGCCATAGAGTCCGGACTCTGCCGGGTAGGGCGGCTTGGCCAGCACGACACCACGGCGGCCCTCAAGCGATTCCAACAAGGCGGTTTCCTCGCCGCAGACGTAGGAGCCGGCACCGCTCACCACCTCAAGATCGAACGAATAGTCGTCGCTGTCCAAAAGGTCCGCCTCGCGCGCCTTCTGAATCGCAAACCGCATGGCCCGCGCCGCCGCTGGATATTCGTACCGGCAATAGATGTAGCCACGAGTCGCCCCGATCGCACGCGCACAGACCAACATGCCTTCGATCAATCGGAAGGGATCGCCCTCCATGATCATCCGATCGCAATAGGTGCCGGCGTCCCCTTCGTCGGCATTCGCCACCACGTACTTCTGCTCGGACCTGATCCGTTGCGCAACCTGCCACTTCTTCCACACAGGAAACGCCGCGCCCCCGCGACCGCGCAATCGCGAGATGCGCAACTCTTCGACGATCGCTTCCGGCGAGAGGCTCCGCGCCGCCGCCAATCCCTTGAGTCCGCCTCGC
>SWDP01000012.1:44306-49197 GCA_005116885.1 Nitrospira sp.
CATTTCACTTTTCACTTTTCACGTCTCACGTATTATGACGATCTTCGTGTGCTGGCGGGCTTTTTCAGCATCCTGCTATCTATAGGGCTCCAGAAGTGACGGCACACCTGACGGCGTCACTCTCCCATAGAGATCCGCATCGATCATCACGGTCGGCGACAAGGCGCAATTTCCTGCGCAGGACATCTGCTCCACAGTGAAGCGCTTTGCCTGCGTGGGGTCTCCGACAGTCATGCGTACATATTCTTGAATGGCACGGAAAACTCGCGCGCCGTAGTTAGCCATGCAAGACTCGCCCATGCACACTCGAATAAGGTGCCGACCGGGCGGCTGAGTCCGTAGGTCGGAATAATAGGACAAGACCCCCGCGACCTGGGCCTCCGTCACACCTAGCACCTGCGCAATCTGAGGGATGGCATTCGTCGGGACATAGCCTCGGGCAGACTGGATAGCCAGGAGTGCCTTGAGGATGTTCGGATTGTCCAGTAACGCAGGACGACAGGTTTCGAGCGTCTCGGCGAGCTGAGTCTTGTTCCGAATCCTCATCGCGGCACCTCCGGACGGCAAATCTATTCAAGATGCTCAAAAAGTTCGTCCAGCAAGGCCGCAGCGAGCGAAGAGGCGAGGCGTACGCTTCGGTACGTTGAGCCTCGAAGCGATGCGAGAACGCCGCTGGCGGGCTTTTTCAGCATCTTGTTAGTCGAGTCCCACATGGGCCCTCAGCTTGTTATAGTCGAACGAGGCCTGGCCGACCCGCCTAATTCCAGGGTCATGGCGCTCCATATCGGAAATCAAGGCGGCGACCTGCTCGCAGCCGGCTGCTGACGTCGCAACGTGACGCGGCATGTGATTCCCCAGCGACGGGCAGGCCCGTTCTGCCCAGCCTAAGTACAGAGTCTCGAGGAACCCGTTCAAGAGAGATCGACCTTCCTCCGCCGAAATCACCAGTGTCAGAGGCTCCTCGATGGCCAACTCCGACTCCTTGAGCTGTCGCGGAGGTGGCCTATAGGTCTCGCCGCGGAAATGAAGAGAGAATCCAAACGTGGCCGCCAGTTTGTGTTTAACAGTATCGAGCCGCTCCCTCGAATCGCACTCCGCCCACAACTGAGTCGCCGTGAGGATCAGTCTTGAAACCACTGCGGATTCAAAGGAGCCGGATGCCCCTCGCTGCACGACATGCTGCGCGTCCCTTGACGTTGTGATCCCACTGGGTGAGGAAGCGGCTGCTTCACGCTCGAACCCTTCAAGATCTGCGAGCATCTCATTCATGTATCCATATTCGCAATGATCGTACAGAGCCAGGGCATACAGATAGGGCTGCCCCCCCTCTGCCGCATAGTGAATACTTTTCACGGCGTCGATGAGCGCGCCAAACCGCATGCGCGCGAACGTCCACAACAATACATGTCCATAGCGCTTGGCGAATTCCGGCCAATCGCCGAGTTCGAAAGACCCGGCAGAAATTTCTACCTGCCGCCGGTAATCGAGCGTGGCGTTCAGCAAGCCCTTTCCGTCCTCATTGGATAACACGATTGCAACGCCCGCAATGACCGCCCGCTCCCACTCCACATCCCCCGGCTCACGGATCAACCGCGCGAGAAGGACTTGTCCTTGCTGAAGGTTCTTGCGAAACGATCCGTCCGATACGTGATAGACCCGTCCATTTCCGATCGAGCGGAAGACCAGACGCCGGGTGGGCTCGTCGACCGACAGGAATTCGGCCAGGTCGAGATAGGAATGTTTCAGCGGATCCAACCACGCTCGCTCTTCTTGCGGAATATGCTCAGTGATGACATCGCGCAACTGCTCGATCAACGACAGTTGGCCGTCCTGCGGGTAGAAGTCGGCATAGAGGATGAGGTCGGCTAACTCCGTTTCCTGCGGCAGCGGAGACAGTAATGCTCCTGCCCCACCCTCAAAATAGGGCTGAAGGGCAAGGCTTAGCGCGATCTTCCGCTGGCCAGCCATCCTCTGTTCCGACGAAAGGATATCCAACCGAGCAAGCAACACGTCGAGCGACGGGGGAAGAGGTACCCAGAGGCCGGCTGTTGTCTCACTCGCGAGCTTCATGAATTTCTTCCATTACGATGGCCTCGGCGTCGAGCCAGTCTTCGAGATCGTGTCCGTCTCGATACCCGCGCTCTTGCCACAATTCGAACGCCTTACTCACAATCCGTTCCCGCATACCTTCCGGCAACTCGATCGATCGTGGCGATGCCGCCAAGGGCGAGCGCATCGGAGGTTTCATTTTCTTGGTGGGTTTTGTTGCACACATCATGACTCACTCCTTTGTCGTTAGGTGTATAGGACGGGAGAGTCTTCTTCCGGAATCGTCTGGCGAGAGCCTGGTCCTAACTTTGGGCTCCGCACCGTGATGACAGGGCAATGAGCTTTTCGCAGAACGGCCTCGGCCACGCTGCCAGAAATGGTGTGAGAGATCCCACGGCGCCCGTGCGTACCCATCACGATGAGGTCACAGGGCAAGGTCTGGGCAGAATCTAGGATTGAATCGGCCGGAAACCCTCCCCGCAGCTGAGACTCCACCTGCATCGTGGGATGCTGGTGGGAAGATACCAGCTCCTCCAGTCGTTTCGTCCACGTCTCGACTTCCAAACGACGTGCCTTACTCTGACCGAGCGTGAAATCCAAGCCATATGAGACCGGCTCCAAGACATGCAGCAACATGAGAGAGGCCTTCGCCTGCTGCGCCACCACGGCGGCATAGCCTAAGGCATCAAGAGAGCAGTTGGAAAAATCGACCGGCACGAGGATGCGTTCCAGCCTGACAGGCTTCGACAAGGCACCCTCCTCCTCTTTAATGACTGCCGGCTCCATTCGCACCGTCAGCACCGGGCAAGGGGCCCCACGAATGACCCGTTCGGCAGTACTGCCTAACAAGACGTGCGCAAGGCCGGTCTTGCCCCTGGTCCCTACGACGATCAGGTCTGAGTCCTCCGCCCGCGCCACGGTAATCACTTCTTCACTCGGAATCCCTGTAGCCACCCTGGTCGTGACTGCAATCCCACGCAGCTCTGCACGACCTTTAAAATCGACGAGCTGCGACGATTCGGTCTTGATCAGGTCGGCCAGATATTGCTGATTGACGAGGTAATCGGGATTGAGTCCCGGTGGAAACTCCGCGACGCACAGCACAGTCAAGGAGGCCTTCCACGAGCAGGCAAGAGCACAGGCATAGTCTTCTGCCCGCCTCGCCCACCGCGAAAAGTCCGTAGCAAACAAGATTCGCTTGATCACGGGTATCCTCTCCTCCTCTACTCTCAGCCCTTAGCGGGCTGCTCAAAAAGGCCGTCCCTGTCGTCCATGAAAGGTGAAATGTAAAACGTGAAACGTTTCGGAGGAAAAGCCTTCGTATTTTTACGTTTTACCTTTCACGTCTAACGTTTCACGGTTCCTGTTTATTACACCGCCTCCGCGCTGAGCAACAGTAACTCGCCCTTCATGTTCGGATGGATGGAGCACCTAAACTCATGATGGCCGGGCCGCGACATGTTGAAGCGAATGGCCACCTCCCGTTTGGGCTCAAGAAACACTCCACCCACGCCTCGGCCATAGACGATCACCCCATCCTTCTCGACCTGAGTCGGAATGCCCTCAAACATGGTCGAGCCAAAGTCGTGCTTTTCGGCATCTTCGTTTCTGATCTTAATCACCGTAGGAAATCCAAGGCGCAGCACTCCCTGCTTGGCTACGAACTTGAAATCCTTGATTGTGACCTCGACGGCTTGCTCCGACTGAGCGAAAATAGGCCCCGCCGCCTCCCACCAGAATCCGAATGTGACAACAAGCACAAGCACCCATCCCCACTGTATCTTTTGACTGCTCATGTACCCCTCCTTCTCAAGAACCGTAAAAGGTGAGACGTGAAAAGTGAAACGTGAAATGTAGGGCTGCCGAATGCTCTTCCTCCGAAACCTTTCACCTTTTACGTTTCACTTTTCACGCACGACTCGGCTTGGGCGGCAGCGGAACAGTCAACACGGGACAACCCGCAGTCCGCACCACTCGTTCTGCCGTACTGCCAAAAAATATTTTCTCAACCGTGTCCGACCGCCCCCCATAACTGCCCAACACCACCAGGTTGACTTTTTCCACCCGGACCATCTTCGAGATCTCCACAAAGGGGACACCTTCCGCCAGCAACCTGGTAATCTTCACGCCCTTGACCGTCTCCGAATCGAGTAACCGCCGCGTATTCAAGCGGGCGTGATGCCGCAGTCGCCGCTTCTGAGCTTGCGCGCCGGATGGCACAGCCAACAACCCAAGACGGTTGAAGGCCGCCAGGGCACTCGTATCGATCACATGCAACAGTAAAAGCTCGGCCTGAAAGGTCCTGGCAAGCGTCAGCGCGATGCGGAAGGCTTCTTCTGAGCAAGCAGAAAAATCCACCGGAACAAGAATCCTCGTACAGAACGGGTCAGCCATACGACCTCCCACTGGATCGACTCACTCCCTGCTACCAGCAAGGGCGGTGCCACCACACCTAGAGTCGGAAGCGATGACTAGAGCCTAGTGGAAACAAAGACTTTGTCTTTCTTGTCGGACCATACGCCATCCACCATCGACTCTTCGCATTGTGAGCAGGGGTGTCCTGCTACAGCTCGACTTTCTCTGCTGTAGCAGAAGGCCACAGGAGATGTGATGAGTAAGGGGTGAAGGGTGAGGGGGACCGATCGAGCAAATGTCTTTTTCTCCTCACCCCTTACGCTGCACCCCTTACCCCTCACACAGTCGTTAAGACAACGGCATTGGACTTGCTGAGATATTGCAAGGGGAAGGTCGTGCCGACACATGACGCGCAATCAATGGTTGCTCTTAGGGGCGATGCTGCTAGGGTTGGCGGTCGGGCTTTACATCCTGTTCTTCTGTCCAA
>SWDP01000012.1:49297-55359 GCA_005116885.1 Nitrospira sp.
CCAACGGTGTTCAAGAAGTGTACGTTACGTTTTCTGTAGCCTGTTAGTCGCCCGAGCTTGCTCGTCGTGCGGAACAGGAGTACCAAAGGCTGACGGTATAGGAACCGGTGCCTATGGCTACCGCGGCGGATCTGATGACGGCGACTGTCCCGCAGGCTCGCGCGGATGGCACCGTCGCCGACGCCATGAAGCTGTTGCAGAGTCGGACATGGGCAGAAGTCGGGCATCTGTACGTGGTGGACCACGCATTGCGGCTGGCCGGGCAAGTCCCGATCGAACGCCTGCTCACGGCTTCCCCAGACATACGGCTGGATGCGTTACGTGGGGATCCGCCGTTGATCGTCCGAGCCGGCGACAATGCGGAAACCGTGGCCCTGCTCGCCGTCGAGCAACACGATGCCGACGTGGCGGTGCTCGGTGAATCCGGCCAATTCATGGGCGCTATCCCTATTGGGCGGTTGCTGGCGCTGCTGCATGAAGAACACGTGGACGACATTCTGCGCATGGGAGGTCTTGCCGCCTTCCATCCTGCCCCGCCGGAGATGGGAGGAATTGCTCAGATCGTTCGGGCGCGTATCCCCTGGCTCTTGATCGGGTTGGCAGGAGGATTCTTGGCCGGTGGCATCGCATCGTTGTTCGAAACCTCGCTGAAAGACAACATCACCTTGGCTTTCTTTCTGCCGCTGGTGGTGTATATGGCCGACGCCGTCGGGACACAAACCGAAACGATCCTCGTTCGAGCGTTGGCCTACGGGAGGGTGTCGTTGGGGGCGCAATTATTACGGGAAGGTGCGGTCGGCCTCCTCATCGGCGGGATCGTGGGACTGTCCGCTGGAGCCTGCCTGCTGGCCTGGGGCGGGACGAGATCGGTCGCCTTTACGCTCGCAATCACGCTCGCCTTGACCGCCATGATCGCGACGTTCGTCGCCAGCCTATTACCGATTGGACTAAGCCGAGCAGGCATTGATCCCGCACTCGCGAGTGGTCCTGTGGCCACCGTGGTACAAGACATTCTCAGTGTGGCGGTGTATCTGGGAATCGCGTCGCTCATCCTGTGAGCGCAAGACGATCGAGATCTAGCAGTTAGTGGAAAGACTCAGTTTTTGCACGACACGCTGTGGAGATAATACATGGGGTGCTCGTGCTTGAATGGCCAGCAGGATGCTCAAAAAGGCTGTCCCGCAAGGCCGCAGCGAGCGAAGACCGGATGCGTACCCTCTGGGGCGCACGGTGCGACGAATAAGGAGCACCACGTCTGTGCGCGCCGCCGAGTGGTGAGGCGGCCGGGTCCCCGTTGAGGGTCTGAGCGATGCGAGAACGCCGCTGGCCGACTTTTTCAGCATCCTATTAAAGGAAGACGATGGCATCATCGACGGACCTGCAGGCTCCACAAGAGGTAACAATCCGATCCGGCCGCGTCAGCCTGAAAGGCCATCTGGGGATTCCTGTGTCGCCGCTCGGCATGGTGGTCTTCGCCCACGGTAGCGGCAGCGGGCGATTCAGTCCGCGCAATAATTTCGTCGCCCATTCTCTCCAGCAAGGAAGGGTGGCCACGCTCTTGATCGATCTCCTAACCCCCGATGAAGCCGAAGACCGCCGCAAAGTCTTCGACATCGACCTGTTGGCTGATCGAGTTCTCGTGGCGAAAGCCTGGCTTGAACAGGACGATCGGACGAAAGGTCTGGGCATCGGCTATTTCGGAGCCAGTACCGGCGCGGGCGCGGCGATGCAGGCGGCAGCACGCGATCCCTCGTCGATTCAGGCCATCGTGTCGCGGGGCGGCAGGCCGGATCTGGCCGAAGCCTATCTGCCGTCGGTTACTGCGCCGACAATGCTGATTGTCGGTGGAGACGACGAACCGGTCATCGAGATGAATCGAGTAGCCTACCGACTGCTTTCCTGTCCTAAACGTCTGGTAATCGTGCCCGGTGCAACGCACCTCTTCGAAGAGCCCGGCACACTTGAGCAAGTGGCGGAGCATGCGCTCGCGTGGTTTCAGCAACACGTTCATCCTGCGAAGCACAAGAGTACAGGTGCGCAAACAAAGGAGCATCTTTGATGAAAACCATACTCGCGGTCGATGGATCGGATAATTCCTATGAGGCCGTTCACGTCATGAAATACATGGCCAGGTCAGAACAGCTCACCCTGGTTCACGCACTGGACGTTCCAAGGCCGGCGTACCCTGAAATGGCAATGATGCCGGAAGCGGCGGAGGAGCTGTATAAGGATCTTGAGCAGAGCATGCGGGAAGACGGCGAGCGGCTGCTCAATCGAGTTCAGTCCCTCCTCCCGCTGCATGCAGGTCCCACAAAGAAACATCTTCTAGTCGGGTCTCCGGCAGAAGTGATTATCTCGATGGCTGATGAGCAGCACGCCGATCTCATCGTGATGGGAGCACGGGGTCTTGGCCCCATCAAGGAGCGGCTGCTCGGCAGCGTGTCGCATCGCATCCTCACCCTGGCCCCTTGCGCCACATTAATCGTAAACGGCTCGGCCAAGGCGATGAAACAAATCTTGCTGCCGCTACAAGGTTCATTCGATGCGGAAGCTGCGGTTCGTTTTCTCCAACTCAAACCATTTGACGATACGGTTGAGTTGACGCTCATGACGGTCTTGCCTTCGACAGAGCCGCCCTGGCCAAGCCATGCCGCAGCTGCTGCCGCCGCCACCGAGCTACTGGAGAAACAGACCGAATACATCGAGGGTGTGGCGGAACGTCTGCGCGCCACAGGATATCAGGCGCACGGAGTCGCCGTGGTCGGGACCCCGTCTACCATGATTCTGCAGCAAGCGACCACCTTGCGATCGGATCTGATTCTGATGGGCACAAGGGGCCGGCAGGGAATCTCCCGCTTCGTGCTCGGGAGCGTGTCTCATGCCGTGTTGCACAAGATGCCCTGTCCGGTGCTGGCATTTCATGCATGAAGCAGGCGGCAGAACGCGAAACATCCGCCAGCCTGTCTCGTTCATGTTGACTGTTCAGTCTGTCTGGTTGTAAGAGCGAAATAGGTAGGCCAGGTGGGCTGATCGTTGGATTACGCCAGAGGGTTCCGCTGTCTGCTATACTTCGGCCCCATCCGAAAGCGCGCACTCTTCTCGTACCCCCAACCCGATATAGCGATCGCCCGCGGTCACACACTGAAGCGCTTTTGGCAATTCTGTATGGAGGCCCGTTCTCTTAAGCAGGTACCCGCGAGCTCCTGCATTGAACGCCAAGGACACATAGACCGGCTCCCGATGGACCGAAAGAATGATGACTTTGCTCTGTGGAACAGTGGCCTGTAAGACTCGAGTGGCCTCGAGGCCGTTCAGCCTGGGCATCGAAATATCCGCGATAATAATGTCGGGCTTCAGCCGTTGTGCCGCTTCCACAAGGGCCTCCCCATCTCCCACCGTCTCCACGACCTCGCCAAACTTGTCTTCCAATACACCACATATCGCGCTCAGCATTTCCGGATGGTCGTCGGCTAGAAGGATCCGCAGTTTCTTCATGTGTTGTCGTCTCATCTAGGAAAGGCAACGGTATAGAGATTATAGGATTTTTTGAAAGTGAAAGAAACTAGGTGAAACCCTAGCGTTGAGAAGCCATTCGGCTAGAGGCTAAAGGCGTCGTGAGACGTAAGACGTGAAAGGTGAAACATCCAACATTCTAGTCCTGAACGAGCGGCGTTTCACGTCTCACGTTTTACCTTTCACGTCTTTGCTAGAGGCTGGTGATGCCGTGGGTAATCGCATACTTGGTCAGGTCCGCAGTGGTATGAATGTCCAACTGCTGCATGATGCGAGACTTATGAAACTCCACCGTCTTCACCGACACCTTGAGAGTCGTGGCGATCGCCTTTGTGCCGCGGCCCTCAGCGACAAGCTGCAAGACTTCTCGCTGGCGCGCGGTGAGCGCCATTGGCACAGACGTACCTCGCTCCCCGGAGGAGGACTTGAGAACCGTGTCCAGCACATCCTTCGTAAGCGACGGGGTCAGATAGTGTTGTCCGTTTAGGACTGACCGGATCGCCAGGCTGAGTTCTGAGGCCGCGGAACGCTTGAGAAGGTACCCTGAAGCCCCGGCCTGGAACGCTTCGGTTGCATAGGTCGAGCTGGCATGCATGGTGAGAAAAATAAGTTTGCTTTCCGGCACCAGTGTCCGGAGTTGCCTGGCCGCTTCGAGCCCATTCAACAGCGGCATCGAGATGTCCAGGAGAATCAAATCCGGCCGTAACCTCTGCGCCGCCTCAACCAACGATCGCCCGTCTTCCACCGTACCCATCACCTCGCACTCATTCTCCACCAGCTTCCGCAAGCCGGCTAGGATCAACGAGTGGTCATCGGCCATGAGCACGCGTGGTCTCTTCATGCGTCCTCTTGTAACTGAGGTATCCAGGCACAGATCTTCGTGCCGCTCCTGGGCAAAGAATGGATCCTGAGAAACCCACCCAATCCACGCGTACGCTCCTGCATGCTCACCAAGCCGAGTCCTTTTGCGCCAGCGATTTTGTCCTCAAGATCGAACCCTTGGCCGTTATCGCGTACCGACAAGCCCACCCCTTTGGACGAGCCGCTCAGCCTGACGGTGACGTCGGTCGCCTGGGCATGCTTGGACACATTCTGCAAACTCTCCTGCAAGACACGAAACAGATTGGTGGCCACCTCCGGCGAGAGTGTCTTCGGCACCTCACGCCCAGTAAATCTCACGGACAACCCGGTCCGCTTCGCAAACTCGGCGACGTGATCTCGTGCGGCAATCTCCAGGCCGACATGCTCGAGCAAGGACGGGTGCAGCCTGTATGCCAGATCGTGCAGGTCGTCGCAAAGCGTCCCAGCCTGAATGCGAATCGCAGCGAGTTGTCGCATGATCAGCTCTGGTAGTGCGATAGGGGTTCGCTCCATGCTCTCCAGTTCGACCGATAGTGCGGCTAATCGCTGATTGAAGTCGTCGTGCAGTTCTCGCGCGATCCGCTTCCGCTCCGCTTCTTGGGCCTCAATCAGCTTCCCTGCCAAGGATTCCAATTCCTTCTGCTTTTCGCCGAGCAGAACCGCCTGTTGCTCCAGCTCCAACCCCATCCGGACACGCCGTGAGATATCCGTATGAGAAATGACCACGCCCTTGGCATCTTTCAACGGAGTCACGCGCATCAGGAACCACCGCTCTTCTTCCGGCGAATGGCAGGCATATTCAGAGACACAACTCAGTTCACTGCCCATCAACACATCTTCAATACCCTTGAGAATAGCCTGGCCTATCAACGTACCAGCGATGGTGCGACGGCAGTAGTCAAAATAATTGTCCCCGACCTCCCCAAAGATGAATGTGCCATCTGCGTGCTTTCTGGCAAACTCTTTCCAGGCGTCATTCGTCGTGACAATGCCTCCTTCTTTGTCCAGCACGCAGACATGCGCGGAGAGTGAGTTCAGGACCGCACGGGTGAAGGCGTCGCTGGCCTGCAGTGCCGCCTCGGCCCACTTACGTTCAGTCACGTCGATACAGGTGCCGATGTACCCGGCGAATTCTCCGGAGGGAAAATGACGCGGGACGCCTTTATCAAACACCCAGCCATATTGCCCATCCGCCTTGCGTAGGCGGTATTCCATCTGGAAGGGCTCACGCCGCTCGAAGGCCTCGACATACGTCTTCCGACACCGGTCGATGTCCTCCTGGTGCACGCCATCCGTCCAGCCGTTCCCCAGTTCCTGCTCCATCGTCCGACCGGTATAATCCAGCCAGACCTGATTAAAATACGTGCACAACTTGTCGAGGCCCGCCATCCAGATCAGGGTCGGCGCCGTATCCGCCATGATCCGGAAGCGCGATTCACTCTCGCGCAACGCCTCCTCCGTTCGTTTCCGCTCGGTGATGTCTTCACAGGCAAGTAGCATGACAAGAGCCCCACAATCGTCCTCTACGAGCCGGACAGTTTCCCGGACCCAGAGGGTGCTCCCATCCTTACGCACTTTGCGGAACTCCCAGGTGGCCAGATCGGTTGGATTCGCCAGACTTCTGTCGAGGGACACGCGCGCTGCGGCCCGATCTTCCTCATGGAATATCGACAAGACGGACCGGCCGA
>SWDP01000012.1:55459-57608 GCA_005116885.1 Nitrospira sp.
CCCTCATTCACGTCAATAAATCGACCATCCGCCACGGTACTGATTCCGACGGCGGAGGGAATCCAGTGGAAGAGAGATTGAAAATGTTTTTGCGACCGGGTCAGATCCTCGATGAGCCGGGCTTGTTCCTGTTCAGCCCGCCTCCGTTCAGTGATATCGAGAAGCGCCGTCCGCCAATGGGCACTATGCCCTGGCTCCTCGTGCATCGCGATGCTCTCAAGATGAACACAACAGGAGGCGTCGGGTTTTTCCGTGAGCCGCACCTCGCAACTTTGCCGGGTGCCTGTCTTGAAGACCTCCTGACAATGCCGATGGAGGGTGTCCTGATCATCCCGTGAAACGAAGTGGCCGAGTGATTGGCCGATCAGCTCCTTCTGGTTGACGCCGAGCAGCGTCCCAGCCCTCAGATTGGCCTCCACAATCGTGCCGTGGCTATCCAACGTAAGATGGCCTGCTGGGGAGAAATCGTAGAGTGCCGCATAGCGATCACGGGCCGCTTCGAGTTCCATCTGGGTCCGGCGCAGCTCGTCGTTCTGCATAATCTGAAGCGCGTCGCATTCAGGCAGAGGCAGCCGCTCCCCTAGAGATCTCGGCTTGGCACCCTCCTGCTTGGCGCCGCCCTTTGCAGGAACGACTTTTTTGGGAATCTTTCGTGACGCAGCCACAGCGTGTGTCTTCCTCGTGGTGACAAAGACCGCGGCGCCGAACAGTCGTCGGTCGCGGGTGATGGCCTTACTACACACCAGAGTCTAGGCTTTTTCCCAAGATCAGACAAGCAGGGAGATCATCATCGTGCGGGCACTAGTAAGGTTTCCTCCCTGGACTAGGAATAGCCCTAGTATCTCCGGCGATGGTTCTCTTGTATATACCCTCCTATGTTGCAACGCCGCATATCAGCCCCCTGTCTTCCCGCTCCTGCGGCAAGGTACAAACCGTGGAAAGATCGAGGGTGAGGCGTATGTCTACAGACTGGAGACAGGACCCGATTCCCACCTCTGCTTCTTTCACTCAGGTACACCTTTTTTCGACCAACAAGAAATTTTCGACGGGGTTTCACCGAAGTCGTCCGGCATATCGATTGCTCCTCTCTGGCCTATATCGCACACACCGCCATCCACTGGACAGGAGAGAAGGTGTTTTATGTCTATTGAGAAAACCATGATACGGACCACTCGTGAAACGCCTTCCGCTCCAAGGAGGGAGACATTCATCGCACCTACGCTGCTCCCCGTCTGTTGTGCCTGCGGAATCATTCGAGACGATACAAGATTTTCTCCCGGTCGTAAGCTCTGGATCACGCCGCAGGCGTTTCGCGAGACCCATGGCGTGAATCCGGACGAGCTTGCGCTCACACACACATCCTGTCCTGAGTGTTTTACAAAAGCCCACGATACCGTGCGGCAGTATGTTCGAGAGAACTGAACATCCTGCAGCAGACCAGAACAGGGAACTGCGCAATCAGGCATCGAGTTCTCTGTGCAACCGAGCTGTTGAAGATTACGTGGAGCGGTGCGATGCGGCTGCCAGTAGCAGAAACCAAGTAACTGGGTGTGCGGCTCAATAGTGAAGAGCCGAGACTCTGTGGGGACTCCAGCGAGGAGCGCTCGACGAGGCCAAAGGCCTGGGAACACTGTCATGACATGTGGATTGCGGAGCAAGGCTGCCGGCGTAAAATCCCGCCGGTCAAGTGACGTAGAGGTCATCATGCCCACAAGCTCCGCAGGCTAGTAGGCATTCGCAGAGTAAATTCACAAGGCCATCCGAGTCAACAGGGGCGAGACCCTCAGCTTCATGGAATGGACTGAGCGGAGCGAGAAAGGATTCTCAGGATGAGCGCGAGAGGTTCCGCATTGGTTCTGAAAGATCGGCAGCGTGTCTCAGAGGAGCCAGGCTAGCAGGATGCTCAAAATGACATCCCAGCAAGGCCGCAGGAAGCTCGGCGACTGAAGCGTACCCTCGGGGTACGTTGCAGGGAGACGGGCGACTGAGAACGACGCTGGGGGGCATTTTCAGCATGTTGTCAGCTTTTCTTGGTCGTGTGGGCCACAAACGACGTATACAGTTGTTGCACCTTGCTGCTGCCGCATTTCGGGCATGTCACTTTGTTGGTTTCATGTTGCTTCAGGGTCAAAACCACCAACGATTCCTT
>SWDP01000012.1:57618-62046 GCA_005116885.1 Nitrospira sp.
GTCGATTCGGAGATCCGGGTTGATCGGCGCTTCGTAGGGAGATTGAAACCCAGGAACGGTGAGAGATTCGCCTAACTGGCCTTTTCGATAGGTCCCTTTCCTGTCTCGCTCCATGCAAATCGCGAGGGGACATTCCACGGACACCTCGATAAAACGAGGAATCAGGGCCTTCGCAAAGTCCCGATACACTCGGCGACTGGCCGTCGCATCGAAGACCACGGTCACACCATGTGCCACGAGCTTCTGTCCGATGAAGGCCAACGCACGGTAGAAGAGATCCCGCTCTGCCTCTGAATAGGTCGGCGTCGGTGTGAGGACTCGTCGAACCTCATCGGACTCCAACACCTCGACCGTCAATCCGAGCCTTTCGAGCTGCGGCTTGAGGACAGAGACAATCGTACTCTTGCCCGAAGCCGGCAAGCCGGTGACCCAGATGGCGAAAGCCAACTTGTGATGAGTGATGGGTGATGGGTGATCAGAAATGGATGGCTCTATCATCATATTCACTCATCACTGTTCACAGATCACTCATCACCCCCAGCCTTCACTCCCGGCAATATTCGTTCACCCGCGACGGATCGAATTGTGGCTCATCCAAGACCCGTTCGATAAACTGGAAGATCGTCCTGCGTATCTCTATCGACAACGTGGGATACCACACAGGACTGGCCAAGACCAACCCTCGAAACGCAAAGAAAGGAGCGGCCGACTCTGTGACCGCCTGATCCTGACTGGCCTCCATATAGGTATCCCAAAAGAGCCGGAACAGCACCTCCAACGGCCCCTGCAAGGTGCCCCAACGACAGAGCGAGAAAAACAGATAGTTGATCGTCATCGAGGTCACGTCGTCTGCTGGCTCTCCCCACTCCCCTCGTGACCGGTCGAGCACAGAAAAGTCCGCTCCTTTCCGGAATAAGACATTCCAGGGGTGAAAATCTCCATGGACTTGCGACAGGCGCTGCCTCTCCCCATGCAAGCGCCAGCGCCACCGGTTGCAGGCTTCTTCGACCCCGCGCAAGAGATCAGCCGTGATGAACTCGTAGCGATCCGGGTAACTGTCTGTCAGACCCATGATGCATTCACCATGGCCGAGCAATTCCCTGAGCCGACGCCGATAGAGGGCTGGGTCGTGCAATTTTCTGGCATGGATCTCCGCCAGATAACGCGCCAAGGCTTTCGTCCGCTCCCGATCCTGCTTCCGCAGCCTTCCACCCTTGGCCAATCGTTCTAAATCGAGATGATAACTGGTTCCCTCTGCCCATTGGGTCAGGACGAAAAACTCCTTTGCCGACGCGACCGACTTGAGCTCTTGGTCGGCCGTAAACGCGCCGACGTCAAGCGCCTTCACATGACGCGGCAACCGGCCATAGGAATCATAGTCCCAGAGAATCGCTTGGGCCCGGTCCGCCGGATGCTCATGGCCGAACGGGCCTGGTTTCATCGTTTCAAGCACGGCCGATTGCACACGATGGCCAATGCGGAACGTCAACTTGACCGGCGTGCCATAGCCATACTGTTTCTGCGCTCCCTTCGAACTGGCTTTACCGATCACCTCATACGACAGTAACGTGACGCCAGGACCGAAGCGGGACTGCAGATATTGCTCAAGAGAATTCTTTTTCAGCGTCGGCATGCAACTGAGCCTCGCAAGTCACGTTCCAAACAGATACCAAACAGTCGGCACGAGGCTTGTAGTGAGAAGAAAGACAAAGACATTGAAATATCTGTCCATGCGCCTCAGACCGCCGCCTGTCACTGGTGCATTGCGCTGCATTGCCAAGGCAGCCCCTGAGGAGAAATGCACCACTCGAAGCCAAGGCGAGAAGCAGCAGCGGACAGCCAGAGGCACGAATAATCAGTCCCCTGGCTCGCGCTGATATTTGTCACAAGCGAGTCTCTCGGGAGCCGATCTCTCAAAAGCCGTCTTGGAAGACAGCAACCTGGCGGGAGCCGATCTCCGGCACGCACGATTGTCGAACGCGAATCTATTCCGTGCGATCGGGGATGAAGCGGCGCTCTACGACGCCATCTTGACCGAGGCACAACTGCACGAATCCACCTTCGAGCGGGCTCATTTTGAGGGGGCAGACCTCGCCTCAGCCGATCTGACGAATGCCTCCTTTATCGACACATACTTCTATGGGGCAAACCTCTCCCGGGCCACCCTGAAAGGAACCGACCTGATGGAAGCCGACCTCCGCCGAACCAACCTGAGCAAGGCAAATCTTTATCAAGCCAATCTGCAAGGCGCCCTCCTCGACGGTGCGCGGCTCGACGGAGCCCAGATGGTGGAAACAGATTTAGAAAGCGCCTATCTAGACGACGCCAGTCTGGTGGGGACAAACCTGCGTCAGGCCATCCTCCGCGGAGCGGACCTGCGATACGCGAATTTCCACTCTGCCGACTTGCAGCAGGCAGACATGGAAGGAGCCAACCTGGAGGGAGCACGGTTGGTCAAAACGAACATACAGTCCGGCAAACTTCGGATGGCGATTTTCTATAAGGCCATCCTGGACCAGGCGAATTTCCGTAACGCCCAACTCTCACAAGCGGTGCTGATCGGCGCCAGGGGAACCGGCGCCATCTTTACGAACGCGGACCTCAGCGAGATCCATGCGCCGAAGGCCCAATTCCATCGCGCACAATTCACTGAGGCGACGATGGAATCGGCCAATCTTGTTGCAGCGGACCTGAATGGTTCGAACTTCACCCGTGCCAATCTCGCGCGCGCCAACCTCCAAGAGGCGAACCTCCAAGGTGTCACGCTATCCGGAGCCAACCTCGCCGGTGCCCGACTCGACGGGGCAGACCTCCATCGCGCGACATTGCATGGGACCGACCTGTCCGCAGTGTCAGGCCTAACACAGGCCCAGCTCGATACAACCTGCGTGGACAAGCAGACGAAATTACCAGCAGAACTCAGCCGTCCAGCTCCATGCGCGGCGGCAAAGACCAAGCGATAGCAGGATGCTGAAAAAGTCCGCCAGCTTCGTTCTCAGCTCATCGAAATCCTCAACGTACCCCAGCGGGTACGCCTCCGGGTTCGACTCGCCTGCGGCCTTGCTGGACAGCCTTTTTGAGCATCCTAAGGTTATTCTTGGCCCAACACTATTGTAGCCATATTTCTGTATCAACCGAGTTTTCCTGCAGCCTGCTAGAGCTTTTAAGAAGGGCGGGGGCTGACATTCTGGCGAGTGTCGAGGCAGGAAAACCGTTGGAGTCCGCTGTCCACAAAACCTGCAAGAATTTTTGTCCGCAAGCCCTCGAAATTCCAGCCTGTCATCATTCTTATAAGATTGCATCTGCACCCAATCTGACTTGGGTTGCAGGTGAGACAGCGAGTAACCCATGAATAGTGCGCGACTTGCGACCCTGCGATTATTTTGTCTTGGGTTCAAGTATTCCTAGTACCCTCCAGAATGCCTTGTGTACAGCTATACGAGTTGTGTCTGAGATTTCAGCAGATGACACCGCCGCTCTTCCAGAATCCATCCAGCTAAATTTCTCATATGTCTCCAGCTTTAGCCCCACAAGTCCTACCCGGTAGAACACCTGGAACAAGCTTCTTCTGAAATCTTTTGGTGAAAGGGCCAACTCGACAACCTGCGAAGCTATTTCAGACAAAAAATCCTTTGGACCAGTTGCATGGATCGTAAAGCTTAAGCAAAAATCTTCACACTGCTGGATTGTGAGATGCTCGATGGGGAAATGATGTTTATGAGATTTAAGAATCATTGCAAAATCAATTAGGCTAGGAAAATCTGCATTCCATTCATCTGCTAACGCTCTAAGGCGATCCTTAGAGTATTCGCCCTCCGCTTCCCTAATCATCGTGGCGGTAATGATTGGCCGGTCTGCGGCGCGGCTGATACAGCTATTAAAAAATACAATCGCGTCTCGGGGGCGCAAAAGGGTCCGCTCTAGAATGTACGATATTGCTTTTTCCCCTTTTACTTTTTCAGGCAGCACATCTTTGCAGCCAACCGGACTCGACGTATAGCGTCGCTTAACCAAGTGGTTGATTCTGTGGTCCAGAACGCTTGTCAGATGATCTTTGGTCCATTCAATTGGCAGGTATAGCGGCAGATATTTTTCCTCTTGAAAACCAGCATCCCTCGTTAGCTTAATCACTCTACTGAGAAGATCAAATCGAATAGCTATGAGAATTTTTACATGACGGACCTTCTTAAAATCCCTGACCGTTTCAATTAGGGCACGAATCAGGCGATACCTCGTCTTGTCCTCAACCCAATGTTCGTCAAGGCGATCAATCGTCAAATAGTAACGCTTCTGTGGATCCTTCAAGATGTCGTCTAGGAGGTCAATAACGTCTGATAACTGACGGATCTGGACCTCGTTAACAACGTGTTGTGCTCTTTGAACCACATCGCTTTTTTGTTGTTCTGTAAGCGTCCGAGTATCTCCGGA
>SWDP01000041.1:0-2861 GCA_005116885.1 Nitrospira sp.
GCAATGAAGGCCTCATGTTTAGCAACAAGATACATGACGCATCTATATAATTGTCGCCCATCTGACAGTGGCAAGTCAAAGAGGGCTTGGTCCAGCACGAATGAAACGCATTTCTGAACCGGCTGGTCAAACCCATGATGAACGTATAGGCCTTTGAAATGTAGTTGCGCGACTCTCCGCACTCAGACAGACTGTCCTAAAGAAGCATTGCCTCGGCTTCAGATGGAAAAGCGGTTAGTCCCCTACCTCAGCACCACCAGAGCCAACCCCACCAGACATTTCTGGTTCACCAAAATCCCCGCCGGGCGCTACTACATCGTCAGCCGGATCGAAGAAAGATCGGGACCCCACAAAGACGAACAGCTAGCAGGCCTTGGCTGGTGAAAGAACTCGACGCAGGAGAAAAACTCACCAACCTCGTAGTGACCGACTGCAAAGCCGATTTTCGCTAAGCCTTTTTACTCCTCACTCACACTCTCAACTGACTAGAATATGCCCCCACACGGCTAGCCGTATCCCTTCACGGCTTTTGACCATTCGTATCCACACTCTATCGAAAAGGACTTGAAAATGGCGAGGCTGTATTCCGCAAACGACTGAATCGTCTTTTCAGAATTTTTTCGAGTTGGAGCGAGTGCATACCCAATTACGTTTAACTTTCCTGCAACAATAGACTGCAACAAGGGACTTCTCCTCAACAGACCATCCGTTCATTCGAGCATTCTTAACCAACAGATCACTGTGCGTGACAGCGTGTCTCACCTCAGAGATAACCTTATACCAATCCCTTAGGTTCAGCCGTCTGTTATTTGCAACTTCTGCTTGCTCTAGATTGGGAGCCATGGTTCTTATTGCCTTCAGCAATTTACAATTATTCTTTGATCTATAGGTCTGACGGATTTTCACTTTCAACTCTTCCAGATTCATTGGGTCAAAGTTGCCATCTTCAGAATTTTCCACAGCAAGCCGCCCGAGAAATTTACCTTTCTTGTCATTCGCGATGACACTTGCCATAAAATCAAATAGAAATGTCTCAAAGGCTTCGTAGCTTTGCGCAATAGACCACGCCGATTGTCTTTGGACAAAAACCTCAATAAGATTTAGATATTCATTACCTTCGACAATCAATCCTCCAGCGGGATAGTACTCAGCCCACCCATGAGCTGGCCACTCTGTCAAATCACGGATAATCAAATTGGCCCCCGTTACCAGATTAGCGATATCAAACCTGTCCTTCTCCAGCCTAGCGGTTAGCAGACTCCGAAAGTTCGTCTGTTGTGATTCAAATATGGAGAGAAGACCGTTAATGAGAGCTAAGCGGGCAAATAGCTCATCAAGAGGAGATTGTAGTGGGTTCATGTGTGAAAAATGATCAGTCTCGTTTTGCTGCATTTTTGTCTGCAGGAGTGAAGAGAAATTGCTGATCAGCGCCTAAGCAAATAACTATTCCCTTTTAAGCTTTATTCCCAGCCACTCACGTCATACCCCTTCTCAATCAAACAGCGCACCACCGCATCGCCGTACGGAGGGTCCGGATCGAGCGGCCTATAGGCGCCACCCACAGAACCGATGATAACTCCGAGCGCGCCACCGACTGCCGCCCCAATCGTCACGCCCGCCACACCACCGATGAGTCCAGCCGATGCCCCGACCGCCGCGCCGCTGATCAGTCCCAGCCCTGCTCCAGCTGCGACATTGCCGCTTCGGTTACCGGTGCCCGGCTTCAACCCGGCTGCTTCGGCCTTGTGCTGGCACGCGGCCACATCAAGCTTCGCCGCCTCTCTTCCCTGTAATTGAACCTTCGCATTCGACCGCAACATCGGCTCCGGCCCCGCACAAGCGATAAGACTGAGGCACATTATCATCACCACAGCACCATATCCCTTTACCCGTAGTCGAATCATGCGTCTCCTTCTTCTCGCCTCACAAAACAGAGCACACGAGATGGTCGCCACTGCGCACCTACATTGAGCGACTATCTTTTCAGCTTGTACCTCTTTCACTCCCCCAGGCTGGCAGGGAGAAGGTGCCCTCTACTGCGCGCGTCGAACGAGGGCCTTCTGAGGCCGCGCGTTCCGCGAGCAAGGAGGGTCCTCCTCATTGCCAGCCCGTCACCTCATATCCTTTTTCTTGCAAACACCGATTCACGAAGTTCGTGTAGGCTTGATTCGGTTGTGACGGGCCAGCAAAGACATGGTAGAGTCCGGTCAGCAATCCCCACACCGCCCCGGTCGCAGCTCCGATCATGGAACCACTGCCTACCGAACCGGAAATGGCTCCGCCGACTGCTCCCGCTGCCGCGCCGATTCCGCCACCCACTACGGTGCCGGTCGCGACACGACCGGCCTTCCCGCTGCCTTCCTCAGCCCCTGCCGATTTAGCCAACTTCTTACAATCTTCAATATCCTGGTTCGCAACCTCTTTCCCCATCGACTGCATATGCGCATTGGGATACAGAATAGGATGGGCGCTGGAACAGGCGCTGAGGAGAAACATTCCACAGACAAGGTACGCGATAGCGCGTTTCATTCTGTCACCGGTCCTTTCTGCATGAGGCGAGCGATGACGCGTTCTGCCATCACTCCACGCAGACGCACACGCTTATGTCGTCCGCTGGTCCCAGATTCAATGTGCACCGCAGCGAGTGGAAGAGCCAACGTCCGCGCTAAGAATCGGATCAATTCCTCATTGGCTGCGCCATCGACCGGTGGAGCAGCCACTCGAATTTTGATCGCGTCGCCGTGAATGCCCACACACTCTGTGGTGGAGGCTTTCGGTTGGATATGAACGGTCAGGATCGCACCGTCTTTGGTGTCCTGCACAATTGACGCATGCATTCTAGTAGGCTGGAGAAAAACTCG
>SWDP01000041.1:2961-9162 GCA_005116885.1 Nitrospira sp.
AATCTTACCCTGCTTTAGTGGCATCATATAGTGATCCCATAGATCGGGTCATGTAGCAAGACGTTGAGCTGGCAATGGATTCGCCATACGGGGCAGGCCTTTATCGCACGCCCCCACACAGGAAGGTGCCGCATATTTATGGTTAGGCAGATGACAGGTGCAGGCCTTATGGTGCTCATGCTTCTTGCCGCATTGTACGACCCGGAGGTCGTTGCAGCCCATGGAGCCACGAGCGGGGAAGACGACCCGTGCCTGCGCCGAATCGGAGAGAAGACCATACATTTCAGCGCCTATCAGCCACAGTACGAGTTGAAAGAAGAATATTGCACAGACATTCCCAAAGAAGGCGACACCTTTCTGGTCGTAGACCTTGTCGACCCGATGCTGCGCAAAGAGCTGGTCGGAATGAGGGTCGTGAAGGGAAACGGGAGCAACGAGGCAGAGGATCAGATTGTGGCAGATATTCGCCCAACCACCCACCCAGACGGTGTACTCCGGGGCGAAGCCAGGCTGGCTGAAGGCGTCTATACCGTTATCATTTCTGCGGAAAAGCAGAATCTGATGAAGCGCCCCCAGTATCTCTTGCGAGTGCATATGGTCGATTATCAGAAGCTGGTGCAATCCAAAATTGTCCCAGCACTGGCCGTGCTGGTGGGAGTGTGGCTCTTATACAAGCTCCTACGATCGAAGCGGGTACGCAATTGGTGGACAGTCCTCCGTTCATAGGGAGCCGAGCGTTCCGGCCCGTGTGCAAATGATCCAATATTCGAGAGGGAGGATTCTGGCAATGGTGAAGCAATTACTCAAACCTTTCGGTTTGTGCATGTTGATGTTGGCAATCGGGGTGCCATTCTTCTCCTCGCAGGCCCAGGCTCACGGAGGGTTGGCACTGGCCGAGGATATGTGCAGACTCACGATCGGCCCGTATAACATGCACTTTACCGGCTACCAGCCGGACAACACGCGCAATAAGGAATTCTGCGAAGATATTCCGGCGACCGGTCGCACAGTCGTGGTGCTCGATTATATGGAAGATGAACTCCGCCCGATGCCCACCGAGGTGCGAATCATCAAGGATACGGGGTCGGAGAAAGACCTGCAGGCCATCACGGTCTTGCACCTGCCGCCCAAGGTATACCCCGCCGGCTCGGTAAATTTCGAACATAATTTCGACCAGCCCGGCAAATTCATTGGCCTCGTGACTGTGGGTGATAAGCATGTCTCGCGATTCCCATTCTCGGTAGGGGAAACAAAAATTTGGTTGCCCCCCAGCTACTTCTTGATTGCGTTCGCAGGAGTTGCGGTGATCCTGGCGATCATCTTTTTTACCATGCGAGGACGCGGCAATACTTCTAGCAAGACTGTTTCCTAGGTGGCTGGCCAGCAACCCCGTGGTGCAGGCGCAAGCGCGGTCCTGGTTTAACGAGAATATTTGAAGGCGGCTAAGTAATTACTACGAGAAGGATACTGATGATGTCTTTGCGATGTCTTTTGAAAGCAGTCATTGTGTTCAGCGTGATGCTGGCAATCGGAGTTCCACTGTCCGCACAGGCCCAGCACTTTCATGAATTAGACAAAAACTTCTGCATACTGAAGTTTGGTCCCTACGGTATGCACCTGACCGAATATCAACCTGACACTTCAGATAGGCAGGAACTCTGCGGGGATATTCCGTCAACCGGCCGCACCGTGGTCGTGCTCGATTTTATCGAAGGGGAACTCCGCTCGATGCCCGTCGAGATTCGGGTCATCAAGGATACGGGCTCGGAACAGGATCTTCAGGCCATCACAGTCGTGCACCTGCCGGCCAAAGTCTACACGGGGGGGTTCATCAATTTCGAACATAGCTTCAGCCAGCCTGGCAAATTCATCGGGATCATCACCGTTCGCGGCAAGGAAGAACATGTCGCGCGATTCCCAATTTCGGTCGGAGAGGGGGGAGTCGTTTCCCACTTGATGCACTACATGATGGTCATCGTCCCAGTCGCAGTACTCGCCGCTGGAGCAGCAATCTTCTTTATCATGCGAGGTCGTCGCAAGTCCCCGGTGAGCACCGTTTCCTAGGCAAGCAGCCATCCGGTCTCAGGAGTAGAATGTGTCGAGACAGGTGGCCACATGACGGGTTGCTGCACCCCGGCTCAGCAGCAGCAACAAGAAGGAGCTCCGATGAAACCATGGGCAGTTTACGCACTCAAGCGCATCCTGGCTGGCACAGCGGTCGCAATGGTGCTGTGCGTGCATGCCGCTCCAGTGCTGGCACATTCAATGCTGGTCAAGGCAGAGCCGCCACGCCGGGCTGTTCTTGCCCAAGCGCCGGCGCAGGTGCAACTCTGGTTCAACGAAGAGATTGAAGGCGACTACGCCTCGCTGATCGTGCTCGACGCCGAGAAGCATCCTGTCACCGAGGTCAAACCAAAACTGGCTCCAGAGGACCGGAAATCCATCGTCCTGCCGTTGCCGGAGTTGACGCCTGGAAAGTATTCAGTAAAGTTTCGGGTGCTGTCGGTTGATGGTCATGTGGTGGAGTCCTATTTCGACTTCTCTGTAAAGGGCAAAGTGCAAAAGAAATGATCGAGGTCATCGGCGCGCTGTTTCGCTGGCTGCAGCTTGCGTCCAACATGATCCTGGTCGGCGGCTGCGTCTTTCTTGCGATTGCCGCTCGCGCGAATACTGCGTTCGACTCCCCTTGGCTCACCCGCCTAAATCGAGTGTTACCGTGGCTGTCGGTCACGCTTCTGGTAGGCTTGGTTGGCTTGCTGGCCACCACGACCGCGCAAGCCACAGGCGTGGCCGAAAATGCCTGGCGTCCGGGGGCCTGGCTAGATCTCTTACAAAAAACCCGCATAGGGCTCGTCTGGATGGTACGCGCTGCCCTTGCACTTCTCGTGTTCGGAGTGGCGCTCTACGTCCGGCTCTCATCCTGGGCACGCTGGCAGTATGTGCTGTACGCGACCGTCGCGGCGCTCACGCTGGCTGCTGGATCATTCGCAAGCCATTCTGCAGCCGATGAGTTGTCCGTCATATCAGTGCTGCCTTACGCACTGCATATTGTTCTGGCAAGTGTCTGGCTCGGAGGGCTGCCGGCCGTTCTCTCAATAATGTTCGCCGCCACCGTGAAACGATCACACGAGGAAGTGGATCGGTTCGACATCCAAACCCTAAAACGTTTCTCTGCGATAGCGCTTCCTGTGATGGTCGCTGTTGTAGCCACAGGCACCATCGTTGCCAATGACATGGTGGACACGAGCTATGCTGCATTGGTCGCAACGAGCTGGGGCTGGTTTCTCAATACAAAGATTGCGTTGCTCGCACCGATTCTGGTGATCGGTGCATGCGCGCGACACATCTGGATTCCGTCACTCAACCAGAACACTGATGTGTCTGCAGCCGGCGGACGAGGACTTCGAAAGTGGGTCACCGTCGAAGTCATGCTCGCGTTGGTACTGGTATTGGTGGCGACAATTCTGACTAACGCCGTACCGGCGAAGCATGCCGTCATTGAGGACTGGCCCTACCCATTCCGCTTCTCCATCGACGCCACCTGGGGAGGGGTAGGCATGATGATCGGCGCGGGGGTCGGAGTCACACTGCTTATCTTGGCAGTTGGGGCGGTTGTCCTTGGTCGGTCCAGACGCTGGGAGACGAAGTGGCGCATTGCCATCCCCGCTATACTGGCTGTCGGTGCGCTGGTTGCGGCGCTACCTCCTCTTGCCACTCAGGCTTTTCCGGAAACTTACCGGAAAACGCCGGTCCCGTTCGATACCATTTCCGTTGCCAACGGCGCGGCTCTATTCTCGGCAAACTGTGTGCCCTGCCATGGCCCCCAAGCCAAGGGGAATGGCGTTCTCGCTAAGACCTTCACAATCCCGCCGGTGGATCTGCTCACAGAACCGCACACGGCCAAGCATACCGCTGGGGACTTTTTTCACTGGCTGACCCACGGTATTCCCGGTACCGGAATGCCGGCGTTTGCGGATAAACTCTCGGAAGAGGATCGTTGGGACCTGGTGAACTTCCTCCATGCCACTTCCCGTGGCTATCAGGCACGCCTGATCAATCCCTATGTCGCCCCCAATCAACCGTACATGGCCCCACAGAACTTCTCCTATTCCACACATGACGGAACAAGCGGCACCTTGAAGGATTTCCGCCGGCAGAAAGCGATTTTACTGGTTCTATTTTCATGGCCGGAGTCACAGGCAAGACTCAGTCAGTTGAGACAGGCTGATGCCGCCCTACGCACCGCCGATACCGTGATACTCACGGTGCCCCTCAATGATCTCAAGCCGCAAGATCTGACGGTAATCACTGCAGCCACCCCTTTCCAGGTAACAACGCAAGGGGCACCAGAAATTGCGCGCAGCTACTCTCTATTCCGCAGAACCCTTAGTAATCCCGATCTGGCTGGCGAAGGAACAACACCGAATCATATGGAGTTTCTCATAGATCGTTACGGCTATTTACGGGCACGCTGGATCCCTGCGGTGGATGGATCTGGCTGGGCAGATATCGCAGAATTGACGCGACAAATCGAACAACTTAACAGGGAAAAGGAAATTCGGCCGCCGCCAGACGATCACGTCCACTAAGTCTCCACGTGAACATCGACCGTAATAGCGAACGGATTGCGAGCGCACGTTCCCTCGTTCACTCCCCTGATAATTCTAATGGAGTCAATAGGCTCTGATACCCCGAGCCTGGCACGCTTGTACAATCCTTGTGTTCGGGATCATCAAGGATTGATGTCCCTTGAAGCTGTTTCACTCCAATGTTTATGTATATCAGCCCATGTGGTTGGGCGGACCACGACCGTGCCTGCCAGAATGTTGTCTCACACATGGATGCACGATACCGGCACTTGATTTCCAATGCATTTTTGTATATTGCTTGTCCTCGAATAATCTATGCACTTAACTCCAGCATGCCCAGTTGTTCCAGAGTCGCACCATGGAGGATTACATGCGAGCCCTCGCTAAGTTCGAACAACGCTTTGCAACTGAAAGTGCGTGCCGTGCCTACCTGGCTCAGCTGCGGTGGCCAACTGGGTTCTGTTGCCCTCAGTGCACAACCAGTGGCAGTTGGACCACCACGAGATGCCTCCTGATGTGCCGCCGATGTGGATACCAAGCTTCGGTCACGGCAGGAACAATCTTCCATCGAACCCGCCTTCCATTACAGGACTGGTTCCGCGCGATGTGGTGGATGACTGATCAGAAGCAACGCCTCAGTGCGTTGGGACTACAACGACTCCTGGGCATCGGCAGTTACAGAACGGCATGGTCGTGGCTACAGAAACTGCGACGCGCATTGATACTGCCGGATTGGGACAGATTGCGGAGCCACGTTGAAGTGGACGAAATACAGATGGGACGCATTGAAGCGGGAGGAAGCCGCCGGAGCTTAGAAAGCAAAGCCCTCGTGGCAATCGCCACGCAGATCGATGGGAAAGGGGTTGGCCGCATCCGGCTACGCCGAATTTCCTCCGCCTCTCCAAGTCAGCTTATCGCCTTCGTGAAACACGTCGTTGAGCCAGGCTCCATAGTCATTACAGACGGATGGAAGGCCTATGCGGGGTTGAAACAGGAAGGCTTCAAACACCGACCCCGCTTAATCAACACCAACGGCAAAACAGCGCCGGCCTTGCTGCCTCGCGTGCACCGAGTAGCCTCCTTATTTAAACGCTGGCTGGTGAGTACGCACCAAGGTGCCTTGTCCCGTGAACAACTAGATTGTTATCTCAATGAATTCACGGTTCGGTTTAACCGTCGAACCTCCAGAGACCGTTGGCAACTGTTCTACAAACTTGTCGCGCAGGCTGTTGTGATTGAGCCTGCCCCCTACTCAAGACTGGTTGCAAGTACCTCCTAGAACTCTGTATTTTAGGCGACGAAACTGGAGTTAAGTGCATAGTCATTCGCACGCATATTGCATGTGGAAAGGATGCGGCTTTCACCTTGGATATTCTACTTGACATCAAGAAACTGTATCCGCTAATCTCCCGCCACGCAGATCAAACGGCAGCAATAGTAGCAATGTTCCGTCGGAGAATTTTTCTCCGGAATAAGCAGTGGGTCTCAATCACTTAACAAGGAGGTCAGGGTATGGCGAGTACAACCACATGGGGGGGTAGCGACAAGAGCGGCTATGATATGTCGCTCTGGTACGATTCCAGGCCTCTTAAGGTCGGTTGGTTTGCAATGT